>JBAWXH010000024.1:0-69502 GCA_037144155.1 Planctomycetota bacterium | reverse complement strand
TGAGCAATGCCGTCGCGATCATGAAAGCCCCCACCACCATGCTCGCGTTCGACCCTGCAAAACGAAGCAACAGGAATGCACCTCGACGATGGAGCAATGTCTTTTCAATCGCTAGTCCTAACCCGAACCCACCGAGAAAGAAATAGACACTCTCGTTTGCGTAGGGTGCGCACGCTTGAAGCATTCCGTCCTTCGGATACAACCCGGTCAGCGGCAGCACCAACATCGGCAAGAGGGAGGTCAGTTCCAGTGGAACCGCTTCGGTCATCCACCAAATCGCCATCCAAACACAGAGCATGGCCACCGCCGCAGCCGGAATCTCCATATCCAGGCTGAGGCGAAGTGCGAAGTAGAGGACGATGCCCGCCAACGGCCCCGCCAGTAGTTTGGCTGTTTTCATGGTAGGAAGAGTTACGACCTAGAAACCATCCGACATCCGCCCAGTGGGCTGCTTGATTGCCCAGTGTACTGCTTGATTGCCCAGTGTACCGCTTGATTGCTCAGTGTAACGCTTGATTCTCGCCAGGGACATCGATCGGAAGGTAAATGAATAGGTGATCCGCTACCGAGACTCGGAGGACCGCCTGACTTTGGCAGCTTCTTCAGGTGCAAACGCGTCATCCAATCGCGTTTCCGCTAAACGGACGAGGAACAGGACTTGTTGCATTTCCCCTTCCTTCGTTCGGGTTTGAAAAAAATGTTCCCCCAACCCATGCAATTGAGGGGTGGCTCCCAGGACGATGCAATCTCCGCGTTGCAATCGCATCTCGATCGCGAGTGAGTCCCACGAGAGCGTATCGCGTCGTTCATCGGTTCGTATGGCGGAGTCTTTCGCAACGACAACACGTCGGGGATCGCCGTGTTGCAATTCTGGATTCAATTTGACCACCGCCGAAGCATCTCCAAATGGAATGGTTTGCAAGGCGAACAAAAAGTGTGGGGATCGATACGTTCCACCTTTCGGAGAACCATCGAAGAAGAATACTGTCGCCTCATCCTGCGGTAGCTTGCGGACGGTTAGTTCCTTGCGAGAGTCGGGTTTGCAACGCCAAAGCTGAGCGAAGGTCGAAACATCAGCCGCCAATCCGACTTGTTCGAGCGGATCGACATCTCTTCGACGTTCGTTGGCACGGACCCATTCTTCGAGGGTTGCTGGCAAGTGACTTGTCGCCTTGCCAGCCCTTAGTCCATTGCGATCGAGTGCGACTCGTACCTCGGGTGCAACGGCTTGTTCGTCTACGGATCCCCATACTTCAGCCAGGCGCTGGGCTTGATGGGCATTGAGTCGGATAAGGATCGATTCGACGCCGACCGTGTCGTGTGGCATTTCCATTTTGCCAAACGATCGCTCGATAGGAGGTGGCTCGGAGTGTACCGGGAGCCATCCGGAGCAGCCGCAGGTCGCTACCAAAACCGCTGCAAAACCTAACGGCTTCCAAAATCCGAGCACGCGCCATTGCATGGATGTTGACCAGTTCGCTCGGGTTATTGCGGTCTCGGATTTCCCGGAGCCGCTGGCAGACGTGGGTTCGCAGTACGCGGACCATTTTCAACGGGGGCCTGAGCGGTATTCGCGTTGGGTAGATAAGGGATTTCGTTGGTTTTCCAACCGGCCCCTGGGTCGTTTGGAATGAACTCTTTCAAGAAAATCGCTTCACTGAGCTTCTGGAAGATGTTGGCGTTCGTCTGTCGGCCGGCAAATTGATAGACCATCCGCTTATCGCGAGGTTCGATGACAACGCCGTTCTGATTGCTGGCCTTGTCATTCCACTCGGGCATGTACAGGATCATCATCACTGGCAAGAACATTTCGCGATCCAAAACAATTTGAACGTGATGATAATTGACAGCATCGACCGGATACTTGGGATACGCTTCGACGGCGTACTTGTTCTCGACCGGTTTACCATTTTCCATGCCGGGCGAAATCGCTCGTACCCAATAGCGTGATTTGATCTCGTCCGCCTTCACACCGAAGAGAAACGGCAGAGGCGAATTCATGATACCCAGCCCCTGCATCTCTGGAGGGAGCTCGACCCGCGTTCGAATTTTTTCCTTGCGGTCATAATCCCAAACATTGCGGCCGTCGCATACGACCCATTCACCGAAATTCTTGTTGTCATTACTCAACTCGACTTGGCCTTTTGGGGTGAGCTGGCCAGTCATTTTGGCATAGACATCAGTCTTGAAGAGCCCGCTGTCTGGCTTCTTAAATCGAATCACCCCTTGGCCGGCCGCGACAGGGATTTCAGTATGACCCAGTTGCCTCGCCAGTTCCGCAACTCCTGGCGCTTGGGAGTCATATTCCCATCGTGTGAAGTCGGAACTGAAACGCTCGATCTTGGCCGTCTCTTGCTCCCAATAGGCGAGGATACTATCGATGGTGGCTTGTTCTTGCGGCGACAGAGGGGGGAATGGAGGATCCGTCAGGACTTGCCCACCATTGTTGGGGCCTTGCATCTGCCACTGTTGCCCGTCTCGAACCGCTTGATCAACGCGGCTTTGAACATTTGGATTCAGCTGAGCATTCAGTTGAGGATTGGTCGGAACGGCGGAATTGGCTGGGTTGCCAGCCGTAGCCGCTGGATTGCCTGCAGGGGCATTGCCCGATCCGTACCCGGGAGCGCGCGGCTGGACCCCTGGACTTTTGCCTGGAGGCTGGGCTGTTACCAGTTGCCCTGGGAGCAACAGGCAAGCACCAAGAGTGAATCGACAGCAGGTCTTCCAGGTGAGATACGTTTGACGCATCATGAACAACTCGTCCTTGAGCGGCCTAGCGAAATGCGAATCGCGATGGAACCATCAGCTCCCCGTATCCGTACGGGTGATCGCAATCTTACAAAGGCACCATAGCAATTCAGTTCCGAATCACCTAGACCGTTTTTCCAAGTTCGAGCGAGCGGAAAGGAGAAGTTGCAGACGCTTCCTGAAGCGGATGATAGGACTGGCCCGCCGAATGAATGGGAACAAGGCTCAGACACAGCCGACAAACGACAAAAATGAGCCTGAGGCGCTAGCCGATTTCTTTCGACGTACAAAAAATCGGCTAGCGCCTCAGGCTCATGGAAACGAAATCGAACTTTTGTCGGCTGTGTCGGCTCTGTCTAAAAAAACATTGCGTGGAACTCCACGCATCCTTCAATGCTTGCAATTCAGAGGGTCGTCGGTTTGCTTTCCGACACGTCCGACCTGCTGTATCTCTACGCCTCGCCTAGGGTCAAGTACCATAGAAGCATCAATTGGCAAATAGACACACCGATGGCGACGGGATGACCAAGCCGAGCTCGATACCGGACCAGTCCGAATAGCACCAACATGACTAGGACCGTGCCAAGGGATTTGACCGAGAGAAAAAGAGTCAGATCGGGAGGTACCCCATGTTCGAGTTCATCCAACCGCATCATCCACCTGCCAAATGGATTCTGCTCCATGTACTTCAGCGTATCGGCATAGCGTACCGTCATCAGCATGTCATAAATCGATACGGCTGAGATGATGAAGAGATACATCGTGACACTCAAGGACTGCTGCCATGCAAGGAAGCGGTAAGCGGCCCGCTTGAAAGAGCTCCCCAATGTCGTGCGATGCAGGATGGATTGAGGATTGAACGACCAAGAGGGAGAAACGCTATCGTACGCGTGCATTTCATGTCTCATCGTTGGTGCCTCCTTTATCTGATTGGAAGGATTTGGGACGTACTAGCCTTCTCGGGCATGGGTTTCCTTGTGCGGATTGCGTGCCAATTTCACCGGTCGTCTGGCCTTTGCCGACCAAGGTGCAGGATTCAGTCCTTAACGTCCCGTCTATGCGGAGAACGTTCGATAGGTAGGTCGAGAGGGTCGTGGTCGAAGCAATCGCTGCCAGGAAATGGATCAATGCGTACCCCACCTCACCATGGATTCGGGTGGGTAGGGCGAGCTCGATTGCCAGGAGCAGACATCAATGGCGTCGAACACCCCCTCAAAGGCTGGTTGTTTTTTTGGCACCCGTGGGTTTTGATTCCGCTGGGAGCTAGGTTGGGTTGCGATTCCCGTCTAGCAATCGCTGGCCAAGTACCAAGCAACACGGATACGGTGTGATATAGCTCCTTTAAGAAATATTTTCAGAATGTTTCTTAGGGGCGAAGGGCGGCTGCCAGAAAACTAGGCGGGGGTCTTCCGTCTGAGCACAATTCACGGAAAAGCCGTGCCTTTTAGTTGTTTGAACAAGTGTTGTTGGTACAATCTTCTCCGCGAGGACAGCGATCCTGCTGGGTGGCAAAAAATACCGGCAGGAAACCTGGCTAGGGAAGCTATCCGTTCCACGGGAGTTCTGTTGTTTTCTTTCCCTTTCCATTCCTCGCTTCGTGGGTGGAAACCCCCGAGCGATTCCCCAACCAGACGACGAGCAAAACTCCATGAAGAACCTTGATCTGGCAATCCATTTCTTTTTTCAAATCGCCGTGATTCTGGCGGCTTGCCGCGTGGTGGGGGTTCTGGCTAAGAAGTTTGGACAGCCTCAAGTGGTGGCTGAAATGATCGCGGGCGTTTGTTTGGGACCATCGCTTCTCGGGCTGTATTTTCCAGATTTGCAGCGAGCGATTTTTCCGTGGGATTCGACGCAAGCCACACGCGATACCTCGAGTTATCTCTTCCCCGCATCCCAACTCGGCTTGGCCCTTTACATGTTCATTGTGGGCCTCGAGTTTCGAATCGATATCCTCAAAGGCCATTTCCGAAGTTCGCTCTTGGTGTCGATGGCAGGGATGGTAACGCCGTTCGTGTTGGGTGCTGGGTTGGGTTACATCCTGTACCGACAAGGAGGTTGGTTCCCCGAGAAGACATCGTTGTTCGAGGCCATGCTCTTTTTGGGTGCCTCGATGTGTATTACGGCCTTCCCCATGCTGGCTCGAATCATTCACTTCAAAGGACTAGCTGGAACATTGATGGGAACCGTTGCGATCGGTGCTGGAGCTATCGATGACGCGGCAGCTTGGTGCTTGTTGGCGATTGTCTTGGCAAGTTTCGATGGCAATCCTGCTGGGGCAATTCAAAGTATTGGCGGAGGTATCGCGTTTGTACTCCTGGCCACGTTGGTCATTCGGCCATTACTGCTTCGTTTCGAAAAATGGCTTCTCAATGACAAGGAGCAACTCTCGGAATCGGGTTTGGTGATCGGGTTGATGTTTATGGCGCTGGGCGCTTGGTTCACAGACAAACTCCATTTGCACGCCGTGTTTGGTGCATTCATTATGGGATCGATCATGCCGCGCGGCGCCGTCAATCGCGATTTGATCCAGCGCATTCAACCCTTGGCGGTGGCTCTCTTATTACCACTGTTCTTCACCTATTCTGGTTTGAATACACAAATCGGACTGCTGAATACTTTCTCGCAGTGGATGGTGGCATTGGCCGTGTTGGTCGTTGCCATTTTGGGAAAAGGGGTGGCTTGCTCGCTTGCCGCCCGAGCCTCTGGATTGTCGCAAAAGGAATCGTTGGGGATCGGGGCGTTGATGAACGCGCGCGGCCTGATGGAATTGATCATCATCAACATCGGGTTGCAACGGGGTGTGATCAGCAAAGAGCTGTTTGCGACGTTGGTGATCATGGCGGTCGTCACCACGCTGATGGCATCCCCGATTTTCGACTGGTTGGTCAAGGGACCAAAAGTGAGCTCCGACGAAAGTGCCATTTCCTGAGCGACGATGCCTACGCTGAACGCGATGCAGCGGTGGAAAAAGGAGGGCTGGAAAGAGCACGGGCCTCGCGTTTTCCCGCGAAGCCCGTGCTCGTTTTGACTAGCGTCTCTCCGCACGGCGTGCGAAGAGATCTATTTGTCGCTTCACTCCAACTCTTAGCTCAACCAATCATCATCGGAGAAGATGTCGTCGAGTGAGCCCTTCTTGCGGTGGGTCGATTCGTCGCTGGAGAGCAAGCCGAGGTAACTATCCATAGGATCGGTTTCGCCTGTCGAATCGGTGAGCATCTGCGGTCCATACGGGACAGATTCATCCAGCAGATCTTTCAAGATGCCTGCCTGTTGCACCGCACTATTGCGAGCTTCGGCGGCACGGACTAGTTCTGGCGGCGGAGCGGCTTGGACTCCAACCACCAGGGATCCTTCTCCTTCACCGCCACTACCGGAATTACCACCCGCATTGATGAAGTTGATCAGTTGCAGAACGTCGCGTGGGTCGACATTACCGTCGCCATTCACGTCCACATAATCGGGAGGTCCAGGCAATCCTTCGACAGGGATCGATGGGCCTTGGGAGTTGAGCAAGTTCACCAGAACCAGCACATCGATCGGCGACACGAACGTGTCCGCATTCACGTCATACTGGTTGTTCGGATTTTGGTAGAGCGAAGCGACGACTCGAACAGTGACATCCGCGACGTTGCTCGACAATCCATCGTTGTCCGAGACCACATATTGGAACTTGGTTGTCCCCGTATAACCCGCTTGCGGGATGAAGAGAACTTGACCATCCGGCTGAACGGTCGCGCTCGCCACGGGACTTGGGGTTACGACCACAACCGAGGTAGGATTGATCGTTCCATCAGGATCATAATCGTTCCCAGTCAGTCTCAAACTGGTTTGTGTCCCTTGTTTCACAACAAAGCTATCGGGCACTGCGACGGGAGCCGTGTTGACGGTGATCGAGACGGTGGCTTCGTTCGAGAACTTGCCCAGCGAATCGCGGACACGATAGGTGAAGGAATCGCTACCGCGGAATCCTGCTACCGGAGTGTATAAAACCCTACCGGTTGGAGTCGCGGTTGCTGTTCCATGGATTGCCAATCGTCCGATCTCGATCGATCCCAAATCGAGCGGAGTGTCGACGTCGAAATCGTTGGCGAGAACGTTCAGTAACTGCGACGCACCGAATGGAACCGAGAAGGAATCATTCACGGCTACCGGTGGATCGTTGAACCCAGAAACCGTAACGGTCACGGTTGCCAAATTGCTCAGCAATCCAGCGCGGTCTTGGATTCGATAGGTGAACGTATCGGTGGCGGTCTGGCCGTCGACGAGCGCTCGGATTCGGGCCGAGCCAGTTGGGTCGTAGGACAGGCTGCCATCGCTCTTCACGGTGACTTTGGCACCCAGATCCGAAGTGCTTTGGAAGGACGCAACACTCAATGCATCATCCGGCAAATCGACATCGGTGTCATTCGCCAGCACCCCTGGGGCAACAACATTGAGGACGGTCGTTTCGGAGGTTGAATAGCGATCGTTGTTCGCAATCGGTGCGTCATTGACGGGACGGATCGCAATGGTGAACGACTTGGTTGCGGAAACATTGACGTTCGGGAATGTGCCCGGACCGTTGTCTGTTGCAACCACAAACACCGTGGCCGAGCCGTTCGCGTTCAAGGCGGGAGTAAATCGAAGAACGCCATTGGCGTCGATCGTGGGTTGCGCCGAGAACAGGTTTGGTCTGTCGGTGGAGGTGGAAATCGTGACCGACTGATTGGATTCATCGAGCGCGGTCGGAGGAACCGAGTTGTTACCGATGGCTGGAACAATGTTCGACAATATGATTCCGGTAAAGGCGCCGGAATCTTCATCGACATTGATCGATCGCGTCACGGTGAAATCAGGTGCGTCGTTGACAGGCGCGACGGTGATCGTGAACGTGGCGGGCTTCGAGCGATTATTGTTCGGTGGAGGAGTCGATAGGCCGCTATCCACGGCGGTTACCACAACAACCACGGTTCCATTGGCGTCTTTGGCCAAGGTGAAGCTCAACTGACCTGTCGAACTAACTGCAGGTAGTTTGGCGAAGAGGGCATCGTTGTTCGTGGTGATTTCAAATCCGACCGTTTGAGCATTTGGCCCGGAAATCTCATCGAGGGCTCCAGGGGGGCCAGCCGCAATATCGGTCGCCCATGGACCCGCATAAGGAGCCGAATCTTCAAGGACCGCAACGTTGCCGCCGGCAGTAAAGACCGGTGGATCGTTGATTGGACCAACGTTGATGGTCAGGGTGCCGGTCGCGCTCTGAGGGCCAGGCTTGTAGGTTGCATCGTCGGTAATGACGTAGCGAACCAGGTCTTGGCCTACATAGTTCAACGGCGGGATGTAGTCGAAGCGAACGATTTGGCCATTGCTGAAGACCGGGAGAATCGTGCCGCCTTGAGCGGTTGTCGATTCGATGTTGGTCATGCGAATCTTCTGACCTTCGGCGATTTCATCGGCCGGACCGGGTAGATCCTTGGCAATGACATCGGCCGATTGGATCGTGACGCGATTATCTTCCAAAGTCGATGTCAGATAGCCAACTGGGATCGGTGGATCGTTGGTTGGATTGACATTGATGGTGAAGGTCTTTGGGGCAGAGGTATTCACGTTGGGGAATGGGTTGCCCCGACCATTGTCTCGGAGAGTGACTACCACACTGGTGTCTTTGCGGGAATTGCGGTTGATATCCTTGGCCATCTGATACGTCAGCGTTCCGTCCACCAAGAGACTTGGTTGAACTAGGAATGCGGAGGGATCGACAGCCGCAACATCAAACGTTAGTTCCTGAATCGATTCATCCGCAGCTGTGATCGGTCCTGGACGAATCGCTGATGCAAATCCAGCCAGCGTGACGACTCCCTGATCTTCATCCGAGGTGGTCGTGGCAGGGATCGTGAATTGCGGTGCGTCGTTCACCGGCCTGATGATGATGGTGAATGTCGCGTTGGGACCGACGTTCGTGTTCGGGAATGGACTGGCCGCTCCGTTATCTTCGAGACGAACAAAGAAGACGGCCGTTCCATTTTGATCCGGTGCTGTGACGAAGGTCAGTCTGCCCGCGGCATTGATACTGGGCTGGACGCTGAACAGATTTGGATTGGATGAGAAGAAGATGTTGAAGGTCAACGTCTGATTGACTTCATCCAATGCGGTCGTTGGTCCAGGTCGAACGTTGGTCGCGAATCCTGGAACCGAGGTTGGGTTGAAGCCGGTGACCGATTCATTGTCTTCGTCTACGGTTACCACCGAATCCGGAATCGTGTACTGAGGCGCATCATTGATTTCTGCCACATTGAGGGTCAGTGTCTGGATTGTCGTCTCATTGGGGTTCCCGTTGTCGGTTGCAATCAGCCGAATTCGGAGATCGCGATTGGTGAACAATCGGTTGACATCCGGTGCAACTTGAAAGGTCAAATCCCCCGTTCCCGTAACCAGTGGTCGGGTGGAGAATGCCGACGGATCAATCGCTTCAGCGATGATGTTCGTCGTTTGATTGACTTCGTCGGTCGCCGTCAAAGGACCAGGGCCGAGGTTGGTGATGAAGTTCGGGACGGTTTGGAAGCCCGCATCTTCACGCAAATTCAATGTGGTCGCAGCCATCGTGAAGATTGGCGGATCGTTGACTTCGGTCACTCGGATCGTAAACGTCTGAACGACCGATCGATTCACGTCTGGGATACCGGGACGTGTGGGTGCGGCCGGGCCGTTGTCGATGGCGACGACGCGAACCAAGATATCCCCTGAGTTCAATCTATTGACATCGGGAGCGAGGTCATAGGTCAACGTGCCATTGGGTGCAATGGCTGGCTGTGTCGTGAACCTCGTTGGGTCGATGGCGGTGACTGTGAACGTGACCGATTGACCGGGAACTCCATTGACTAGCCCCAATTCGTCACGGGCTGTGAGTGGCCCAGCTAGAATATTGGTTACGAAGCCTGCAACGGGTGAGACTTCTAAATCTTCGAGGATGCTGATCACTGGGTTAGGAATAGTGAACAGCGGAGCATCGTTGACTTCGGTCACCCGGATGGTGAAGGTCTGTTCGGCCGATTCGTTCACATCGGGAATGCCCGGACGCGAGCCCGCGGCGGGACCGTTGTCGACGGCCTTCACCGTTATAAGAATATCACCCGAATTGAGCACGTTTACGTCGGGATTGAGATCGTATCGGAGATCGCCTGCCGCATTGATCGACGGTTGAACCAAGAAACGGGTCGGATCGACGGCCGTAACCACAAAGGAAACTGTCTGGCCAGGAACGCCCGGTACTAATCCCAATTCGTCGCGGGCGGTTATTGGTCCCGCCAGGATGTTGTTCACAAATCCAACCAGTGGCGAGACTTCCAAGTCTTCGTTGATCGCGACTACCGAGTTGGCGATCGAGAACTGAGGTGCATCGTTGACTTCGGTCACGCGAATCGTGAGCTGAACCGATGCCGATTGATTTACGTCCGGGATACCAGGGCGTGAGCCAGCAGCGGGGCCATTATCAATCGCGTAAACGTTGATCAGGATGTCTCCCGAGTTCAACAGATTGACGTCGGGAGCCAGATCGTAGGTGAGCACTCCGGTCGGCGAGATCGCAGGCTGAACCGAGAACTTTGTGGGATCGGCGGCAGTGACGACGAAGGAGACCGTTTGCCCAGGAACGCCGGAAACGAGTCCCAACTCATCGATGGCCGTGCTCGGACCCGCTTGAATATTGGTCACGAAGGCGGTGATGGGTGAATTCTCCAGATCTTCCCGGATAGTGACGATGGGATTGGCAATGGTGAATTGCGGTGCATCGTTGACTTCGGTGGCTCGGATCGTAAAGAATTGATCCGCGGATCGATTGACGTCTGGAATGCCAGGTCGCGAGCCCGCAACGGGACCGTCGTCCAAGGCGTACACGCGAACCACGATATCGCCCGAGTTCAAGATGTTGACATCCGGGTTCAAATCGTAGGTCAGTGTGCCGTTTGGAGAAATCCTTGGTTGACCGGCCGCGCCATTGAATCGGGTTGGATCCAAGGCGTCGACTTGGAATCGCACGTTCTGTCCTGGGACGCCGGAAATCAGGCCGAGTTCATCGACTGCGGTGCTTGGACCGGCTTGAATGTTGGTCGCGAAACTTGCTCGTGGCGAAACTTCCAAATCTTCGTTGATCGAGATGATTGGATTGGGAAGAACGAATTGAGGTGCATCGTTGACCTCGGTCGGCGTGATGGTGAACGTCTGTGGCAACGATCGGTTCAAATCAGGAATGCCTGGACGCGAGTTGGGTGCATTGCCATTGTCTTGAGCAATGACTTCGACCAAGATCGGTCCGGAATTCAAGAGGTTGACGTCGCTGTTGAGCTGGTAGGTCAAAGTGCCCGTTGGGCTGATGGCCGGTTGTCCCATTGGCGTAAAGCGTGTTGGGTCCAGGGCTCGAACCAAGAACTGGATCGATTGCCGTTGCAACGATGGAGTTGCAGTGGTCGGTCCCAATTCGTCGAGCGCGGTGAGCGGCGACGGGTCGATCAAGGTCAAGAAGTTAGGTTCGGTGACCGAGGCATCTTCCAACGGAACATTGACAGGCGTTGGAATTGTAAACTGAGGCCGGTCGTTGACGTCCTGAATATTGATCGTCAGGGTGCTATAGGTCAGCGTCGGAGGCATATCGTCGGCACCTGGGCTCTTCGGCAGTTCATCACCACCTGCCACTCCCGAATCCTGAATAAGGATGCGTACCAAGATGGGTCCATCGATACGATTGTTGTAGTCCTTCGGTGGATTGTAGGTCAAAACGTTGTTGACCAATGTCAACTGTTCTCCCAGTCCCCGATCTTTCACCAACTGCGCATCGATGACCCGAAGGATTTGCAAAGCTTCGTTGGTATCGTAAAGATCCCCATCCGTTCCTGCAGGACGATCTGGTTGCGTGCGATCGTTAGCAGTAAAGACCGAACCATTCCAAGTCGTCGGAGCATCTTCGAGAATCGAAACCGTATCATCCACCGCGACAGGTGCATCGTTGACGGGAGTGACCGTCACCGTCACCGTGACCGGCAGGTTGCTGGTCATACGGCGATCGGTCACGTAGTAGATGAACGTATCGGTACCGAAGAAGTCTTGCTTCGGTGTGTAGACGAACGAACCGTCCGCTTTGAGAGTCAAATACCCGTTTTGAGGACCTAGGACGGGTTGCACGCCCGGTTGGCTGCGATCCGAATCAAAGACTCGGATTGGATCGAGGTTGGGATCGACGTCGTTCGCGAGAACTCCCGGCGCGTTGACCGTAAGAACATTGTCCTCCGCCGTTTGGAATCGGTCATTCGCACCCACGGGAGGGTCGCCCGAGAGGACTTCGATCAAGTGATCTTCCACTTCACCGCCGATGCCAAGTCCATAAGTGAACAGGCCGCCAGTAGTACTGAGTCGGAAGCGAGCCGTAGTGAACCCAATCGCTGCAGATGCAGGGGTCGTGACATAGAAGGTGTTGGTACCGGCAACAACGGGTTCGCTCAGAAGGATTTGCTCCCCTGGATCGCTGAAGTCATTGTCTTGGTTCCAATCGATCCATGCGTCGACAAAACCGCTTCCGGAGGCCGTCAGCGTAATCGGAGTCGGAAGTGCTTTCTTGTTGAACCAATTGTTGTACGAGAATCCATCTTCATCATCATTTTGGATGACGAGAACCGCACCTACTGCCGACACCGCTGGAATCTTCAATCGCAGATCGCGAATCGATGTGTTGATCGCATTAGCAAGCGCCGTTGCGACATCACTGGCGGTAGCCGTCGACAAGTCCACTCCGATGGCGTAGTTGCCAACCGATAGAGAGAATGCCGGTGCCGTTGGATTGGTATTGACGATTTGATAGCCGACCGTGTTCCCGACCCCATCGGTAATGATGAGGGATTGACCTGCCGTTAGGCCCGTCAAGTTGCTGTTGATGGTCAAGCCCAAGGTCCCCTTGAGCGAACGGGTGATTTCCGAACCAGCCCCCGAAACATCGAAGCGATGCGCACTCGTTCCCCCTAGGGAGACGACATTTCCAGTCGAGACCGCATGGATACCTGTGATCTGTCCATTCAAGATCGAATTCAGGATCGCATTCTTCAGAGCGGTTGCCGTGTCGGTCGCGGAAGCCAGTCCCGTCAGATCGACTGGCAAGTACGTCGCATTGGTCAATGGATGGGTCGCGTCAACGTACTGGTACGTGACTACGTTGCCGATGGCATCGGTGATGGTCAATGTCTTGCCGAACGAATTGATCGAAACAGGCTTGGTTTCCAATCGGGCCGGGCCGTTGGCATTGATGCTGATGTACGAGCTCAACGTGTTCGGATCCAACGACGATCCGAAATCGTCTCCATCCGCTGCGTTGGATGGTTTTCCATCGGTATCGCCGTCTGCGAATGCCCCCAAAACGAGCAAGCTGGAATCGTCTGGGTACAAACCGTGACGAACGCCATTATCCGCCAGCAAGGTGCTGCTGTTGGAACCGGTGCCGGGACGCTCGACAGCATCCCCGTAATCGACTGCCGTTTCAGGCATCAAAATAGTGAACTGGGTCAGCGAGTTGGCGCGATTGGCTTGCAACAGATTCCCCGCTAGATCGACGATCGGCGAGATGGTCAACGACTGCACACCTGTGATGGCGCTCACGCCTTCCACATAAACAACACCGCTCGCCAGCGTGTAAGCCTTGATTCCCGAACCGACTTGGTTCAATGCCTTACTGATTTGGTTCGCCATTGCAACCGCATCGAAAGACGCAATTGGAAGGAATCGCACCGCCGTTCGTCCGGCAGCAACACCCGGAGCGCCGGTCACGCTCAAGCTCGAGCCAACAACTGTCAGCAGATCACCGACATTACCCCCGACGGCGATTCGTCCGCTGCCGATCGCTTGCACGGGCCAACCATTTTGTTTGACAAACGGACTCAGCGCGGCCGCGATCTTGGTCGACAACGTGGCTGGCGTATCGCTCAAGCTGAAGGTGATGATCTGGCTGCCGTACGTCGTTGCCGCGTTGCCAGCGAGATTGAATTCAAATCGAACTGCTTCGCCACCAGCGGGTTTGTAGGTAAATGAATCACCATCGATAACACCGCCTGCTGCAACGGACAAGATGTAACCACTATCGAGTTCCAGAGTACGCGTTCCACCACCCGCGAGGGTGATGGTAAAGGTATCGCCATCGGTGCGCGTGGCCGCATCGCTCGGGCCGATGATTCGAAGTGTTGGCTTGTTGATGAGTGTCAGCTCATAAACGCTGTCTTGTCGCCAGAATCCTGCAAGCGGAGTCAAGCGAATAGTTCGGCTGTTGAAGCTGTAGCCAAATACATAATCGACGCCGGGGGAAAGAACGCGACCGTTCTCCGTCAAAATGACGTTATTTTGATTGATCGACAGTGGATCTGGACCGGTTCCTTGACGTTCGTCGAGCAAGATTTCGAAGAAGTCAAAATTACCGGAGCGCACTTGCACGTATGTGTTCGAACCATCCGCATCAATGCCGTTCGCATCGTTGTCGAGCGGGCGTTGCAGGAATGCGGCCGGTCCAATTTGATCGACGCGATCCAAGGCACCGCGGTCGATGAACACATTGGAGCCCAAGCCCGGAGGCGAATTGACATCCGGATCATCGCTGCGGCGGAGTCCATTGGCGTCGAACTCGGGGGCGAGGACCGGACTAGTTGGAAGACCGATCGCGGCCTTGACCGTCTCGATGGACGAACGGTTTTCGAGAGACGACAACGAGGAATCGATCGCTTGCGATAAAGCTGCGAGGTAGAAGCGACCCAGGGTCGGATTCAAGAACAAGGGTTGGCTAGGTAGCAAAGAAATGGCGAACGATTCTGGCGTGTTGGCGGGAACGACTGGCAATCTGTTTTGCTTGTATAAGTTGCCACCCAGCACGACGTTTCCAGTGCTAGCCCCCGCAATCGACACACCGATATCCGAATTGGAGAAGATGTTATTGATCACTGTTGGTGCCGCGCCATCGTTGATGGTCAATCCGACGCTGTTGCCGGCGACTCCGTGGATCGTGTTGTTGACGACGCGTGCCACTGTCGAAGTCGGTTGGCCAGCAGGGGATACCACATCGCCGCTGATGAGGATTCCTCCGGAGCCAGTCGGGTTGGCACCTACTCCATTGAAGGCCAGCACGTTGTTCATGAGAACGACGCCTGGAGCAACATTGGAGGTGTTTAGTGTCACGAGGTTGCGTACCGCTCCTGGGTAGGGACGGGAGCCTGGACGAATCGTGGTAGTGCTTCCACCAAAACGCGTTGCCGCGTAATCCCTCGCTGCAGCATCCACTCGGATGCCGTAGGTAAGTGAATTGGAAACCACAGCGGATGATATCACCAACTGCCCTTGGTCGCGGAAGATGTTCGAGTCGCCGAGATCCTCGCCCCACTGCGAGTCCAACCCGAATTGGAACAACTGCAATGGCACGTTGGCGGGGAATGTAGTACCTCCAAACGCATCGACTGCGGCTGGACCGTTGAGTTGGATGATAATCGAACGGGCCGAAGCGTTGGCGGAACCAGGCATGTCGCCACCGTTCTCCGCGGTCAAACCGATCAAACCTCGGGAGAAAGCGGTGTTGATGGCGTCGCGAATCGCACGGGCGATCAGCTCCGAAGTGTCGCTCGGGTTGACTTGAATCGCGAACGACCCTGGAGTCACCCCAACACGACGGTCGTTAGCAGAGGTCACGACGTCGAATTCAAACAACACCGTCCTGACGCCATCGCTCAACGTGAACGATGCACCATCTTCGATCTCGCTGGCCGAATCGAAAATCAATGCAGCGGACTTCGTTAGCCGTTCGTTGGTGTCATAAGTGCGGCCGAGAGGGCCGAGCAACGTATTTTCCAAACGCAGTTCGCCCTGTCGGTTCGTGGTTCCGTAGTCCGCAGCCACGCGGATCTCCAATTGATACGTACCGGTATTCACTTCACGGGCCGGTGTGCCAGCAGGCCCACCTGCACGTTCATAGAATCGAGAATCGTTAAAGGTTTGAGATCCAGGTATGCCCGTGGTTGAAAGCACCACTTCGCCTCGTTCCGCGAAACCGATGATGAAGTCATCCAAGAAAATCCCGGCTGGAACCAAACCGGTTGCCGGGCGATTGCCACTGGTTCGCTTGCCATTCTCTGCCCAGCGATCCCCGCCATCGATCGGACCGAAGTTATCGCCAGTGCGACGCCCGAAGATCGTCAGCGGACCGGCATTCGAGCCAGCAAAGTTTTGGTCGGTACTGTGAATCACGATGACATTTCCACGCACGGTGTAAACGTCGATGTTTGTACTTTCCGCAGGGATATTCCAAGCCAACGCCAGTCCCGTACGTACCGCATCGCGGACTTCGGTCGCCGTCATTTCGTTGGTGACGTAAACAGGGGTATTCGTTCCTTGGACTCCGGGCAATCCAACGATAATCGCCTTGTCAGCGCCGAAGACGTCGTACTGTGACGCCAACGTTGGGGCGGTCAGCCGCACACTGTTGCGATGGGTAACATTGAGCACACTCGGTGTCGAGGTGCTGGTGGCTACGGTGTACCCGTTGTTTTCCAAAACGGTTCGCAGCGCGGCAGCCAGAGTTGCTGGCGTGTCGTTGGCTGTGAACGGAATATTGAAGCCGCCACCGGCGTTACTGAAAGTGAAAAGATCGTTGTTGATCTTGATCTGATCCCCGGTTCGGATGCTCTGTCCGCTCGGTAGATTGAGAACGAGTCCGAGATCGAACTCGAACGTTGTTCCCGCAAGGATCATGGTGTTGCCGTCAGCGATGCGCTCGCCAGGTACGGCCCCCAATTCAATGCCGCCGCGCAGCGGATCCGCCGATCGGAAATCTCCGACGGGGCTGAACTCGAATCGCAGCTTGACGTCCCGCTTGCCAGCCAAAGGTCCGAGGTTGATCCTTGCTTGTCGCCATTGGCCGTTGTCGAACAGTTGCTCCGCGACGCGGGTTCGACCGTATGCATCCGTGTAGTTGCTGTTGGCTAGGTCCATCTCATCGGAACCACTTCCGACGTCGTCAAATTTGGTATTCGTATTGCTGTTGGTGGTTGCCAAAAGAACCCATTGACCATCTTCGCTCGTGCCGTAGACCCGCAGTGTATCCAGAGCAGTGACGTTGTCTCCAAGCTGACTGGGTGCGTTGTTGTCTTGCGTATTTGCAAGATAGTTGAAATAGAGCGTCGGCTGATCATCTGCAGAGTAATTCCTCAGATCGATCAAATCGCTATCGAGGGCACCCATGGCGCCACCCGGTGCAGCGTAGGAATTCTCCATGCCTAGGCCAGCATAGATGCCAGACCAGTTGCCAGGCATCGCATCCCCGTCGGAGGCGTCGCTATCGAAGGCAAAGCGAAGCGAGTTTCGGTTGTTGGAAACATCGCGCGAATTGTTGAAATTCGTCGGTCTTCCGACTCCAGCTTGACTGGCTTGGTCTTGCGACGCATGCCACATGTTGACGTCGAGCGAGGAGAAGTCGATTCCGATGGCGCCGACCAAACCGTTTGCCCCGGTCGTTTGCGTAAAGGATCGGCCGCGTGGGAAAATCGGCTGCAATTGGCCCGTCGTATCGAATGCGTAAATGCGACCTGCTGCCGTGATACCGAACAGCAAATCGGCGAATCTTTCACCTTCAACGTTTCTCGGACCTGCCGACATGCCGGTGAAGTTGATGGGTTGATTGGTAACCGGATCGCGGAGAATCGCGACGGTTGAGTTGAGGGTGACCAATTCTCCTTGAGTGGATACACCGAAGAAGTTTCCGCCGACCGTTGCGAGGCCGGTGACTTCCCCTGTCGCAGTACCGAAGACTCCTGCAGCCGCGATCTGCGTACCGGCGTTATTGATGTTCGGCTGAAGGGTAGCCGTGGAGCCGTCCAGATTGATGGCGTTCCCAGTAGCCGGATCCAATCGATACAAAATGTTTCGCTTCCAAGGTGCCTCAGCCCCGGTATTCAATTGCGAGGTGCGGCTACCGACGCCCCAGAACGTGGCCGGGCCATTGTTGGACAACACGTCCGAGAACGACAGGGCGTGGAAACGCATCCCGTCCCCGACGTTGCTCCGTTGTTCGATCACAATGTTGATCGGTGGGCCTGGATCGATTCGACCATAATAGGTGATCAACCCTGCGCTAGGAGCCGAACCACCCGAAACACCGACCCCGGCATCGCCGATGTCGATGCCGAAGATCACGCTACCGTTGCTGTCTTGACCGCCGGTTGGAATACCGGCCCCGAAGGCGCCGCCTGCAGGCGAAACGGCGATGTCGGCGGCGTTTCGGCTAAAGCGTGCTCCGGTACCTTCTTTGGCTCCTGTCAACGCGTTGCCGTAGAGCAACTGATCGGCGTATCCAGCGAACAAGGTAACGTCGGACAGATTGAACGGAACCGCATTAGGCAATCCAACTCCCCCAGCATTGGGCATCGACGGTGAGGCCGAAGCCAGTGCAAATGACTCCTGTACGGGCGCCAAATTGCGCGATGGGCGATTGTCTGGATCGAACCTGTCCTCGGAAATGACTTGCACCGAATCCAGCGGTTCAACACGGACGAGATTGGTACCCGGTGTTCCGTCGGTATCGGTGAACTGATCCATGTTCACGTTCTTCAACGATGCATTCGTCACCGCCACGGTGTAATCCCCTTGTGGCAGTTCGATCGGACCAAGGTAGGCATCCCGTTTCCCTTGGGATCCTCGTGTCAAATCGGTTACGTCCGAACCGAAGCCAACCCGAGGTTGGTCGTCTTGAATGTTGGAGTCATTGGCAGTGGCTACCAACGTCAATTGACCACTAGTCGCGTCGCGACGGAAGATCCATAGCTGCGTATTGGCGCGACCTTGACCATCGGCATAGTCAATATCAAACGTCAAGGCGATGTGGCTGGCTGGCGTGGAGCTGACTTGCTGAATGCCTTCGCGGGCTACGGAGAAGTTATACCAATCGATATCGCCTCGGGACGCTAGATTGGCGGCGATCGATACGCCAGCCCGATCGTTCGTAAGGATGTTTCCAAGGCTGATCGCGCTTTGATCGGACGCATTCGTCTCATTCGGATCTTGTTCGCCAACTTCGCCTACTAACGGGGAGTGCATGGGGCCACCTTGCACATCGATACCCACTTGTGCGAAACGCAAATCGGCATAGCGCACCGTGGATCCGGCCACTTCCTGTTGCTGTTGCAGTCGGAGCTGAACTTTATAGCCACCGATGGTGATGCCTTCGCGCACCAATGCGGGATTGGTCAAGCGAGCGGGATCGTTCTTACCCGGTTCCTGCGAAACGTTGCTGCTGCGAACTCGAACGAAGTAACTGTTGAAGCTGCCCGCGACTCCCGGAAGAGCGACGCGGAATCCTGCGTCCAGCGGGTTCACTCCCAAGAAATCCACTTGGGCATTCGGCTCGTTGGCATTGGTCTTGGCCCAAGCCGACTGATCCATTGGCAATACTCGACCTGGTGGAATCGCGACTGGATCGGAATAGATGCTCTTTGCCACTGACTCCGCAATTGAATTGTTGCTCTGGGCGATAATCTGGCCGTTTCCATCGATCAACTCAATCACGGAATCGAGCGATCCGGAAGTTTGGTCGACATCGATCCAAAGCATCGTCCCTGCGGTGGCGCTGAACCGATACACGTCCAAGTCTCGCGGGGATGCAATCGACCCAGTCAGCGTGACTCCCAATCGTAGGTTTTCGTCTCCAGCGTTCAGGTTGCTCGCCAGGGAACCCAGATCTTCGGCGTCCGATGGGAAGTCGTTGGTCCCTTGGCTGATTTCATCCGATTCGCGTTCATACCTGAAATCAACATTGCGATCGTTGGCGAACGGAGCGAACGTAATGCCCCGCCAACTGCCTGCGGATCCGACCGACGCTCCATCGTTATTGGTATCGATCAGAGAGTTGCCGGAGAAATCGAACCCAGCTCCGATCGAGTCGTCCGTTAGACTCGTGATCACAACGGGGAAACCAGGTTGCCCAATGACTTGAAGTGTGCCGCCGATGCGGTCCTTGATGTCCAAAGGACGGCCTTCCGCAGTGATCGAAGCGCCATTGCTCGCTTTGACAACAAGGCTTTCGTCCGCTTTGCTTGTTAGTCGCAATCCCCCATAGGTGTGATAATCAGGAACGATGATTGCGCTTTGCAGCAAGTGGACGATATCGGTATCATCCCAAACCGATTCCGTGGTGAGAGTCGCTCCGCGAACACGCATTCCGTTCAGTTTGTTTCCGCCCAATTGGTTGTTCTTGACGAGCGGGCCAAAGTTTCCAATGCCGATTTCTTCGCGTTGATTCTCACCAATCGAACGTCCGGTATCTCGAACGTGGATGGAATTCAACGCGTTGGCGTCGATACTGATGGCAGCGGTATCGTTCGCGGAATTGTTCTTGAAAATGTTGTTGATGATGACCGGCTGACTGCCGACAACGAAGATGACAGCACCCTCATTCACACCACGAGTATCGCGGTTGGTTGAACCGAGATTGGTGGCTCCGGAAGCATTCGAATCCAGGATCGAGTTGGCAACGCGGGCGGTCGATTGGTGGATCTCGATCGCGTTGAAGGAGGCGAAGCCGCCAGGGATCCGTGATTCCCCACCACCATAACTCAATAGCACGGTATCGATGCTCAGCGTTCCCAAGTGGCGGCTGACGATGCCTGACCAATCTCCCAAGTTCGGCGTCGTTGCTGCTCCATCATTGTTGGTATCGAACGTCCCCGCTGCCCCATAGCGGTCATCCCGGCGCGAGGTGAAGACGATCGGCTTCGACTCACTCCCTTCCGCAAGCAGTGTTGCACCGATCCCGACTTCGATCCGTCCGCCCAACATTTTGGCCACGATGCCTGGATCGATGACCAAGCTCGCGTCTCGTCGAGCGCGATGCACGAGGGCTTGGCCGATGCTCGTTTGCATGGTGCCGTTAAGAGTGATGTTGTTATCGACATAGGTCGCGTCGTCGCGGTTAAGCACTCCTGCTAATTGGTATGCGCCGGTGTTGTTGATTTGCCTCCAGATGCGTCGTGAAACATAGTCGCTAGTCGCTGCGGGAATGTTCCCGAGTCGAATCGCTGAGCCTGGGCTCACAAGAACGCTTTGAGAGGCGCTGGGCAAGCTCTCCTGGCCAAATCGATCCACGAAGGTGACGACGTAATTGACAGCCACGGAGGATGTGAACCCACTACCTGAAGTCGGTGCGACGTTTGTCAGAGTTAGCAAAGACGTGCTCGGAGCACTATCTTCTTCCATCGCACCACCTGGTGTACCCTGCACGATGACGTTTTCACCGAATACGATGGTGATCTCGGAATCGTCGATGCGACCGGGAACCGTCAATTCCTTCAGCGGCTGACCTGCCAGCGTTTCGGCGCGAACAAACAAACCGTTAATCGAGTTTCCGGTCACGATGTTCGAATAAATCTTTGGACCGACTCGATCGTAATCGGGAATGAACTCCCCACCGCTCTGATAACGAGGTTCGGTGAAGAGCGTTTGCTCGAACGAGTTGGGATCCGCGCTCATTGCGGAGTCGGAACTGTTCTGAATCTTGTTACCGATGATCAGCGGCCGAGCTTCCGCTAACTCGATTGGACTAACTACCTTGGATTGGGCACCTGTCCCAACGGTTCCTCCCCCCCAACGCATATCCGCATTCGATATCGTATTGAGGAAGATCCCTTCGCGTTCGGGGTCTGCAGAAAGAATCTTGCCGCCGCCGATCAAGATATTGGCGCGGCCTTGGGCACGATCAACATCATTGCGGATCTCAATTCCACCCCAATCCCCTTTTCGGGGCGACGTAATCAGCGGGTTCGTATCAATTCCGAGGGACTGATCGAAGTAGCTTGTAAAATACACAGGGGTTGACGGGGTACCGAGAACTTGGATCGCAGAACCGCTGCGATTGGTCGTGCTATCGATACTGCCAACGAGGATGCGACTGCCACCGAATTTGAGAATGGCACCCGCATCAACCATCAACGTGACACCGCGAGGAACATCGAGAGATGCACCGTCGCTCAATGTGCCGACGGACGCACCACCAAATCCGATCTCGTAAGCCGCATCATCGGTCAAGGAGGTTGTTCGTGTATCCCCGACAATCCGAATGATATCCCCAGGGGTTGCAATGGCAGTCGCTTCGGTGATTCGATTGAACGGACGAGCCAGCGAACCGTCGCGTGTCACTCCGTTGAACGCCTTATCGACAACGATCGTGCGGGGACTGCCCGCCGGCAAGCTAGGCGTACCAACGGGAGAAGCGGCTCGGATCCAAAAGTCGAAATTCCCACCTGCGATGCCATCACCATCACCATCGAGTGCACTTCCTTTGGCAGTAGATCCACCCTTTTCTTCAACGATGCTGCTGGCCGTAGTGCTCTTGAAGTCCACTCGCAACTCATACCTGCCTTGGCTAGTCGCGCCACTGCCGGTATCTGCGGTCAACGGATTGTTGTCTTGGTTTCCGGATCCTGTGACCGAAAGGAAATACTCGCCAGGCTGCAACTCGACATCGACAAAAGAGTCTTGACTGAAGTAGTTGTCGTTTGCAGCAACCGTGGTCAGCGAACCATCAGACTCGCGTCGCAACAGCGTCAAGTACGTATCCGCATTGCTCGAATCATTGAGTCGCTCTGCAATCGTCTCTGCGCGAAGGCGACCGGTCGAGCCAGGTGCGACTACGAATCGATACAAATCGACATCGCGGTTGTCCGGACGGTACATGTGCTGACCGTGGATGATGTCTACGTCGCCGGGAAAGACTTGTTCGGGCGGTGGCGTACCAATGCTCAAACGACCGTCCGAGCCCATGATGGTGCCATTCGGTAGATCGTACGTATGCCCGTAGCCGAGCAAGTGACCTATCTCGTGCATGGCCGTCGTAAAGAAGTTCTGTGTCCCAGGAAGGTTGGAGCCCAATCCAAAGGTGTTGTCCCAGGCTTCCGCCCCGTCCATGATGGCCAACTCGCCACCCGCAATACCGATGACATCCCCCGGACCGCTCACGCCGTTGTTGGGGGCCATGTCGCCGACAACTACTTTGAGCACACCATCGCCATCGACCGAAGTTCCGGTGAACTCCACGGCATCCAGTCCAAGTTTCCGCGAATAAAACTCAAACACTTCCCGCACGCGTTGCTTCTGATCGGGCGATATCGACGTGAATACTGGCCGACCGGCTGCATCGGTGCCGTACGGAACCCCCTCCATAAACGAGTACCGCAATTGAGCGATTTCGGGGTCCGCGTCGGGTGCGCCGATGTGCGACTCGTCTTGAATTTCGCGATGCCCAGGTTCAAAGTTCGAGCCAGGAAAATCGTTCGGTAACAAAGTCGTTGCGTTGCGGACCTCCTCCGAAAGAATCGTGGAAAAGGATCCTGTAAGCGGATTACCACTATTGAGTTCGAATGCTCCGCTAAGAAAGCCCGCGGGATCCGAAGTGACCGATGGACGCGACGGTGCAATCGGAGTCGCAGCAGAGGCAACCGCCTCGTTAGAACCTACGCGCAGGCGGAAAGTTCCCGAATTGCCAACGCCGGGCAACTCATCGATCGGACCGGAAAACGTCAATACAGCTCGACGGACGACGGGGTCATAGCTGACGGAGACGGGGCTGTAGACCCGGTCATCGTTGGGACTAACCGTGTCGTTGGTCAGCATCAATTTGTAATACTGCAGGTCTACGACCGATGGATCCGGACTGATATCCCCCGTGTTGATGCTGCGATCATACAGCTCCGAATCATTGAAATAGATCTCAATGCGTTCTCGCTGCTGCGTCAATGAACCGTTCGCCTGTCGCACAATCGGTTGGGGAACCACAGCCACGATTTTTGTGCCGAGTTCCAGATTGAAACTGTACGTATCGCGATCCGTTCCCGTGCGCGTCGGCTTCAGCGATTCATTTGCGACGTTTCGTATGGCGCTGCTATTGCCAATACCAAAGACTTCGACGTTGTACAAATCGTCAGGGAGCGGTTGCGAGAATCGCGCAACCACCACCCGTCGGTTCGACGGATCTGCAAAATCCAGGTACTCGGGGGTTACGATAATGTCGGTCGAGACCCCGCCCGAACCGAATATCCCATCACCACCGGCACGCGTGATGCGAATGCCATTCCTCAGCGTGGTCTGCAGAACATCATCTCCACCTGCGAACCTGAAGATCAGTTCGCGAGGGGATTCGTTCAAACTGTTGGAGCGGGTAGTCGAAAGGATCTCCCCGGTGTTTGGAGCGACCGACAGCAGTCGGAAGTCCAAATCCAGGATGTTGCTCGCCAGCAATTCGCGGCGTTCCAGGTTCTCGCAAAGCATGCTGCGAAACCCGTTGCGTCGCTCTGCCTTGATGGAACGATTTCGATTAATCGATCTGGATGCGTCAATTCCCATGTTGAACGAACCTTGGAACCGTGCGGTGCTTAGTAGTGGTTGAAAAATTGGCGAAGCGCGATCAATACGCTCCGCAATGGCTTGGATGTCATGGAAGGAGGTTATTCACCGAACAAGTCCGAAAGGGCTTGATCGACGAGTGACTGATTCTTTGCTAATCCATTTTGGAACGCATCGCTGGCGATGTGTTCGAGATCTTCATCGTCGCTCGAAAGATCGAAGAACGATGGAACAGGTGAATTGGAAACAAGCCCTGAGGCGATCGAGGTTCCGGTTAGTGACCCCGCCATGCGAGTCGCATTGCCGAGACCGTTCAGTACGCTTGGAGCATCCGACGACTGCGGTGGAACGATCGCGTTGGCGGTACCTCGACCCACATCGACCGACCAGAATTGCTGCGAGGTCGTATCGTCGGGTTCCATAACCCACGATCCTTCCCCTTCACCTCCGGACGAGCCTTTGTTTCCTCCCGCATTGATGTAGTTAATCACATTCAATACGTCGAGTGTCGTGACGAAATTGTCCCCATCCACGTCGACATAGTCGGGTGGTCCAGGCAAACCAGCCACCGGGATGGAAGGACCGCGCGAATTGAGCAGGTTCACGAGAACGAGCACATCGATCGGCGATACAAACCCGTCTGCGTTGACGTCTTGGTTTGTCGTCGGGTTTTGGTAAACAGGTCTTGGGGGCCGACCGATCGTAATTGTAACGGTCGTTTCCGGGCTTGAGGCACCTGCTACGTCCCGTGCAATATAGGTGAATTTATCGGTCGTGCCAAACAATGCACTCGGACCCGGGATATAGGTAAAGGTACCGTTTGCATTGAGAGACAAGGAGCCCTTGGTCGGAGCTTTGACCAGTGTGGCGGAGAAATCATCCCCTTCCGGATCTCGATCATTTGCCAAAACGCCGTCATCTGCGGTGGTCGAAGTCAGCAATCCACGTGGATCGCTGGTGACCAATGCGACACCCTGAGGAGTCGTGTAGAAGTCGGGTTGGGTGATCGGGGCATCGTTGACTGGATTGACGGTCAACAGGAAGGAGTCGGAGACCTTCCGGTTGGTCGTATCGGTAGCCGTCACGAAGATCGTGGTCTGTCCCGAGGCGTTGGGTACCATGGTGAGCTCGATCTTATTGCCGACGATTTTTACCGTTGCCACATCGGTGTTGCTGCTGGTCGCAGTAAACGTCAGGAAGTCCCCATTGATGACATCCGGATCAAAAAAGAAGCCTGGGCTTAGGTCGAAAGTGATCGGCAACGAATCTTCCGATGTCGTACGATCGGGCAGTGGATTGACCAATCGAGGATCATCATCAACCGGCGTGACTTTGAGGGTCAGCGTGTTGGTGACCGTCTTACCGGCCTTATCCATCGCTTCGATCACGATGATCGCTTGCCCATTTTGGTCAGGCTTTGGCTTCAAGAAGATGTTGCCATTGCCAAACGTCGGCTCTACCAGTCCGGTGTTCGAGTTCGATACGACCCGATAGCTGAGAATATCGCCATTGAGCAAAGTGTCTGCGTCGAAGAAGTAGTCGGAGAGAAGCAATGCTTTCTCAGGATCATCCTCAAGCATCGTCACGGTACCGAGTGGCTTGATCACAACCGGCGCATCATTGATCGGTGCGATCGTTACCGTGACGGTTCCGACGCCGATTTGTGGGTCGAAGACACCGCCGCTGCTACCATCGTCGATCACTGTGTACGTGAACGTATCAGTGCCGTTGTAATCCTTCGGAGGGGTGTAAACAACCCTTCCGCTCACGACGGTTATCACTCCACCCTTAACGCTGGTGGGCGAAACACCGTGGAAGGAGAGCGTTTGCACAGCCTGCTCATCGGGCGGGCCGACAATGTCCCCCAGGATCAGATTAACGATTGAAATGCTGACAGGGATATCTTCATCCGTCGACAAGAACTTGGGAACCGTGGTCGGTACGTCGTTCTTGTCCTTGACGGTGATCGTGATCGTTCCAGTGGCTTCCAAAGGATCTGGAATCACGCCTGTTACACCATTGTCAACGATTCGATAGGTGAAGGTGTCTACACCCGAGAAGTCGGCAAAGGGTTGGTAAGTGATAATGCCATTGTTGAAGCGGACCACACCGTTCTTCGTCGAAATCGGATCCACGAAGTTGATGGTCAACGTCTGGTTCGATTCGTTGGCAGGTCCTGGTGCGGAGACTGCGAAGATCTGGGATTGATTGATCGTCAGAAGGGTATCTTCGTCGATCGTGAAGTCGAGAGGACCAGCGATCGGTGGGTCGTTCACGGGCCGAACTGTAATGGTTGCTGTGGCCGTCGTCAGACCATCGAGAACACCATCATTGACTAGATACACGAACGTATCTGTCCCGAAGAAATCATCGTTCGGAATGTAAACAAATGTCCCATCTGGCCGGAACAGGAAGGATTTCGCGTTGCTCGGTCCCGTCACGATCGAGGCGGTCAGCGTCTTTCCATCCGGATTGACGTCGTTCGCCAAGACTCCGTTGTTGCCACCAAACCCATCCGAATCCAGAGGATCGTTGGCGTTCAAACCGCTATTCTGGTCTTCGTTCATCGAGTACGAATCATCCACTCCCGTCGGCGGGGTACCAGGGACAATGACGACTCGATAATCTTGGACTTCACCATCCAGGGCGAGACCAGTCGGCAATGGAGTGCCTGTGGTCGATATCCTGAAGCGTGCGAACGAGGTGGTCGGAGTCGTGACGGTCGGTGCCGAGGCAGGCACACGTACCAGGAAGGTCTGAGTCAAACTTCCTGCCGCGAAAACTTCGTTGGTGAAGACATGCTCACCTGGATCATTCCAATCACCGTCCGCGTTGAAGTCGATCCAACCATCGAGCAAACCAGGTGCCGAGGCGGTCACCGTGATCGACGTATCGACGTTCTTGTTGAACAACGGAGGAGTTTGGTTGTTGGTGTAAGTGTTTCTCTGGAATTTGAATGTGATACCGTCATCGAGATTATCACCGTCGCCGTCCTGTTGCGGTTTGCCATCGAGTTCTGACGACACGCCTGCCCCAAAGTAAAGACTGTTACCCGAAGTGACGTGGCGAGCCCCATCGTTGGCTTTGAGAGTCGGATACCGTCCCAACGTCGTTGTGAAAGGATCCGGAGCATCGCCGAAATCGAGTTCAACCCCAGGCATCAGGATCGTGAACTGCGTTTCATTGTTGATGCGATTGCTCTTCAGGAAGTTACCCGCGTTGTCTTGGACGCCACGCAAGTAGAAGCTGCTGATCTCCGGGCTGATCGTCACTGCGTTTTCGACAAACAGCGTCGATCCGCCGCGGACCTTGGCCAGCAAAGGTGTTTTGCCATTGGCGGCTGCGTCGTTGATCGATCGGATGATCGCATCCCGCATTTGTTCCGGCGTAAACGATGGATCCTGAATGAATGGAACCGCAATCGCACCCCCTGGAACACCCGTCTTTTGCAATGACGGAGCGTTGTCAGTGTTGGTCAAGTACTGAGCGTTGTCCCTCAGTACCAGTCCGCTGGAGGTGATGTCGGAGTCCAAATTCAATGCCGAGGACTTGATGGTCGCCTGCATGGCTTGGTAGACGCGTTGGCGAGAATCTTGATTCGTGTACCGGATCGGAATCCGATTGGGATCACGTCCATTGCCCACACTTAGATTCTCGAATTCAAACGTGACAACCTGTGTGCCATCGCTGATCGAGAAGTAATCTCCGTCTTGAACGTTTCCACGATCGAGAGTGAGGTTGCTGTTGCGAACATTCACGGCGGAGTTAGCGAGCAGACCAAGATCGATTCGGCCTGAACCAGCATCCCGCGCCACAATCCCCAATCCTGGGACCGCATTGATGGCTTGAATCACCGCGAGAACGATATCCCCTTGCGTCGATGCACGTGTGAATCGAATCACTCGACTGCCAGTGGCGGTTGAACCACTGAAGTTGCTATCGAATTCGAAAATCGAAGTTTGGACACCATTCGAAACAGTGAACGTGGTGTCGTCGGTCAGGTCCGCCCCTCCACGGGCTGGAACCAGCAATTGCAGTGTTCCGTAAATTTGGAGGGTCGTGTTTCCTTGGACTCCAGGCTTTCCGAAGATCCCAACGGTGGGAGCATTGGCGACCGAGATCGCGTATTCCGATGTGCCACCGATGATGACGTTGCCGTTGCCGACATGCCGTGGTGTCAAACCCAGACCCGAGCCCGCGATTGCTGTCGCGAGAGCATCTCCAATCTCGGATTGAGTGCTTGCAGCGGTAAACAGAACCGGAATGTTTCCTGGAGCGACGTTCGGGTCCGAAGTGAATTCGAAGGTCTTGCTCAGGACCGTGTTTCCAACCGTTCGCGTGATCGTGATGGATTGACCATCCTGGATCGATCGGGCGACACCGACCACACTCAGCTTGGTGCTGACGACGTCGACGCGACCACTCTCGGGCAATCCAAGATGAACGATGTTTCCGTTGACTACAGCGGAGGTGAGGTTCAAGCCAGAGCCTTGGATGGCGGCTTGGATGGCCACGGCGACTTCGTTGGCCGTATTGGCTTGCGAGATATCGATGCGAGCGTTGCCGGGTTGAATGTTCGCAGGTGCATCCGAATCAAATTCAAAGACAACGGCAATGCGACCATCGGAGACGCTGAAGGTCTGTCCGTCGGAAATTCCACCGGGTCGCGTTCCCAAGGCTGGGACGAGCAAACCGATGGTGGATTTGGGTTGGCTGACACTGGCTGCGAACTGCGAGTCGACGTAGCTTCCCAAAGGAGCTCCGATATAGACATCGCCGGAACTGAGCTTTTGGGCAGTGATACCACTGATCGGAGTGCCATTGATGGCAGCCACGATTGCGTTTGCAACTTCGGATTTGGTCGACAGTGAAGTGAATTTGATCACCCGTGCTGTTTGGTCGATCACATTCGCGTTGCTGTCGAATTCAAAGGCGACCGATTGATTTCCGGTATTGATTGTGAATCGATCTCCATCGACCACGCCACCCGCTCCTCCACCGGCCAAGGGGATATTGAGCTGCAAGCCTTGGGGCAACTGCAGCCGATAACCGCTATCGTATTCGAATGTTACATTCCCACCGTTGGCGTCCTTGATACTAAACGTCTTGCCATCGTCGACTTGGTCGCCGGCAGGAGCGTTGATAACGAATCGATCCTTGTTGTTGATCGAGATATCGTAGACGCGGTTGTTCTTCCAGACGCCGGCCAATGGCTTGAGAACGATTTCATTGGTGGTGGTGTTGTACGAGAAGACGTAGTCGATCCCTTCCAACAACAGCTTGCCGTTCTCCGTAATCGTAACGACCGAGCCCGGCAATCGATTCCCACCCGTGCGTCCAGTTACCGAATCATCGTTGATTCCCGTTCCACCCCCGAGATTGGCGGCTTCAAAACCATCCTTCAATTGGATGCGGAACTCTGGATAAACGCCTCCGGTCAATTGCATGACCGATTCGGTCTTATCGATGTCGACATTTTGAGCGTCGTTATCGACAGGGTTTACGGAAATTGCAGATGGACCGATGAAGTCTGCTCGATCGATCGCACCTCGATCCTTGAAGACGTTTCCGCCCAATCCACTTGGAGGTGCTACCGATGGATCATCGGCTCGGAAAATTCCATAGTAGTCCCGGTCTGGTGCCAAAACGGGAGATGGTGCAATGCCGACAGCACTCTTGACAGCACGCAAACCTTCTCGCTCCGACAGGGAGTCGATCGAGCTATCGATGAGTTGCGAACCGGTCGCTGGGATAAAGTTGTTTCCAGGGAAATCCGTCAACAGCTTTTCGGTGTTGCCTGCAGTGAAGTTGAAGTCGCCGCCGGTGTTCGGGATGTTGGTTGGCACGGCTTCGATCACACCGTAAGTCAGGTTCGAACCCGGTTTGGCTCCGTCTACGTACTGGTAGGTATTACCGCCAACGATGACCGCGTTTGGACGCTGGGAGGGGACTCCGCCCCATGACGCAGGTTCTTGAATGATCGGGCTGGCGACATTCACGAACGAGTTGTTCAGGAGGGTTGGAGAACCACCACCCATGACCATGATGCCCGTTTCAGGGATCAATTGGTTGAGGTTGTTCGTTCCGACCTTCGAATTCACTCGGCGGTTTGGATTGCTGGTAGTAACGGAATACGCATTGCGAACAACCACAAACTTCTCGGTTGTTCCGTTCCCTTGCGCCGTTTCGAGAACACCCGACATGGTTCGGTTATGCCCAAAGCCATTCGAGGCATGGGTGGGATCAACGTCAAACGGACTGAAGTCGTTTGCCCATAGTGTGCGACTCAGGCCAGCCTGTAACTGAGGACCTCGAATGTTTCCTGAGTTCGTACCCAAGTCTGGGCCAGCGAAGTTTCCTTGGCCAAATGTCGGATCGAATCCGTTCTGACCACCGAGGGCGATGGCAGACACAGGAGCCAACGGACTGGCCAATCCGAGCGTTCCATTGTAGAGGGTTTGCACGTTTGCCATACCAGCGTTGTTGATGGCAATGGCGATCGCTCGGGCAAGATCGGGAACCCGGTATTCCGCTCCGATGTAGACAGGTATATTCCCACCGGATGTATTCCCTGACCGCGTAAATTCAAATGTTCGAGAGTTATTGGTTGTTCCGATGAAGTCGGAAACTTGACTCAGCGTGAAGGTTTCACCGTCAGGATAGGTGTTAGGATCATCCACCGTGAAGACGAATTGCTCCGGCTTGAGAACCTCCAAAGACAATTGATAATCGCCGCTGGTGGAACCTCGCGTCCTATCTGCCAAAGAGAGCGGATCGTACGAAGTGTTCCCTGCGGCGCTGATCGCGGCGAAGTAATCGCCCGATTTAGTCGCAGTGAAATCAATGTAAGGGTCTTTGCTGGTTGATTCGTTGGGAGCCGCGACGTTGTCCGCCGTGGTTGGATCGGTAGCGTTACTCACGATCTGAGCGACACCGTTCGCATTGAAAATCTTCAATGCGGAATCGAGGGGCGAGCCAGCGGCCGTGTTGACATTGATCCGAACGCGTTCGCCGATCTCCAGATGGAATTTGTAAATGTCCACATCCGAGGATCCCGCGGAGAGGGGATCCGGTGCCAAATTACCGCTGACCACATATTGCTGGGGATTGATACCGACCCCTTGGAAGGTCTCAGCAGCACCGGCGATGGTGTCATTGCTATCGACGTCTGCCGCGACGGGGCTAAAGGGTGCACGTCCATCGTTTCCGATGATCGTGTTGTTCACTGCTCGCAGGAATGGCGCCGCAGTGTAGTCGCCGATGCGTTGGATGCGAATAGGAGCGTTTTGAGCAACGATGTACTGAGGACCGCGGATCACCAAAGTGGCTGTTGGCCAAATCGAGGTTTCAATCGGGTCATTGATGATAGGGTTCGATTGAGGTTCGACCCATGAACGGATGTTTTGGGTCGTCCCATTGGTGACGAGAACGCTGCCATTGATCGAGTCTCGGATCGACTTGACCATTTCGTCCGTCGAATAGCCGGGAGCGGTGCTGGGCAATCGCAGGTAGGTTTGACCTGCATCTTCGCGGTAGTAAATCGGAATGTACTCAGGATTCCAACCATTGCCGCCGACCGTCGCGCTACCGTAGTCAGGGTCGCCGGCTCCAGCGCCCGCGATATCTTCAAATTCGAACCGGACTTGCTGACGACCGACGCCGATGTCGAGCAAATTAGTTATTGAGTCGTCAAAGCGGGAACCCGCATGGTCGCCGGTCGCGTTGACCGTCTGAACGCGGTCCTGAGCACCGGGGAACACGGTCAATCGCCAGGTGGGAGCTTCGGCCTGAACATTGATTCCACCCAGACCGGATTGATCCAGAATGTTGTTTACGACGACCAAGCCTGGAGCGACACCAGCCCGTTCGGCAACGGAACCAGGGGTAACTCCGAAGGGAACCAGATTCGAGACCGGCAAGTTACGTACGTACGAACCGCCCAGTGTTGGCGAAAACACGTAGTGACTGATATTCGTCGAAACAGCTTCTTGGGCTCGACCGTTGGCGTAGTACTTGTCGGCAGGTGCCGACCAGACTGCATAGTCGCGCGACTTGGTGATCAAGTTGTTCGAGATAATCAATTGGCTTTGGTCACGAACGGTGTTTTGGTCACCCGAACCGTCAAAGCGTTGGATACCGGATACGCCGGCCACTGAGAACACGCTATTGGCATCGTAGACTTCGACGTTGCCAAACAGGTCGATGATGCCATTGCCTGCACCGTTCACGACTCCGTTGCTGGCGGCAGCCCGTACACTGAGTTGCTTTTGCAGATACAGTTGGTTGATGACATCGCGGAATTTGTCTCCCAGGACCGATGGAGAATCACCCGCGTTGATGAAGACTGGAATATTTCCAAACGTGTAGTTCGCATCGCGAGAGAATTCCAAGGTCACACGCCGTGAACCGTCCGAGACGTCGACCGTGGCTCCGTCGGCGATGCTCAATCCAGTCAGGAATTCAACGGTTGTGCTGTAGGATCCACGATAATTCCGAGGTAGCCCACCTGATAGCTTGTCTCCTTGGCGGATTTCCAATTGATAGACGCCGGCTTTCGTGGAACCCGAATCGTTATCGGTAACATCGATTTCGTACGTTCCTCGTTGAAGTTCCGAGGTGCCGATAAAGCTCAAGAACGGATCCTGTGTTCCTACGGATCCTCGGCTCAGGTCGTCCAAATTGGAACCCGATAGAGGTCCAGGGATATCGTCCACGATCAATGTTCGTGATCGATTGACAGGCGTAACAGGAATTCTGACGGTGTTGGGGCTGGTGCCGAAAACCTGGAAGACTTGGACATTCAATCGCTTTCGATTCAGTCCGTCGGCGTAGTCGACATCGATCACGACGGGATAGGTCGAATTGCCGCTGGGCGTACCAACATACGTGCTGGCCAAATCCCCCACCGAGAAACGGTAGGTATTGATCCCGGCATTCAACGTGCCGGCGATGCTGATCGATCCCTTGGAGGTCAATTGCAACGGTCCGACATCGGTCACACCATCGCTGGGAGTGCCATCGTACATCGCAGACGAAGCTTCGCCGGTGAGAGGCGAGTTGTTTGGTAGGCCGTTGGCTTGGATGCCGTTGGTTGCGTAGCGGATATCGGCATACTGCACCGTCGATCCAGCAAACTCTTGTTGATCGCGCAATCGGATCTGAGCCGCGTACGAGCCACTGGTCATACCGGCTGCCGAGTTGTCGATGTTCGTGCTCTTGCTCCGAATTCGGAAGAAGAACGTACTGTTGGCGCCCGAAACCCCTGGCAGAATAATTCTCAATCCAGCGTCACGGATGTTGGTGGTTCCATCCTCTTTGATCAAACCGGACTGATTGCGACGAGCTGTGCTGCGAGTGCGTTGCACGATTGCATTGACTTGGTCTGCCGAAAGAGACGGATCACGATAAATCAAGGTTGGATCTTGTTGCTCAGCGGTGCTGTCGTCGCTGCGAGCGATCAAGTCGCCGTTGGCATTCAAAATCTCCAAAACGGTATTCAAGGTCGAGGACGTGTTGTCGATATCGACCCAGACTTCGGTCCCGGCTGTTCCGACGAAACTGTAAACGTCCTGGTCACCTGGTTCGCTCAAAACCCCTTGGATGGTAAAGCCTAAACGTAGGTTTTCGTCCGAGTTCTGTGCATTCTCTGCCAGCGTTCCTAGGAACTGAGCGGTCAGCACCGAATCGTTGACTCCCGGAGCGATAACGTCGGGTTTTTCTTGTTCGAGAACAATTTGGACGTTTCGATCATTGCTGAAGGAATCGAACAAGAGGCTTCGCCAATCCCCTGGTCGGGGCACGGATGCGATACCGTCGTTGTTGGTGTCGGTTTGTGGACGACCGTCCGGTTGAGTACCTGCTCCTACCGCGTCGTCGCGAAGACTGGTCAAGACGACTGGGAATCCTGGCATCCCGACGACTTGAACGGTTCCACCAACGCGATCTGCGATACCCGAGAAACGACCGGTTGCGGTGATTCCCGTTCCTCGCTCCTGATCAAAGTTGGAGCCTTGGCCTTCCATCTTGATGACAAGCGATTCGTTGACGGCGCTTTGCAAGCGGAGTCCACCCACTTGTTGCAGGTTTCCAACGGTGATCGAATCGAACAGGACGTGAACGATATCGGTGTCGTCCCAAACGCTTTCCGTCGTCAAAACATTGCGTTGCAGGTCCCGAACGGCGAGGTTGTTTTCCGTTCGATCATTGGTCGAGGCATCCCCTCGGATTTCCAAACCATTGATGCTGTTGTTGAACAGCCGATTACCTCGGAACAATGGTCCACGGTTGGCATCGAGATTCAGAATGCGATCGATTTCGCCCGACTGACGTCCTAGATCACCACGGAGCTCGGCATCCATGGAATTGGCGTCAATGGTGAGAGCCGTCCCAATGTTGTTTTGGAACACGTTGTTGACGAAAATCGGTTGGGAACCACGGATAAACACGGTCGAGCCACGGCTGGCGTTATTTCCCAGTGGATAGTTTTCGTTGGCCGGTCTGCCCAATCGGTCGATGGGGCCTTGACCTCCCATCCCATTGCCGTTGTTTTCAAAGACGCTGTTGGCGATACGTGCATCGGCTTGTTCCAATTGGAGTGGGCTGAACGCCTTGAACGTTCCTTCGAGCCGGGATACTCCACCTGCATACGCGACCACGGTGTTGTCTAGACTGACGTTGGCGCCTGGTGATGCGTAGATACCGCTCCAATCGCGAGCAACAGCGTCGGCGGCACCATTGAGACCGTTGTTGTTCGTGTCAAACGTTCCACCCGCACCGAATCGGTCGTCCTGCTTGCTCGTCCACACGATGCGGCTGCCATCCACACCTTCGGCCAGCAACTGGGTGCTTTGTCCCAATTCAATCCGTGAACCTTCCAGTTTGATAATCGTTCCGGGATCTACGGAGAGGGATGCATCCAGTCGGGGTCGGATGTTGCCGGTTCCTTCGACAGCCAATGTAACGCCCAGATTCGCCGTTCCTGAATCCAGAAGGGTTGTTACGGTAGGATCCTTGATTTCGGCGATGAGCGTGAACGTACCTCCACCACCGAGCGAACTGCGGTAGATGCGCCGTGTCGTAAAACCTTCTTGCACGGGTGGCAAGTTCGTCAATCGGAGGGATCGGTTGGTCACGGTGGTCGTACCGACCGAAGTCGAGTACGAAGACAATCCTTCGCGACCCATGATGTCCGTCATCACGATCTTGTAGGTGTACGAACCAATGCTGAGGCTACCCCCTGCGTTGGCGGCGACATTGACTCCCGACACATCGGGGCGATCGCGCAGCAATGTGGCGAATGGATCGTTCGGATCGGACAGGATGGCTCCACGGTCGTCGTACGTGGTGGTGCTGCCATCGAGTTCAGCAACCAATCGGTAGGAGTTGCCCGAGTCGGAGCGATAGAGTCGTCGCGACACGTATTCGCCAGATACGCCCGGAAGTCCAACGATGCGAATCGCGGTTTGGTTCGGGAGTAGATTGAGCGTTTGAGTCGCGTCCGACGGTGGCGTTTCGTAGCCATTCTTGTCGACGAAGGTGAGCTTGTATTTGTAGCTTCCTGGGGTGAGCGTTCCACCCAGGGAGGGTGCCAACGCAATCAAATTCGAAGCCACGATGGTCGCGTCCAGCAATCCTCCACCGGGATTGCCTTGGACGATGATGTTTTCAGTGATCACGTGGACGATATCGGTATCGTCGAAGCGACCGGGAACGGTCAATTGCTTCAGTTCTCCACCCGCCGGGGTCGAGACCTTAATGAACATTCCATTGATCGAATTCTTGATCAAGGTATTGTCGTGGATGTTCGGCCCGACGCGGTCGTAGTCCGGTGTGAACGAACCTTTTCGCTGATAACGAATATCGCTGAAGAGTGTTTCTTCAAAGCTATCCGGGGTGGCGCTGACGGCCGCATCCGCACCGTTGGTGATCTTGTTAAAGGTCAACGTCGGACGCATATCGGCGATCTGTATCGAATTCACACTCTGTTGAACCGAGTCGATCACAACAGCGCTGGACCCACCGTAACGGATATCTGCATAGTTAACGTACTGTCGGAAGATCCCTTCATCTTCGAGATCGAATCGGCCTGCCGAGCGGTCGAGGTCGCGTTTGAAGACGATCCCCCCCCAATCCCCAGGGGCAGGAATGGTTGTCGGCAAATAGGTATCCAGACCGATCGATTCATCGAGCCATGAAGTGAAGAAGACACTGCCCGTGATTTCGCCACCGGCCGTATTGCGAACGGCATTTCCGTTTCGATCCAGCAATTTTGGAGTGCCGAGGACTTGAACCGCACCACCACTGCGATCGACACCGAGGGTCGAACTACCGACACCGATGCGCGAGCGACGGCTCTTGAATGCGGCCCCTGCATCGATCATGACCGTGACGCCCTTGGGGACGTCCATGGTGGAACCGTCGGAGAGGACGGTCCCAGGGAGCAGGCCAAAGCCAATTTCATAAGCGAAGTTGTCGCCGGTGGTTTCTAGTTTTCCGTCCGAACCGCCATTGCCAACGATCCGAACAATGTCACCAGGTACTGTTGCTGCAAAGGCATTCGCAACACCCGCACCAGCGATGTTGTTAAACGGTTTTGCGAGCGATCCATCGGCATTGGGACCGGCCGACTTATCGACGAAAATAGTCTTGCCAACGATTTCAATCGCGGTCAAGCCATTGGAGAGTTGTACAAGTCGTTCACCGCGCAACGTGATCTTGGCACCGTTGGCCGTGGCGGTAACACCCAGTTCCGACCTGGAATTGATGGCGGCAGCGAGCGAAGTGGCTAGCTGGCCCGAAGTGCTGCTGGTCGTATAGGGGACGATTGTGTTCCCGACGCCGATGGAGGCATCCGAAGAAAATTCAAAGCGTCGAACCGTGCCATTGCCACCGGTGACGGTGACAATCCGGCCTTCCAACGAAGCGGTACCACCGGCATTGAATCGAAGTTGTCGCTCGAGAGGTGCGGTATCAAACCAGAAGTTGAAAATCCCTCCTGCGACTCCATCACCATCGCCATCCAGAGCGATTCCGGGATCCTTCGGACCGGTGCTAACATCGCGGATGGTGTCCGAACCATCGGTTTGTGCTCGGAAGGTGACTCGCAGATCGTACTTGCCTTGAGTGCGTCCGCCCGTGCCCGTGCCCGGTACGGTCGGATCGTACTTGTCATTGCCAGATGCCGAGACACCGATGTAGTACACACCGGAGTCGAGGTTCATACGGATCAACGAGTCTTTGCCAAAGTAATTGTCGTTCTGCGAAATCAGATCGACCTTGCCACCCGTCAGAACAATCGGGGAATAGGTGACGTCGCGGTCACCGATGACTGTGCTTCGGTTCCCTTTGTTCAACTTGGCGATGACTAGGCTTCGAGCGGCAGGATCGTTGTCTAGCGCCGTGAGGAGCTCATCGACGGTCGATTCACTTCCAAGACTGGAATTGAGATCGATGGTAACGGCATTGGGGAATGTATTGATGATCGGCTTGGCACCGACACCCCGATTGCTACGTGTGACATAAACTTGAAGGTTGTTCCCTTGCTTGCCTGGATTCACGGCAGTGAAGAGAACTTCCAATCCGCCACCTGCTCCGAGGTTGGAGAGAGCCGTAGCTTGTGTTTGCTTGTAGAGAGCAAGTCGCGTATCGAGGTTGCTGCTGGTCGAAGCGCGTTCTGCGAAAGTCTCAGCGACGAGCGCACCTTCTCGGGACTTACCATCGGGTCCGAAGTCGACATTGAAGCGATACAGGTCAATATCGCTGCTCTCAGGACGATTGAGATACTGTGCTCTCAGAACATCCAAGTTGCCTGGGAAGACCGGTTCGAAATTGCGATCCGCGCTCGGTGGGAAGTTGATGAAGGCACTATCGAAGTTCATCAACGTGGAGGGATCGGCATCCCCTGCGCGAGCCAAGCCGAGAAGCAATCCGATGCTAGCTGTTGCAGCCCGCGTCATGTTCTCGCCGTAGTTATCGTTCCATGTATTGTCGGCGGAGAAGACTGCCAAACTGGTTTGGAAGGCAGGGTCGATCCGAACACCCCAGAAACCACTGTCTGCGTTTTCAACGCGCAAACCGCCGCCAGGGAGAGCCCCCAAAGCACCCAACGCCATCGTCAGGCCACTGTCGGGAGTTTCGACGAATTGCACGCCGATCTTGTTCGACCACAACGAGAAGGCTTCGCGAATACGAGCTTTTTGCTTTTCGGTAATGGCATTGGATTGAGCGACGCCGCTCACCGAACCATAACCACTCTTGAAGTTGTAATAGATCGTGCGAATGCCGTTGAACTGATCACCCGTGAACGAGGGGTTGATGTAGTTCTCGAAGGCTTCCGGTACGTTCCGCGTACCAGGATCATTGTTCGCACCGATCAAATCCAACGTATGGACTTCGGGATCAATATTCGACGTCAGCAACAACGTTGTCAGCGGTACGGCTTTGGAGCCGATCGTTCCCAAATCCGCTGCGGTATCGAACGAAGAACCCAGTCCATTCAGTGTGACCGGTGAGTAATTGATCGGGCGACTTCCAACGATCGTGTTGGCGATGCTTCCGGGTTCGATGGTGACCGTCATCAAGGCAGACGAGATGGTCGACTTTTGGAGAGCATCGACGACTTGTTCGACCGTTGCGGTCGCGGATGCGATATCCACGACGATGATTCCACCCACGTTCGAGACCGTCGGTGCTCCACCCATCAGGGTGTTGACGAAGGAAACTTGAAGTCCTGAGCCCGCTTCACCTAGAACCTTCGACGTAAATCGGACCTTGGATGCTCCGCCAGTATTCAAATCCGAAATGGCTGTTGCCGAGGCTTCGGATCGGACCGGTTGAATCGGGCTGGATTCACGCGTGCCAACTCGGAGACGGAACGAACTCGAAGCGAGTCCCGGACCGGGAAGTGTATTGATGTCCTGCGAGAATCGAAGAGTCGCCGTATTGGCGGTGGCGTTGTACGTGACCTTCTCTGGTTTGAACGTCAGGTCATCCGTATTGCGAACGGTATTGGCTGTGTAGAAAAGTTGATAGAAGTCAGGGTTCTCGACACTGCCAGCCATTGGAAGGCCGTTCGCGTCGTTTTCAACGTAGAGCTTTTCACTATCGAAGTAGACAATGATGGTGTCTCTTCGTTGCTCAAGCACTCCCGCTGCATTGCGAACCACGGGTTGTGGAACAACCGCTGTTACTTTGGAACCGAGATCCAAACGGAACTCGATGGTGTCCTGACGCGTGTTCGGATCGCGAGGTTGGAACAAATCACCATTGGTATTTCGCAGCCCGGTGATTCCTCGAGCCGTATCATCAAATCCAAAAACTTCCAAGCGATAGACGTCATCCGGTAGGTTCTCCGCAAACCGCAGGGTGACTTCGTTTTCGTTAGGATTGTCGCCGATGATCACGGCGCCAGGAACAATCATTACGTCATTGCTCTGCTGGACAAAAATCGGGGAGTACGTGACTGGATCGACAGTTCCCAAGGCGGTCGCTGGGAATCCGCCATTGATCTTTGCGGTGAGTTTGGCGGAAACCGGTGAACTGGGGGAATTGACGTAGTCGACGAGTTGCTGCGCGGTGATGGTAGAACCGGAACGCGAGTTCAACACAACATTGATGATGCTGCCATTGATCGTGATCGCAGGCGGCTTGCCAGCCCCCAGGTCTGCCCGCGTCACATTGATGCGCAGAGATTCCGATGCATTCTTCGACGTGAGTTGAATATCGACTCGGCCACTGGTTCCAAAATCGGTCGAAACGCTCGGAAGTGCAAACGTACCGTCTCCACCGGCGCGACTGACGCGAATGCCAGCAACCGTTGCAGCATCGATGATTTGTGCGTCATCGAAGCGGAAAGTCAATTCACGAGGTGCTACGGATCGGACAGAACCGTTTTCAATCAGATCACTGTTGTTGGGTTGCACGCCGATCAAAAGCGGGCCGCTCGATGTTTTCGCATCGGCTTCCATTTGTAGACTGTACAACTGGGTTTCCCCAGCGTTGGCTGCGTTGATTCGCAAGCGATAGGTGCCGGGTGACAGATTCGGACTTTGTAGGATTTCGGGAACGCCGGCTGGGTTGGTGTTCGCAGTTGCGACAACCTCTCCCGTTAGACGTTCGATTTGAACGTTTAAGTTTCGGTTGATCAGAGTGTTGACCGTCGATGGATTCCCCCCCTGCGGTCCCACGTCGTACTGGAATCCAATTGGATTCAGCGTGACCTTGCGAAGTTTGGCTGTTCCAACGGTGAACAAGTAGTAGTCGGTATCTTCACTTCGGTCGATCGACAGATTATCGAATCGATTGACTCCATTGCCAAGCAATCCGAGGTTGGATGCCTGTGCGGACGAATCGTTGTTCTCGAAGTCGTCGCCGTAGAGGGTTTGTGCAGCGACGACGTCGTCGTGTTGCGGGCCCGAGAAGGCGAGGGATGCAAAGGGCTCCATCAACTTCGTTTGATCGACAGGGATCACGTGTGCCAACCCGAGTCCGTGACCCGACTCGTGCGTCAGCACATTGAAGAAGCCACGGTTCTCACCATTGGGACCATCCGAATTGTCCCTGTACCAACGATCGGAGGTGTCGATCACCATATCGCCGTCAGTACCCGTATTCCCACTACCGTTGGGATAGAAGTTAAACGCGAGAATGCCAAAGTCGCCGTCGACCGCTGTTCCACCGACACGCACGTCCCCTCGAATCCCAGTGACCCCACGGCTAGAAGCGACGTAGGAGGCACCATCATCGTTGGGCTCGTACACAAAATTCAAGCCAGAAGTGGAAGACCACCTGTCATAGGCACTCCTCAATAAGTTAAACCAAGGACGATTCGCAACCGCACCACCGGCAGTGCCGTAGATCCCATCCAAGAAGGAAATCAAATTCGAGGATGCAAGCCCTCCATTGATCGTGCTCACTTGGGTTCCGTCGGGAACAATACTCCACGAGATCGTGGCTGGGTCCCCAATATTCGGGCTGGGACCTCCCGTGGGATTCGTCCAACGCGAACCCTGAAGATTGATGTTCCCACTACCACCGCCGACGTTCCCGCCGTTACCGGACCATCCGCCATTCAACAGACCCAACTGATCGGTCAATGAAGAGACATAGGATGGGTCCGTTCCCGGAGCGAAGATTGGCGCAGCGGCCAGCAAATCACGTCGCTCCAAGTTCTCGCACAAGAGCGATCGAAAACTCGATCGACGCTCTCGGAGTCGCGACTGACTGCGGTTCTTGGACCTGGATTCATCAATTCCCATTTGCGAATAACCTTAATACCAATTTGGATTGGCGGGTCACAATGGCAGGAAATACGCCGTAATGGCGCGTACTACTCCCGCGGAACACTTGAGTTCGAGTATAGTTAGCCGGATTTGGGATGCAAACTTGTGCCGGATGCGTCGACCTTTTCGACCGCTTTTTGGCGAACGATGCCTAGCAGTAAGTACTCTGCAACATCCACCTCGGCGGTGATTCATCCGCAAAATCAATTGCATTCACCCCATCCTCTATGCCATAGACCGACGAAAACGAGGGTTTTGCGGACTATGACGTCGATTTGGATGCCATCAAAGAGGAATAGTTCCCCTCAGTCTTATGGGAAAAGAAAACCGAGATTTTTTTCAGTACGGCGATTTTCGATTCGTGATCCTTTATCACACCGGCTTGAAGCAAGGGGATCGGGATCATTGGGACTGGATGTTGGACTGGCCCAACGACCTTGAACTCGAAGACCTCAGAAAGACGGGGACGCATCAAGCGAATTGCGAGCCTGCATTCGCGCTCGATGGGTCCGACAAAGAGCCCGCCAGACCTTCTCCTGGGCCACTGCTGACCTTTTGTAGCCCTCTCCCTCCGGCGACTTGGAATTCCGGGGCGCGCTTCGTACGCCTGCCCCTGCATCGCCGAGCCTATCTCGACTATCAAGGCAACGTATCCAAGGACCGAGGCCATGTTCTCCGCGTTGCAGAAGGAACCGTTCAGTGGCGGTCTCTCCAGCCCGAGCGGCTGGTTTGGACCTGCACTGCCATCGATTTTTATGGGGCACCTTTTCCGGATTGGCTGGGAGCTTCATACTGCCTGCAGTTCGCTCCAGCCGCGACGGCCACAGACGCAAAGGAGAGTTTCGAACGCGTAGTGTCGAAACCCATTATTCCAGCCGATGGGGAATTCCCCCAACCTAGCTCAACGGCGGATTGGCTCCTGAGCCGACAGATCCACTCGTAGCGGCGGCTCAAACTTACCATCAGGTTCTCGCAATTCGGGGCCTTGGCTGGAATCCAGTCGGAGTGCGCTACTACCTGTTTTTCGTAAACCTTGCAGGGTAACCGGACGCCAACGCGTTCCTGCTAATTGTCGAGACAACCACCCCGGACACACCCTACGAGGTGCTCAGAACCAAGGATGCACAGCATTGACGATGAATCTCTCCCCGATGATGCGACAATACGAAGAGGCCAAAGCAGCCAGTGGTGACGCCATCCTGCTGTTTCGCATGGGAGACTTTTATGAGTTGTTTCATGAGGATGCAAAGACGGCGGCGCGTGTCTTGGGTCTGACTCTGACCAGCCGCGACAAAGGGGAAAACCCAATTCCGATGGCTGGATTTCCGCACCATCAACTGGAAGGGTATCTTGCCAAGTTAGTGCGACAGGGATTCCGTGTCGCAGTCTGTGAGCAAGTCGAGGATCCCGCCACCGCCAAAGGGCTGGTGAAGCGCGAAGTCCAGCGGATCGTGACTGCGGGAACGCTAACCGATGATGCGTTGCTCGATCCAAACAGCAGCAATCTTTTGTTAGCGATCTATGTTCCCAAACCGGGTGCGAACCCTCGGGACGCAATGATTGGCATGGCCTGGGTCGAACTCTCCACCGGACGATTCGAAGCATCCTCCTATCCCTTCCACCAGCTCCAAGACCAGATCGCACGATTGGAGCCATCGGAGATCTTATTGCGTGAAGACGATGCGTCGATGGAGCGGGACCAACTCGCAGCCTGGGCTCTCACACGACGTCCCCATTGGCAATTCGGTTTTGAAGAAGCTACGCGCGTTTTGCATGGTCACTTTGGTGTTCTCGATCTTTCGGGGATGGGATGGAATCTCGGGGATAGTTCGGCGCGAGACCGACAGGTCGAACAGGAAACGGAATCCGATCGCATCGCGATTGGTGCGGCGGGGGCGGCTATGGCATATCTGCTTGAAACGCAAAAAACGTCGCTCGATCATATTCAGCAACTCGTACCCGCTCGCTTGCAACGATGCCTTGAAATCGATTCCGCGACCCGGAGAAGCCTCGAGCTTACACAAACGATTCGCACCGGTTCGCGAGAAGGTTCCTTGTTGGATGTGGTCGACCGAACAGTCACGCCGATGGGGGCTAGGCGACTATCGCAATGGCTCGCTTCTCCCCTGGTCGTGCCCGATCACATCGAATCCCGTTTGGGCGCGGTATCGGAATTGGTCAGCGAACCCAGGCTGCGGTCTGCGATTCGAGAATCGCTTAACGACGTCTACGATTTGGAACGGCTTTTAGCGCGCGTCGCGACTGGGCGTTGTAGCCCGCGCGACTTGCAACAAGTCGGCCGGTCGCTCCAACAGATGCCCAAACTGAAATCGCTTCTCGAGGAACGGCGATCGCATCGACTGTCGCAACTGAAGGATCGTATCGAGTTATGTGAGACGCTTCTTGAAAGATTGGAAAGCGCTTTGCAAGAGGGATGTCCACTGCTATCCAAGGCCGGCGGATTCATTCGCCCTGGTTACGATGCGGACTTGGATGAATTTCGAAGTCTGGCCAGTGGTGGCAAGGAATGGATCGCGCGCTACCAAGCCGAACAGATTCAACAAACCGGTATTTCGAGCTTGCGCGTCGGCTTCACCTCGGTCTTCGGCTATTACATCGAGATCACCAACACCCATCGCGAGCGCATCCCGGATCATTACATACGCAAGCAAACGCTCAAGAATTGCGAGCGCTACATTACACCGGAACTCAAAGAATATGAGGAAAAGGTGCTATCTGCAGATGAGTCTTCGCAGAGTCGCGAATACGAATTGTTTTTAGAACTCAGAGAGTGCGTGCATCGTTCTACGGCGCAACTACAAACCAATGCAGCCATCATCGCCGAATTGGATTGCTTGGCAGCATTGGCCGAATTAGCGGTGAAACAATCGTACGTGCGGCCCACCATAACCGAGGATGCGATCCTCGAAATTGAAGAAGGTCGTCATCCGGTCCTCGATGTCATGTTGCCGAAAGGGAAGTTCGTCCCGAACGATTGCATGCTCGGTGCTGAGCATGGTCGGATTCAATTGATCACCGGCCCCAATATGGCTGGCAAGAGCACTTACATTCGTCAGACCGCGGCCATTTTGGTCCTGGCGCAAATCGGGAGTTTTGTGCCGGCGAAGAAAGCGACGATCGGCATCGCGGATCGATTGTTCGCTCGCGTCGGTGCCAGCGATGAACTGGCTCGCGGTCAGAGCACCTTCATGGTGGAGATGGTGGAAACAGCTCGGATCTTGAACACGGCCACCGACAAGTCCCTAGTCATCCTGGATGAAATCGGGCGAGGAACGAGCACCTACGATGGTCTGAGTTTGGCTTGGGCAATCGTAGAACATCTGCATGAGAAGAATAAAGCTCGGACTTTGTTTGCAACCCACTACCATGAGCTGGTGGAACTGCAAAAGTCATTGCCCAGTGTCCGCAATTGGAATGTATCCGTGAAGGAATGGGACGATCAAGTGGTCTTCCTGCATCGTATTGTGCCAGGGGGTGCAGACAAAAGTTATGGAATCCATGTTGCGCGATTGGCGGGTATTCCAAAATCGGTCAACGATCGAGCCAAGGACATCTTGAGCCAACTCGAAGCAAATCAAGTCAACCGATACGGGCAGCCAAAGATTGCGCCGCCGCAGAAAAAATCGGGGCACATCCAAATGACTCTGTTTCATTGGCAGGAAAACGAAGTCCTCGAAAAGCTGAAGCAGTTGGAACTGCAAAGTATGACGCCGATTCAGGCCTTGCAGATGCTCGAGACACTTCAGAATCAAGCCAAAACCAACTGAGGTTGGGGGTGGGTTGCGATTCAGTGGGATAGTCTTCCAGACTGTCATGTAGCCTTTTGGAAGTTGTCATTAGAGTTGATCGTGGATCGGCTAGCGCCTCAGGCTCACTCGGCGGGTTATGATGCAATCAACAAGTTGCTGCGCTTTTGAAGAAGGACAGTCCATTCATGCACGACAATCCTTATGAACCGCCAAGACACAATCCGGAGGCCAAGTTGGCGGACGTGGGACCTGATGGCGTGGTCAAACGGAAGTTGCCACGAGCGTTTTGGGTCACATGGATTTCCGTGACGTGTTTTTCGCTGATTGCAGCGATAGCCATACCGCTGATCGGTCTAATTGATACAGGGAGCGATGGCAATGTAGACATGTCAGGGTTGACCATGGTTCTAATAATGATCAGCATTTGGGGACTATGGTTCTCTCCTTTCATCCTCTTTCGAGCCAAGCAATGTGAGAAGTACCAGCATCGCTGTTTGGCTTCGCATGGCGTTGTAATCTACTTGGCATGTTTCGGAGTTTGCTTTGGGTTGGCCTACCTGTCAATCGGCATCTACATGATGCTGATGATGATTGCCGGGAGCTGGAGTCCTCTTCGCGCGGCACCCTCGGCTGCGGCTCCCGGACCGCCAATGATCGGAGTGATTGCGAACGCCGCAACGCTCGTGCCGGTGCTGGTCTTGTATATTTTCTTTCTTCATTGGAGCGCCCGACGACCGACGCTTCAGGATAAAAACAAAACAGCCTTGGATACAACACACTGAGGGGCGGTGAGCTGGATCCAAGGCTGTCTGATTTTATGAGCGGTTACGGATGTGGGAACGACGATCCGTTCCACGACCCATTGCAGTTTGTTTTGATTGTCACAAGTGGGATAGTCTTCTAGACTGTCATCCATCCTGCGATCAAAACCGACTAGATGTCATCGGTGCCTATTCGGCAATTACTGAACGCGAAGCCGCTTCTGAATGTCGGTTTCGAGAACGCCGAAGACTGCTTCATGGCGTTGAACCGACATTTGCAATGCAGCCAGCAGTCGCTTGGCGGTGAAGAAGTTCATGATGATCCGTTGCTTGACGTGGATCGGATCCTTGGGAATTCCAACGGGTTGTGGATTCAGGCCAAAGTCCACGATCAGTTCTTCTGGGGAACCGGTAACGCGGCAGAAGTTGGCATACAAAGCAATTGCATCTTCATCCCGAACTTGAACTTGGACCGCCTGCTGTTGTTGCTGGGGTTTGGTTTCTTGTACTGGATCTTGTTCTACTTCACTCGACATCATTCTCTCTCCAAGAAAAATCAACCAACCGGATGGGACTCAATGCCCTGGTTCTGAAAAAACTCTAACACGCAATTCAGCGAGTGAACCCGCTCTTGATCAAAATTCGAAATTGAATGTTTTGATGAAGTAGCGATACAATCGCCAACCTAAGGATCGCCACGTTAAATGGACTCTGGATTCACCTCGATATCCGGGCCGCGCGGGCACGTCATCGGAAGTGAATGCAACCCGAACTTGGTAGGATGTGCTGATTGGCACAGTTCTACCGGATTCGTCTGTCTTTGTATCGAGGGTGCCGCCGGTCTGGATAGCCAGTTGTGGCGGTACGTCTTTGATCTCCGAAGCGGAGAAGCCCACGATGTTTCCTTTGAGAGATTCCAGCCGAGCTGATTCCAGCATCAGGCTGACTTTGTCGTCGATTTTGAGCAGGTCTCGGTCGTGCTGATCGACGACCAGAATGCCCTCCATGACTTGCTTGGGTGCGACCAAGCACAACAAATCTCCCTCTCCAAAGTAGACGTCGGCATTGGCTGGATCAAATGGATCGCCTTGCCAGCTCGGCAATTGCTCTTGCGCCTTTGCCGCTTTGCTTTCTTCTTTTGAGGGTGGACGGAAGACGAACCCATCGCGGGGGCTTCGGATGGTCAGGTTGGACAGTTTCTCATCGAGCACAGTCAAGATATTTCTTTTGGCTTCTACGTCCTCTTCTTGGACACGTAGGTATTGCATTTGCGTTGCGTCGGAAGCAGACGATCGCTGCAAATCCTGGAGCTTGATCAATGCAACTTGGTACTCGCCGAAGGCCTTGGTCCGTTGGTATTTGAGTTCCAGATTCTCAAGTTCGGCAAGGACTTCGCCGGCTTTTACGGCATCCTGGGGTTTCTTATTCCAGTGGACCAGTTTGCCACCGACCAGGTTTCTGACATCGACGGCATCGACCGGCTGAATTTCGGTCGGGCAGTAGACATAGAACGGGAGGGGCAGGAAGCAGATCACGGCCAGGATACCTAAAGCCACGGCCGAACTGGTGAGGATATTGGCACGTTTCATTTTGCTCGCTCGCCCTGGTGTCTTGAAGAACTTGTAAATCGTCATCACGCCTGGGAAGACCATGCCGGCCACACCTGCGATGGCAAAGGTCCGTCCGAGGGACTGAAGTCCGTAGGGCTTCAGCACTTGGTTCAGAAACATGATGATCCCAAAAGCAACCACCCAACGGTAGATAAAGGATCCAATGATGTAGGCACCGAACAAGACGCGATTCCCTTGTGGCAAGAAGGGGTTGTCTTGTAGTTCGAGTCCCAAGCAGTTCTTTTGGAACCAACGCTTGAGGATCTCCGATGCTTTCTGGCGCAGGTTGGGGATCTCCAGCGTATCCATCAAGATGTAGTAACCATCGAATCTCAGGAGTGGATTTCCGTTGAAGACGACGGTGCTGACGGAACAGATGAACATCACGCTCAAACAGAGAAAGTGAAACATGCCATCTTCGCTGAACCACCACAAATACGTAGCGATGGATGCGAGGATCAATTCCACGTACATGCCGGCTGCACCGATAAATACGCGCTGCCATTTGTTCGGCAGCATCCAAGAGTCGGAGACGTTGCAGTACAGGCAGGGAGTGAAGACGAGGAACATCATCCCCATCTCATGGCATTCGCCACCAAACTTTTTGCAACTCAATCCGTGACCGAATTCGTGGAGCACCTTGACGGTACCCATGGTCAGTCCCAACCAGATCCAATTGTTGGCTGCAAAGAACTGTTCGAAGGTAGGAAGCTTGCCTCGAAACTCTTGGTAATTGACCAAGACCAACGAGATGGCCGAAAGCCCAAACAACAGGGCCACGATCAAGCAAGCGGGAGTGAATAGCCATCCGAACCATGGCAGCAAGGCGTTTAGGATTCGGTCTGGATCGATACCCCGAAACCGGATGGCGAAAATGTTGGAGAGCTTACTGAAGAGTTCTTTCCGTTTTTTTGTTTCTCCTCGACGGCGGAGCGGTTTTCCTTGACCGCTGGCGTGGGAGATGACCAGCCCACTTCGGTGGAGCATGCCGACGAACTGCTGCAGATCCTGGAGACTAATTCGCTGCGGAGCAAAGTCCGCTTGGAACCGATCCTTGATGCTCTGAAGGGAGGTTTCACCATCGAGCATGTTCAGGATGGCGAACTCTTCTTCGTGGAAACGAAAGTAGTTCAGCCCCACAGGTTCTTTGACCACCCAGTAGGCTTTTCCGTCGTATTTATGTTTTCGGGATTCCAAGTCGGGGCGCCGGCGCAATTTCAGCGGCCGCATCGCGCTGTTGACTAAGGAATCCGCCATCGTGGTCATGCGTAACTCTCCCCTTTGGCCCTAAAGATTTCGTTCGTTCGAACTTCCTCGGTGCGCCATGGATCGCTCCTCCGAGCGAAACCTTGCACACATGGGATGCAGAACGTGTTGGCAAGTTCCCAGAAAGGTCTGGGATGTCTTCCTAGCGGTTGGGATAGATTTCGACCCGGGCATCCATGGAGCCGCGGAATAAATATCTGCCGTCCACGATTCGATTGGGGATTTCCACCCACACGCGATACTCATTGATTCCGTCGCGGCTTCCTTCGGATTCTGGTTTGACGAATCCGACGACGCCATCAACGACTTCGACTTTGCCGGAGCCGATCGGTATGAAAACTTTTGCGGGCGCACCCACGAGAAGGTTGGGAGAATCCGCAACCCGGAGACTTCCTTTGACTCGAAACTTTTCTAGCGAGACCAACCGCAGGATTTCTTCACCTGCTTTGACCCATTCAAAGCGTTCTTTTTTCACCTCGGCGACGACCCCAGCAAAGGGCGCGCGAATCGTCCTCAACTCGATCTGAACGCGGGAAGCGCCCAGTTTTGCTTTGTTGACTCCGACCGCTGCCTTATTGATATTCTGTTCCCGTTCCGAGACGTTGATTTGAAACAACGCTTTGATCTTCTCCAACCGCTTCTTCTCCCACTCGTCGAGGTTCTCGACCCCTTCGGCATACAGTTCCTGAGATCGTTTGAAAACCGAGGTGGCCACGTCGTGCGAGGCCTTGGAGAATTTGATCTGGCTGTCATCGTCCGCCTTGAGCTGGGCGGACTCCAGTTCCCTTTCCGCAATCTCTTCTTCGGCTTTGGCCAATCGATTATCGATTTCAATCAAGACGGAATTGGCTTCCACTACGGACCCTTCGTCGACGTGCAATTCCTGAATGATTCCGTCGGTTTGGGCTGGGATCGGAATGTCATTGACGAAGGACAGCACGCCGGTGTAGGTAAGGGTGCCAGCAGATGGACTCGCTGAACCGCTATTCAGTCCTGGGTTTCGCAAGGCGCCCGTGTCGGCTGGGACTCGCAGTCCCGTGGCGGGCACATTGGGCAGGCCGGATTGAGGGTTTGCCGATGGAGGTAACGAGCCGCCGGAAGGTGGGAGTGTCAGTGAGGCCTTTGCATCTTGCCGAGCCGGGCTCGATTCGATCTGAACCAATTTCCCGGAAGAGCGTTTATCGGCTTCTTTCGGATCGCCTTGACCAGCGATGAACCGTACGGCGGACGGAGAAACGGCGGACGGAGAAAGAGTACCATCGCTTTGGCTCGACACGGAACCAGCAGGCACGTCGATCTCCCTTAACGAGGATGGATGGAACTCGGTGCGAAGGTCTTGATTTTGGTTACTCAGCCAAGCGCCAATCGCGAATACGATCGCTAACGCGGAGAATCCGATCACTATTCGTTGAACCATACGATAGATATCCAATATCGATTCGAAATTGACTAGAACAACAAGTTGGCTCGGATCCATTCGATGACTTCGTAGAAGCATACGAATGCAACGCTTCGTTTGCCGCATTTTACATCGGCCATGACCCGAGCACCTTGACGGCGCGATATCTTCAGGAGTGCATCATCGTTAGGAACACAACGCAAGCGTACAACGGCTCCATCCTCGGCATCCAATTCGGCACGTTGGCCGACACCGGGAGCATACAGTTTACCCATGTGTTTATCTTCGGGAGCCGTCATCAGAATGATCTCGACATCGAGATAGGGCTCGTTGTTTTCATCCCGCTTGCTCTCATGTTCGAATGCATAGTCGAGATAACGCATCCGTTTCTCAGGCATGAGAACTTCCACTTCCCATGGCCCTTCCGGGTCCGCGATCGACATTAATTTTTGACCTGTGACGACGGGGCGAGCATTGAGAACTTTTTCGACATCCCAAGTCGTGACGTGTCCGTCGATGGGGCTGACTCGCAGCAGTTGTTTCTGGCGATCGACCAGGATTTCGAGTTCGCGACCGCGATTGTCGGCTTCCTGTTCAGCCTGATGAAAATCCTGCTTGATACGGATCTTGTCGGCCTCGGTCAGGGCGGAGTTGTTGCTGAGTTGGCGTTTCAGTTCGTAGGTCTGTTGGACCGACTGTTTGTATTGGCCACGCGTCGTTTCGATTTGATGACTGAGCTCTGCATTCCGTAGCAGCACCAAGGGTTGATCCTTGTTGACAGTATCGTCGTGCTTGACGAAAACCTTTTCGACTTCGCCGTCGATGTGTGCAAAGACTTGGCGTTCGACCGTCGGTTTGAGTTCTCCGTTGCCTTGCAAATCAAAATCCCAAGGAACCAGGAACATGGCGAGAATACCTGCACCTAGCAGTCCCAAGATCGAAGCTGTCTTCGGAAGGGCGGAGCCGCGAAACATCCACAAGCAACGATCGAGAAAGCGCCACACCGGCATGAACAAGATGTTGCTGTGGTCGATCGAGTTGCTGATCGCGCGGCATGCATGTTCGTAAACGAGGTCGGTTCGCCCTTCGAGCGTTTGCCGCGAAAGCTGGGTTTCGATTTGCTCGACGATCAACGCTCCGATGACATCGCGATGGATGCGCGTTTCATTCGTCTCATTGCGTTCTGCAAGTATGTCCCCTTCGAGTTTGCGTTCCGGCTGACGAATGGGCAGTACAGTCACCGTCCTTCCGTGCGATAGATCGACATAGTCTTCGATGGCTTCTTCAATCTGAGGAGGCAGGTCCTCGGTGGCACCGTCGTACCATAGGGGCTCACCACTTTTGATCACCCGTGTCGCGAGGTTGTTCAGCGATTGGACGATGTTCGAGCGATTCTCGATGGAATCCTGGCCGCTGATGGCGATGACTTTGGCTTTACCACCCTTGAGCACCGCAACACTGACGCGGTCGCAATCGATCAGTCGCCGCCCTTCGTTGGCAATAGTGAACGCTGTATCTTTCAAATCGAGATTTTCGTGAACGAGTCGGGCAAACTGGTCGGATTGCTGCCACAGCTCTTCCCGAATCGCAACTTCCTGGAGCGTATGCCCTTTGATCCAATCGCCAATCAGTTTCGACATGTGTTCGACGAATCGGAGGTACCCTCGCTGCGCTTCTGGAGGAGTATCCGAGCGTTGGAAAATCTCAAGCAATCCGACGTTTTGTTTGGGTGAGGCGAGGGGGGCCGTGACCAACAGGAACATGGTCGGGTTGGCTTCCCCTTCGTCGGGAGAAGCCGACATCGGTGGAATCAATTCCGGTTTGCCTTGGCGGATCAATCGTGTCAGAAGTCGGCCGTGTTGAATCGCTTCTTCGTTTTGAGAATCGACGAGATTTTCCGAAATATGGATCTGGTGCGTGAGACGCAGTCCCCCTTCACCATCCACCATCCAAATCGCCCCTCCGACCGCGGCCAGAGCGTTGACGACACGGGTGAGCACAGCGGGGTAGAACTCCGAAGCCGGTACATCCGACTTCGACAGTTCAGCGACTTCATTCACGAGGTTGCGGATCTGCCGCTTCGTGGTTTCAACGTTTTCTTCGGTGGGTCCGGACGCCATAGCCGACCATTCGGTAGAAGCTGACAATAAGAAAACCAGAGCGGTCTCGCACGGCGCGATGGTCTGCTCTGAAAATCGATCCGTGATGGACACGCATCTTGAGTTCCATCATTCGATGCGACGTCGAAACTTACAAACATAGAACTCCGTCGAAGAAACCAAAAGCTCCAATCGAGGGAAGTCGCGGCAGAATTCGCGAGTTCGTCAATTAGGCTGTCGGATAGGTGGGATACGACAACCTTTACGGGGGGGATGACTATGGTGTAGAGAAGGACTCTAAGTGTCCAAAATGGCCCCGCAAGGGAAAGAAAAACGTCGATTTGCACGGATTTGCGGGCCGTACGATCTCAGTCGGCGTCGGAAGTGACCTCGGCTCCTTGGCGAGTCGCCATGGCTTGGTAGACGCGAAGATCAATGCTATTGGCAAGCATCCGCGTGGCGCAATCGCCGAAGATGAAGTGCGTGCCAGATCCATGACGGCTAGAAAAATCATCGAAGTGGCCGATTGGACTGTTTGGAACGTGGTCGGTGACTCCTAGGAATCGAGCCCCCGGGTCGGCCGCACCGTCGACCCAACCGTGCCAGACCGAGCCACCCAACCGGCTTGAACGCTCACCCACCATCATGGTGTTGCTCAAACCATCGACTAAGTCTCGGGTTCGGATGACGGAGTTTCCATAGAAAGTCCCATCTCCTCGATAGGGGGCTTCGTCGATTTCCAAGGTCCCAAAAACACCGACATAATTGCTCTTTGCAATGCGAAACAACTTGGGTCCTTCATCCACATTGTGACCGATGTGTTCGTCGGCTTCTTCTTCTGGCGTTTCGGCCCCGATTTCAAATGTAGGGTCACCCGGATCGGAGGGGCAAAGGTAGGGGGATACAGTGCTCATGCGGTACGGCTGGTTCCTCGCGCTATCGACTGGAAAACGGTTGTCGATCTGAGCATAAACATTGTTTTGTTCGATGTAGGGCAGCAGTGCATGGCTCCATGCCCAACCTGGATGGAGAGGTTGGACGACATCGACCCAGCCACTCGGAAATCGGCGATGGGCGCTTTCATAATTCGACAGACCCAATCCGATTTGTCGCAGATTGTTCATGCATTGGGCTCGACGCGCCGCTTCTCGCGCGGCCTGGACTGCAGGCAAGAGCAACCCGACCAAGATCCCAATGATGGCGATGACCACCAGCAATTCGACCAACGTAAATCCAGCTCGAACCGATGAGCGTCGCTTCCTGCAACCCGCGTACACCATGTCCCGAAAACCGCGTGGCTCACTCGACACTTTGTTTTCGCCGAAGAGACCTCGAAAACAGGTGTTTGTCCTCGTACCAAGACTGGGTTGGGATTGGTACAACATGATTGGATCTTCTCCGGCCATTTGGCTCTGAAGTAGTCTGATTCAATGGAGGATCGAGTGCCCCGCGAGATCATTCCCCGCGAACTGATTTTCAACCTACAGATCCATGGTAGACCCACCGTCCTAGCTTTCAACCAGTTGCACGTCGGATAGTATTCTTTTTGCAAAAGAATTGCAATTGAGAATCGCGTTTTTTTGTTCTCCATTTTACGAACGGGTTTCCTGCAGTTACTTCGACACAGCCGACAAAAGTGAGCCTGAGGCGCTAGCCGATTTCTTTCGAATTGCAAAAATCGGCTGGCACCTTTTGAAGTTGCGCTATTTGCATCTCTCGAAGCCTCAATCCATGTTTTCCCTGGTCTTTTCGTACTCGTACTCAGCGTTAGCGGTACTCGTACTCGATGCAGTATCTTCGAGTATGCGGTATCTTCGAGTATGTAGTATCTTCGAGTACGAGTACGAGAACCATTTCATTGAGAACGAGTACGATAAAAGCCAAAACAGCGCAACTTCAAGACTAGCGCCCCTGGCTCGTGGAAACGAAAATCAACTTTTGTCGGCTGTGTCTACTTCGGCATCGTTAGGAGTCTCTATGACGCATGATTCGATCCCCGGTCGTTCGCCTGAGGGAATGGAAGAAGAACCCTGGCGGATCGCTGTCCGCTGGCAAGAATACGATGGTGAACTCCGCGCTTGCCTGCTTCGGATTCTTGCAGTTGTCTTGATGTATGGGCTTTATCTTGTTCAATCGTGGTCCGTGGCAAAAACGGAAGCCGCAGGGCGCTTCCATCAACAAGTCACGATGATCTCCATCGTTTGGCTCTTCCTGTCGCTGGGAACGCTGATGATGCTGCGAGCCCGGTTCATGCCTGCTTGGATGAAATATCTGACCACGGCGATCGATCTGGTTCTCGTCACTTTGCTCTGCCTGCTCGGACATGGACCGTCCAGCCCGGCGGTGATGATTTTTTTCCTGGTTCAAGCTCTTTCAACGTTGCGATTTCGGGTGGGGCTGGTGGTGCTCGCAACGGTTGGAAGCATGTTGGGATACATGGTGAATGTTGGAGCGGCAGACGATTCGTGGCTGGATGCGAACCATTCAACGCCACTCTTGCAACAAGCGATCACATTGGCCACGCTCGCATCGGTAGGACTGGTCTTGAGCCAGATACTGCATGTCGCGAAGCGAGTCACACTCTCCTATCAATCGCGAGCCACTTCAGGGAGATCGACAATCGATGGATGACACTTCCCTCTCAACGACTGCCAAGACCCGCGCGAACGTCATCGCTCAGTGCATATGTCCCAAGTGCCAAGCGACTATGAAGCCGACCGACAAGCGGTGTTGGTTGTGTTCGGCCAACAATGAGAGCCCCAACGCCTTTGGTGAGTCGGCATCCGTAATTCCGGACCCATCCTTTGGAGAGATTCCGACATCCTCCGTGGTCGCTCGTTCATTCCCACCCATCGAGTCGCGTTATTCGCGATGGGACACAATCGCATGGTGCATTCTCGGATTGTGCGCTGTGATGAGTGTCTTGATTGCGATTGGGATCGCCGTCGATTCACCTGGAGGATTGATTCCGTTTGCAATCGTCCTGGTTCCTTCCATCATCGTGACCCTGCTTCGCGGATTTGCCGATCGAGGTCCGCAAGGAGAATTGAAGCCTCAAAAGATCTTGGTAACCCTGCTCATCTCATGGGTCATTACGATGGGCGCAGTGTTTATGCTCTCGGTGGCTGCGGTGGTTTTGATGTTCCTCGTCTGTTTGACTCAAATTGCCAGACCTTGAGACCCAGGATGGACATGGATCGATATTCTTTGTCGGCATGTTTTGCGTTGCTGTCGGACTCGGGTTCGCGGGTCGCCCGATCTTCGAAATCACGCGGATTCATCGGGACGGTGCAAGGTCAAGTGTTTGTGCCAATGGGTATCATCCAACTTGGGATGATCGGTACGCAAATGAACGCCACGGGATTCGGTACGAACCAAAGCGGCCTGTGTCATCGCCAGAGACACGGTCAAAATGTTTTGAAGTTCCCAACCGTCGGTTTGCTGAAGATCGTGCGATAAGACATAGCTGCTATATCTGCGAATCTCGTGCAGGGCTTCTTCCAGCCGCTCGCGCCGACGCTGGACTCCCACGTTTCGCCACATCAGCGACCGGACCGCATTGCGAATATCGGACAAGTCGATGGGCTGGGACGACGGGGCTCGAGGGGCGTGGTGGATGGGTAGGACCTGCATCTCCAGGCTGGAGTGTTCGAGGGCAGCCGACGACGCATTCCTACCCGCGATTGAGCCATACACCAATCCTTCGAGCAAACTATTGGATGCCAATCGGTTCGCACCATGCAGTCCGCTACTGGTGACTTCGCCAGCAGCCCACAACCCTGGCAGCGTGGTTCGCGCTTGATCGTCGATCCATGTCCCACCGATCATGTAATGGGCGCCGGGACGGACGGGGATTGCATCGGTCGCAATGTCCAGTCCAAATCCATGGCAGACTTTTGCAATGCCTGGAAAGCGCGCTCGCACATGGGTTGGATCCAGGTGTTTGAGCGTTAGATACACACACGAGGACTGCGTCTTCTCCATCTGGCTGACGATGGACTTGCTGACGACATCGCGGGGTGCAAGTTCGAGCCTTGGGTCGTAGTCCTTCATGAATCGATAGCCGGTCGCGTCGACCAAGTGGGCCCCTTCTCCTCGGATGGCTTCCGTGATCAGCGTGCGGGAACTTCCTGCGATGTAAAGAACCGTCGGATGGAATTGCATGAACTCCATATCGCGGAGAACGGTACCGGCTCGAAAGGCGATCGCGTGACCGTCCCCTGTTGCCACGAGCGGGTTGGTCGACTCGCGAAAGATTTGACCACAGCCTCCCGTGCACAAAATGGTTTCCTTCGCCCAGACCAATACGGGAGGACGGCCTTGGAAGGAAACGACGGCCCCACAACAGCGCCCTTCATGGGTCAGTAAGTCAATGGTGTATGCCTCTTCGCAAACCTCAATGTTTTTACGTTTGCGGATGTGATCGATCATGGCCCGCATGATCTCCTTGCCAGTCGCATCTCCTAACGCATGAATGATGCGCTGATGCGAATGCCCACCTTCGCGACCTAAAATGAGTTGACCATCGAGTTGATCAAAGTGGGTTCCCCAATCGATCAATTCTGCAACACGCAAGGGGGCTTCACGGACGACCATGTCGACGGTCGCTTCATCGCATAGACCACAACCGGCGACCAAAGTGTCTTGCACATGATTATCAAAGCGATCCTCGGGATCCCACACACTGGCGATGCCACCTTGCGCGTAGGTACTGTTGGACTCCGCCAGTTTGTCCTTGGTCAAGACCATGGTGCGGAGGGAGGGATCGATTTCGTGTGCGGCTCGCAGGCCTGCGAGCCCTCCGCCGATAATCAGTACATCGGTGAAGTAATGCCCCATGTGCTTGGGGAAAATCGGAACCAGGTACCGAGGAATCCAATCCCGCCATGGCAAATCGATGGCGGTATTGGGGAGAGATTGGGCCATATCAATTCGCTATCCAGAAGGGGACGGTTCCAAATTCGATTCATGAACGAACTAGGTCCCAGGACCAGTTCGAAATGCAGCGACGCGTGGCGCGACGAACCATGCTGTTGAATCATGCTCCAGGTTACTCGTCTTCAGGCCGAAGAGGATCATCCGTATCGAAGAAAAAATCATCCAGGCCCATCGGTAACGAATCCCCACCGAGCGATTGTCGTTTGCGTTGGGCCAAGGCAGCGAGATCCAACGCTTCTTCTCCAAGACAAGCCACGACCGACTCCGCCCATGCCTTTTCCAGAGCAAGCGGATGATCCTTGCTTTGTGCTAAGCGTTTGATCGCATATCGCAAAACGTTGATGCCATCGCGAGCGGAAAAATCAAGCTTGAGAACATGCGCTGTCTGAAGGAATTCGACGGTCAACGCCAAAACCTGAGGCTCTGCAAAGGGCAGATGGTATTGCAAAATGGCCAACTCATCTTTGCGATTGGGGAACCCCACCTGGAGAGTCGGTTGAAGTCGGCTAAGGATGTAGTCCGGGATCTCGTACGTAGAATCGTCTTGATTCATGGTTACGGCCGCTCGAAAGTCGGGATGGGCTGGGATGGTAATACCCGCCACAATCGATTCCACATAACGCCTCTGGTCAAACAATGGAGCAAGCGACGCCCAGGACTTTTCGTTCATGCGGTTCCCTTCGTCGAGAACGCATACACCTCCACGAATCATGGCGGTCACTAACGGGGATGCGTGGTACGCGATTTTCCCTTCGCTCGAGAGGACCGGTGTCACCAACAAATCTTCGGGCCGGGTGTCGGAGGTGCATTGATAGATGTAAAGCTCTTGCTCTCTCGCTTTCGCTGCGGCCATCGCCAGTGCCGTTTTCCCAACACCAGGTACCCCGACTAAACGGGGCGTGAGAGGTAGATCCTCGGGAGCGACAGTTAGCCAGCAAGCAGCCAACTGGTGAAGTGGCTCATCTTGGCCGATCCAGCGGGCAAGGTTGCGAACTGGGTTTGCTAGAGAAAGGGTAACGCCATCGATGGTTGTCGCTGCGGTCATATCTTGGTTGCTACCAAATTCTTATTGTCGGTTGGTTTTTTGGCTAAGGGTATCGCATCGGATAAGAGTGTGCAATGTTCCGCCCAAGGCGAAATGAACCCTCTGTCCGGTACCCCAATGCGGACTGTATGTCACGGAATGCGACCGATCGCCAGGGGCCTGATAGCGATCCGCTTTTTGAAGTTGCGCTGTTCGAGCCTGTCGGAGCTCGAATCCATGTTGACTCCGGCTTTTTCGTACGCGTACTCGTACTCAGCGTTAGCGGTACTCGTACTCGATGCTGTCTCTTCGAGTACGAGTACCATTTCATTGAGTACGAGTACGAGAGAAGCCAAATAGCGCAACTTCAAAAGTTCGACACGCGGGCGCGATCGCGTCGGTAGAATGGAGTCGCAGCGGTTGTACATTCTTGCTTGACTGGACCCGACAGAACGCATGATGAATCCTAATTCTCGATTCGATGCAATGGAATTCGATGACGAGGATCCCGAGCGCGAAGCGACGGCATACCATGAAGCGGGGCATTGTGTCCTGGGAGTATGTCTGGGAGCCACCGTTCGCTACGCGACGATCCACACCGAATCCGAACGGCTTCTAGGTGAAGTCGAGATTCATTGGATCGGGCCACAACTGCCAAAATATGTTGTCATGGCGATGATGGCTGGACCGGTTGCCGAATCTATCTTTCGGGACGAACCAATGAGCGCGATCCTCAACGGTCCAGGGGGACAGGATTGGCGTCAAGCGTGGCAACAGATGCGCTCTTGGGGTTGGGAGGAAGCGAAGTGCATCGATCGAATGCGCAAGATCTTGACAGAGTTAAAGCGAGCGTTGCAACACCCTCCAGTTTGGTCTGCCGTGGCAGCGGTGGCGGATTTGCTTCTGGCGCACGAAACACTTGAGCATGAAGAGATTGCCTACGAAGTGTCGCAATGGATGAAGGATGGATTGGGATTCGGGGGCTAGTTTTGAAGCTGCGATTTTCGCGCCTTCCGGAACTCCAACCCATGTTTTCCACGGCTTTTTCGTGCTCCTGCTCGTGCTCGTACTCGTATTCGTATTCGTATTCGTGCTCGTATTCGTGCTCGTACTCGAGCTTGAGGTCGAAGACGACCCTACGATGACGAGCACGAGCACCATCCGCCTCGGCGGATTGAGCACGAGCACGATAGAGAACCAAAAACGCGCGACTTGAAAAAACGCTAGCTCGGGCATCCGAACAAAACTCTAGACCGCCGCGAGATGATCCCTTTAACATCGGTATGAAGACTTTGGCGGATATGCCGAGGGAACGTGCAACGAATGGGTCGTCCCATACATTTTTTCTACACGGCTCAACTCTGCCGAATCGAGAATCGTTGGGCGTCCACTCTCCGAAAACAGGACGATTTGGGTGACGGTTCCCATGAAGACCTCCCTCTCGGGAGGGGAACGTGCGGATTGTCCCACCAAAAAAACGCCTGCTTGGGCCGTCTAGGGTGGCTATTACCTCTGTTTCTGGCTGAGAAGCGGGAATCAGCGACATAAATTACTTTTTGCACTGGACTTTCGCCGATTCCATTCGTAGACTGTTGAAGATTCCATAAAAAACTGAGGAAGAGTTTTCGGGCGTAACTCTTCTTCGGTGGGATCGGCCCTGCAAAGTTGTAACTCGGGCGTAATCAACTTTGCGGGGCTTTTTTTTTGCCCCGACATTCAACGATGGCTGCAATTGGCTCCAAATCGCTGCGGATGAAACTCTTCAAATGTATCGATGTCTGATCCGCAGGCGTTGATTTCAGAGGAGTTTCCCATCGAAGCCGTGCCCATCGAAGCTACGGGAGTATCGATCCCTAACTTCTTCATTTTCTTGTAGAGCGTCGTTCGATTGATCCCAAGCTGTTCGGCGGTGGCATGCCGGTTCCACTGATTGAGACGTAGCGCATGGAGGATGATTTGCCGCTCGGGTTCTTCCAACGCTTCGCTCAATGGCATCACAACGCTTGAATTGGCCCGTGGAGCCGCTCCCATTGGGTGGGGCGGATAGTCTCGGTCTTCTTTTTCCGCGAGCGGTCCATTCCATGGATGCATCCTGCGGTCAAGTTGAGATTCTCGCACTACCCTCGATGGAGGGGTGGGTTGACGAATTTCGTGGAGCAAATCGGAATCGATCGATTTGCCTCGGCATAACAGGACCGCGCGTTGGATCGTGTTCTCGAGCTCGCGAATATTGCCGGGCCAGGCATGTTGTTGCAGCGCTCGCATGGCATCGTGCGTCACTCCCGTAACATCGCGCTGATAATCGGCGGTCGCCCGGTCCAGGAAGTGCCGGACGAGCATTGGAATGTCCTCGGTCCGTTCGCGGAGAGGTGGCAGTTCTAATCGGATGACGTTGATTCGATAGAACAGGTCTTGTCGAAATCGCCCGAGAGCAACCGAGTCCTCTAAATTTTCGTTGGTGGCCAGGATGGTGCGGGTGTCGACAGAAATGGTATCCGATCCACCCAAGGCTTCGAATTGCAGTTCCTGTAGGACCCGCAGCAACTTGACTTGTAATGCTGCCGATGCGACACCGATTTCGTCGAGAAAAAGGGTGCCATGATCGGCCTGCTGAAACTTACCTATCTTGTTCGCGATAGCCCCTGTAAAGGCGCCTGCTACGTGTCCGAACAATTCACTTTCGAGCAAAGCATCTGGGAGTGCGCCGCACGCGACTTCGACGAACGGGGATTGGCGTCGGCTGGATTTGCGATGGATCGAGCGTGCGATCATGCTTTTGCCGGTTCCGTTTTCTCCGGTCACCAAGATCGTAGCGCGCGTGTCGGCGACGCGATCGATCGTGTCAAAGATACGTTGCATGCGAGGGTCGTTGCTCAGAACAGGCTCCAAACCTTGGTGCCGGTCGAGCTGCCTTTTGAGTCGGCGGTTTTCAACAGCCAGGCGTTGGTGTTGCAGCGCGCGATCCAGCGCTTCTGCCAATTCGATGTCTTGGATCGGTTTGCAGAGAAAGTCGAAGGCTCCCGCCGCAATGCAGTCGCAGGCGATCTCCGAATCGATGTAGCCAGACATGGCTAAGATCGGAAGTTCTGGATGTTGAGCGTGGAGCTTCCGAATCAGAGAGGTTCCGCTTCCGCTATCGAAACGGATATCCGTCAGGACGAGGTCGAAGGTTTGTTCGGCGCATCGTTGCAACGCTTGTTCGGGGGTGAGGGCGGTTACGACCACGTATCCTTGGCTGGACAACCACTCCGACAAGGATTCCACCAGCCATCGATCATCGTCGGCGATGAGGAGGACCGGTTGCATTTTTGGATCGCGAACGATTGGCATTTTGTGATCGGTGTGAACGAGAGTGCGGGGTGTCGGAAGGGAGAGAACGGACGGTTTCAGGCGGGAACTAGGCGCATTCCACTGTTTTTCGCCGGTCGACCGAAACTCTCGGGTGTAACGTAGGTTGAAAAAAAGCATCAAGCGTTCGGAAATGATGTTGCATGAACGCAACATTTGGAAAATGCGTAAATAAGAATGAACCTACCGACAAAATCGTCAAAATCCGATGTCTTTACCAAGGCGACTGCGTCTTCTCCGAACTACATCTTGAATTTGTAAGACGCTGCTTAGCGATGAAGAAGTGAGAAAATAGTGATACCCCAATTTTGGCCGAACGAGGCCGGTCTAAAAAAACCTGGAGCAGTCTGGGTCGCCATCGTTTGCGGTGCTGGTGCAGGCATTTTGCTCCCCATCATTCTGATCTTGGCAGGTGCTGGAATCGATGCGATTGCGGCCAACCATGACGGAGTTCCGAACGCGTTGCCGGTGGGACGGATGCAACTTCCTACGGATTGGATGCACGCAGAGGGGAGTATGTTACGCGTCCTGCTATGGATTCTTGGGGCGATCGCAGTCGCTGTCTTGGCGAAGATGGTTTTGCTTTTCCTGAATGAATACGCATCGGTTTTGGCAGCCCTGGATTTCGATGTGCAGGCTCAAAAGCTGTTGTTCGTCAAATCGGGCAAGCTCGCGTTGCAGCAAGGGCTGTCCGGCCAACAGTCGCGTCTCCGCGAGTTGCAGCAGAATGCGATTCCGCAGGTCCGCGAAGCGATCCAAGCCTGGTACAACGTTTTCCCTCGCTACGGGATCCACATGTTGGCGTTGTCTGCGCTCGCATGTTCCATTCATTTATGGGTCACGGCGACCGCGTTGATCGCGCTGTTGATCTTGCGGACGATTTACCATCATTTGGAGGGGACCTATCGCAAACGTCGACCGGTCGACCAGGAGCGTTGGCGAACGGCCCGCGATCGTTTGGAGGAGCTCTGCGATACCGCACCCTTGTTGGCAACGGTCCACAATCGAGAAGACACAGCAGAAACCTACCGTTCGCACTTGAACGCATACCGCAACGCCGGGTTGTCCGCGTTGAGATCCAGTGCCTGGAATTCACCGGCGCTGCGTACCTTGGCCAGTGTGTTCTCGGTGTTGTTCCTGGTCCTATTGGCAGTCCGGATTTTAGATTCTCGCGATACGATCCATTTGGGGGAAGCCTTTACGTTATGCGCGTCGGTCGTGCTGGCGGTGCATGCCTACAATCGTTGGCGACGCGTGTACTCGGCGAGCGAGAGAGCAGAGGGTAGCGTTCAATCCTTGAGCGAATATCTTTCGCAAGTCTCTGAGACCGAACAGTCTGTCGAATTATCCACTCTTCATCGCCTTAAAAATGACCTGCGGCTAGAACACGTGAGCATGCGAGACAGCCAAGGGCGACGGTTGCTGGAGGATGTCAGTCTGGAATTGAGGCCGGGGCAAGTCACAGCCGTTGTGGCCAGGGATACAGTCCCTGCGAGGGCTTTGATCGAATTGGTGTTGGGGTTCGGTCGCCCCTACCGAGGGCGTATGTTGCTCGATGGAGTCGATTCGCTCGACGTAGCCAGAGACGCGATCCGTGACAGCTCGTTGTGGATTTCTCCCAATGGTCCGCTGGTAACCGGTACGATCGAAGAGAATTTGTGGACCGACGGGCAACCCGACGCAACGATCGATTTAATGGGTGTGGCTCGGCGAGCAGGCGTGGCGGACACATTGCTTAACTTGCCAGACGGTTTGCAAACAATGGTTTCAGCGAGCGAAGAACGGTTGGGGGCGGAAACTCTGTTCCGCCTGGGTATTGCGCGTGGATTCGTGAAGAAACCCTGCATTGTCGTGGCCGAAGAGCCCGTTTCTCGCGGGGATTCCGAAACCGAGCAAGAGACCACGCAAGCCCTCCAGGACTTGGCTCGCGATGGGGCTATCGTGCTGGTCTTGGCGAGGCGGGTTTCGACGTTGCGGGCCGCCGATCTTGTCCTCGTATTGCATGAGAATCATATTGCGGACCAAGGCACGCATGCGGAACTACTCGAGCAAAGCGAACTCTATCGACATCTCAATTACGTGCGATTTGCGGTAGTCACCGCCTAAGCTACCGAAGATTGGATATCTAGCATCTGATAGGATGAAGGTTCGGCCCGTTTGAACGGGTTCCGTTTCCTCCCTTATCGGATGACTAGCTATGGTTCCTAGCAATGATTCCTTGAATCGCGAACATCGAAACGTTCTTGTTGGCTTGCTCTGTACTCTCGCGCGATGCGCGACTCTTGGGCCGTTTCTCTTTCTTCTCGCCTTGGGGTATGAATCTTCCAATGCTTGGGGACAGTTTCCACCCGAAGCTTTTGATTGGATCCCCAAGTCAGAGGTCCTTTCGTTTCCAGGAACGGAGCGGCTGACCCTGTCTGACGACATCGCATCGCAACTGGTGGATGGAGTCGATACGTTTCTTAAAAAACAGATCGATGTTTCCAGAGAGCGTCGTAGGGAGAGTTGGCCCGTTCCCGCCACAGGCCAGAGCATATCGCCAAAGCAATACTCCGAAATCATCGAGCCCATCCGTCAGGAATACCGGCGCCGAATCGGTTGGATAGATCCGATCTTGCCGACCTCTCCATGGATCGTGGAATCAGCGTTCGATGCGGATCAAAAAACCAAATTGGGTGACGTCGTTGCGAGCGGCCAAGGGATTCGGGTCGTACGCGTTCACTGGCCTGTTCTCGAAGGTTTCGATGCCAGTGGCTTGATGGTTGTTCCGGATCGGATCCTGTTCGGAGCGGTCTTGATACCCGATGCCGATCAAATGCCCGAATCACTCTGCAGTCAAGGCGAAGGTGCGAACCAAAACGCATTGCAATTGGCCAAAGCAGGAGGTCTCGTCGTCATCCCGCAAGTCATCTCCAGGCATCGGGAAGCGAGAGCGGGTCGAGCGATCATGACAGATCAGGAGTACCTTTATCGATCCGCATTTGTTCTGGGTCGCCATCTCCTCGGATACCACGTTCAGCAATGCGTGGCCGCCATCGATCGGCTGAAGGCATCCATCGGTGAGCGACCGATCTTGGTGGCCGGTTGGGGTGAAGGGGGTTGGATAGCACTCGCCGTCGGAGCCAGCGACGTACGGGTTGATGGCACAATCGTTTCCGGGCATTTCGGGCCTCGCGAACAGGCGTGGCAAGAACCGATCCATCGCAATGTACATGGATTGTTGACACGATTTGGAGATGGGCAATTGGCAAGCTTGATCGCGCCTCGCCTTTTGATAGTCGATGCGATTCCAGGCCCCGACATTACGATTGGTGGAGACGGAGGAGCACCCGGAAGACTACAAGGTCCATCCCTAGATGACGCACAATCCGAAATCGCAATTGCTAGGAGACAACTTGCCCCGTGGAAACTGGAGGGTTCGATTCGATCGATCGAGCCTGAATCGAATGCAGGGCGTTACGGCATTCAAAATCTTGCATTGGCCGCGGCGCTGAATGGTCTCCCATTTCCCGACGGAAGCCGAGCCAACACATCGCACCTTGAACGGAATTGGGGGCCCATCGAACTCGAAGGGCATTGGGATCGCTTGCCCTCGGCCGAATCGAGAAGGCTGGAGATGCTGCATCAACTGGATCGATTCCAGCAACGGGTACTCGATCGTGCGCACATCGAGAGGGAATCGCATTGGAAGAGTTTGGATACGACGTCGATCGAAAGATTTCAGGAGACAGTCGAGCCGTTTCGCAAAGAGTTTCGCGATGAAATCATCGGTCGATGGGATATTCCAAAGAGTGTGCCACGCCCTCGTACACGCTTGGTGTACGAACGCGAAAAATGGCGTGGCTACGAAGTCGTGTTGGATGTATTCGACGATGTCATCGCCTATGGCGTGTTGTTGGTTCCAAAATCGAATGAGCCGCTCCAGAAACGGCCCTGCGTTGTTTTTCAGCACGGTTTGGAGGGGCGACCGACCGATACCATCGTTGGAGATCATCCAGCCTATCACGATGTGTCGGCCCGATTGGCGGAAGAAGGCTACATCGTCTTTGCTCCCCAAAACCTTTATCTGTTCAAAGACCGATTTCGGACGCTGCAGCGCAAGAGCAATTTGCTGGGAAAGACCCTCTTTTCGACCATCATTGCGCAGCACGAGCAAATCGTGCACTGGCTAGCCTCTCTTCCGGAAGTGGATCCTGAACGGATCGCTTTCTATGGTCTTTCCTACGGAGGCAAGAGTGCGATGCGCATTCCGGCCTTGGTCCCTGAATATTGCCTTTCGATATGTTCGGCGGATTTCAACGATTGGGTATGGAAAAACGCCAGCACTTCGAGTCCTTACAGTTATGTCTGGACGATGGAGTACGAGATCTTTGAGTTCGACCTTGGCCCTAAATTCAACTATGCAGAAATGGCGGCTCTAATTGCACCTCGGCCATTCATGGTCGAGCGAGGTCACTTCGACGGTGTGGCGCCCGATGAGAGAGTTGCTTTGGAGTACGCCAAAGTACAAAGGCTCTACGCAGCGAAGTTAGGGATCCCGGATCGAACCCGCATCGAATGGTTTCCAGGTCCGCACACCATCCACGGCGTCGGTACGTTTGAATTCCTGAGGCAGCAACTCAAACCGGAATGGATCAATAAACCGGAACCAATCAACGGAAAATAGCGATCTCGCCATTTCATGAAGATCGACACGGGGTCGATAAGTGCAGTCGGACGATCGGACTCAGGGAAGATGATCGGACTCAGGGAAGAGCTGACTTCGATCGACTTACCAACGAACCAGGGCTGTACCCCAAGTCAAACCCGCTCCGAAGCCACACATCAGGATCAGGTCGCCTCTCTCGAGTTTGTCCATGCGATTGGCTTCGTCGATCGCGAGCGGAATACTGGCGGCCGAGGTATTGCCGAAGCGATCCAAGTTGACGATCACTCGGTTCGTATCAAATCCCAGATCGTGCATGGCAGAATCAATGATTCGTGTATTGGCCTGATGCAAGATGACCCAGTCGATGTCGGATACTTGGTACCCGGTCGAGGCCAAGATATCTCGGCAACTGTCGACGACGCAGCGGACAGCCCATTTGAAGACAGAGCGCCCATCCATCTGCATGAACTGTCTGCCTTGTTCGAGACCGGAGGGGGAAAGGGGTTCACGCGACCCTCCTCCCGGGGTGCATAGAGCTTCTAAAGATCCTTCGGAGCCGAGGGTGAAGGCCAAGATACCGGGATGCGATGGATGAGGATCGCCATCGCTGGGGCAAAAGCCATTGCCAAAGTCTGCCGGTTGGAGCAAAACCGCACCGGCTCCATCCCCGAAGAGTGGGAATGTCTTCACGTCGGCAGGATTGATGGTGCGGCTCATGACTTCCGCGCCGACGATCAGTGCATTCCGAGCCGAACCGGTGTGAATGAACTGGGCTCCCGCAACGAGAGCGTACATGAAGCCGGAGCATGCCGCGTTGATATCCATGGCGGCTGCGATGCAACCGAGACGTTTTTGCAGGATGCATGCCGTCGAGGGGGTTGCGTGGTCAGGAGTGATGGTCGCAACGATAACCAAGTCCACGTCAGACGGATCGACGGAGGCTTGTTCGAGGCATCGCAATGCAGCGATGTACGCGAGATCGCTGCTCGCTTGAGACGCATCTGCCCAGCGTCGTTCGCGGATGCCAGTGCGTTGGATAATCCATTGGCTATCGCACCCTAGATGTTCCAATTCCAAGTTCGCAACTGTTCGATCAGGAACAGAGCCGCCTGTGCCGCGAATGACAAAAGGCAAAGCAGGTCCGAGCCGACTGCGACCACTTTCCGTGCGAGAACTTTGCACTTTCCTATGCTGCCCGGATTGGGGAGCGACTCTCAGTTCTGTCGCATCGCGATCTTCGGCCATAAAACATGGGGGATTGAAAGGCGAATCAAATTCGTTAGCGGAGTGAAGCCGCTCCCTAAGCCCGAAGTATAGCATTGCTAAGTTGAGGCGATACGGCAACTTAGGGTCTTTGGATCACCAACGGCCGAATTCGCGCCAAAGTCTTTTCAACAAGATTTCAACAATTTTGACGATTCTGCGGATTTTGGGGGGTGACTTGGGGCATGGACCATCGTTAGATTTTTAGGGCAGTTTCGGGCCGCAATATCTCACTATGTACGCGTGATAGGGTGCCTTTGCGCCGTGGCTCGTTTCCCACACTCCAGCCATAGAAAGTGCTGATGTTGCGATGTGCTTACTGGCCATTCAATATCGCGTGGTTCCTGAAAGTCCTATCCTGGTCGCGGCTAACAGAGAGGAGTTTTTTGATCGTCGAAGCAGTTCTCCCAGCATTCAGTCTGGCAAACCTCGAATCCTCTGCCCTGTGGATCAACGCAGCGGCGGAACATGGTTGGGGGTAAACCAGCACGGAGTCTTTGTAGGAATTTGCAATCGGCGAACATTGGAACCTTTGGGCTCCAATCGATCGCGTGGAATGCTTGTCAAGGAAGTTCTCAAGGCAGGCTCTAGCCGCTCGGCGGTGGAGAAGGCATTGGATGAATTGAACAAGCACCAATTTGAAGCGTGCAATTTGGTGATCGCAGACCGCGAAAGCGCGTTTGCGATTCACCATGAGAGCGACAACGATGTCGCCGAATTGCATCCTGGGCTTAACATCATCGGTGCTCGCAACCTGAACGATCCTAGAGACGAACGGGTTCAATTGGCAAATCGTTTACTGACTCTTCAGACTTTGGATTCTCCTGTCAAGTTCCTTGCTGTCGCGAGCAAGGTTTTTGCGAGATCTCCCAATCCGCTGGCTCGTGCCAGCATGGTGGTCCGAGGGGCTGACTACGGCACCGTTTCGAGCACACTGATCGCGCTCGGAGTGAAGCCTAGAGATGCGATTTATCAGTATTCGGACGGACCGGCGGATGAATCGCGATACGAGGACTTCTCTCCCCTGCTGCGTGATATCCTAAGCCGCGGGTTGCGAGAATCCAGATCGCGCGTGGCCATGGTCGATATGGCGGATGCCTAGTCTGCCCATTCGATTGCCGACAAGCTGCGTTGACCTTCAAATGTCAATCCGATGTGACCGCCTACAAAACAACCCGCCAGCTAACCCCGGCGGGTTTTTTGTTGAATGCGTTGGCTGCGTGTCGTAATAAACCCTTACCCGCTGCCCCCTGTGCTTTTGGACTTTTCGCTATGTTGGCTTCTCTCGTACTTCTCCTCAATGAAAAGGGTACTCGTACTCGATGCGGTCTCTTCGAGTACGAGTACTGCAAAAGCGGAGTACGAGTACGAAAAACCTGAGAAAAACGCAGATTGAAACTCCGAGACACTCGAACAGCCCAACTTCAAAACTAGCGCCTAATGTTCACGTTTGTCGGCTGTATCTGGCCTAGCTATGCCTTTCCTCCGATTTGCTCTTATCCTATTTTCGACTCCGGACTTTCTACGGCTCACTCGTGGGTGGATCGATCCTCGCCCCAACATATCGGTCGGCGCGCAGAAAAAAGGAGTCAGTTGGTTACTTAGGGTATTGAGTGCCGGCCACTCATCGATTCTTATCAATTTTGCTTCGTGGAAAAATAACCTGCCACGTCAGCAAGGGACTAACCCGAGGGACGAGCCAGCGCAATCGTATTATGACATCCACGTCTTTATCTACGGAATTCTCCGTCTGAGTTTTGCGCTCAATCGCATTCGGCTCCAATGTCCCCTTTCGCTCGGCGAAAGTCCGAAACGAGCTCCCCTCGTTGCGATACGACTATCCCAATACTCACTCCATCGCAAAACATTTTTTCACAGATCGCTGCCCTCGTCGCCATCGGTGCCCTTGGTCCGATGCGTTCCTAGCCAAGCTCTCTGGCGATCCTGCAGCGCTACCACCAAAATACTTCTTGAATCGCC
>JBAWXH010000023.1:0-71403 GCA_037144155.1 Planctomycetota bacterium | reverse complement strand
TGACGTACGCAAGGCATTCGGCATCGACTCTGGCGTTTGGGTTGGAACGAGGGAGGTTCTGAAAATTCGGGTCTCCGTCGTCCAAGCAGATCACGGTACGGTCGGTGTATGGCAAGCGTCCCGCTAGTTGCCGTTGTGTGATCACAAACTTGATCCCTGAGTCTCGCAGCATGAACTCCAGCCGTTGCAATGGATAAGCGGCATCCAGGGGAACGTAGGCGCCGCCAGCCTTAAGAATCCCGAGAATACTGATGACAAGTTCTGCGGAGCGTTCCACGCACAAGCCTACGAGCGTCTCTGGCCCGACACCCAAACCAATCAGATAATGCGCAAGCTGGTTGGCGCGTTCATTGACCTCGCGATACGATAACAGTTGGTCTTTAAAGACCAAAGCGACAGAATCAGGTGTCCGTTCCGCTTGCTCCTCGAAGAGTTCATGGACACACATGCTGGTGGGATAGTCAACGGCCGTATTATTCCAATCGATCAGTACCAGTCGCTTCTCTTCCTTGGAAATCCACTCCAACTCCGAAAGTCTCTGATCGGGATTGGAAGCAATGGAGCAAAGGATTGTGTGGAAGTGCTCGGCCAAGCGTTCAATCGTTGATGCATCGAAGAGATCTTTTGCGTAGTGAATGGCTCCACAGACACCGCCATTGAACTGTGTCAAATGAACCTCCAGATCGAATCGCACCCGCGGCTCATCGAGTTTCAACGCCTCCACATCCAGCGCCTGAAAACGCAAACTCGAAACATCTCGTGTGGTCAATTGAAAAATGACTTGCACGAGCGGATTGCTGCTGAGGGTTCGTTCAGGACGAATCTCCTTTACCAGCAGCTCGAACGGCATTTCCTGATGATCGTAGGTCGCCAAACATGAGGTACGAGTGCGCTGCAACAACGCAGAAAATGTCGGATCTCCCGAGAGATCGGTCCGAATCACGAGTGTGTTGACAAAGAAACCGATCAGCGGCTCCCATGCCTGATCGAGCCTCCCCGCAACCGGCATTCCCAGAGCGAGATCCGATTGGCCTGTATGCCTGTGCAACAGAGTTTGAAAGGCAGCCAAGAGCAACATGTGAAGCGTCACATGTCGGTCCTTCGCAATTTTGTTCAGTCGTTCCACCAACTCAGGCGAATATTGCACTCGACATTGACCACCCGAATACGATTGTCGCATTGGGCGCGGACGATCGGTAGGGATCTCCAGCGTCGGCAGGTCAGCGAGTTGGGTCTTCCAAAATTGGAGGAGCGAATCGTAACGTTCGCCAGACAGAATCGCTCTTTGCGCTTGCGCATACTGGGAATAACAGATAGGCAATTCAGGAAGGATAGGGGTCGCCTCACGGGCGAATGCATCGTAAGCGATGGAAAGCTCTCTCAAGAACAAATCCACAGACCATTCATCAGAAGCGATGTGGTGCATGTTGAACATGAAAACATGATCGGATTCAGATAGCTTGTAAAGACTAGCCCGTAAGGCCAAATCCTGGTCCAGAAGAAACGGCTGATCGGCTTCACGCGTGAACTCACGTTGTACAACGCCGATGGGGTCTGTTTCTGGACCGACCACGATCTCATGAACAGGCAAGGCCCAATGATCAGCGGGCTCAACTATTTGGCAGGGCTGCCCTTCAAACATGCGGTAAACCGTCCGCAGCGGCTGATGCCGCTCGATAATTGTTTCGACGGCTCTCTTCAACCATGTCCGATTCAACGGACCACGGATGCGATACGCTTTGGGTATGTTGTAGGCGCTGAGGCCCCCTTCGATTTGATCGACCAACCACAATCGCAACTGAGCAAACGAAAGAGGTGCTTGGGGGACCAGTAACGGGACTTCATCCCTCTGTTCGGTCACCAGAGACCGATTGTCCCGAAGCGTTGGTTGAATCGCCCGGTCTCCGCCATCCTGAAACACATCACCGAATTCATTTTTTAGACATTCGGCCAGCGATGCGATCGTCGGATGATCAAAAAACATCCGAACGCGTACGGCGCATTGACTCCGCTCGCGGATTCGGACCGCGGCTTTCACGAGGGTGAGGGAATGCGCTCCTAACGCAAAAAAGTCATCATGGATGCCGATCTGTTTCACACCCAAAATAGATTGAAAAATCTCCGACAGGAAGACTTCGTAGGCATCGCGCGGGGGAGCATATTCCGTCAACCAATCGGGGCGCACATTTTCAGGAACAGGCAGCGCTCGCAAATCGATCTTGCCGTTCACCGTCAGAGGAAGGCTCGACATCCAAACAATGGCTGCAGGGACCATGTAATCGGGAACTTTCGTTCGCAAATAAGCAAGGACATCCGCGGCATCCGGATTGGGTGGTTGAGGCACCACGCAATAGGCGACCAATCGTTGATCGCCAGGCTGGTCTTCGCGCAATCGAACAATCGATTCCTTGATTCCCGGAAATTGGTTTAAGTGGGATTCGATTTCCTTCAGTTCGATTCTGTAACCACGTAGCTTGACCTGATGATCCAATCGCCCCATGCACTCGAGAACGCCACCTTCCAACCACCTTCCTAGATCACCCGTATGGTAGATACGTGCGCTCGGTTCGGTGGAGAAAGGATGCGGAATAAACTTCTCAGCCGTTAGTTGATCCTGATTCAAGTAACCGCGAGCCAATGGCTCTCCGCCGACGAAAATTTCTCCTGGAACTCCGATCGGCAAAACATTGCCGACAGGATCCAAAACGTACACTTGGCAATTCGCAATGGGCTTTCCGATGATCCCGTTCGGTCCTCCCGGTGGCACGCGATGCTGGGTCATGTAAACGGTCGTCTCGGTAGGCCCGTATTGATTCCACAATTGATCGCATCGCTGCAACAACTCCGAAGCCAGCGCGTTGGAGAGCGCTTCTCCTCCGGTCACCAATTGGAGGTTTGGGTGCCCCTTCCATCCATGGAGGACCATCATTTGCCAAGTCGTCGGCGTCGCCTGCATCATGGTGGCATCGCTCTTTTGAAGCGCGGCTGCCAATGCCGCCGGGTCCTTGATGTCATGCGTTGGCACAATCTCGACCGCCGCTCCCACAATCAACGGCAGGAGCATCTCCAAGACCGAAATATCAAAGGTGGGAGACGTAATGCTGAGCAATCGTTCGCCTGGCTTCATCCCAGGCTGAATCGCCATGGCACATAAAAAATTCACAACGGCTCGATGGGGTATCGCGACTCCCTTTGGTTTGCCCGTTGTACCCGAAGTAAACAGGACGTAGGCAAGGTCGTCTTTCGCTACGGGTACTTCATAAAGTTCCGTCGAAACCCTTTCGGATGGGCCAGCAAAGAAGGAATCGATGTTGACCAACTGACCTATCGATTCCGGCAAACGGTCAGCGTTGCGAGTACTGGTTACGAGTACCGAAAAGCCCGCGCTGGAAACAATCGTTTGAACCCGCTCGGCTGGATGATGGATGTCTAGTGGAACGTAGGCCGCACCCGATTTGAGGATCCCCAAAATCCCTACGATGACCTGCGCCGATTGCTCAACACACAACCCGACCAACGAACCAGGAACGATACCCAAGCTTCCCAAGTGCCTCGCGAGTTGGTTGCTCTTCCGATCCAATTCGCGGTACGTCAATTGCTCCTCGCCGCAAACCACGGCGATTGCATCCGGAGTCTTCAGCGCTTGATCGTGAATCAATCCATGAACACATCGATCGAGCGGAAACGCGATCGCATTGTCATTCCATTCGACCACCAACCGATGCCATTCTTCATCACAGAGCATCTTCAGTTCTGCAATACCCATGTTTGGGCTTTGAAGTGAACTCTCTAGCAGCGTTTGAAAATGCGTCGTCATCCGTTCGATGGTAGACGGGCGCCAAAGATCCATTCGATAGGCAATGCGCGCGACGGTATTGTTCGAGGATGACTCGATCGACATCGCGAGCTCGATGTTCGCGTTCGCACTCGAAGCATCCAACGGGAAACCGTTCAATCGCGCCGGACGGGGTTCCTCTAAACGGGGTTCGCAATCGCCCCGCAAATCACCGTCAAAGGAAAAGAGAACTCGAACGTAATTTAGAGATTGTCCTTCGTCGCTGCTGCGACGCTGTGCATGTCCGTGTTCAATGGCTTCGTGTTCAATGGCTTCGTGTTCAATGGCTTCGTATTCAATGGTTTGCGACCTGCATCGCATCGCGAGACGGCCTCCGCAAGGAACGTCGTGGAATGGGTCGGATCAAGCTGAAAGTGGAGTGAATCGTATGACGCATGCAAGGAATCTAGGAGAGTGTCGACACGAGCAGTGGTGGTGCATCCAGAAGTGCTTACGACGAAGCCAGCACAGGACGTGTAGCGGTAAAGCAGGATCGACCAAATGGTCAGGAGCCAGTCATGGACGCCGATGCGAGCCTCTCGAGCAACCCCATGGATTCGCGCGATGCGATCCTTCGAGATCTCGAAATCAAATGTCGCCATATCGCCCGCACGATTCGGGTTGCGAGCAAAGTCCGTCGGGAGTTCAAATATGGGCATAGGATCGCGGGGCGCCATTTGCCGAACGGCCGAAGTGGACCGTTGGTTGCGTGCGTCGTCGTAAGTCGATTCTCGTTGCCGGAGACCTAAGGATTCTGCGCGCTCAACTAGCCCAAGGGATCGAATATCAGGTTCCTCGTGCGTTAGCGGCGTTTGCTGAACAGATGAGCTTGGGTTCGGACCCGATGAGAGTTTCGTGTGGCGGATCATTCTTGATTGAGAAAGCATGAAGCGTTGGGCGGAGAAACGGTCGGGATGCCGGGGCGCTTGTTAGGAAGGAGCGTTTTGAGCATTGCTCCAGGGCTCGTTACCTAGCAGCATCGACAAACCAGGAGGACGATCGGCTCGCTGAAGCTGGAGTCGCCTCGGATTAGTACTAACGATAAATATTCGTTCCGAAAAAACGAGTTGAAATCGGCGAGGGCCAAAAAGATTCCGCCGGATGCCTCCCTTTTTCCTCGTGTTATCCCTCTAATTGGGGCACTTTACCGATCGGGGGGATTGGGCCGTCACGATTCGCAGAAGAGACGAATGTGTCGTATCACGTGGAGTCGGGGACGCGACGGATTGCGGATAGGATTTGTGTTAGCAACACAGGAGTTCTAAAATCGCCACGTACTTAAATCGCCACGTACTTTCGCTGCACGTTGCGCATTCATAAGGCATACAACGTCCTCTTCGAGATCAACGAGCCGCACAGTACGCGCGGAGAGCAATCGATCCGAGAATGGATTTCTCGAGAAAACGATTGTCAACTTACTTGGGTTTGGACAGAGCCAGATCCAGCTTGTTGCCACCGGCAGAGAATTCATGCACTTGGTTGTTCCCCACGGCATTCTTGGGGATGATATCTGCAGGGTCAATTAAACCCGTTACACCGGATGTTTGATTCGCGGCCATCTTGGCCATTTCTTCACTGCTGCGCGCAAACGTAACTTCCTTCACGGCCATGACGGCAATCAAGTTCTTGCCGGGTTGAACGCCGGTGACTTTAAACGTGCCCCCTTTGACATCGCAACCCACGACCGACCCCGACCCTTCGACCGGTGTTATTGTGAGCATCCCTTTCTCCACCTTTACGCCATCGTAGGAGACAGTCCCTTCAATCGTGGCCGTTGTTGGACCGCAACCAACGAGACTTAGTAAAAACAGGCCAAGCCACGGGAAAAATCGAACGGATGCAGAAGTCATGTCGAGTTCGGGGCGATTGGATTGGATATTTGAACTTCGATCCCTACTCATCGTAGAAAATCTTCTCACCATTGTTGATGGTGGCAATACTTCGCCAAACTTCGATATCCACCGAGTTCGGGACAAAGCGAGCCGCTCCGTCTCCAAATGCGGTCATCACACCGTTTCCATGTTGGCTTCGGGCTGCAGCATGTGCCGATTCACCCGCTCGTGTCCACCAAGAAACTCCACCCAAGCTAAGGCACGACGCGCGATAGCGAGAGTCGCTTACGTCTTGTGGACATGGACCAAGGATCCGGTCAGGTGCTGTTGAATTCGGCGTGAGGGTCGCGGAGAAAAGAGAACCACCCATGTTTCCGTAATGGATCTCACCCATCGCACCACCCCACCATGTAACATTGGCAATGAGGCCTTCCGAGAAGAAGAGCGTATGGGACAAGCCGTCCAGGCAGTCGCGCGACTTTACGCTGAGCGTTGAAGCTTTCCCGGTGTTATCAAAACTCTGGTTGGGGGCGACTCCAAACATACCGCGTCCCCATGGACCGGCACTTGCATCCGTTGCGGTTCCGTACATATCCCCAGGACCAACACAGCCTCGGTAGTTGCCCCGAATGAAGCCGTAGGCGGAAGTCGTGGTTTCGTTTTCCGGTTGACGCATGTCGCTGGGACATAGGTAGAGTGGGATCCGCGTTTGCCTGGCTGTTCTTAATCGGATGTCATCCCCGATCGGGCCATTGGGCCCCGGGTAGGCAGTCGTGTAGCCACTCAAGTTCAGCGTGTAGAACCCGTCGTGAACTGCTTTCTGCTCTATGAAGGGCAGGATCAAGGCGGACCAGGTGTACGAATCCCAGACGTCATACTTCCGCGCGTAGGGAAGCTTGCGATTGCTGGATTCGAAGTTCAGACTTGCCAACGCCAGTTGACGGATATTGCTTGAGCACTGCATGCGGCGAGCCGCTTCACGGGCCGCTTGTACGGCCGGCAACAACAGGCCTACCAAAATACCAATGATGGCAATCACCACCAACAATTCAACGAGAGTAAAAGCTGGGCGCTTCGAGTGTCGCATGCTACACCACTAACAAAATAGGAAAAGGTTTTGCCCTCGCAGCGAGGCGACTGCAGGGGCTTAAGGGATTTAGTTTCCCTTTGGGACCCCTCTAAGGTGAAATGATATGCTTCCGACGCAATAAAATCAACAGGAATGAGGTCCAGCCTACCTTTGGACGACGGGAACGTCCTGCGGTTGCCCGAAACGTACCCGCTTTTCTCTATCTTCGACGGCTAAAGCCAGAAAAAGCATCCTATATTCCAGGTTTGCGGCTGGATCCGACTCTCTGGATTTCCCGATCGCACTTATCGGCTTTGCAGGCATTACCTTGTCGCCCTTGAGAATGTTCGAACGTATTCGAACGTAATCGTCCTGTTTTTCCTCCTCGAACCGGCAAAAACCGGATTCGGCTGTGAGGGGATCAGCCATGAAGAAAAGCACCTTGCGCACGCTGCGAGTGGCGATGATCTTGACCAAAAATTCAACGTTCAGCTCGCAACTCTCTCGATGCGCCCCCGAGTGGAAGCTCTCGCAAGGCCACTCATTCCGGCAAAGGCTTGCCCTTGGTTTCAGGCAAGAATGCTAATGCGATCAGTCCAACAAGAAAGAACAAACTCATATAGGTGCATGCATCGCGGAAGGCTTGAAGCTTCTGTTCCAGAGGCGCGTCTTTGGGTGCAAGGTACTTGGCCAATTCTCCGAGCGTGATCGGGCCGGAGGCAGCCACATACCGCCCAACGTTGTAGCAGAAACTAGTACCCGTGCTGCGCAGCCGAGTCGGAAAGAGTTCTGGTAGATACACCGCGAAGCCCGCAAACAATGCAAGCTGGAAAAAGCCCATCACCGCCGACAGCCAGATCATTGAGGTGCCATTAAAAAGTCGGAAGAACGCGATCGTCGCAATCATGGCCGCAATAAAGCCGATCGCAAAAGATTTCTTTCGTCCGATGCGTTGGCAAAGGAACGTAAACGCGATCATCCCGAAAAAGGCGCCTGTGTTCTGAATGATCCCATTGATCCCTTTCCAGGTGGCTTGCGTGCTCTTGATCGTGTCGGGAGAGACCGTGGGATCCGCCTCTTTCAATCGCAATTCGATCACTCCATTGATCAACTCCGGTGCAAAGAATCCGATACCCCAAACTCCGATGACACCCGCCACACATAGTAGCATGCCACCCAATGCCGATCGCGACCAACGCGGATCGCTGAACAAGTCTCTATACGAACCGAATTTCACCCCTGTGAGATTCCCCTCGCGTCGGGCGTTAACCCACTTCTCCGGCTCTTTCAATCGGAACTGTATGAACACGCACAAGAATGCGGGCAGGGCGCCGAACAGAAACATGATCTTCCACCCAGAAGCCGGGTTGATCCGTCCTGACGCACCAAGTTGTCCGACGACGATACTCATAATCCCAGCCGTGATGTTTCCAAACGCTGACAACGCTTGCAGTAGTCCTAGCGCAGGTGTTCGCGATCTCTCTGGAAGGCTATCGGCCACCAACGCAACGGCCAATCCAAACACCCCTCCAACTCCCAATCCAGTGATAAATCGATAGATGAAGAAGTCGATGGGACCCCTTGAAAAGGCGCTAAGCCCTGTGAACACGGAGTACAGCAAAACCGTGATCGCTAGTGTGCGTGCCCGCCCGATCCGGTCTCCAATCGATCCGAAGATTAATCCCCCGGTCGCCCATCCAATCATGAAGATCGATGTTGCATAGCCTGCATACTGCGTGATCACTGGACCATCTGTTTTGGCAGGCAATAAATCTTTCAAAGCATCATAACGCGCCAGGATAAACACTTGTTGGTCCAAGCAATCGAACACCCATGCCATCGATGCCATCGCAAAGACAAACCAATGATAAGGTGTCAGATCTTTCCACCAGGATGTTGTGGAAGTTCCGGTGGTCGTAGTTGTCATGCGATTGCTTTGAATTCAAAGAATGAGGGAATCGTGTATCTGACGACATCGGGACGAAACGACGCTTCCTGCTGGGGCGTACAAAATCCAAGCAAAAAGCAATATCGATTCAACGGTGAGTGTCTACGCGGTGCCTGCAGAAGTGCATCGCTTCGCACGTGGGTGCATCTCCGCACGGGCACAAACCCGTACCTGCGAGCCCTAGTATAGCCCGTTGGACTTGCAGCGTGTGCCCCACGCTCGAAGCCAACGCTACCCACTCATTACGGCGTTAACATCCACCAAAAGCGATCGAATCGGAATGGAAACGATCGTTCATCGGCACGTCCTCTTCACGGGATCGCCAATGCTCCGGGGCATGGCACTTGACCCGCTACGCCGCCCGAACCGCGCGGCTATGGTGTGCGCAATCGACCCATTGCCCGGCACGCGCTCGATCGGGTGGCTGTCCGCCTCGTAGATAGCGGATACCTTGACGGCTGGAAGCCACCCGCACCACGGCATCAAATAGGGCATCCGCATTGGCGGCAGCCACCAACTCCGCCGTCGTATAACCAGCAGCAACCAACAGCTGTGCCTCATGGCCTCGCAAATTGGGAATACGGCAAACGAGAAGCGATTGCTGTTGCCACTCGAGGACCGATTTGGCAGTCACTGGTTTTTCAGCCAGAGCATCGGCGATCTCAGCTGGCTCCGCAGCTACCAAATCCCCAACCGTTCGAATGCTAATGGCATGCAACTTTTCAGCCATCTTGGGGCCGATCGTTGGAGCATCCACGACGGGGCTGCCCAGTTCCAAGTAGAACTTCCAATGAGAGGCTGTCGTTCCCGGTTTCACGACCACTTCCGTCACCGGTCGCCCAGCATCTTCATGTTCTTGTTCGATTTCCACAAAAGGACGCTTCACCTTTTTGCGACGCTTAGCAAGTCGCTTGGTACGATGGATTCGGACACCGGGTTCCATCGTAGTCTCCACAGGTGTCGACCGATTGCCACGGATTTCAGCGATCCAATTTTGGAGTCGGGCCAATTCAGGTTCGCTTGCAGTACGGATCAAGGCTCGTCCTGATTCGGAATCCAAGAAGGCTTGAACGCGTGCCGCCAAATCCTGCGGCCGAACCTGTTGCAAGTCCGCTGCGCGACGGATACCGCACGATACTAAAACGCGTGCATCGAAGGTTCGCATCTGCGGGACGCGAAGCATCAGGTCCACCACTCCCAGAATGCGTTGTACGGAGCGAATCTCTAAGCCGGCGACAGATGCGATGCGTTCGGCGCTCGAGCTGGTCAGATCGACGACACGATGCATGCCGATGGAACGCAATCGGCGAGCCACGTCGGCACTCAGACCCGGCACGTGCTCCAGCGGACTCTCGCTGGACAGGAAATACGTCTTACCACGCACTGTATAAACAAGCGGCTGCACCGAAGCTGCGGGGCGACGCGTCTGAGGCAACCACCAAGCCCCTTGCTGCTCTTCAGCGGCCAAACCATCCAGTGTCCGATTCACTTCGAGAATGCTTGTGTCTGGCTGCGATGGCATTCGTCGCCCATCGGCAGTTGGCTCAAATGCGCGGCTATCCGGCTGGAGCCCTACACCGTAGCTGACCACGGGAGCGCGATCGAGTACGGGATGGACCCCCAAATCGGTATCGGTATCGATCACATAGTGCGGTTTGGCGTAACGTAGGTTTTCGTGCACACGCGCTACAGAACCTCCATGCGCGGCGATCCGTCGTGCAATAAATTCATCCGCCGTGGTAACTAGGATCTGTCGGCCGTCACGTGCAGCCGTAGCCAGCACATGCAGCAGTTGCTCGAGTGGCTCGCCACGAAACCCATCAATGGAATGCTCTAACAACATGGGGATTCGCCCGATACGCGTGGCGGATGCCGTCGCGATCGCAAGCCGAATGGCGAGATCGACAAGTCGGCGTTGCCGTGTATTTGGTCCGGGAACCGCACGCTCTAGCCAATCGCCGCGCTGGGACGCTTCCATCCGCAGTCCATTGTCGTACGCATCGCTCGGGCCATACGTCGATTCCGAATGCAGGTAAGACGCTTCGATGGCCCAGGGTGGCAATTGACGTACAGCCCCCGCCGTTAGTTCGCGTAGAAATTTGTCGGCCGAAGGGATCAAGGAACCATCCGCCGTTCTGCGGTAGGGTGACCGCGTCTTCAAATGAGATTGAACTTCGGCCAGCCGACGATGCCAATGGGACCGTCGATCCCAACGCCGGATCATCTCTTCGGCATGAGCCAATTGCTGTCGCAGTTGCGTGTCATCCCAAGCCGCACCCGCAGTCACTTGTGGTTGTGCCAGATGCTGTCGGATCTGACCCTCCAAAGTTGCTTGTTCCGCCAGCAACCAATCTAATTTTGACGCCGACGAGGAACCGGGCGAGGTCGTGTTTCCAGCGACCGATACCCCGCGAAGATCTTCGCTTCGTTCAGAAACGACCGAATCTTGATTCAAAGGATCGGCCCTGCGTTCCGACTCGGAAGAAACATTTCTTTGACGTGCGATTTCGTTTCGGATCGTTGCCAGGCGATCCTCTAACGGTGTGACGGGACCGGATACGCTTGCAGCCCGTTGTGCGTTGGCATGCCCGACATGAACCAACTCGGCCTGGATACGATCGCGCTCGATCGTCCACCAAGTGCGATCGTGATCCACCGTCTCGGCGTGCCGCAATCGATCCAAGAGGTCGCGCTCTTCTTTCTTTAGATGTTCGTAACCTTCATCCAATTGTGTTCGAGCAGCCGCATGCACACCCAGCTTGCTGGCAGACCACCACAACTTCTCCGGGGATACCGAACCGAGAGGGCTGCAGAAGATCATGGCCAGAATATCGCTTCGCATATCGTCCCAGCGACCATCCTCCTCGTCCCCTTCCCAGAACATGTTGCCAATACCTCGAATCCGCGCGACATCATCTTCGTAGATGGGAGCGCTGGATGGATGGAGCGGCGAATGAACGAACCGTGAAGGAACTACAGGAGCCCCCCCAGCACATGAAATCATCCGCAAATGGCCTGAGGCATCGACCCAGGTTAGCGAGCCGTCGATGGCTTCAAATTCTGAATCTTCCAGGTCGCTAAACGTCTGGCCCTGAAATAGAACGTTCTTGACGAACTTGGTCAGCAATGCAGAAGCGGTCGCTATGGGAGAGTAGACCGCATTCAATCCGCCCCCCATCGGGCCGACTTGAAATTGCGATGCAGTATTTTTCTTGTCGATATCCAATCGAACCAAATGCATTATGAGGGCTCCTCCCTATCAGATTCCATCCGTGTGGCGAGCGTCCATATGCTCGGCCTTGGGTCGATGGCTAAGCTATCACATCCGCGCAGACTGGGTAAATAGCGAAAAGGAGCGAGATACGGTACCTATCCCTGTCTGACCCGCATCAAGGCTCGGTAATCGAGGGCAAAATCGCGCATAATGCTGCATGGTGACGGAGTTTTTCACGGTCCGCGAGCGTCTTTCCAGCAGCCTTCGGAAAGCTCTCTCGTCCATCGGAATCGATTCGCTAGCAAACCCGGTTCGTTACGGTCAAATCCAAGCTTTACAGGGTGCTTTACGGTCCATGAGTTCGAATCCTTATCAACCACTACCTTCGCCTGCATCGGCCGTTTTCCCTGCCTCGATGAATCTCGACGGCCGCGAGATCCACGCATCCTTCGTGTTTGATTGCCCGTATTACATGGAGGCCATTACGCGATTTCGGCAGATTCACACGTGGCGACGGGTCACTCATGGTTTGGTGTTCGCAAGTGGCGTCGTCCTATTATTGATCGCTCTCATGGTTCTCGTGATAGCGGGAGAATGGCTTACCGGAGTGAGCCTTGCGCTCCTTGCGCTCTTATCGCTTTTCTGGCGAACGATCGAACGCTGGAAGATAGGGCGAAGCCTTCGAAGGTCACCCGAGGCGGGGGATGTCTTTCGCGTCACCATCAACGAACAGGGTTATCACATCCAATCCAAAATGCATGATGCAAAGATGGCTTGGGGGGCATTCACCTATGCCAAAGATTTTCCGGATGGTGTGTTGCTGCTTCAGGGAAATATGTGCCGGTGGATTCCTTACCGAAGCTTGCAAGACCCTGCGGATGAAACCGTTTTGTATCCGTTCGTCGTTTCGCGCATCCTAAGCAGCCGACCGCCTCGATAGGAAATTTAAACATTGCATTGATTTCCTGCCGGGCATGCCGATAAGCCATTCCCTTCTCACATATCGAGAAGGGGGCAAATCGAGGTAGCGATTCCCGGCGATGCGAATGTTCGATTACTCGCCGAAATCGGAGTCTTTGTCCGATTTCTTGCGGCGATCGAGCCCAGCTCTCTCCATCAAAGAAGCACGAGATGACAATTCGATTTGATCATCGTCCGCTGGCGGTGGTCCCATAGCTCCGAGCTCTTCCGGGTTGTAGCGAATCTCATATTGATGTTTCGCGATGTTGATCAGGACCCCGGGATCCAGTCGCTTGCGAGTAATGCGATACCCGTTGACCTTGGTCCCATTCCGGCTCTCCAGGTCTTTGGCAAACCAGTAGCCTTGTTCCAACGTCAACCGGCAATGTTGACCGGAGACATTTGCGAATCGCAGGACGATATCGCAGTTTTCGCGACGACCGATAAGAATACGATCCTTCTTCAGCGGAATATCTTCTCCGCCACCGGTTGGGACTAGGAAACCAAGATGCATGATGACAAACCCCGACTGCTACAACCAAATTCCGTTGGGAACGGAATCAAGAGGGTGAGAAGAAAAGTGACCAACTCAGCCGAAAAGCCTTTCATTCCAGAAAACAGCCGGAGTCGGGCTATCGATCTTTAGCTTCGGACTCGCACTGTTGGGTTGGAGCAGGCCTCGCAAAGAGCCCTGCTCTGACTTACTATTCACTGTACGTAGCGGGAATAATAGCGTCAACGATTCGGCGCTTTTCGCCGGCTTGGAATTTTTCGATTCGCATTGGAAGTTTGATATGCCCAAGTTGACCGTGGTTTTCGGATTGGTTTTGTGCGCCATCTCCGTTCTGATCGCCGTGTATTTGCTGGGTTTCGGCGGTGGTGAGATTAAGAGCCCCACCATTTTCATTCCGTGCGCCATTGGGATCCCTTTGATTTTGCTGGGGATCCTGGCAATGATTCGCCCGGGGCTTCGCAAGCACGTGATGCACGCGGCTGTCACCGTGGGACTCCTAGGAGCCCTTGCAGCCTTGGGACGAGGAATCCCCCAACTGATCCGAGTCTTTCGAGGGGAAACCGTGGATTGGTTGCCCGTTTCGACGGTGTGGGCAATGGCCATCGTGTGCGTGACCTTCGTGCTCGTTTGCGTGGAATCCTTCATCGCTGCCGGCAAAGCCCGGCGTGCCTCCGAGGAAATGGCCGCTAAGAACCCGTAGCCTCGCCACCATCGAGGGCATGGCATCGGAAGGGGACTAACGATTGTCCCGATTGGCTTGGCACCTACGGTTTTTGGAATCGGCCGACCCGTTCGATTGCATTTAAAATGACGGCCAACGCCCCCATGGCATCGCGCAACGAAAATACTTCCTGCTTCGACCAACGCACCCCACCGATTTGTCTTGAGCAACCGACATGAATCAGCCTTTCCCCTCGGATCTTGACCCCGCCCTCCGGCAATCGATCGAAAAGTTGCTGGAAGATGGGGAGAGAATCGTCGGCTGGTTTGAACCGAATCTCAACCAGCAATTGCGATTCGGCCGTGGTCTAGTCGTCCTCACCAATCGAGCGCTCGTGGCCTGCGATGTCATGGCAACATCGGCCTCCAACGCACCCCTCCGCAAAGATCGCGAAACCATCGCATCATCGAGCATCGATGCACAGCGTTGGCCAATCACCGCGGAATTGAAGCTGCGCAAGATCGACCGAGCTGGGCTCGGTTCTTTGGAACTCGTCGACGCCGATGGATTGGTTGCTGTCTGGCGATACACGGCGTCGCAAAAGAATGGGGCTGCTTCGTTCGTAAGCGATTTTCAGCGACTCAAGGACGGGAATCTCGATGCCCCGACTGCATCCGTGTGCCCCTCATGCGGCGGACCCATGTTGGAAGGCCAACTACTCTGCAATAACTGCGCTCCAACTGCGGTACCCGATACCACTCGCTCCTTGCTGCGACTGGTCCGATTCGCCAAACCGCGCGCATGGATGATCGCCGGTGGCTTTGCTTTGACGGTTCTTAGCACGTCCGCTGCTATGATCCCTCCACTACTAACAAAACCCCTGATGGACCGGGTGCTGATTCCCTTCCAAAGCAACCAGCCGGCTGCCTTTGATTTGGTCCCCTGGCTACTTGGCGGAATGTTGCTTGCAGCCCTTCTGAGTTGGGGATTGAGCTGGGCAAAAACGTATGTACTGTCGAGGATCAGCGAACGAATCAGCGCCGACTTGCGGAATGCCACCTACGGGCATTTGCAAAAATTGTCTCTCGAATTCTTTGGTGGCAAGCGGACGGGCGATTTGATTTCGCGAGTCAGCGATGACACACAGCGCATCTGCGATTTCCTATCGATCCATGCAGTGGACTTCGCGACCGACATCATCATGATCGTGATCACGGCAGCGCTATTGTTTTGGCTGAATCCCACCATGGCCGTCGTTGGGTTGCTCCCCTTCCCTTTCATCGCATGGATTGTGATGCGAGTCCAAGCCAGATTGCGAGCCGGTTTCGCTCGCGGAAGTTCCGCATGGGCCGAAATGGTAAATGTCCTCGCTGACACGATTCCAGGGATTCGCGTGGTCAAAGCGTTCGCTCAAGAGCATCGTGAAGTGGGGCGTTTTCAGCAACGCAATGATCACGTCCTACAAGCCAATGATCGCGTCAACCGGCTATGGGCAGCGTTCGCCCCCATCATCACGTTTTTGACCGATATCGGTCTACTCATCATCTATGGTTTCGGCACGTACCAGATCTACCGCCGAGGCATGTCCGTCGGGGATCTATCGGTATTCTTGATGTGGGTCTCACGATTGTATATGCGCTTGGATGATATGAGCCGATTGCTTGCCAATGCGCAGCGCACGGCGGCGGCCACCCACCGCATCTTTGAAATCCTCGATCGTGTTCCCAGCGTCGCTGAACCGATCAAGCCTATCCATCCGGGCCGTTTGCGCGGGCAGATCCATATCCAGTCGATCAACTTCAGCTATGGTTCTCGGCAAGTGATCCACAACGTCGATCTCAAGATCGAACCAGGGGAGATGATTGGATTGGTCGGCCCAAGCGGTGCAGGAAAGAGTACGCTGGTGAACCTCGTTTGCCGTTTCTACGACGTGAGTTCTGGCTCGATTGTGGTGGATGGTACCGACATCCGCGAGTTTCCAATTTCCGAATACCGTGGGAACATCGGGATCGTTCTTCAGGAACCGTTCCTCTTCTTTGGATCGATCGCTGAGAACATCGCGTACGGTCGACCGGATGCATCGCGTGAACAGATCATCGCTGCCGCCCGCGCGGCCAAAGCCCACGACTTTATCTTGAAACTGACGGATGGATACGACAGCCTCGTCGGGGAACGAGGGCAATCCTTGTCCGGGGGTGAACGGCAACGGATTTCGATTGCCCGCGCGCTGTTGACCGACCCTCGCATCCTGATCCTGGATGAGGCGACATCCGCTGTCGATACCGAGACTGAGAGAGAGATTCAGGAAGCACTCGATGTTCTGGTTCAGGGCAGGACGACGATCGCCATCGCCCACCGGATCAGCACCTTGCGAAAAGCGAACAGGATCGTCGTCTTAGAAAAAGGACGCGTGACGGAAATCGGCAATCACGAGGATTTGTTGGCTCTTGGTGGCACGTACTTCCGACTGAATCAGGCCCAGAAACAGATGGGTGCCGGCGAAACGATCGACGCCCTTGTCGAATGATGCTGGCGATACAATGGGGTGAGTGCGTTGGCCTTCCACCTCGCCAACTAGCTTGCGATTTTTGACGTTGTGCACCTTGGGCTGTCTCTCGTACTCGTACTCAGCGATAGCGGTACTCGTACTCGTACTCGATGCGGTATCTTCGAGTACGAGTACGAGTACCATTTCATTGAGTACGAGTACGAGTACGAGTACGAAAAAGCCCTAAAAAATACTGATCGGGTTCGCAGAAGCTCGAATAGCGCAATATCAAAACTGGCGCTTTGGCGAACCAAATTAACTTGAAGAGATGCTCGTGACCGAAGGATTTAACATGCGATGTATGCCAAGAAATTTTTCAATCCTCACAACCCTTGCCATCTTGATTTTCGGTTGCTTGGCCGACCACCGGAGCGAGGGACAGGAATATCCCAAAATCACGCCGCAAGACTGGGCTTGGTGGCGGGGCCCTGGCCATTTGGGTGAAGCCAATGCAGAGCGCCCCTACCCGCTCGAATGGGATGAAACGAAAAATGTTCTTTGGCGTGTGAACGTTCCTGGGAGAGGACAAGGGGCACCGATCGTTGTCGGTGACAGCATCTACTTGGCGACCTGCGACGAAGCGACGGGATCACAAGGAGTGCTTGCTCTTTCTCGTGAAAGTGGGCAAACCCAATGGCATCGGATCGTCCATCCGGATGGGGCCATGCGCAAGAACTCGAAATCTTCAGGAGCATCGAGCACGCTTGCCTGTGACGGGGATCGGTTGTTCATCAATTTTGCCAATGCGGGCCAAGTCCTCCTCACGGCTCTCGAATTAGACGGATCCATCGCATGGCAAACCAAAGTCAGCGATTATCAGATCCACCAAGGATACGGAGCTTCGCCGCTTCTGCATGGCGATTTGGTCTACAGCGTGGCCGACACGAAAGGTGGCGGAGCCATTGTTGCTTGCCAACGCACCACGGGAGAAATCGTGTGGAAACGAGACAGGCCGTCGAATCCCAATTATCCATCACCGGTCGTCTTTAAGATCGGAGGACGCGATCAACTCATTCTGATCGGATGCGATATGGTCATTAGCCTGGATCCAGGAACCGGGGATACCCTTTGGCAGCGGGAGGGTTCGACTACGGAATGCGTGACAACCACCGTGACCGACGGAACACACGTATACACTTCCGGAGGCTATCCGCGAAATCATCTAGGAGCGCTTCGAGCGGACCGTAATGGGGAATTGGCCTGGGAGACAGGGGATCGCGTTTATGTCCCATCCCTTTTGATTCGAGACGGGTATCTCTTTGGTGTACTCGACGCAGGGATCGCCGTATGTTGGGACGCCGCCACCGGAGAAGAACGCTGGAAACATCGTCTCGGAGGGGACTTTAGTGCATCTCCAGTGTTGGTTGCGGGCCATGTCTATGCGACCAATGAAGTTGGTAAGACCTTTGTCTTTGAAGCAGACCCAAAGCAGTTTCACTTACTGGCCACCAACAGCCTTGGGGACGAATCGTTTGCGACCCCAACCTTTTGCAATGGTCGTATCTATTTCCGCATCGCCAAGTCCGACGGCCAAACGAGGCAAGAAGAATTAGTGTGTCTTGCACTTCCGTAAGGGAAGGCATTGTACGAGCAGTGTCTTGCACACCGCCGACAAAAGTGAGCCTGAGGCGCTAGCCGATTCCCCATGCCGAGAGCTTCTCGACGAACGCTACTTTTGATGTCGTTCGTTTTGGCTCCTTTTCGTGCTCGTGCTCAATCCGCCGAGGCGGATGGTGCTCGTGCTCGTAATCGAATGGGTTTCTCCGACTACGATTACGAGCACGATTACGAGCACGAAAAACCTGTCGAGAATACGGGATGAGACTCTGAGAAACTTGAAAAACGCAACATCAAAAGGCGGTTGCCGAATTCTTTCGACGTGCAAAAATCGGCTAGCGCCTCAGGCTCATGGAAACGAAAATCGACCTTTGTTGACTGCGTATTCCTCAAACCTCGTTCGATAGTCAACACGCTGGATGGTTCATCCACAGTTCCTCTTCGATGGAGTACACTGACGCCTGGAGAGACATGTCTCCCACTGACGAGGAATGCCCGTAGCAGCACATCGGGATGTGCCTCCCAACTCCAGTCTGCCTCCTTTGGATCATGGAATCCTCAATCATTCTGGCCAATTTCCCATGAACGATACATTGGCAGTGATATTAGCCGGTGGCCGAGGCACGCGACTTGAGCCGTTGACCCGGGATCGCGCGAAACCGGCGGTCCCTTTCGGAGGTAATTATCGCATCATCGATTTCGTACTCTCGAATTGCCTAAACAGCGGGGTCCGAAAGATGCTGCTCTTGACGCAGTACAAAGCGATGAGCCTCGATCGCCATATCGATCTAGGATGGCGGGATTACTTTAGCCGCGAACTGGGTGAGTTTATCGACATACTCCCTCCCCAGCAGCGGATCGATGATCAATGGTATCAAGGAACCGCCGATGCGGTCTATCAGAACATCTACTCGATTGAACGCGAACGTCTCGAGTACACCTTGATCCTGGCAGGGGATCACATCTACAAGATGAACTACCGAGCCATGGTCGATTACCATCGGGATATGGGTGCCGATTTAACGGTCGGGGCATTGCGAGTGCCTCGCGATTCGGCGCACGAGTTTGGGGTCATGCAGGTGGACAGTAACGATCGTATCTTGGCCTTTCACGAGAAGCCTAAAGAACCCGAGTGCATCCCCGGCGATCCAGAATATTCCCTGGCATCGATGGGAATCTATGTCTTCAATACGCGATTTCTATTCGAGAAATTATGTGCCGACGCGATCGATCGACGCAGCCAGCATGATTTTGGAAAGAACATCATTCCTTCCAACATTGACGAAGCGCGCGTGTTTGCGTTTCCATTCCGCGATGAAAATCGCAAACAAGCGGCTTACTGGCGGGATGTTGGAACTCTCGATGCCTATTACGAGGCCAACATCGACTTGGTCTCGATTGACCCACAGCTCAATTTGTACGATGCGCATTGGCCGGTCAGAACCCATCAGCCGAATCTCCCCCCGCCAAAGTTCGTATTCGGTTCCGCCGATGACACGGAGCGCAAAGGCTATGCCGTCGATTCCCTTGTTTGCCAAGGCACCATCGTCAGCGGAGGCCGGGTCAGCCGCAGCGTACTCGGTCCGAGTGTTCGGGTGAACTCGTACGCACAGGTGTCCGAGAGCATTCTCTTCGAGGGAGTTCAAGTCGGTCGTCACGCCAAAATCCGTCGCGCGATCATCGATAAATATGTTCAGATTCCTCAAGATTTCGAGGTTGGCTACGACCACGATTTGGATCGGGCACGAGGCTTTACCGTTTCGCCCGGCGGGATCGTTACCATTGCAAAGACAGAGAACCTTTCCGCATTAGCTCGCAGGGGAAATACGGTCGGGTAACTTCCCAGGGGAGTACCAACCGCTCATGCAAGGAGTGGTCGTGTTACGACATGTTTAGTGGACTGTCCGATCGATAGAAAACCATGAATGAAACAGGTCTATTGCCTGAAAACAACGAGTTCGCGCAACGCATGACCGCCATTCAAAGCGAATTGAGCACTTTGGAGGCAACGCTTCGGAATGCTTTTTCGGATCCGCAGAATGGACTCAGGCACGAATCCATCATCGACAGTTTGCGATCGATTGCCAACCTCCATCGTGAACTCTCGGACGTATCAACGTACGTACGGCACGTATCGGTACTGGCACGGACCGACGCCGTCACGCAAATCCCAAACCGTCGCGCTTTCGATGAACGGCTTGACCGGCTTGCAACAGAACCCATCCGACGACCGATGACACTTGTCCTGGTCGACATCGATGGGTTCAAGCAATTGAATGATCGGTTTGGTCACGCCATCGGCGACAGAGCACTTCGCTGCGTGGCCTCGGCTCTAAAAAATTCCTGCCCGGAGAGTGAATTGGTGGCTCGCTTTGGCGGGGAAGAGTTCGCTGTCCTGTTTCAAGGCGAGGCCGAACCCGTATCCGCCAGGATGGACCGTTGTCGGCAAGCGATGGCAACATCTCCGAGTTTGGATCTCCCGAGCGAACTGAGCTTGACGATCAGTTGCGGCGTCGCGGAGAGGAAACAAGAAGAATCGATCGGGCATTGGATGCGGCGGGTCGACGAGGCCCTGTATTGCGCCAAACAAAATGGTCGCAATTGTGTGGTGTGGCGCGACGACGATGACTTCCGTTGCCATGAGACGACCATCGCGTTTCTCGGACTCCATCCCGATCGTGCGCCCGATCGCTCGTTTCGGAACGAAGCCGAGTTGCACCTGCTGAAACGATTGGATCATTTGCTTCCCAGCGACAATCCTCCAACACAATAGGGCAAGAAGGAATCCTCAGTGACTCGCTTATTTGCTGGAACGCCATGGGATATTCCTCCTCGGTGCGCCCATTGCGGCGCATTGGAGTCGGAGTGCCATTGTCCGCCGCACTTAAAATCCCGGAGGCCGCCTCAAGAACAAACAGCCCGCATTCGCTTGGAGAAGAGAAAGAAGGGGAAGATGGTCACAGTCGTAGACGGGCTGACGGCAGCCGCCAATGATCTGCCTGCTGTTTTGTCCCGACTGCAGACGCAATGTGGGGCTGGAGGATGTGTGTCCGAGGATTCGATTGAGGTTCAGGGAGAACACGTTCAGCGTGTCTCTGAGGTACTGCGTGAAATGGGTTATCGACTTCAAAAGTAAGAAGCCCATACGATGGAATCGCACCGTTCGGACCGGCGACCGATACCATGCAGCCTCTTTCGCGTTGTCAATCCGGTGGTGGAGATTAGGATGTGGAGCCTATGAACGCTAAAACAATCATTTCCAAGGCTCCCACTGCGAGTCCTGTTGAGTTCGGCCCCCGTTGGCTTCGATCGATGGGTGCCGCGTGGATGCTGGCGCGGCGCGAATGGATCCGTTTCTTCCGACAACCGTTTCGCGTGATTGCCGCTCTCGGACAGCCCATACTCTTTTGGGTATTGTTTGGTACAGGACTCCACGGAGCCTTTCGCGGGAACTCCGACGGCGAGAACTTCATGACCTATTTCTTGCCTGGAACGACGGCTCTGATCCTTCTATTTACCGCCATTTTTTCAACGATCTCGATCATCGAGGATCGACGTGAGGGGTTCCTACAAGGTGTCTTGGTGGCACCCACGGCACGCTGGTCGATCGTATTGGGGAAGGCATTGGGGGGCGCCGCGATCGCATGGGCGCAGGCGATGGTGTTCCTGTTGCTAGCCACGGTATTCGGGGTCCTGCCGGTCAGTAGTGCTTGGATCCCATTGGCCTGCTTTCTCGCAATTTCTGCGTTGGGAATAACCTCTCTCGGAGTTTGTTTTGCATGGCCGATGGATAGCACACAAGGCTACCACGCAGCCATGAATTTGGTCCTGTTACCGATGTGGCTTCTGAGCGGAGCCTTCTTCCCAATCCCAGGCTGGATTTCAACGCAGCCGATCGGTCAATCGTTGCTGCATTGGGTCATGCGTGCCAATCCCATGACCTATGTGGTCGGCGGGATTCGTCATTGCATGCGTACGGGTCCCCTGGGGGATGGCGTCGGTTCCGCGTGGGTACCCAGCGAAAGCCTCAGTTGGATTGTCACGCTTTTGTTTGCAGCAAGCACAATGGCTGTCGCAAGCTGGATCGTTCAGCGAAGACAGAAAGGAGAGTACTAATGAAGCGGCTTCCACTTCGAATCCTAGGCATTTTCATGGGGTTGTTCGTCGGAACAGCCTTGGCCCTGGTGAGCTTTTCCGTGCGACGTTCGATGGCTACCCGTCAAGCCAACCAGGAAACGCGTCCGAACCCCAATCCACAGGAATCTCCGGATGGGGAGCCAGGTGATTTGCAAGCCAGTCAGGCGGCTCCTCCCGATCCAGGTCGCCGCCGTCAATTACAAGAACTCAATGCTGCGTCGGCATCCGAGCCAAATTGGACACGTCGGTTTGAACTGACCGAACGCTCTGGTGAAACGATTCGTTCCGAGGATCTACAAGGCCAACCCTATGTGGTCTGCTTCTTCTTCACAACATGCCCGCGAACATGCAAACGGCAGAGCGGTGAGATGCGATTGCTGCAATCCAAGTTCAAAGGCAAACCGATTCGATTCGTAAGCATCTCGGTCGATCCAGACATCGACACCCCCGAAGTACTCCGCGAATACGCGGAAAGTTTTGGCGCCGATCCAAAGCAATGGCTCTTCCTGACGGGTCCTCTGGAGGATGTCATTCGGATCGGGTCGGAGATGTTCTATCTTCCTGGCGTCGAGCGACGGGGGCACCCCGATCGTTTCTGCCTAGTCAATGCGGAAGGAACGCTCGTAGGATCATACATTTGGCTCGATAGCGAGGAGCGAGAGGAACTGGTCAAGCACATCGACGAGCTGTTAGCCAATTAGCGAGTTTTTATCCGAGTAACCCTTCGAGGATTTCTTCGTTGACCAGGATCTTCAAAGGGGGATCAAAAGAAACGGCTACCGCAATTGCATCCGACGGCCGCGCGTCCACGTCGATCACTTCTTGGTTCCGCTTAAGCCTCAGAACGGCATAAAACGTTTCGTCGATAATTTCCGTGATCACGACCTCTTCGATCGTCGCTCCCAAGGAACGTGCTACTCCCACGATCAAGTCATGGGTCAAAGGACGAGAGGGGCGTTCCGCATGCGTAACCCGTAGATCAATGCTGGTCGCCTCGAAGTAGCCGATCGGGATTGGGAATTGCCGATCCCCATCCAACTCCTTCAAATAGATGAGCTGGTTTTCCAAGATGTCACTCTTGATGACCCGCGCCAATTGCATCGGAACATAGTTAGCCATAATTTTTTACTAGCAGTAGTGTTTGGTAGCCAAAGCGATTCGAAAGATGTCGATTGCAATAGGATCGAAGTTAGGATGGGTCACGAGCGAAACGATTTGGAAGCTCCATAGGATTCAGCAAGCGCCGTTTGAAATTGCGCTGTTTCGGATTTTGGCTCTCTCTCGTACTCGTACTCGTACTCGTACTCAATGAAATGGTACTCGTACTCGTACTCGAAGATACCGCATCGAGCGCGAGTACCGCTATCGCTGAGTACGAGTACGAGTACGAGTACGAAAAAGCCCAGGAAAACATGGATTTGGGCTCCGAAAGGCTCGAAGATCGCAACTTCAAAACTAGCGACTCGGGCTCACGTTTTTCGGTTGTGTCCATGGGAACGGATGCAGAGATCGCAATCCATTCCTGTTTGGAGTCATTGCAGTGGCTCAAGCCGAATGGAAATGGTATCGCAGGAGCCGACTAGGCCCCTTTGCTATTTTTTGCCAGCGCGTCTCGAATCTCACGCAGAAGGAGAACATCCTCCGACGGAGGTGGCGGTGGCGCATCTTCCTTGGCCTTTTCAAATCGAGACTTTGCCATGTTGATCGCTTTGATAAGAAAGAAGATCGCCGCAGCAATGATCACAAAATCGACGATCGATTGCAGAAAGGCTCCGTAACCCAAGGTCGGAGGCTTCGCCTTGGTCACCCCTTCTGGGATCGGTGGCGTGTACTGCAATTCTGCCACATTCACATTTCCGGTCAAAAAGCCAACGACAGGCATGATCAGATTTTTAACCAGCGAGTCGACGATCTTTTGAAAGGAGGCACCGATCACCACTCCGACTGCCAAGTCCATGACATTGCCGCGAACTGCAAACTCCCGAAATTCCTTAAATATCCCCATGCTTTCCTCTTGCTAGCAAAAAACAACGTGAAGCGATCGAAACCATGGCGCATTCGCCCCGTTAAATGTCGCTAGCAATATACCCAAATAACCGCGGAGGCGTACAGGCGGGGTGAATCCGGCAATTCCAATTGATGTGGCGACCCAAGATTTGCTAACTTGCACCCTGTGGTTGTTTTGTTCCGGCAGCCCTAAATTGCAGGGAGTTGCATGGGCTTTTCGAGAACCAAGAGACTGTTTTCCGTACATGAATCGACACGTCGCGCATGGTGTCGAGGGGGGTTGATCTGCTTCGGATTGACCCCATTCGTCTTCGTCGTCTTGGGCGGATTCGCGATGATGACTCCGTGGTATCGGAGCTATCAGAAGCAACAATGGGAGAGTCGCATCAGCGACAATTTGGGGGTCACGGTTCGGACCGAATCGTTTCAAATCACAGCCCCGCAACAGTTTCGCGCGACACGGGTCGAAGTGCGCCATCCGGAAACGAATGCGCTCATTGCACGGGTCGAACGGGTCGATGGATTGATGAAGCCGCATGGTTGGTCGATCCTGCTCGAAGATCCGGTTTTGGATGGGACGCAGATGGATAGCGGTTTGCAAGTACTTCATGACTGGTTTCTGTGCCGACCGCAAAAGACCAGCAACCTTCTGGCCATCGGCATACCTAACGGGCTAAAAGTTCACACGGCCAACGGTGTTACCCAACTGGATCGGATCGAGTTGCTCCTCCGGCCGACAGAATCCTCTTCCACCATTCAGTCCAAGATCGCGTTCGCGGATCAACCATTCGGCGAACTTTCCATCTGCGTGACAAGAGATCATCGTCCGGAAGCGCCCGCTACGCGTCTCGAAGTCTCGAGCACGAAAATCTGGCTCGATTGCAACGCATGGATCGATCGACTTCCGTTGCTGAAGAATTTGGGGAATGACGCCCGGTTCCGCGGTATCTTTCGCTGCAATATCCTTCCCGATCAATGGGATGCGTCGGCAATCGGTGATTTAGACAACGTCGACTGGAGCGCTGTGACATCGGCCATGGGGTCCCCGGTCCGCGGTCACGGATCGCTGCACATGGATCAACTCAACTTGCGGGATGGAAAGATTCTTCGCGTTTCAGGAGAGATGCGATTTCGCGACGGCGAGATGCACTACGCTTGGTTGCGACGATTGGCCGAAACATTGCAGCTGCCCGCGGAATGGACGGCGAGCGAGCGAGAGTCGCTCCAAGTCGACGAAATTGGTTTTGGCTTTGCCCTTGATACCGAAGGGCTGCGTTTGCAAGGCTTGTTGCCAGGACCTAAGCATTGGCCCGCTGTCGCCGCAAAGCTGCCCGGAATCATTTTGTGCACCAACCCGAACCCTCTTTCTTTGACTTCCTTGGTCCATGGGCTGCAAGCGATCCCCACCCTTTCGGAGCCTTCTTCCGCCGTCGATCTCAACGCCGTCTATCTGACGTCGATCCTGCCGTGGCCGAATTCGGTCCAGCCACCACCTCTCTCCAACACTCAATCGCGACTGGGTCGCCGAGCGGATGAAGGTTCGATCCGTTAACGATCGGGCATGATTGCCGTACGAGAAGACACGAGAGAGACCGTCCTGCAATCGGACAGAGGAAGGGACTTCAGTTTGCTCCTGAATCCGGTTTGCCGATCGATTGCCGAATCGGCTGCCGAATAACATTGCCCGCGGGGCGGGGGCGATTCTGCGCAGGCTCGGTGAAACCCGGTCGAGGAAGAACTTGAATCTTGGAATCCGTCTCTTCGGTTCGAATGCGATTGCTTGATAGGGACATTTTGCTCGAGGGCTGGGCGGAATCTTCTCGCGTTGCGGTGTGAAAGCTAGGGAGTTTTCGGTCGGACGGAGGGAACATCGATTCGGCGACGCGATCGGCTCGAAACTCCACCGGAGTATTCAAGCCCTTGCGATACCCCTCGTCTGGCCATTGCAACTCTTTGGATACCGACTTGGAAGCCATGTTTTGGAAGGAGTCCGCCTCGATTTTTGGGGAGGATAAGACTGCTCCAGCCCGAAATGGGCTCGCGTCTGGTTCCGCTCCTGGGACAGGTGTGCGGGACGACGCGACACTCTCGGATTCACGGAAAGCCCGGATTGAACTTAGCCTCGAATCTGTGCCTGCCGGCGATGGGTCGGTCCAAAGGGGTGGTTTTGCCGGTGCTCGACCAAGGGCTGCCAAAGGTGCATCGATTGGGACGACGGGTAGAGGCTCTTTGCCTACACGGTCTTTCAGCGCTCGATTCCGGTCCTCCTGGAAGGGCTGCAATGCGACATCACCATCACCGACGAGATCTTCTGGTAAAGGACCGATCTGCGCTTGTGACTTGCGCGAGACCTCGCTCTCGGGGACCCCGGTGGCTGGCAGAAGCAATCCCGCTTTGTCCCAAATCGACGTGCGAGGTTGAAGCGAATCGCTCGATCGCGTCGCACTGAGTTCTGGTTCGGGCGACTTGGGAAGGGGGCGGTACCACCCCCACGTACTGAGCGTTCCACCTGCGATAACCAACCAACCTAGCAGTCTCGGTCGGCCTGTTTCATGATTGCCAGAGTGCGCTTTGACGCGACGATTGGATGGTTTGGACATGCGCTGCTGACCTCATCGAAGAAGAGAGACTGTTGAGGCACGTCCATGTGACCGTCATCCATAAGAGTTCGATCTTCCGATCATGCAAATTGAACGATTTCAAGAAAATTCATCTCTTGACGATTTTGTGGATTTCTCACTTGCCGTAAAACTATCTGTAGAAAGCGATGCGACGAGGCAACCTAAGTATTCTTCGGACTTTTCATCAACAGGAAGTGGATGCGTTCGATCTTTCTGATGAATAATCGTTTCAGAGGCTCTTGCCTCAAATCGGGTCGCCCCAACGATATAAGTGATCAGTCGAAACTTGAGCCTATGAAGTTCGGCGCGGCGATTGGGAATTCGCTCCAAACATCTTCCCAACTGTCCTGATTTCGCCATTCACCCCCGATCCTAGTATCGATTTTACATCCGTGGAGATTTGCTATGAGAGCTGTTATCTTCGCTGCGCTATTAAGCGCCGCGTGGGCTCCGATGGCGCTGGCCAACCAGTACGCCAAACTTTTTAAGACGACGAGCCACGACTTTGGCGCAGTCGCTAAAGCCGCCAAAACCGAATTCCGATTCGAATTCGACAATCCTTTCAATAAACCCATCCATGTTGTAAGCGTTCGCACTTCTTGCGGATGCACCACTCCCATCATCGAGCAGGACACGATCGAGCCTGGCAAAAAGGGAGCCATCCTCGCTCGGTTCAATACCGGCACACATTCCGGAGCACGCGGTGCAACGGTGACTGTTACTTTTGATAAACCTAGCTTCGGGGAAGTCCAACTGCAGGTCAAAGGATACATTCGCACCGACGTGGTGATGAACCCAGGCGAAGTGTCCTTCGGTAACGTCGCACAAGGCGACTCAAAGAGCCTGACGGTTTCCGTAGATTACGCCGGCAAACCATCCTGGCAAATCAACAAGATCCATTGCGATGAAACTTTCATCCACGTCGAGACCAAACAAGTCGCTCGTAACAACGGTCGAGTTAGCTATTTACTCGATGTCCGTTTGGACAATACGGCCCCAGCCGGCCCCATTCAGAGCGAGATCGTTCTCCATACCAACGACCGCAACTTGACGACCGTGCCGCTCCGCTTGGTCGCAAACGTCATCTCCGAAATCACCGTTAGCCCAAACCTCCTTTCTCTGGGTGACGTGAAGGCAAATAATCCCATCCAACAGCTATTGGTAATCAAGGATCAGCAGCCGTTCCAGATTTTGGGAATCGAGAGCGAAAAATTCCGTGTCGAAGCCAAAAACCTTGGGGGAGAACCGAAAAACTTGTATACGATCCCATTGACGCTGCACCCATTGCCTACCGAGGAGATCGGAGACATCCGCAGTAAACTCATTATCAAGACCGATCGTCCTGCAAAACCAGTTGTCGAAATCGACATCCTCCATCGCATCAAGCAATCCATCGAACCGGAAGTGGGCGGCGACGATGCAGCCGATACCGACGAAATGGACGAAATGGAGGATGAGGATGATGAGGATGACGATGAGGATGATGACGAATAATCCAACAACGATCGTTCGGCGGAGTCTCTCTAGCGTCTGAGAAGACGTTTATCATCCGAATGACGGCACGCTTGTTTCGCCATGTTGAAACGTGCATCCTCAGGCGAGCATTTCAAATAAAAACAGCCAGTCGGGCAGAACCCGATTGGCTGTTTGCATGGATCGACAAAAGGGCTGGTTCAGTTGGCGAAAAACGCCTGCTTTCTCGCAGTTTCGACCGTCCCACGGCCTCGTACTATCGTCGACGCCGGATTCCATTTCTGGCTTCCGTCGACCCAACCACGGCATCGCTTCCGTACGCCTCGGCAAAGAACAAGTCGACTGCAATCGTATTCTCAGCCCCCTGTTTCGCTACCGATTCCACGACGGGAGCTTCCCCTTCACCAGACGGACCGGAAGGATTGTTGAGGCGATTGACGAGCAACAACACATCCAATGGACCCACAAATCCATCGCCATCAACATCGATGGCTGGATTCGCATCCGGGACGTTCAGCGGAAGCTTTCGCGAATGATTCGCATTGATGTCGTTGACGATCGCCAACGCATCCAGTGGCGTAACCACACCGTCGAAGTCCACATCCATTGGGTCCGCTTGGTTCTGGAACGCCGAGTAGAAGGTGATTGCGACTGTCCCGACGTTGCTGGTCACCTGATTGTCGTCTTGGAATGCATATTGCATCACGATCTGGGTAGGAGCGGCGATATCGTGGGTGAATTGAATTCGACCGTCCGGAAGAACGACAGCGGAACCTTGCAGCGGATTGGTCAGGATCGTGACCGTCGAGCGATTGATCACGGCATTGATGCCGTAATCATTTGCCAAAACATCCATGACAATGGTCCGTCCATACGATGTTCGGAAGGAATCATTCCTTGCGACAGGGGGAGGCTCGACGAGATTATTGATGGTCACAATGACCTGGCGTTCGACGAACAAACCACCTGAATCTGTCGCACGCACGCGGACGGAATACGCATCTTGAGCTTCGTAGTTGAACCTCGCGTTGGTTTCCAATCGATTGCCATTGATTCGGAATTTCGCATTGTCAAAGCTCCCGGCCCCGCTGACCAGCGAGAGTCGGAAGTTGTCTCGTGCATCCACGTCATTTGCGCCAAACAATCCGACCAGCGTTCCGCTCGGTTGGTTTTCATCGACGGCTTGATTGGAAACCGTAATGGCCGAGGGAGCCTCGTTCACATCCAATACATTGACGGTGATCGTCGACGTTACCGAACTACCTGCCTTATCCTTCACGGTGATTCGCTCGGTGTACACACTTTGCGATTCAAAGTTAAAGGATGCCTTCGCGATCAATTGGTTACCCGAGATGCGGAAGTTGGGACTGCTGTTCGTTTCCATTCCATTTACGGGCAGAAAGAAATACTCGAACGAATCGTTCGCATCCTGGTCGATTGCACCGAGGACACCCACGACCCGGTCTGCTCCGGCGTTCTCTGGGATCGTGCCCGGCGTCAGTGTCACCTGCGTAGGTGCATCATTTTGATCAAGCACCGATATCAGGAACGCCCTCTGGATCTGATTGAGTGCGCTATCCACCCCTTGAATTCTGACCTGGTACGAACTCTTGGTTTCGAAATCGAAGGACTGTTTGGAGAAGAGCTGACCGTTCACGATTTCAAAAGCGCTGTTGTCGACTGAATTCGCTCCAACCACCAATTCGTAGGTCGTGACTTCATTGAAGTCCGGATCATCGGTGGAGAAGCTTCCGATCAGTAAGTTCGTAGCGTTCTCTAGTACTTGCGTGTTCGATAAACTCAAACGGGTCGGTGGCTCATTCGCATCGAGAATCAACACGGGGAACGTGTTGTCGGTCACGTCGCCGTTCACATCGGTCGCCCTAACGAGTATCGAGTACAAGGATTGCGTTTCGAAGTCAAAGTTGCGATTGCTACGGAGTTCGGTCCCCGAAACATAGAATGCGTCGTTATCGAATAAACCTCCTGGCAGGGAGTACGTAAGGAGCCCGGCAAAATCCGGATCAAAACCGGACACGATGCCAACGAGCGTTCCGATCGAGCTCCCTTCGAGAATCGAGCTCCCCGTCAACTGAATATTAGCAGGAGCCTCTTGGACATTGAGGACTCCGATGGTGAAGTCCCTGTCCAATGCATTGCCTTGGCTATCGGTGGTTCGAATCCTGAGTTGATAGCTCGACTTGGCTTCGAAGTCGAGGATCTGCTTGGCCAAGAGCCGATTACCGGAAATTGCAAACGCGCTCGAGTCGGTGATTCCAGGCAACGCAACGAAGGAATACGTAAACGCATCCGCGATGTCTTCGTCCGTCGTCGACAGCAGTCCGACCAATGAATTGGGTGCACTGTTCTCAGCAATGGAACGGTTCGAAAGATTCAATGCGGTCGGAGCTTCATTGACGTCAATCACCGAAACAGCGAAGGTTCTCTCGAAGAACGCACCGAAGCGGTCTGTCGTTCGGACTCGGATCCCGTAACTATTCTTGGCTTCAAAATTGAAGACGCTGTTGGTGACCAAGGTACTGCCGACAATGCTAAATTGTCCGTTGTCGGTACTACCCGTCCCGCTCACAAGCGTATAAACAAACGTGTCTCCCGCATCTTCGTCAACGGTTGAAAATCCACCTGCGACACTACCGACGCTCGAGTTCTCAAGGATCGAGCCCGGGGACAGTCCCACCGAAGTCGGAGCATCATTCAAATCCGTGACCGCAATGATGTAGGCGCTTTCGGCAAACAGCCCCATTTTGTCGGTGGCCCGAACCCGCACACTCAAAACCGGAGTGACCTCGTAATTGAGCGTCGACTTCGGGAAAATCCTTCCGGTCGTCGAATCGATGGTAACCAAGCCATTGCTGGTGGAGCCTGCTCCGGCAACCAAGGAATAGGTGACCTGATCTCCCGCATCCTGGTCGGCCGCGATGACTTGAGCGATCGCAAGATTCGTTGCAGCGTTTTCTGGAGCCGAGAAGTTGAAACCAACCAGCGTCGGTGCTTCATTCAGATCCCGAACGCTCAGCACAAAGACACTTTCTCGGAACAGTCCCCCTACATCGGTGGTACGCACCCGAACGAGATAAGTGCTCTTGGTCTCGAAATCGAGCGCCGTCGCTGTGAGAAGGCGATTGCCGGAGATCGAGAATGCTCCATTGTCCGGAAGCATGGGATCATTCACCAACGAATAGGTCCAAGCAACGTCGCTCGCGTCTGGGTCGATCGTCGACAAAGTGCCGATCGTAGATCCCACCGGAGAATTTTCATTCAGGGATCCTCCCGTCAAATTCAATGCGGTGGGTGCCTCATTGATATCACGGATGTTGATCGTAAACGTATTCTCGGTGAATAGCCCACCTGCATCGGTCGTCCTCACGCGGATGGAATGGGTCGGCTTTTGTTCGAAATCCAGCGGGCTGTTGCTGACAAGCTTGTCTCCAACAATCGCCCAGCGTCCATTGTCCCCCCCTCCCGATCCAGTTACCAGGGTGTACGTGAAGGTATCGGCGATATCGTGATCCGTGGTTGTGAATGTACCGATCATGGTTGGCGAGGGAACATTTTCATCCACGATCCTGTTGCTAAGCGCCAAGGCTGTCGGCGGATCATTGATGTTGATGATCTGCACTGGGAGTCCCTTCTCGAAAGAGAGGCCTCCCAAGTCGGTCGTACGAACGCGGATGCTGTAGCTCTGGACGGCGCTGTAGTCGAATACCGCCTTGGTGCGGATCTGCCCCGCCACGATTTCGAACAACCCATTGTTGGTATCGCCCGTACCCGCGACCAATGCATAAGTGAATTTGTCGTTCGCATCCACGTCGGTCGTGGAGAGAGTACCGACGACTGTCCCGACCGGCTGTGCCTCCAAAACGGAGTTAGGAGTTACCGCAACATTCGTCGGTGTCTCGTTCACATCCGTTACCGAAATGGTCACCGGTCTTTCAAACGTCAATCCAAATTGATCCTTGGCTTGCAAACGAATCGCGTATGCGTTCTTGCTTTCAAAGTTGAGTGTGGAAGAGGCGAAGACTGAGTTACCGACGACCGTAAACTGATTGTTGTCCGTGGCACCCACGCCCGAAACGAGAGAATACGTCAGAACCGCTCCTGCGTCCTCGTCGGTCCCAACGATTGTTCCAACGAGTGTCCCAATCGATGAGTTCTCGGGGATCGAAGACGGCGTGAGAACGACATTGGAAGGCGCATCGTTCACATCCGTCACGTTGACCGTAACTGTCGAGTCCAGGAACAAACCTGCTCGATCGGTCGTTCGCACCCGAATGAGGTAATTCGGAGATCGAGGTGCCTCAAAATTGAAAGGTTGACGCGTACGAAGCTCGTTGTCGACAATCGCAAAGAAGAGGTTGTCCGCCGAACCAACGCCTGGTACTAGCGAGTATCGATGCGCATCGGGAACGTCCGGGTCGTTATTTGTAAACAGACCTACGACCGTGTCGACCGGCAAATTCTCTTGGAGCGAATTTGCACTCAGGTACAACTGCGTGGCTGCCTCGTTCACGTTGATGACATCGATCGCAAATGGAGACTCGATCCACAACCCGCCAGCATCGGTGCTTCGAACGCGGATCGTCAACGATTGCTTCATCTCGTAATCGAGGCTGCCCTTGAGAACGATCACGTCCCCAACAATCGCGAACATGCCGTTGTCGGTCGAACCGGTACCATTCACGAGCGAATAGGTGAAGGAGAAGTCGGTCAATGTGTCCGTATCCAGGGTCGTCAGCATTCCCAATGGTGTATCCATCGGGGAATTCTCCGAAATACTGCGTTTGGACAACCGAACAGAAAGTGGAAGCTCATTCACATTCGTCACCGAAATGGTAAATGGCTTCTCAAAGGTCAAGCCACCCGCATCGCGTGTTTGAATTCGGATCGAGAATTGATTCTTGGCTTCGTAATTAAAGACCGCATTGGTCTGCAATTGGTTCCCGACAATCGTGAACAGAGGATTGTCAGTATCTCCCGTTCCCGGAATCAAAGTGTACGTGTATGCATCCACAACATCCGCGTCGGTACTGGTCAAACTCCCAACGGGACTGCCTACAGCAACATTTTCGGCAACCGTGTTATTCGACAACTTCAGATCGGTGGGGGGATCATTGACGTTCGAGATGTTGACCGTAAGGACTTGTTCGGCCGACAGCCCTCCCAGATCCGTCGTCTTCACGCGAACGGTGTAATTGTTCTTGACGAAAAAGTTGAAAACCCGCTGCGTGACAAACTGATCCCCCGAGATCGCAAACAACGCGTTGTCGTCAGCGCCTGTCCCCGTCACGAATTCATAACGGAAGAAGTTATCGCGATCGGGATCGATCGAATTCAATGTCCCGATCTTGGTTCCCACGGGCAAGTTCTCTGCCACGGTATCGGGTGTTAAGTAAACGGCGGTCGGAGCTTCGTTCTGATTGAGCACCTCGACATCGACGGACTGGCGATAAGTTCTTCCAATCGTGTCCGTTGCTTCGACGAGAACTTGGTAAATGCGCTTAGTCTCAAAGTCGAATATCGCATTCGATTGCAATTCGTCACCAACGAGAACGAAAAGATCGGTATCCAACTCGCCTGGCACCAGGGCCACCGTTGCCGAATCTCCCGTGTCTGGGTCGGTCGCAGAGAGGTTGCCGATGGCTGTACCGGCTGGCAAGTTCTCAAGAATACGGTTCGACGACAATCGAATCCTGTCCGGGGGTTCGTTCACATCGGTGATGTTGATCGTGAACGTATTCTCCGCGCTTAGGCCTTGGAAGTCCGTCACCCGTGCACGAATGTAGTACTGCGAACGGGCTTCGTAGTTAAACGTCACGCTCGAATACAGCCCATCTCCGACAATGTTAAACATGATGTTGTCGGTGTCACCTGAGCCAGCGACCAGGCTGTAGGTGAGCGCACCAATATCAGATTGATCGGGGTCATTACTGAACAGAGTACCAATGTAGTAATCAGCCAGTTCGTTCTCGGGCAATGAATTGTTGCTCAAGTTGATGACGGTGGGCGCTTCGTTCACGTCGGTAATCGTGACGGTAAACGTCGATTCCAACCACAATCCACCTGCGTCCGTAGTTCGGACTCGCACATACATCAATGGCTTGGTTTCGAAGTCCAGTGGTCCATTCACAAACAATTGGTTACCGACAATGCTAAATGAGCCATTGTCGTCGTCCCCCGTACCTGGCTCCAATGTGTAAGTGAATGTGAAATCGGTCAAGTAGTCCGTATCGAACGTGAAGAAATCACCGACGAGCGTTCCGGGTACTGCATCTTCTCGCACCGGGTTGTCATACAACCACAGAAAGTACGGATCTTCATTCACGTTGGTTACCGTGATCACAAAGGCTTCATCAAAGACAAGGTTCGTATTGTCTGTCGAACGGACAAGGACGGAAAGACTTTGCGTCGCCTCATAGTCCGCCGGAGTCACCAACCACAACTCGTCCCCATTCTGAATGGAGAACATCCAGTTGTCGTTCGAGCCGACGCCTGAAACCAACGAATAGGAGAACGTGTTGCCCCTGTTAGGATCCGTGGACGTCAATTTGCCGATGAAGACAGGCGCCAGATTCTCAGCGACGAAATTGCCCGACAGTTGAATATCGGTGGGTGGCAAATCAGGCAGTTTCGCGCCGTAGACTCGACCGTAAATGGGCTGACCGATCGGCGTGATCCGTTGGATGCCATTGACAGGAATGGTGTATTCATAAGGTGCTTGCAGTTCCAATTGCGATGGGACATTCGTCCCAGATGGGATATCCACCAAGGCGTACCCATTCGCATCGGAAAGAGCAGCGATGTTTCGAACGATGATCAATGACCAGCTCTCGATGTTGCCGGTATCCTGCGGAAAAGTATCATCCACTTTCAGCTGCCAAGTCCCCGCCAAGGATTTACCATTGAGGGCCGACAAGGCTTGAGCGGGAATAAAGGTACCTGTAAATGGTGGTGCGCCACCAGCGATCGGAATCGTGGCGGAATCGTCGAACGTAGTGTTCGTGAAATTATCTCCATCCAATCCAACCGCACTCGCCAGCGTCACTTCGGTGCCATCCGGCGCGATCAGGGTCAGGATCAGGTCCGAATCCCAGGTGTGTGTGATGTTGATGTTGACGTTCACATCTTGGATCAAGCCACTCACTGGAACGTTCAGGGAAGAGAATACCGTCCCGCCATCGACGATCGGCACGACGGTGGTTGACGCAATCGTTTGCGTATCTGTCCCGAGACTGACTACCCAATTCTGCAACGGACCATCAATCCCATCGAGGACACCGTTGCCATTGAAATCTTCAATCACACGATCGTAGGCGCGATTGCGTTTGGAGAAACCAAAGTTATTGCCAACGGAGAAATCCGTTGGATTGGTCAGAGTCACATTGTACGAACCAACGGTCTTCCGTACCCAACTGGCGGGTGTATCTAGCCTCACCGTGTACGTGCCCGAAGGGAGCCCATTGAACGTGTAAAATCCATTGCTGTTTACCGCAGCGGCGGTATCCCCTACCGTAAATGTACCACTGCTGTCATTGTCGAGATAAACCGAAGCAACACCGTCCAGGTTGGTCCCCCTCTCAAAGGGTGCGTAAACCCCATTCCCATCGTAGTCTTCAAAGACCGTACCACCGATTTGAGGGGCGGTCGCTATTCCTCGCACTCTCACAACAAACGAGGATTCACTCGCATCGTTGTTCGCAATCACCAAATTCCGATTGAATGTACCTGGGGCTGTAGGGCTAAAACGAATGGTGAAAGTTGTTGCTCCACCCAACGGCAATGTTGTGGGATTGAAGTTGCGAACTTGGAATGGTGCCGGAACACTGATCGAATTTAGTTGGAGTGGTGACGTTCCTTGATTACGGATACGCAGTGTCGTTTCGACAAACTGCCCAACTAGCGAGCTTCCCAGATTGACCAGCGAATTCGACGGAAGATCCGAAGTCGTGTTAACGACAGAGATTTCAGGCTTGCCAATGCCATCCACCAGCGTGAATGCATTGATCCGTCCGTAGCCAAACTCGTTATTCTTGCCTGTATTGATATCGTAGGTGACACCACCGATCAAATCGGTGCTGTTTCGAGCCAGCGCTCGAAGATCGTTCGGATGAAGCGTTACCCCTTTGACATCGGCTTGAGCAAGAGCCAGGGCGCCAATCCCAGCGGCAAGTGGCGTTGCAGATGATGTTCCACTAAATCCTGTTGCTGCACTCGTTCCAGTGTAATCGCCTCCGGCGTATCCATCCGCACCAGTGCGGTCGGTCGTATCGATATTGAGCGTGCCACCATAGGAGGGACCACCGCTCGGAGCCATGATATCGATCCCGGTTCCATATTGGCTGTAGCTGGCTCGGGTGTCCAGGTTTGTTGATGCTCCCACGGCGATAACGCCTGGTATGTTCGCGGATTGTAAGGCGGGATACGTGACAGCTCCGTTTCCACCATTACCTGTAGCGAAGAAATAGGACGCACCTATTCCACTGCGACCTTGGGTTGTACCGACCTGAAGCGCAGAATTGATCGCGGCACTTGGAGCTCCACCACCCCACGAATTGTTCACTACGTCTCCGGCTCGCCATGTTCCGCTGCCGTTGGCAGTGATACCCCCTGCGTAAAGAAGTGCACTGGCGATATCGCTATCCGCCGCCACATTCACATCGTCGAATATCTTGATCGAGATAACTTGAGATTTGAAGGCTGGTCCAACGACACCGATTCCGTTGTCGCCTTTGGCCGCTGCCACACCAGCAACGGCAGTACCGTGGTTGTCCGTTGTAACAGGTTCCGATTGGTTGGTATCGGTGACAAAGTTCCATCCATGGATGTCATCCACCCAACCGTTTCCGTCGTTATCGATACCGTCCCCGTCGATCTCACCTGGGTTGGTCCAAACGTACAAGTCGGGATGCGCTGACTGAACCCCAGTGTCAATAACGGAAACAATGATATTACTCGTTTCGCCCCGGTTCACGTCCCATGCGAGATCCACGTCGGCATCCGCATCAAACGTACCACCACTGGTGCCGGTGTTCCGCAAATGCCATTCGTTGCCGAATCGAGGATCATTCGGGACGTACAAAAGTGCCCAGTTTTGATAGAAATTCGGTTGAGCCCACGCAACAGAAGGGTCCGAATTCAGACGATTGGCCAAATCGATGGCTGCTCGACCACCATTTCTTCCCAAATGTCCGACGTATTGATTCGTAGTTCCGAGGACAGGGCGATTCGAATCGAACTCTGTGTGTCGCGCGAAAAAGTCCTCAGGCTTTTCATTAGGTTTGAAACTGACAATGACTTCGTTGAGCACCGAAAGATCGGTCTTCGTGACGACGTCTTGGTACACCGGGACAACGTCGACAACACCCACGATGGAATTGAGCTGGGCAACGAAGGCGGGAGTTACATCCTCCTTCCATTCGAAAACCTTCCCGACGTTCCCCATTCCGTAGACCAACTTCAATCCATCAGGAAGCGGAACATCTTTTTTGGCAGTCGAGATCCCGATGTGACGGGTGTTCAAGGTAAGGCCAACGTTTCCATCACCACCGAAATAGTACGCATCCGCGCCCCTAACGACCTTGCTAGCATCCGGTGCATCTGGAGCGGGATCCCAATTGGAGTTATTCCAGACGGTGTCGCTAGCTAGCAATGCCCGCAGCTCCAATCGCTCCAGGTGGAAAGTGCGTCGAGACGGTTTTCGCTTGCGCATGGACATATCGCTCAATCCTCATCAACTCAGTGGCTTAGGCTCGAAACATGAAAAATGTGCAAAGAAGAGCCCCCTGTGATTCGAATTCCTTACGCTTTCGGAATCAATACTAGGTTACGCCTTACCATTGATTTTTTGGGAAATATGCGTAAATGATGCGTCTTTGCTTCCGCTGCCCCAAATCGGATGATTTTCTTGCGTTTTCGCGCTCGCGTCCATTGCATGTCCGGGAACGCAAGGTGCGGCTAGCCCCGCAGAAAACCAACTATCCAAGGGTAACGCCATGGACGGGATCCAATCGATGATGCTCGATTGGCAAGCATGGGTAGGGAGGGCGATGGCAAGCATGGGTAGGGAGGCGATGGCAAGCATGGGTAGGGAGGCGATGGCAAGCATGGGTAGGGAGGGCGACGCTCCTGCGGAGCCAGAATTGCAAAGCTCGGCGGGAGCCTCGCACTCCCTTTGCACGCCGAACAAGTCCATCTGGAAGGCATTCCCTGACCCTATCCGTGAGGATTGGACCGACCCAATCGCCATGCAACCCTCTCGCAAAGCCACGATTCCATGCGGGCCGGAATGCATCGATCTATACTCGATATACTCGTGCCGCTTCCTACTCGTTCCGCTTCGAGCCTATCGGAGCGTTTCGCCTCCGGGGCGACCTCGAATTCCCCCCGCTCCTGCCACCCCGTTGGAATTGTCATGCCTGAGCAAAAATTGCCTCTCTCTCGCCAATCCATGCTGCGCCGTCTCGGCAAATGGTTCGCGATTGGGCTCCTCGCACTGGCCGTTCTTATAGGCTTCCTTCCCCAGATTCTTGGGTCGAAATGGCTGTACCAGAAGCTGGTCGATCGCCTGGCTGTCCAAGGCTTCCGACTGCGGATCGATGATGCCGAATTCGGCTGGCTGAAACCAATCGCGGTGCGCGGTATTCGATTGGAACAAGTCGATGCACCCGAGGACGAATCTCAGGAACGGGCGCAAAACAAACGCCTCGATCTGCTCTCCATCGATGCGATCGAATCCAATCGTTCCCTGTTGGGGTATTTGCTCCATGGGCGCGACCTCGGAAAAATCACGATCCACCAACCGCGACTCGATATCGAGTTACTTGAAAACACATCGAACTTAGAAAAGCTCGCTCGGTCGATCGAAAACTCGGAGTTCAAACCCGACAGCAACGCCTCCAAACGCCCTCCCAAGATCGATGTGGAAATCGCCATCGAAGGGCTCTCCGTAAGCGTTCAGTCTCCGGACGATCGGGGCGGAACGGACTCCACGGTCTTGGTTGTTCCGCCCCTAAATGTCAATGCGAAATACGTTTCTTTGGACGGTGCATCGCGCATCGAAATCGGATCTTCGACGCTACTGGATCAAGTCGCAATCACCCCCGAGCTCGTTCGATTGGGACTAGTCAGAGCGATCCCGCTATTGGCAAAGAGCGCATCGTTCGATGGCAAGGTATCCCTTCATGTAGACGACACCGTGATCCCCTTGGATCACCCGGAACTCATGAAAGGGCGCGCTCAGTTGACATTGCATCAAGTCCGCAGCAGCCCATCGGAACCCGTCGTCATCAACGTGCTCGATATGATCGCTCGATTTCGAAAGAAAGAACCAGCCCACGAATTGGTCTTCGTCGATGGTTCGGTCGTGCAAGTCACGGCGCACGACGGACGGATTGAGCATCGCGGCGTTCAAATCGGATTGCCGAGGATTGATCCTCGCCTCCAGCTGACCAGCGCCGGGACAGTAGGGATACTCGACCGAACCATCGATATCGGTGTTGGCATTCCCGTTCCTCTAGAACTGCTGGCTCGGCGGGAATCGGTTCAATCCCTCGGCATCCCCCAGATCACCCTGCCCATCCGAGGAACGCTCGATTCTCCCTTCCTGGATTGGAAAGAATTTCGAGGAGAATCGGCCGATCTGCTAGCACTCATCTCGGCTGCCCTAGGGGATGAAGCTCCCGGCACCGCATCCGCGCTCGATGCCCTCAGCGGCATTACCGAAGGGAAAACCGATCAAGCCATCGGTGCCGCCATCGACGTGATCCGCGAGTTGCGTCAACGGCGTCAGGAGCGTCTCAAACAAGCCGCCGAAAAGGATGCGGAACTGGTCCCGATCGATAACTCAAACGGGCAGAAATCGGACCGAGGGAACGAAAATTCTGGATCTCGCCGTCCGTTGCGCGATGCACTGAAAGGTCTCCTCAACGGCCGCGATAGAAACCCATAAGCGATCGTTGCTTGGAATCTTTCAGGAATCACTCCAATCAAGTCACACAGCAGTCTTATTCGTGCTCGTGCTCGTGCTCGTGCTCGTGCTCGTTTTCTTCTTCCTCGTCCTCTTCTTCCTCGTCATCATCATCATCGTCCCCTCCACGCGTGAAGACAAACGCCGCGCGGACAGGTGGGGGCATCGGAGATTCGACCCCGCGAACACTACGCCATACGATGTCGTTTAGGATCAGATCGTCTGCAGCATCAGGAATGCTGAAATCCAGCTTCTCCGACGTATCGGCTCCCCAGGCCAATGCGTTATTGGTAGCCGTGATATCGACTAAAGGCGCGAGTGCGCGATAAGGAGTCAGGTCAGGAGTCGCATGAAATGCGTTGTACATCGGTTTGGCCGCAGCATCGAATTGGGTCATCGGATCCAAACCCAAAATCAACTCCATTGTCCTCAGCATACTGGACGTAGAGTACATGCTCGAATCGACGGTACCTCGCTTGATATAGGGACTGATCGCGAGCGCCACCGAACGGTGTGCATCGACGTGGTCGCTGCCGTTCTGAACATCATCCTGGATCACAAACACCGCCGATTTGGACCAGAATTTGCTAATGGTAATGGCTTCGATGACCTTTCCCAACGCCGCATCGTTTTGCGCGACCATCGCTGTGGGCGTGAGCTTGCCAACACGCGTCCCTGAAGTGTGATCATTCGGGAGATGAATCGAGATGAAGTTTGGCAAATTGTCTTCTGCTTCGAACTGCTTCAGTCTCTTGATGATTGATTCCGCTCGGTCCAGATCGCTATATTCGAGATCGTACGAGCGATAATTAGGGTCGAAGTGCCCTTCGAGAACTGGGATCTTTGCGTAGGATGGCTCACCGGGTTTCCGACCATTGGCAATGAATTCTCCGAACGAGAAGTAGGACTTGCCACCTTCCTTGCATTTCCCCCATAAGTAACCGCTGCTGGGCTGCCCGATCTTCGTGGCACCTTCGGCGGGATAAGTGAGTTTGCCGCGGCTCTTCCCGTACGTCAGCGGCCATGTCTTTTCGACAAAGTCTGTGGCGTAAGCGGCCATGGTCCATTCATGACCATCCGCGCTGACTTCGCCGTCGACGTACAGGTTATCGAGGAGCACGAATTGATCTGCGAGAGCGTGATGGTTCGGGGTCACCGTTTGACCAAAGATACATAGCGAGGGATCTCCATTTCCTTTCGCGACATCTCCAAAGACTTGATCGTAGGTGCGATTCTCTTTGATGATGTAGAAGCAATGCTTGATCGGGCTTTCATCACCCGCTTGGGCTGGGATTGGATTGTCGGGTGAACGGTCGCGAGTATCAGCGGAAGCATCCGCTTTGAGAGGCGAACTTTGGAACGCCAATCGGGTCATGCTGGCCAACTCGTCCGGAGTAGGTGTAGGAATTGCAGACAGGGTTCCTTGGAACAGCCCTCCGATGTACTCCATCACCGTGCGAGGAACAGGCCGAACCGGATTCGGACCGTACCGATTGTCCTTGCTGGCAAGCCCTTTGCCGTTCGTCACCAGGATTTGCTCTCCCGATTTCGAAAAGGCCACGTTGGTCGGATACCAACCGACGGGTATAAACCCGAGCGAACGGGATTTTTTGGGTTCGGAAACATCAAAGAGAGCAATGTTGTTATTCCCCGAGTTTACGGCAATCAGGACCCTGCGATCCGGAGAGACACAAATTGCCGATGGCGTACTGCCGTTCTTCGCGCCCGGATACAACGCCGTCGCGAGCACTTCTTGACGTTCTCCGTTGGTGCTATCGATCACGACGACCGAGTTCTCATCGGAACAGGCTACGAGCAATCGTTGGCTGTCATCGAGCAGAATCATCTCGGTCGGATGGGAGAGTGTTTTCCAAGTATCGACCACGGACCACGTTTTGAGATCCACCACCGCCACTTCCGCCCGTCCCCACAGGCTCACATACAACCGTCCGTTCTTCGGATCCTCTAGCACCGTATAGGGATAGCTCTCCGCAGGGAGTTGCAATGAATCCGACGCGACGAGGCTGGCCCCGAGATCCTGTTCCAAAGGGCGGGAAATACGTTTGACTTGGTTGGCAAGCAATCCACACACATAAGCGGTACTATCATCCGCGGATAATCCAACGCCCGAGACAACGAACTTGTCGGTTTTCGTACCGAGTACGAGTGTGCGAGGAGGCCCAAGAAACCCTTTGTCGTAGGGGAAAACGTAAACGCGTTCATCCTCACCCCCCGAAGCGATCAAAAATTTGCCGTCGCTTGAAAAGGCCAGTCCGTAAAAGGATTGGGGGATTGGGACACGTGCGATTTTGTTGAACGTATTGGCTTCCAAGGTAATGATTTCGTGCTCGCCATAGCCCGAATGCAACACCGCCAACTCAGTACCGCTCGGATGGACTAGCAAATGAACTGGCAGATCTCCCAATGCGGCCTGTTTGCCTTGGGCATTGATCGTCCACCCATTAGGGAGAAGAGTCGTACCGCCGGGCTGCATCCCCGGCAATCTGGCAATCGGTTCCTTGAGTCCCGGTTTGGCATCGCTTTTATCAAGTTGTGCGTGTGCTGTGGGTACCCATGCAGACGTCGAAATCGCGACCATCAGAAACGCGAGAAAACAACACACCAGAAAACAACGGAGTGTACGACTGCTCATGAGTTCTAAAACCAATCCACGAGTAAGAAGGAATCCGGATTAGCTTCGACCGCATATTCGAAGCTCGGTAGGATTGTAACCACTCACCTGCCGGGATCGCACCCGTTCCGTGTTCAGATTCGATGAGGGTTTTTTGGCGAAGTCGAGCAGAATCAGAAACGAGCCGATTGCCAGGAGATGCCGGGCAAACAACCGGAGGTTAGGCAAGGCCATGAACCGTGCAGGATTCTCGGAAACCGGGTGCTAATGCACTCCGGCTAATGAAATTTCTTTTTCGCAGCCGAGGATGCCTGGTACTGAGTTCGGCCCTCACGCGTTGTCGAGGGACCGGCACAGGGTTGCTTAGGATTTTTGATGCGCTATTTTGGCTTCTCTCGTACTCGTACTCAATGAAATGGTACTCGTACTCGTACTCGAAGATACCGCATCGAGTACGAGTACGAGTACGAGTACTGCTAACGCGGAGTACGAGTACGAGTACGAGTACTGCTAGCGCGGAGTACGAGTACGAAAAGCCAAGGAAACTAGCAACGACAAAACTTAGGACTTGACCCAACGAGCGCTCGCATACCCAACGACGCGGGCTGCATCGCCGGAAGCAGTAGCGCTGGTATCGTAGGTCAAGTTTTCGATATGTGGCGTTTCGCCCAACTCTTTGAGGGTTTGCATCACCAGCGCCGCGGCGGCCGCACCGCACATGCTAATGGATTCCTCACGGCAGGTTTCCAAAAGGTGCTTCGGATCCCCTGAAACCAGTGCCTCTATTGCGATTTTGTCGCGCCTGCGATTCTCGGTGTCCTCGGCGAAGTGATTCATGTCACTGGAGATGACCAAAAGAGGTCTTGGTTCGACATCCGCCAGCACGCCAGCAAGTTCCTTGGCTGCTTTCTCAATATCGTCCCACTGAGCATTAGCGATAGCGATACAAACAATCTTGGGACGATGTCCTTCGCGGGTAAAGTGTCGCAAGAAAGGCAATTCAATTTCAGCGCTATGTTCGCGTGAATGCGCCGCATTATCAAACTCCATACCCGACACCGATTCGACAATGCGTTTGGCCAGTTCGATGTCTGTCTCGAAGGATGTGCCGTCGGGCAGCATCCATGACGTGGCAGGGGACACAGCCCAGTCCGCTCCTAAGCGGGTATGCTTGGGTCCTACGACCACGACTCGGTTAGGGATCTCTGTACTCTTCCACGCATCCATCGCGACTTGGCCGCTGTACATCAATCCGGCATGGGGCGTCATGATGGCCAATGCTGGGACAGCCTTGGAGATTGGGGATTTCGCATCGAAGGCTTGAAGCAGTGAATCGAGCTCGTGAGAGTCGGAGGGGTAAAACGTGTTGCCGAGCACGGCTGCTCTCGGCGCATCGCTCGTGTCGACACCGAGATGATTGCTCGCCAAGAGGTTAGGCAGAGTGGATACAGCCCCAACCGAAAAGATCGCGATCCCATGCGAGCGTGTTTTGACCGCAGCCGCCGCTTCTTGAACCAACTGATGCGCGGTTTTGTCGGCATCCAATGCTACCGCTGCCCGATCGCCGCATAGCGCTAAGATAGCTCGATGTTGTGGCTCGATCCCTTGCAATTCGCAATCGCTTAAGGATTCGTGAAGCACATTGCCCGACCAGTCATCACTATGAATCACTCCGTGATGCGCGGGTGCATTCAGGACAGTCAATTCCAGATCGATATCGACCGACCGATTAAACTGCGTTCGACGAAGGGTTTGTTCCGCGGATTTGCAGAGCTCGAAAAGATTGGTTTGCAATGGAATACCAGGCCGTAGCGACGTTTGAATCCAATGGGCGAGAGGGCGTTTCGTTTCGGTATTGATGGCCGACATCACAATCCCGTTGACGGTTCCATCCATCGCATCTAGGACGTAATAATTCGGCGTGGCACCGCGCGAAAATGCGATCATGTTTTGAACAGCCACGTTCTTAAGTCGCACCAATCCATTCAGATCTCCTGGTGCATATTCCATGGGGATCGGATCCGGTAAGAGATCTCGATCGAAATGCCCTTCGATGGACAATCCCTCAAACGACTCCAAACAGCAGGCCGGATCTCGCCATGCATCGATCGGCAACCCAGCTTTGCGGCAAACACCAATCAGGAATTGTTCGACACTCCAACCTTGCTCGACAGGGACACTTGGGAGCAGCAACCCCGCGTGCTCTCCGTAAACGCTGCTTTGGGGAGTGGAGATCCGCAGTCCGTGCTTGCCAATCACGATCGCATTCGGACGTTCCGCGACAGGTCCATCGATCGGCAAAGGGGCATCGAGTAATGTGACACTGCAGCTCAAATAGGGTAGTTCGATACCGGAGATGGCAGGCATGCGAGGGTCCTCCGTTGCAGTGCGATGCGCGGATTCAGCAAGTCCATCCAAGAGTGGCGTCGGGCGACCCTGGAAACCGCAACACCCTCTCAGATGCTCCCCGCGTTTGAGCGTCGTAAAGACGCCATAGACATGCTGCTGGCCCAATTCACCTAGGGATTTAACGGACTCTTCCGAAACCTTGCCATGCAGTACGCTGGCCGTGACCAATTGCTGGACGAGGCGATGAATGCTGTGGCGTTGATCTGTTGTCAAGGAAACCAGTGGAAGCATTTCCAGTTTCTGGAAGGATGAGAGGGCCGAGGACGACATCGTGGGCTCCATGCTTGGGTTGAATCCTGAGACCGACTGCGGAGGTGCGGGAGTGTGCTGCCTAGGCAAAGATACCCCATGCTTCGGGTCTGGAGGATTGGAGGGAGATAATCGGTTGAAGTTCCCGAGGACTTGGGGGATGTTTTCCGAACTTTCCGTTTGGAAGCGACGAATGTCTACCGGTTGCCGCTTACGCCCCCATGTTCCCGGCCGATCCTCGAACCGTCCTGGCAGAACGGCTTCACAATGCGAGCACGCATTCCCTTGCAGTTGATAGCGTCCGAGTTCGTACCAATCGCGTTCGATCAACAGTTCGCCACAACACCGGCAATAAGTCGATGCCCTGGAAACATCATGAACATTTCCTACATACGGGAATCGGATACCGGCGCGCTTTGCAATGCCATGCGCCTCGATCAGTTTTTCATGCGACGTATTCGGTCGATCCATCATCCGAAAATCGGGATGAAAGGCAGAGAAATGGACAGGCACATCCGGCCCTAATTCCTCGACGATCCAGTCACACATGCGGGTCAATTCGTCGGCCGAATCATTGGCTTGAGGAATTACCAGATTCGTGATTTCGAACCAAACATCGGTTTCACGCTGGAGATAGCGCAACGTATCGAGAACGGGTTCCAGATGGGAATACGTGATCTGGCGATAGAACTCTTCCGAAAAAGCTTTGAGGTCGACGTTCGCCGCATCCATCCAACGGTAGAATTCAGCCCGAGGCTCCGGCATCATGTATCCCGCCGTGACCGCTACGGTTGCAATCCCCAAATCGCGACAGGCTTTGGCCGTATCGATTGCGTACTCTGCCCACACCACAGGATCGTTGTAAGTGAATGCGACGGACCGGCATTGGAGTTCGCGCGCTGCCAGCGCGATTGTCTCAGGGGTGGCAATGTTGCTCAGTTTGGCAACTTCGCGCGACTTGGAGATATCCCAGTTCTGACAGAACTGGCAACCCAGATTGCAGCCAGCGGTACCGAACGACAGAACGCTCGAGCCTGGATAAAAATGATGGAGTGGTTTCTTCTCGATGGGATCGATACAAAATCCAGTGCTCTTGCCGTAGGTATCCAGCACCAGAACATCGTTCTCGATCTTGCGGACGAAGCAGAAGCCGCGATCCCCTTCTTTCATGCGGCATTGCCGCGGGCAGAGATCGCATTGAATGCGTCCATCGGTTGGGTCTTTGTGCCACCACTTGCCGAGCCCTGCATGCATCGCTGACTCCCGTTTGAGCAGCCTTGTTGCAAACTAGCCGGAATGCGTTAGCACCCGGTTTTCGTTCATTGTGTCGAGGAACCGGACGCTAACGCGTTCCGGCTAATACTCGAAACATACTGCGATGTACTGCGTAACGAGCGCTAAGCATAGGTACCCGATTGCGGGCAAGCATTCATCTGCTCACCCGCAATGGTTAGCATCCCCGGTTTCCGTTGCTTACTTCACGCCGGCGGATTGTTTGCCTTCTTCAATGCAGAAGAGCCGATTTCGGTTCGCAATGTAAATACGGCCATTGGCTGCAATGGGGGTCGTGTACACTGCTGATCCGACGTTGAGCTCAGCGATCAAATTCAGTTCCTTGGAAAGTTCGAAAATCGAGATGTCTCCATCTTCGTCCCCAACATAAACCTTGTTGTCGGCGATCAGTGGCGAAGCCCAGGAAGCGGCGAGCATGTCGTGAGTCCAATGCCCTTTGCCGGTCTTCACATCGAGGCAATGCACGACCCCGGAGAAATCCGTGACGAAGAGCAAATCATCCTTGATCGCGACGGTGCCGCAGGTGCGATGCATGGTTTCTTCGAAGACCTTCGGGTTGTTGCCGACATAGTGAAACACAGCCGCCGAATTGGGATTGTCGCGCTCTAGGTCTCCGTCGGCTGCGACGAGCGCTTGCTTGCGCTTGGGAGCAATAACGACTGTCGGATTTTTGGAGTTGTAAACCAAGGTCGGGCTTACATCGCCCCGTTTGGTCGGATCGATGCACCACAAATGGCCGGCACCTTCACCGTGTTCTGGATCTTCGCCGACCGCCACATAGACCAATCCATCATAGATCACGGGTGTAGCGATGATGTGGTTACGCGTTGCCCCGTTCAGCTTATAAACGGAATCCTTCGGATTGCAATCAAACTTCCATAGCAATTTGGATTTACCGTTTTCCCCGCGTGCATCAAAGCTGTACAGCCATCCATCCCCTCCGCCAAACAGAACTTGTTCGACCCCACCTAGGATTGCATAAGAGGGAGAGGACCATTGCCCGTGTAGGATATTTGCCCCTGGAGATTTATCCGTCCACAGGACCTCTCCGGTGAAGCGATTGAGACAAGCGAAGCTAGGAGCGTTTTCCTCTGGAACCGTTATGTGCCCATCATCCACGCCATTCGATGTGTTAACGAACAGGAGGTCTCCTGCGCACGTGACGGAGCAACTGCACATGTTGTGCTGCGAAACACCCAATTGACCCATCATGTCCAGCTTCCACACGACATCCGCTTCGTCGGGATTCTCGTTGGGTTCTTTCGTGAATTGGCCGTCGTTTTCGCCATCGAGGAAACCTTCCGTATCGAGGCATGCGACTTCACCACGGCTCGTGACGTACCACAAGCGATCTCCATCGATTAATGGGGCGCAGCAGATACCTTGGTTCGGCCAGTCATGGACGCGGCCTGAGGGGAGCTTCTCGCTGCTGTGCTGCCAGAGAAATTTGCCGGTTTCTTCGTCGAACGAGACCAAGCAACCGAGGTCGACGGTCGCCGGATAACGCTTGACATAACCGTTGCCGTTGTTGGTTCCTACGTAGACCTTTCCATTTGCAACCACCGGGTTACCGTAGGTCTCCGAACCCAAAGGCGAAGACCATCGGATGTTTTTGCCCGACTTGATATCGAAAGAGGTGGGAAGTGGGCCTGAGTCTGGGACGTTGTTACGTTCACTCGAACCGCCAAACTGCGGCCAGTCAGTCGCCTTGACTTTCAGCTTGCTTATCCCCTGAGCGGCGACTGCAGTTGGATCGTATTTTTCCTGGGCGACCGCGACTGTTGCGAAATCAACGGAAGCGATCAGAGCCGAAAACAGAATCCTCTTGGCATAGAAGCGATGCATGCGTCAATTCACCTTCTTTGATATTGGTAATCCTGGAAAAGGGTGTTCCTTCTGGACCGATTATAGTCCAAAGGGCAAATTGGTCGACGGTACTCACTTCCCACCGTTCACGAAAACGACGAGGGATCTCCCGTCGCGATTCTCTTGATCGGCTTGATTGGTTCCGATCGAATTGCACCTGGCGGGACCTATTTCCCTGTGAAAACGGTTGCAAATGGTTTTCATTCCTGGATTTTTTGCTCGCATCCTGTTGATTGCATTGTGAAATTCCAAACCCGAAACGTGCAAAAGAGACAATCCGTTGGCGAGGAACACCCCGGCTGCGGGGAAAAAAAAACCTTGCTTGCAGTATTCGGCTTGCAATCGAAGGACTTCCAGTCGCACCGAAGGATCGTCTTGGTCCTCGTCAGCACAGCCTAATGCAGATAGCATGATAGATCGCGCTCGCGATTGCTCGCGGGCTGTCAGGAGGACACTCTTTTCGATCGATTGCCAAGCCATGAACAAATCGCCAATCGCTAATCCACGCCCTTTTGTTCACCTTCACTGCCACAGTCATTACAGCTTGCTCGACGGCGCCGGATCCATTACCCGACTGCTGAAGAAAGCCAAATCGCACGGCATGTCGGCATTGGCGCTGACGGACCATGGAAATCTTCACGGGGCGCTCGAGTTCTACAAGAAGGCGAAAGAACTGGGGGTCAATCCCATCATCGGCTACGAAGCGTACGTAGCACCTGGAAGTCGTTACGAAAAGGACGCGGCATCGCAAAAGGAAGCGGCCTATCACCTAACGCTACTGGCAAAGAACCGTACGGGCTTCCAAAATCTCGTTCGCCTCGCATCGCGCGCGAGCCTCGAAGGCTTCTACTTCAAGCCTCGCATCGACAAAGAACTGCTCCAAGAATTCAACGAGGGGATTATCTGTTTGAGCGGATGTGTGTCGAGTGAATTCTCCCGAATGATCCTCAAAGGGCATGACACTTCGGCTGCGCAGCAGGAAGCCGCCCAAGTCGCCGAATGGTTTTCGAATGTTTTTGAGGATCGCTTCTTTATCGAAATCATGAACAATGGCCTGAAGATCCAACGCGAGCAACTACAGGGCGCTGTCGATGTTGCGAATCGTATGGGATTGCCTTTGGTTGCGACGAGCGACGCACACTACGTCGATCAGGAAGATGCCGAAGTACAAGATGTCCTGATGTGCATCAGCACAGGCAAGTTCCGAACCGACACGAATCGCATGAAGATGGAGAACGACCAGTTCTTTCTTCGCTCGCAGGAAGAGATGTATTCGCACTTCCAGGGACTCGAAGATGCAGTCGCGCGGTCGCAACAAATTGCAGATTCGGTCGACATCGAACTGGAACTGGGCAAACGCAACTTCCCATCCTTTGAAATTCCCAAGGAGCACCCATCGGCTGACGATTACCTGCGCCAACTTTGCATTCAAGGCTTGCTCGAACGTTACGCGGGCAATGAAACAATGTGCCCGAATGGGCAATTGTCCCAAATTGCCGTGGATCGATTGGATCGCGAGTTGGCGGTCATCCAGAAACTGGGCTTCTCCAACTACTTCCTGATTGTTTGGGACTTTGTGCGCTATGCCCGCGAGATCGATGTTCCAGCCACGGCGCGGGGTAGCGGCGTCGGTGCGATTGTTTGTTATGCGCTCTACTTGTCTCACGTCTGTCCGATCAAGTACGACTTGCTATTCGAGCGCTTTCTCGACGAGAGCCGCCTGGAAGCACCGGATATCGACATTGATTTCTGCCAGGAAAGACGCAATGAAATCATTCGCTATGTGAAAGAAAAGTATGGGGAAGCGAACGTCGCACAGATCGGCACGTTCGGTACTCTGAAAGCTCGCGGTGCGATCAAGGATGTCGGTCGAACCATCAATCTGCCACTCAATCGAGTCGCCGAGCTGAGCGAGATGGTTCCTGACGACCCAAAAATTTCTATCAAGGATGCGCTGGCGGAAAGCCAAGACTTAAGACACGCGGTCGACGCCGATCCGGTGCTCAAGGAACTGATGAGTCTCGCCATGCGAGTCGAAGGGATGGCGCGCAGTATCGGAACGCATGCAGCAGCGGTCGTAATCGCGGACAAACCCCTCACGGAGTATGTCCCGCTCATGCGAGGCTCCGGCAAAGATGACGTCATCACGCAATGGTCGATGGGAGATGTGGAAGCAGCCGGCCTGTTGAAAATGGATTTCCTCGGCTTGAGGAACTTGACCATCCTATCCAAAGCGGTCGACATCATCGAGCAAACGACCGGCGAGCGAATCGACCCTTTAAAATTCCCATTAGAAGATCCCGCGACGTTTGACCTGTTGCGACGAGGCGAAACCAAGGGGGTCTTTCAGCTTGAAAGTGGCGGGATTCGGGACTTGCTTCAAAGGATGAAGCCCGATCATTTTAGCGATATTATCGCCACCAATGCCCTCTATCGTCCAGGACCGCTCGAAGGAGGCATGGTCGACGACTACATCGCAGTAAAACTAGGTAAGAAGGAGGCGAATTACCTCCATCCCATCCTGCGCGAAATTCTTGAAGAAACGCATGGGGTGATGGTGTACCAAGAACAAGTCATGCGGATTCTCAACCGTGTGGGTGGGATCGAATTGGCCAAAGCCTACACCTGCATTAAAGCCATCAGCAAAAAGAAAGAAGAGACCATCGCGGCCAACGCAGAAAAGTTTCTTCAGGGGGCCGTATCGCTGGGACTGGCCAAGCGAGACGCTGAAGACTTTTGGAAAATGATCTTGAAGTTCGCCGGTTACGGCTTTAACAAGAGCCACTCGACTGCTTATGCACTCATCGCTTACCAAACCGCGTACTTGAAGTCCCATTACAAAGTCGAGTTCATGGCCGCTTTGCTCACAGGGGATATTCCAAACCGTAATTTCAAACGAAAAGATTCCTTGGTCGAACATTTGGAAGATTGCCAACGGATGGGAATCGTCGTTGAACAGCCCAATGTCAACGCTTCTCGGAGCGAGTTCAGCGTCCGAGATGCCAAGATTCATTTCGGATTATCGGCCATCAAAGGTTGCAGCGCGGGAGCTGCCGAAGCGATCGCTCGAGAACGAGACAAAAACGGTCTTTACCTTGACATCTTCGATCTCTGCAACCGCGTCGACTCGTCCTCGTGCAATCGCTCATCGCTCGAGTCTCTGATCCGTGCCGGGGCCTTCGATTGTTTTGGCGCGCGACGATCGCAACACTTGGCAGTATTGGACAAAGCCCTTCAAGGTGGCGCCGCAGCGGCCAAGGACAAGCGAAGCGGGCAGCTCAATTTGTTCGGTGATCTGATGCAAGAGGCCGCACCCGCCGTCACGTTGCCGGATATCCCTGAATTCCCAGAGAAAGAAAAACTCGCCAGCGAGAAGGAAGTCCTCGGTTACTACCTGTCCTCCCATCCGTTGTCGGAGTACGAACGCATTCTGAAATCGTTCTGCACTCAAAACGCGGTCACAGCAAAAACACTCAAGCACCGTTCCGAGGTTTGGATGGGTGGAATCGTTTCATCGATCAAGCTCGCGTACACTCGAAATCCGAAACCGGGCGAACCCTCCAAGTACGCGAACTTTGACCTGGAAGACCTCGAAGGGATCACGCGCTCGATCGCTTGGCCGAGCACGTACGCGCAGTGTGAACAGACCATCGTTCCCGACAGCATCGTTCTCATCCGTGGCCGGATCGACAAGCGGGGCGAAGAAGAAATCAATCTCATCGTCGATGAAGTAATCCCCATTCAAGAGGCAGATAGCAAATTCACCTCTGGGATTCGTATCGCCTTTGACGAAGCCAAACACGACGAACAATTGATTCCAAAGATCGAAGAAATCCTGCGAGGTTATGAAGGAGAACGCGAAGTGATGTTCGCGATCCATCGCCTCAATGGCGAAACCGTGCATATCCAAACGAGCAAGCGACGGGTCGAGATCAAACCCGAATTGCGTGAAAGGCTCGATGACCTGCTGGGTGAAAACAGCCACCGTTTGATCTTCCAGAAGCCGAAAATCAATTCCTCAGGCAATGGCGATGGCTATCGGCGGCGTTCCTCGAACTAGCGTGGTAAAGACTGATTCCAACCTTTCGTGATCCCGCCATCGTGTCGATCAACCCATTACCCGTCGATCCCTATCTGCCTGCCATCATCGAAGCCGTCCGAAGTCATTCCATCACTTTGGTGGATGCACCACCGGGTACAGGCAAGACAACCCGCGTCGCCCCAGCACTTCTGGATGGGCTCGTTTCGGCAGGGAAAAAAATCTATTTGCTGCAACCCCGGCGATTGGCAGCGCGGTCGGTAGCGGCTCGCATCGCGTGGGAAAAAGGTGAAGCGATTGGGAATACCGTAGGTTATTCGGTGCGATTGGATCACCAGGTCGGGAGAAACACGCGATTGATCGTCGCGACCGAGGGAATCCTGATTCGACGTATGCAGGAAGACCCTGCAATCGAAGATGTGTCGGTGGTGATCCTCGATGAGTTCCACGAGCGGTCCCTCGATTCGGACTTGCTCTTCGCGATGTTGCGGCGAGTGCAGCAAACGCTGCGCGACGACTTGAAGATGATCCTCATGTCGGCAACACTCGACCCATCCCTGATGGCAGGGCCGCTGGCCAACGCTCCGGTCATTCGCGTGAACTCGATCCAATATCCGGTCGCAATACGATATTGCCCGCCCCGTTTGCAATCCTTTGCCGGCACAACGCAAATGGTTGAACATATGGCCGAGACACTGACAGAACTGGCTCCAAACAGACCCGGGGATATCCTCGCGTTCCTACCGGGATCGGGAGAAATTCACCGGTGCAAGGATTTGTTAGGAAGACAGAGAATCGAGGGGACACATGACGTGCTTCCATTGTACGGTTCGATGCCGCTGGACGAACAAGTGCGCGCGATCGAGCCAGGGCCACGCCCGCGCGTGGTGCTGGCCACGAACATCGCGGAGACGTCGCTGACCATCCTTGGTATCCAAACGGTCGTCGATAGTGGATTGGCTCGCGTCTTGAGATTCTCGCCGGATGTCGGATTAGACCGACTGGCATTAGAAAACATCAGTTCAGCATCGGCGATTCAGCGGGCGGGACGTGCAGGCCGTGTAGCTCCAGGGAGTTGTGTTCGGTTGTGGTCCGAAGCCTCGGATCGATCGCGGGCCCCTTTCTTGGAGCCCGAGATTCGAAGGATCGACTTGGCCGGAGCCGTGTTGCAGCTATTTGCATGGGGAGAGGGTTCCAGTCGAGATTTCCCATGGCTTGAGCCCCCCCGCGAGGATTCCTTTCGATCGGCCGTCCGGTTGCTGGAATCGCTGGGTGCGATCGAGGCAGGACGCATTACTCCACTAGGTACCCAACTGGCTCGATTGCCGTTGCATCCCAGGCTGGGGCGAATGGTTTTGGAATCGGTCCAACGGGGCTGTTTGGTGGAAGCCAGTTGGATCGCTGCCATCCTTTCTGAAAGAGATCCTTTCGAACGTCGTGCCCGCGATTCAGCCAGTGGCCATCGAATGACCACCATGGCAACCAAGCGTTGGGATAGCGATTGCGTCGAACGCATCCATGTCCTTCGAGGAAGGGACCGAACCCCCACGGAACAAACCCCGTTTGGAATCGTCAATCGCTCGGCGGTGAGGGCAATTGAACAGTCAGCGCGACAGATCCAGCAAATCGGCGAGTCGATCCAGCGGCGTCTGACACCGGAAAACAGAACGGTATCACGGGAGACTCAGGAGTCACCGGCATCGAACGAACGCGTGTCGGCAGAAGCCCAGGATTTTGCCATCCTTCGATCGATTCTGGTGGGATTCCCCGATCGCGTCGCACGTCGACGTGCCGCGGGGCGTCAGCACGCATTGATGGTAGGTGGCAAAGGGGTGCAGCTCGATCCTCAAAGCGGCGTGATCGAACCGGAGTTGTTCGTTTGTGTTGAAACCGTATCGGGTCCGGGAGATGCGGTCGTGCGTCAAGCCAGCCGCGTCGATGCGGCCTGGTTGGTGGGGAGCAACCGTCGGGAATGCGATGAACTCTTTTTTCATCCGTCGCAAAAACAGGTTGTTGCGCGCCGCCGAACGTATTGGATCGACTTGATGCTGCGCGAGACTCCTACTTCCATCGACGATGAAGAAGCGTGCGCGCAGGTCTTGTTCGAGGCCGTACAAACACATTGGGATACGACCTTCCCGAAGGACGATCTCGACGTGCAGCAGTGGCTCCATCGCGCGGCTTGCCTGCGGGAATGGATGCCCGAGTTGGAATTGCCGATGTTTGAGACAGAACGACTGCATGAGGTCGCAAAGGAAATGTGTCGCGGAAAGCGATCGCTTGAGGAAGTGAAGCGAGGCCCATGGCTGGATTGGTTGCGAGGTCAATTGACATCGAATCAATTGGCAGCGCTCGAGCGCGAAGCCCCAGCCCGTATTCAAGTCCCTTCGGGGAGTTCGATCCGGATCGAGTACGCGTTGGGCAAATCCCCGATCCTTGCAGTCAAAATACAGGAAGTATTTTCTTGGCAACAAACGCCTCGCATCGCCTCTGGCAGGATTCCGTTGCTACTGCATTTGCTCGCACCGAGCATGCGCCCGCAACAGATCACGGATGACCTGGCATCGTTTTGGCACGTCGGTTACGCCGAGGTACGAAAAGAGTTGAAACGTCGCTATCCGAAACACTCTTGGCCCGAGGATCCCTCGCGAGCTCAGGCCTCCAAGCGGTAGCCTGGCGGGTTCGGACTGGGGTCGGATCGGACCGGATCCATGGTGTTCGGACGCCAGGGGTTTCCCGAGTGTCTTTCCGGGAGGAATTTCCCAGGCAATTTGCAGGGTATAACGGGGTTTTAGGGCAATTGTGAAAGGGTGGGCTTTTGCTATACTTTGGGCCCTGTTTTGGCTGACCCGATAAGGTGCGAAAAGAGGGCCAGAACCACGACGGATTCGGTGCCTTTTATTCCCCGCGTGTCGCGACTCATCCTTACCCTCGATCAGAAACGACTTCTCCGTGTCGAACGTCCCACCAAGCGATGATTTTGACCAGAATGATCCTGCCAGTATTCCCCCCTCCAACGAGGGTGGAGGGACCGGCGAACGGATGATCGAAGAGCCCATCGAAGAAGAACTGCGCAACAGTTATTTGACGTACGCGATGAGTGTGATCGTCAGTCGTGCATTGCCGGATGTGCGCGACGGATTGAAGCCGAGCCAGCGCCGCATTCTGGTGGCGATGAACGATCTCAGCTTGAACCCAGGTGCTGCTCGGGTCAAGTGTGCCAAGATCGCTGGCGATACATCGGGCAATTATCACCCGCACGGCGAAGCCATCATTTATCCAACGCTGGTACGGATGGCTCAAGAATGGAACATGCGGCACGTCTTGATCGACAAACAAGGGAATTTCGGTTCGATCGCCGGGTTGCCCGCCGCTGCCATGCGGTACACCGAAGCGCGATTGGCCGGCCCGGCCGCAATGATGCTCGAGGACCTGAAGCTAGACACCGTCGATTTCATTCCAACCTACGACGACCGCCGCAATGAACCGGTCGTTCTTCCGTCGAAGTTTCCAAACCTGCTCGTCAACGGTGCGCAGGGCATTGCGGTCGGCATGGCCACCAGCATCCCGCCTCACAATTTGCGAGAGGTATGCAATGCGATCATCCGATTGATCGATGACCCCGAAACGACCGTGAACGAACTTTGCGAGATCATCCCCGGTCCAGACTTCCCAACCGGCGGCATCATTTGCGGTCGCTACAACATTCGACAAGCCTACGCGACCGGGCGATCTACCATTGTGGTGCGGGGTCACGTCGATATTGAAGAGGATGGTCGCAAGTCCCGGTTGGTGGTTCGCGACATTCCCTTTCAAACGGCGCGCGATCGCGTCGTAGAAAAGATTGCCGAACTGGTGCGCGGCGAGAGAATCAAAGGCATCTCTGGCATTCGCGATGAAAGCGATTTGAAGGAGCCCGTGCGACTGGTGATCGAGATCAAACAGAACTCGGATCCCAATGTGGTTCTCAATCAGCTCTTTCAATTCAGTCCTTTGCAGGAAACGTTCTCCATCATCCTGCTGGCATTGGTGGATGGCAAACCGCGGGAATTGAATATCAAGGAACTTCTCCAAGAGTTCATTCGGCATCGTGTGACCGTCATCCGACGACGCACGCAGTTCCTGCTAGGAGCGGCCAGGAAACGCAAGCACGTTATCGAAGGTCTGCTCCTCGCGTTGGCAGATATCGATCGCATCATCGCTCTTATCCGCTCTAGCCGAACACAGGCCGAAGCCAAAGAAAAGCTGATGGGGGTCGAATGCCCCGCCTCCATGTTGCAACGAGCTCTTGGGGAAACAGGCTTTGCCGACTTCCAACTCGAACGGGGACAATCCGATGTGTACCGCCTTACCAGCGTGCAAACCGATTCGATCCTAAGAATGACCCTGGGGCAGCTGGCCGGGCTCGAACAAGAGAGATTAGCCAATGAACATGCGGAGATTCTAACGGAGATCACAGAATACCGAAGGATCCTTGGGGACCCCGCCAATATTTACGCCATCATCCGAGACGACTTGGTCGAAATTGCTCGCAAGTATGGCAATGATCGGATGACCGAAATCTCCGATGAAGAATTGGGCAACTACAACATGGAAGACCTCATCACGGAGGAAACTATGGTGGTTACCATTTCGCACCAGGGCTACATCAAACGACTCCCTGCGTCGATCTACAAAGCGCAGAAGCGCGGCGGCAAGGGTATCACAGGCTTGAAGAGCGAAGAAGAAGATCCCGTCGAGCATCTTTTCGTGGCCAGCACCCATGCCTATTTGTTGTTCTTTACCAATCAAGGCAAAGTCTATTGGCAAAAAGTTTGGGAGATTCCGCAGATGAGCCGCGAAAGCCGTGGCCGCGCCATCGTGAACCTGCTCAACCTCACCCCTGACGAAAAGATTCTCGATTGCGTCCCCATTCGGGACTTCAATTTGCCCGGACATTTCTTGATGATGGCAACGAAAAAAGGAATCATCAAGAAAACCGCGCTCGAGGCGTATAGCCGTCCCAAAAAAGGTGGCATCATCGCAATCAAACTCCGGGAGGATGATGAACTGGTAGATGTGGTTATCACCAAGCCGAAGGACCAGATCGTTCTCTCGACCGCGAACGGAATGGCCATTCGCTTCTCCGAACGGGATGCTCGATCGATGGGTAGAAACACCTCGGGGGTCAAGGGAATATCCCTCAAAAAGGGAGATTCGCTGGTGGGCATGGTCGTAGCAGATCCCACCGCCACACTATTGACCGTTTGTCAGAATGGATACGGAAAGCGAACCGATTTTGGCCCAGGTGACGAGTTGGCCATTCGTGAAGATGCTCTCTTGGTTGACGGGGATGGACTGGATGAAAACGTCGCAGCGGAGGAAGAAGCCGCAGCCGAGCCCGAAGCGGCGGACGACACCAGCTCTGCCAATCGCTATCGTACGCAGCGCCGAGGAGGTAAAGGGGTCATCGATATCAAAACCACGAAACGCAATGGCCCCGTCATCGGAATCTTGCCGGTGATGGACTCCGATGAACTTCTGATGATGACTTCGCGAGGCAAGATTCAGCGTATCGCTGCGAGTGACATCAGCGTCATCGGTCGCAACACACAAGGTGTCCGGATCATGAGCATGGACGAGAACGACTCGTTGGCGGCCATCGTTCGCGTCCCTGGAGACGACATCGATGAAGCGGCAGCCGCTGCTGCCGCGGCCGCACCGTTGGCGACACCCTCCTCCATCGCTGGCCCGGACGACGAATTCGGCGCCGATGTGAACGAAGCTCCAGACGATAGCGAGCTCGATGACGAAGACGGCGAGGAATGATTTGTCTTCGTCGCCCGAGTCCGAGCCAATCGACCGTCTACTCCTCCTAGTTTGCACATATAACGAGCGTGAGAACCTTCCCACGCTGTTAGATCAGATGCATGCCGCCTCTCCGTATGCGGACATACTGATCATCGACGACAATTCACCCGATGGCACGGCAGACTGGATTCGCGAACGTCAACGGGCTGAACCGCGATTGCAACTGATCAGCCGCTCAGGAAAACTTGGCCTAGGAACGGCGATCAAGGAAGGAATGCAGTACGCTATCGATCACGGCTATCCCTGGATGATCAATCTCGATGGCGATTTGAGCCATGACCCTCAGGTCATTCCGACAATGATCGATCATGCCAGAGAGTGCGACGTGGCGATCGGGTCCAGGTACGTCCCGGGTGGAGGTCTGATAGGATGTTCTTGGCGTCGAATTTGGGTCAGCCGAACCGCCAACACTCTCGCGCGATGGATCGTCGGCTGGACCATCTCCGATTGCAGCAGCGCGTATCGCATGTATCGCGTCTCCAATTTGAAGAAGATTCGCTTGGATCAGCTCCGAGAATCAGGTTATGGATTCCTCGAGGAAGTGCTAGCGCACCTCCTGAAGGAGGGCGCCCGCGTCGTCGAAGTTCCGATTGTTTATTCGGAGCGCGTGCGTGGAAAATCGAAGATTTCCCTCAAGGAGGCGTACTCGACGCTCTCCGCACTGATGCGATGCTCGAGGATCGTTCGATCCGATTGATGGGCCTTCTCGTGTTCCCCACAGCCGCGCAAGCGATTTTTGTAGTTGCGCTGTTTTGGCTTCTCTTACCCTCGTACTCAATGAAATGGTACTCGTACTCGTACTCGAAGACACCGCATCGAGTACGAGTACCGCGATCGCTGAGTACGAGTACGAGTACGATAAATCCATGGAAAATAGGGACTGAGATTCCGCAACACTCGAATATCGCAACGTCAAACCTAGTGCTCGAAGGTTCTTTCAGCTTGGATCCGCAACGAAACAAATCTTCTCCACCCGGCATGAATGGGCGAGAGATGCTACACTTCATCTCTTCTCGATCGAGCATGCGCGCGAGCACGAGAAGCAGCCAAAACATCACGATGCACCGCAGGTGTCAGACGAAGGATGGCCGATTTAGGATGAATCCGCGTCTCCGCTTCGGTGTACATTCCTGCTAGGAGTCCATTTTGCCAGGGATAAGAATTGGTCTTCAGTTGTCTGGATTGCGGATGCCCTTCAAACAAGCCCTGCAGACAGCCGCGAGGCTGGGTGCAGAGGCTGTCGAGATCGACGCTCGGACCGAATTACGACCTGCGGACTTGGATAGCACTGGACTTCGTCAAGTCCGCAAGCTGCTCGAGGATCTGAATCTTCGCGTTTCGTCTTTGAGATATACAACCAGGCGCGGTTACGAATGTGCCGAGGAGTTGGATCGACGGATCGAGGGGACGAAGGGCGCTTTAAAACTTGCTTACGACTTAGGTGCAAACGTAGTCGTTAACAACGCGGGTCAGATCGCAGAAGCACCCGATTCACCTTCTAGGGAGATCATGCGCAACGTCTTAACGGACATCGGATTGTATTCGCAACGCGTGGGTGCCTTCCTCGCAATTGAAACCGGTGCGGAGCCGTTGGCAACCCTCGCCGATTTCCTGGATACGCTCCCAGATGGTACGGTTGGTGTTACGCTCAATCCAGGAAATTTGCTCGTTCAAGGCTTCTCGCTCGACGACTTACCCCGAATCTGTCCTCACGTCATGTTGGTTCATGCGAAGGACGGAGTTCCCGATCGAGCTCGAGGACGGGGGACACAAGTCCCGTTAGGTTATGGATTAGCCGAATTCCCAAACATCGCTGCGGTTCTCGAAGAGCAAACCTATCGAGGGTACTTCGTTGTCGAACGGGACATGGCGCCGAACCCCGTCGAAGAATTCCGAAACGCCATTTCGTTCCTGAAACATCTCTAACGAAGGCATCGGGGCGCGTCCACCGTGGCCGGCTTGTTGATTGGATTTGGATAGGGATCGTTTTTTTCCACGCGACATGCTGAACCCATCGCGTCGGTTTTGAAGTTGCCCTAATCGGGCTTCTCTCGTACTCGTACTCAATGAAATGGTACTCGTACTCGTACTCGAAAATACCGGTTTGAGTACAAGTACCGCGATCGCTGAGTACGAGTTCGGGTTCGATAAATCCAGGACAAGCATGGATTTAGATTCCGAGTCACGCAAAGATCGCAACTTCAAAACGCGTCAGCTGGGGACACAAAGACGACAACCAGACCTCTTTTAGGAGCAATGACAGTCTGGAAGACTATCCCACGACACAGCCGCCGCGTCAGGGAGGGACACAACGAGAACAACACGCGGGGCATTCCGGTGCGGTCTGGGTTGGCACAGAATAGGTTGCGAGGAATTCATATGTTCTGATAGAAAGAGTCCGGAGAAACGGCTACCCTAGAGGTATCAGGAGCTAGGGCCGCCGATCCCGAACAATGTTCCAATCATTAACGGAGAGTAACATGAAAAAGCAAATCGCACTTTGGTCAATGATCGGTATTGGGATACTGATTGCATGGTCGGGAACATTGGAATTCCACCCGTCGACGGCGGCTCGCGCCCAGGAGACACCGGCCGCGAAAAAGACTGTCAACAAAGAAGATCCTCCCCCAATCGCCGAGTTCGAGAAATACTTGAGCGGTGCCGTGCTGACCGGCGTTTTTACCATCGATGGCAGGCCGCTGAACAAATTGGAAGAAGAACGCTACGAGATCAAAGCGGCCAAAAAACTGGATGGGGATGACAACGTCTGGGAGATTTCAACCAGAATCAAGTACGGCGATAAAGACTTGGTTGTCCCAGTCCCCATTCAAGTAGAATGGGTTGGACGAACGCCGATCATGGTTCTCGATTCCATTACAATACCCGGACTGGGAACCTTTTCGGCTCGCGTCGTTTTTCATGATCGCAAGTATGCGGGCACATGGAAACACGACAATGTCGGTGGGCATCTGTTTGGTCGTGTAGAGCCAGGCAACGCCAAACCCGAAGACAAGTAATCCAACGCGGACAGATCATCGTCCTGGACTGAGCCCGGGGAACCCTCCAATAGCCGAAGCACACGATTGTTTATCTGTTTATCCGCCCGTTTTCTCCCCTACCAAGCATTTCCGCACGAACCTCCTTTCCACTATGCCCATCAAGGCCATATCGACAATGATCCAAACGACGTTTACCCTTTCCCGCTTCATGAACAGATTGACGGCCGGAGCCGTCATCATTCTTTCTTTGATTGGGGCCACAGCCCGAGCCGTGGACTACAACACAAACGCTATGAGCATCGAAAAGAAACCCTTTGGAAACACTTCCGATGGCAAGCCCGTCACTCTGTTTGTTTTGACGAATGCTGCAGGGAACCGAGTGCAGATGATCGATTACGGTGCCATCGTCGTTTCGATCGATGTGCCTGATCGCGATGGCAAGAAGGTCAACGTCACCGCCGGCTTCGATTCCCTGGAGGGATACTTACAGCGGCATCCTTACTTCGGTTCCACCGTCGGTCGTTTTTGCAATCGCATCGCCAAAGGCAAATTCGTTCTGGATAGCAAAACCTATTCTTTAGCGGTCAACAACGGCCCAAATCACTTGCACGGTGGAGAAGTCGGCTTTGACAAGAAGATCTGGACGGTCACGGAGTTGAAGGCAGACAACAGCGTCGGGCTGAAGTTCACGTTGGTCAGTCCCGATGGGGACGAAGGATACCCTGGGACATTAACAACCCATGCAACCTACGTATGGGATAATGACAACCGACTCACTCTGACATTTGAAGCCACGACGGACAAAGCAACCGTGGTGAATCTCACCAACCACGCCTACTTCAATCTGGGAGGCCCAGGTTCTGGAACCGTCTACAACCACGACCTAACGCTCGCTGCCGATCAATACCTGCCGGTCGACGAATTCATGATCCCAACCGGTCAATTGGCCAGTGTGGTTGGAACGCCGTTAGACTTCGTAGCGCCGCACAAGATCGGCGAACGCATCGCGGAACTGAAAGCCACCAATGGATACGACCATTGCTATGTGGTACGTGGCAAAACAGGAGAGTTGCGATCCGCAGCCAAAGTCAGCGATCCCGCCAGTGGCAGGACGCTCGAAATCCTTACAACACAACCGGGAATACAGCTATACACAGGCAATTTCTTGGCTGGTAACGCTGGGAACGCAAACTACAAAATGCATGAAGCGTTTTGCTTGGAAACCCAACACTACCCTGACGCTCCGAACCAACCGGCGTTTTCGACGACTGTTCTTAAGCCAGGGGAAACGCTCAAAGAAGTGACATCGTTCCAGTTTGGTGTCGCCAAATAGTCAACAGTAGTAGACTCCGAGGAGCGATGATGCACGTGCTCAAATTCCATGCGATGGCACTTGGGTTTTTGGCTGTGTTGAACTCTGCGATGATAGCCAGAGCACAGCCGGGACCAACGGCACAACGGCCTACCATTTCCGTCCTCGGCGAGGCGTTGGTGCATGTTCAGCCCGATCGAGTTCTGGTAACTCTCGGAGTGGAAACGTTTGATGCCGACGTCCAAGTCGCAAAGAAGAAGAACAACGATTTGATCGCAAGGGCTTTCGCAGTTCTTAAGGAAACCGGCATTCCTGCCGCAGATGTCCAAACGGACTACTTGTCGCTGGAGCCTCGCTACTCGAACGAGTACAACAACAACCCTCCCAAATTCCTTGGCTACACGTCACGTAATACCTTTGTGGTAACGGTGCGCGATGTCACCAAACTAGATCCTGTGCTATCCGCTTTGCTCGCTGCTGGAATCAACCGAATTCAAGGCATTGAATTCCAGACCACCGAACTGAAAACGTATCGTGAGCAAGCGCGCGAGATGGCGCTGCTCGCCGCAAAAGAGAAAGCGGAGAAAATGGCCGCGACTCTCGGACGAAAGATAGGCGGGCCGTTGCAAATCACGGAGAATCAATCAGGCGTGCCATGGAACGGATATGGCCGAGCGGGCGCGATGTCGCAAAATGCTGCCGTTTCCGCCCCCAGCAGTGAACTCGAGGAAACCGAGACCGTGTCCCTGGGCAAGATCCCCGTCAAAGCCAACGTGTCGGTCACCTTTCTTCTCTTGCCTAACGAAACGCCTGAGGGTGGCGAATAAAGACCACACTTGCGGCACCACGTCCTCCAAAGTTCTGGCCATTTTTTGAATAGGATACAGGCGATGATTCAGTTGAAAGCGAATCAATCCAAAATTGGCCCAATTCGTTGTAGCGGTCGCGCAAGCGACGTAACAGGATCTTCGCACCGTTTGCAATTGTTTCGGTCGAGCTATTCGAAGGAACCAATGTAATCGTCAAAAAGTTCGCTAGCTCTGCTGCAGTTAGGGGAGGATATGACCCATCTTATCTCGCTTGGTTGCCAAGTAGTTCGCGTTGAATTCGTTGGTCGGTGTGATGATAGGAACTTGATCGACGACGGTGAGATCAAACCCTCGTAGGTTAAACGCTTCGGTCTTTTTCGGATTGTTGGTGAGAAGGCGGATCTCCCGCAGCCCCAGGTCTTTCAAGATCTGGATCCCAACTCCATAGTCGCGCATGTCCGCCTTGAAACCCAGACGATGATTGGCTTCGACGGTGTCGAGCCCTTCATCTTGAAGCGCATAAGCACGGATCTTTTGGGCGAGACCGATGCCTCGTCCTTCTTGTGGCAAATAGACCAAAACTCCACGCCCTGCCTGTGAGATCGCATCGAGCGCGAGATGGAGTTGATCTCCGCAATCGCATCGGAGGGATGCGATGAGATCACCGGTAAAGCAACTGCTATGCATCCGCACGAGTGGTGGTCCAGCGCTCGCGTCCTCGAGATTCCCAAATGCCAAAGCAATCGGCTCTTGATCCTCGAACTGCACGTCGTAAACGATCAGTTGGAACTCGCCGTATTTGGTGGGGAGAGTGCATTGCGCTGAGCGCGAGACCAGTTTTTCGCTGACTCGGCGATGAGCGATCAATTGCTCGACGGTGATAATCTCCAGTTCATGCCGGCGAGCGAGTGCAACGAGCTCATCCCGCGTTGCTCGATCCCCTTCCGCGTTGAGAATCTCACAGAGAACCCCCGCTGGGGCCATTCCGGCCATGCGAGCCAAGTCGACCGAGGCTTCCGTATGCCCTGCACGGCGCAACACTCCCCCCTCCATGGCCAGCAACGGATAAACGTGTCCGGGGCGGACAAAATCATTGGGTTTCGATTGTTCGCTGGCCAACCTTCGAATGGTCTCGGCTCGCTCCCCCGCCGTAATGCCTGTTTTGCACCCAAAGAAATCGACAGGGGTCATGAAGGCAGTCGTCAGAGGGGAAGTGTTTTGTTCGACCAGAGGTCTCAGCTCCAATCTCTTGGAGACGGTTGGTAGAATCGAACAGCACAATTGGCCGTGCCCAGCCAGCATGAAATTGATATTTTCCGTTGTTACACGCTCCGCAGCGCAAACGAAGTCCCCTTCGTTCTCTCGGTCTTCATCGTCCAAAACGATGACGACCTTCCCTGCCGCGATGGCTTCGACAGCCGATTGAATGGTGCTGAATCTATGTGACATGGTGGTTGTTTGCGTCGCAGGGAAAGTGTTGCTCGGGAAAAATCCGATGATCGGTGGCTCGCCTTCACTCGGGCGAGTCCTCCCCTTCCAGGTTGTAGTCCTTCATCTTCTTGTGCAAGGTGTTCCGGTTGATGCCGAGCCGCGTCGCAGCTTTGGTCTGAACATAGGAGCACGATTGAAGCACTTGAGCGATCAATTCTTTCTCGACCTTGTCGACGATTCGCCCATGCAGGTCGACCGGATCGGGTTGGCATAAACGCAGCCCTTCGGTGACGAGTTGCTTGGTCAACGTCTCAAAGTCGGCTGGCACGGAAGCATGCGAACTAAAGTTCTGTGCGGGCTGTGTGCCAGTCACTTCACCGGGAAGCAAATCGACAGTTAACTCATCGGAATCAGACATCACCACGGCTCGTTCGACGTAGTTTTGCAGTTCACGCACATTTCCCGGCCAATGATATTCCTGGAGCGCCTGCATCGCCTCGCGCTGGATATGGACAACGAAGCGATCGTTTTGATCGCTGTAGAGTTGCAGAAAGTAAGCAACTAGGGCAGGGATGTCTTCCCGACGCTTGCGGAGGGGTGGAAGCTCAATGGGAACAACGTTGAGTCGCCAGTAGAGATCCTCGCGAAATCGTTCGGCGCGAATCTCTTCTGCGAGATCGCGGTTACTGGCCGCGATCAACCGCGTATCTACGGTCACCGTCTCTGTATCGCCAACCCGTTCGAACTCTTTCTGCTGCAACACGCGCAACAGTTTGACTTGCAAATGCATGGACGTGCTGTTGATCTCATCCAAAAAGATCGAACCGGTGTGGGCAGTTTCAAAACGGCCGGCACGATTCCCGATGGCTCCTGTAAAGGCCCCTCGGACGTGGCCGAACAGCTCACTTTCCAACAGGCTTTCGCTCAAGGCCCCGCAATTGACTTTGACGAAAGGGCCACCGACACGGTTGCTGAGTTGATGGATGGCATTTGCGATGACTTCCTTGCCTGTACCCGTTTCACCCAGAAGCAGTACCGAAGCGTTGGTCATGGCCACCCGTCGCGTCACGCGGGCCACCTCGTACATGGCCGGCGAAGAACCGATCACGCCCGGGAGCAACGTCGTCCCGAGCAGTTTCGATTTTCCGGATTCGGGACCAAAACTGGCCATCGACTGCTTTGCGTGCTACGAGCCGAGGCCTACGAAATCGCCGTTCCGCTGCGGCGATCAAGGGCCGATTCCAGACCACGATCGCTGCCCCGTCGAGGCCTCGATCGCATCCAAGACGCGACCCATCACGGCGCGGGTCATCGGCTCACTCTCTCCCCGCGCGTTATACACATCGTACTGAGCATTCGCGGACTCGGAAGAGATCAGAAGCCCAAAACGGCGAACCGATTGCACAAAAATTTGGCTAGCCTGCTCACGTTTGGACACTCCAGCCTCCGCATCCGCAACGATTCGTAACAAGTTCTGCTGCTCCTCCTGAGTGGAAGCGAGAAGTCCCGTTACGGGGCGGATTCCGTCTTTGGAATTGTCCGGGGCGGTGGCTCGGAAATAGTTGCTTGCGGATTCTTTCCAAAGAATTCGCTGGGAGGAATCGACGCGGGGCATTTCTGTCATGTGTTGGAATCGGCGAAGAATATCGCCTAAGCCGTCTACTTCGGGCGGGACGCTTCCCATTACCACCCGATGATCAGCAGCCGCGACGCTGTGTTCACCTCTGCTCAGAGAATCAGCAAGCAGGGCGATTGGGACAGTCGAAGTGGACGGATTGGACCGGATACGCTGGATGAGCTGCCCTAGGTCCATATCTCTCAAATGATCAATCATGAAAATGGCTTCGATCGGGGCTCCCGATCGCAAAGTATCGAAGACATCGCGGACGGATGCGTCCTCCAAAAATCGGAAGCCCAACTGGTCGGCGAGCCCGTGCATGTGGGACCGGAGAGAAGGGCTCCCCCCGACGATCAACACCAAGGGATCGGCCAGAAACTGCTGCATCTCGCGGCCAACGACATCCAGTCGGCTGCGACCTTCAAATCGGGAATCGATTTTGCGATCCGAATTGAGTTTCAACACCGGATTGACCAAATCACTGGGCGATACCGCAGGGGCGGTCTCTGCTTGCACTCCTTCTTCTCCCGTTTCGGGGACCATGGAAGCCTCCGCAGTCTCCAAACCATTTCGCGATTCGAGCACCGAGTTCATCAACGCCACGGCCGCCGGATACCGAACAAACGGATATCCCGATTTTGTGGCCGCGACCAATCGATCCCGTACGGCACTAGGCTGGAGAGGTCCTGTCCATCGACTGAGGTTGGATGTGGCTAATGCTTGGGCCCCGGGCAAATTCTCTTTCACGGCTGCATCCCAGACCAAGCTCGCAAACTCGTGACTATCCCGCAACGACTCGGGCAAGACTTTTTGGAACTCGGTATTTGCCGTCAGATCGCGCTCACCGCGCTGAGCACATTGTTCCAAATGAACTGCAACGGCTCGCGCCGACGCGACATCACTTTGAGCGGTCAATCGCAACGTTGCAAGTGCGGCTTGCGAGGCGCGATTGAGGTGGCCATCGGCCCCCGTTGTCCGAATCGGTTGTACGGTGCGTCCATCCCCTTGCAGCTGCCAACCGATATCCGTATCCAAATCGTTTTGAGCGAGATGATGACGGTACTCAGCGATCGATTTGTCGAGTTGCCTCAACGCGTAGCGATAGACTTGCGTACTGCTGGGAACGGTTTGCTCACGATCGAGAAGCGATTTTTGAACGGACTGTTTCGCGGCTTCGGATATTTTCGGATCATGCAGTGCCGCCAACAACTCACACCCCATTTCCGGTTGAGGTGCTCGTGCAACTAACTGAACCAATCGGTCTCGCACGTCGTCATGAGGGGTCGTCATGGCCGTATGCCATGCCAAAGTCGCTTGGGGGCCCAACAATGAAAATGCTTCGACCAAGGCTCCGTTGGGTGTGACCCCTTGTTCGCCCGAGACAGCATTGAGGATCGCCGCGATGCCCGAATAACCAGCTCCTTTGAGTCCTTGAAAACCTGCAATTCGATCGGTGCGTGAATCGCTATAGAGCTGGCGAATGTTTTGAGTGAGGACCGCTGGAGAAGAAACCGCTTCAACTGCCAAGGAGCGAATGCGAGCCACAACAGCAAGTTGCTCAGGCGTGAAGAGGTTTGGGTTCCCTTCGATTTCCAACCATGTGTTACTTCCCGCCCGTTCCTGGACTCGCAGTGCCGTTTGCGGGTCGATTTGCTTTTGGCCCAACGCTGTCAACCATCGTCCGACTTCGTCCCATCGGCGAATACGCCCCATCCATCGAATCGCGCTCGCCAATTCTTCCGGAGAATCCGGTGGGTTTGCTCGCAAGGATCGGACAACCGCATCCCGTTCGTTGGAATCGATGCTCGATTCACTTCCGAAGGGATCGCTTTTCCCGCGACGGGTACTTTGCGCCGAATCAGCACCAATATCATCAAACGGATCTTGAGCGCGGGCGGAAAAATCCACCCGCAAGCCACAAATGCAGGCGCACAGAGCGGTAGCGAATGCGAAGGATCGGGAGTTCATCTTCAGCCACAGATCGAGGAGTTTATCAGGTTGCAGAGGGCATAATGGTAAACTTTTCAGTTTAGCTCGTCGCAGCCCACCTTCCCGATTCTGACGACAATTATGGATCTGGATTTTGTGTTTTTCGGTCAAAAGCTCCGGCATCCCCTCGATTTTTTACCGCATCGATCGTTTGAAGACGGATTGTCCGGGGAAATCGGCCAGAACGGCCCGAAATCGGGCCAACGACTCCCAAACCACGCCGACGCGGCGCCTCGCGACTGGCTTGGTCCCATCCGACGTTCAGCGATTGGGGCTATTCACAAATTTTTCGCAGGCGTATTTTGAAGGGGAGGTTTTTGGATCCACCGAGCAGTTCGGCTTGTTGAAGGAGTGGGTATCTACCCATGCAACGGTAAAATCAAGACCCGCAACATGAGCACGGGACACGCAAACCCTGGCTCACGCTGCGGGTTTCGATTCCACCCACCAGCCGGTTCGACCTCGGTTCCTTTGTTTGCACGGAAGTCATTGGTTTCATGGCAGTGTCTGGGTCTGAACTCGATCTTACAGCAGCGCTCGCCAAGTTTGGATTGATGAGCTTTCGGCGCGGCCAGAAGGAAGTGATCGAACATATTATCGGCGGTCACGACTGCCTGTGCGTCATGCCGACCGGCGGTGGCAAAAGTCTCTGTTACCAGCTTCCCAGCCTGGTTCGGCCAGGCTTGACCATTGTGGTCTCGCCCCTCATTGCTCTGATGAAGGACCAAGTCGATGGACTTCAGAAACGGGGCATCCGCGCCACGCTCATCAATTCGTCGTTAACCCCGCAAGAACAATCGGAGCGGTTGGAACAGGTAGCCAGCGGCCGCTACTCGATGCTCTACGTCGCCCCGGAAAGATTGCGAAATCAGCGATTCCTCGACTCCATACGGACCACCCCGATTCAATTGCTCGCGATTGACGAAGCCCACTGCATCAGCGAATGGGGACATGACTTCCGGCCCGACTATCAGAGACTAGGGCGTTTTCGCGAGGCATTAGGAAACGTGCAAACCATCGCCCTGACTGCGACGGCCACCCCGCGAGTCCGCACAGACATCTTGAGGAGCTTGCAGCTATCCGATGCCGAAACATTCATCACGGGGTTTGCGCGGGACAACCTCTATTTCGGTTCTTTGCATTGCATGAGCGATCGAGAAAAGGATCGGCAACTGCATCAATTCCTCGATGGTCGCGATGAGTCGGGGATCATCTATGTGGCAACCCGGAAACGGTGCGAAGCCCTGGTCGACCAACTGGCAAAAGAACTCAAGCTGTCGGTGAGTGCCTACCATGCGGGCTTGTTACCGGAACAGCGCAAGCTCGTGCAAGACAAGTTCATGGCCGGCGAACTCAAAGCCATCGTGGCGACCAACGCCTTCGGCATGGGGATCGACAAATCCGATTTGCGATACGTGGTCCATTACAACATGCCTGGGACCTTGGAAGCCTACTACCAAGAAGCCGGACGAGCCGGACGCGATGGGCTGCTGTCCCGGTGCGTCCTCCTATTCAGTCCGCAGGATCGCTACATCCAAGAATTCTTTATCGAGAACGCCAATCCCTCGCGCGATCTGCTGGAATCGGTTTACGAGTTTCTGTCCGAATGCGAAGAGGATCCGATCGAATTGACCGCCGATGAGATCCGTGAAAAAATTTCTCAATCCGCGACGTCGGAGGCAGTTAACTCCTCTCTTCAGATTCTTGGCCGCACAGGAGTGCTCGAGCGATTGGAAATGGCGGGTGGATTGGCCATGTTCCGAATCTCCAGCCGATTGCCCTCGTTGGTCGATCTTCTTCCTCGCGATGCCACGGTGCGACGAACCGTCCTGCGCTGCGTAGAAAAAGGGGTCGGCGACCGTCGCGATGAACCCGTCTATATCCATCCCCGTTGGTTGATGGAACAACTCCAGATGGACCGCGATACGATGTCGCGCCATTTGCGCGAATTGTGCAAGCTCGAAGACTTCGAGTACGTGCCACCCTTTCGAGGCCGAGCAATCCACTTTCGAAAGAAAAATGTCCCGTTCGACGCCCTGCCGATCGACCACACGGCTCTCGCCGCTCGCAAAAAAGCCGACTACGAAAAACTCGATCAAATGGTGGCCTACGCCCGCAGCAAAGCGTGTCGCCAACGGACCATCCTCGAATATTTTGGGGACAACTCGGCCTGCGATTGCAAGATCTGCGATCGATGCCAAGGACGCGCGGGATGGCCCACGATGCCAAAACAAAATATCCCAACCACGGCGAAACGGGATGCGGATCCTTCGAAGGGGATCACCAAGTCTACGTCTGCGTCTCTATCTGGGGACAAAGAAACGGAGAAAGCACCCAAGAGACCAAAGTTAGCGGATTCCATCTCCAAGGATGATACCAGCGGCGCAGCAAACGAAGCGCCATCGGATAACGCTGCGAACAAAAAATCAGCGTCCGTTCCGCCTGCATCCAAATCATCGTCGAAGCGAACTGCGGCCAAGACCATGGCAGTGCTGCTCGTACCGGCAATACTTTGACGCATCTCGGTATCGGCAGTGATATTGCGTAG
>JBAWXH010000022.1:0-71701 GCA_037144155.1 Planctomycetota bacterium | reverse complement strand
GAGTACGAGTACCGCTAGCGCTGAGTACGAGTACCGCTAGCGCTGAGTACGAGTATGAAAAAGCCCGCGAAAACATCGATTGGTGCTCGGAGAGGCTCGAACAGCGCAACTTCAAAAGGCAGGACGGACCCCAAACGTAGCACACCGTGATACTATGGCGGAAAAAACGGGAGTGATTCGTCGTTCCGAGGATCGCGTCGGTGCTGGGAAGGTCCCGCCCATGAGTTATAGTATGGTCAGAAACTGCGTTCTTCGCGATGGAGCTAAATAGCCGTTCGATGCATGCTCGATGGCATGTGCGACCTGGACGCTCCTTGGAACCGTATACCGTCCCGTGGCGGTCAATAGCCAGCGCGCCGTTTCCCAGGTGATTTCCGAGGTACTACCGTTTCGTATTTGTTTGAATCGTATGCAAGACCCTTCCCTTCCCAAAGCCGAGCCTCTCGCTTCCGTCGCTGTTTCGATGACGCCTCTTGCTCGGTACGAAGAGTTTTTGCAGTCTCGCGGCCTGCGGAATACATCTCAGAAGAAGTTCCTTTTAGAGCAAGTATTCAATCGGCATGAACACTTCGATGCGGATTTGCTGATCGAGCAATTGCCCCCGAAGGGATCCCCCAATTACGTCTCGCGTCCCACGGTGTATCGTACGCTCAAAGAGTTCGTCGATGCCGGATTGCTACATCGCTTTGAACTCGATGGCAGAGGCATGTTCGAGTTGAATTATGGCTATCCAGAACATGACCATCTTTACTGCTCGAAATGTCGTAGGCTGATCGAGTTCACTAGCGACGAATTGATCCGCCTGCGCGATGAAGTGGCCAGGCAGCATCGTTTCCGTGTTCGCGACCATCGTTTTATCATCCATGGTGTCTGCGACGAGTGTGCCAAGAAGCGATCTGCCAGCCGCCGTCAAGATCGCGTTTAGTGCAAAGTTTATTCATTGCCTCACGCAGTCCCGAATTGCACTCGGCACTTCGCTGAATTCTCTATCCTGCCATGACCTCGCTTGCCTGCGCAGATTGCCCATTTCCTGAGAGCTGCTTTCATCACTGAAAGTCCGAAAAAAGGTGGTCTTTGGACAGCCTGACATTGATTCCCGATTTCGGTTCTTGTATTCACTTGACTGGATGCTGAAGTCTTTCCGCAGTGGCCAATCGCTTTGACATGAAAAGCAATTTCGGCGCGGTCGAAGCTCGCGAAAAGATAGCTATCGTCAACGAGGAATCCGATGACCAAGCCAAGGTTCGTTTCAATCAAACTATGCGTGTTGCTCAGCGTTTGCGTTGCGATGATCTCCTTTTCTGCGGCAGCTAGGTCACAGCCAGGGATGGGTGGTGGTGGAGGAGGTGGTGGTGCCGGCATGCCCGCCTTCAACGAACCGACCTTCAAGGAACGTTTGTATGAGGCAGGAGGAATTCCGAGCCGCGAAATAGCCACCGAAGGGTCGGTCATCCTCTCGGTAAAAGTCGAAGGTAATCAATCGATATCGGAAAGTTTCATTCTGTCCCAAATGCAGTCCCGCGAGGATCGTGCATTTGACAAGGAAACATTTAATCGAGATATCAGCGCGCTGTATCGATCGAGCCTATTTCGAAAGATCGATCCCTATTTCACGCAAACTCCCGAAGGCGTGCACATCCGGCTAATCGTCTCCGAACGTCCGATTATTCGCTCCGTTGAATTCTTGGGGAATGAACGATTGGAAGATGGTGCCCTGAAGAAGCACGCTGGGGTCCAAAAAGGGGATCCCCTCGATCCCATCTCCGTCAATTCGGCCAAGAGTCGACTCATTGAGTTTTATCAGGATAAAGGGATGAACCAAGTCGACGTCCAAATCATTAAGGGACTGAAGCCGAGCGATCGGGATGTTCAGTTCTTGATCAGCGAGGGGCCCGTGGAACGGATCAACAGCATCCGAATCATCGGCAACGTCGCGTTCACGGAAGAACTTCTCAAGGCTCGTATCAAGAGTCGCGATTCGCGTATGGGGATCACGATGTACATCGGAAACAAGTGTTCTGACCTGAAGCTAAACGAAGATCGAGATGCACTGCTTGCGTACTACCGTTCGCTCGGTTACTTCGACGCTCGAGTCGACTATCAGAAGTCCTACAACGAGGCGGGGGATTTTGTGGACGTCACCTTCGTCATTTCCGAAGGGGAACGCTACACGATCAATTCGGTTTCGATTGTCGGGATGGAGCGCTACCAACCGGAAGAACTGTTGCCGAATATGAAGATGAAGTCCACGAACTCCTTCCTGCAAACGAACAAGCTGAAGGATGAGAAACTCTTGCGAGATGTGTTCGGCGCTCAAGGGCATATTTTCTGCGACGTCGAAGGAGAAGTCATTTATCAACCCGATCATCGCGTCGACATCATTTATCGTGTCCGCGAGGGGGACATCTACCGCGCGAGCGATATTCGCGTGCATATCGATGGAGACTTCACCAAACGGCATGTCGTTCTGCAACCGCTTCGAAATTTGCGACCAGGAGCCATCATCGACTCTCGCGAATTGGAGAATGGAGAGCGCCGATTGCGGTATTCGACGATTTTCAACACCGATCCTTCCCGGGGAGAAGTCCCTCGCATCGAGGTACAGCCACCTGAAAAGGTGGACGACAACGACTTTTGAATCGTCGCTTCGCCGCCATCCGTTGTGACCCTCTTGGAAGAACCCATTTTAAACCTATGCGAATCTCTGCGACTACCAAGCGATGTATCGCCAAAACCTTTAGCCAAAAACGACGTAAGCGGTGGCTTGCGCTATCGCTTGGGGTAGCACTGAGCTTGAGTGGATCGATGGCGGAGGCCCAATTTGGTGGTTCTCCCCAGCCGCCGGTCGTGAATCAAGCACCTCCCACGAATCCAGGTGGATATCCACCCGGCAGTCCTCCTACAGTCTATGGTTACGGAACAAGCAGTCCTCCGGGATTCGCTCCTGGCCAGGTGAACAATGGCAGTCCAGCGTTGCCGGGGTCGCCGACAACCAGTTTCGGTCAACCTGTGGGGATGAGCACGACCCCAGTCTACGGACCAGGAGTTCCGCCACCTCAGCAGGCCCCTAACCCGTCTGCGTATGGCGCTCCGTACAATGGAAGCTCTGGATATCAAACCTACGGCCGCAACGCGCCCCTCGTCGGTCCAGGACCGATGAACCAGCCATTACCACCACTGAATGTTCCGTGGGCCATCGATCCGAATATCGGTTTCACGGGAGCACCGCCGTTCGGTTACAACCCCAACATTCGCAACACTCCGATCGATGTGTATGTGACCGAAGGTCAGACCGGTCGATTCTCCGTGGGAGGTTCGGTCAACAGCGATTTAGGGGTTGCTGGACAGGTCATCTTGGAAGAACGCAATTTTGATTTGTTCCGATTGCCAAGCAGACCCGGCGATTTGTTTAGTGGTGCGTTCCGCGGAGGTGGTCAAAACTTTCGATTGGAATTGGTTCCAGGAAATCAAGTTCAGCGTTACACACTCAACTGGACCGAACCCAATTTGCTTGGATATTCTCCGTTCAGCTTGAGTGTCGGCGGATTCTACTTCACACGGTTCTACACCAATTGGTCGGAACAGCGGTTGGGTGGTCGCGCAGCGCTGGGCTATGACATTACACCGGATTTGTCCCTCTCTACCGAATTGCGAGCTGAAGATGTTAAGGTCTTTAATCCGAGCACACTGGGAGTTCCCCAGCTGGATGAGGTTTTGGGTAGCAACGATGTCTACACGGCCAGATTTCGATTAGCGCACAATACGCGCGACAGTCCGTTCCTGCCTACCGAAGGGCATTTGCTCGAATTCATCTACGATCAAGTCTTCGGCGAGTTCGACTTCCCTCGCGCTCAGATCAACTACAGCAAGTATTTTCTCGTCACCGAGCGGGCGGACGGTTCTGGACGCCAAACATTTACAACAGCACTTCGAACCGGATTCGCCGGTTCCGATCAGCCGATCTTTGAAAACTTCTTTGCCGGTGGTTTTTCAACCCTGCGAGGTTTTCAATTCCGTGGAGCTAGCCCGGTCGTCAACGGGGTTACCGTAGGTGGTCAATTCCAGTTCCTCGGTACCTTCGAGTACATGTTTCCGGTCACGGCCGACGATATGCTGCGCATGGTGGCCTTCGTGGACTACGGAACGGTCGAGCAAAGCATCCAATGGAATTGGAATGATGTTCGCGTCGCACCTGGTATTGGTTTTCGCGTTGCGGTGCCCGCCCTTAGCCCTGCTCCACTGGCATTCGACTTTGCGGTGCCAGTCAACTACGTCGATACCGACCATCGCCAAGTCTTTTCCTTCTCTGCAGGTATCACTCGATAATGATCGCATTCGATGTGGATCTGCCGAGCTACCATGGCCCACTCGATCTACTCGTGTACCTGATTCGGCGTGAAGAGTTAGAGATCGAACACATCTCCTTGGCGCGCGTGACATCGCAGTACGCTGAGTTCATCGATGTACTGAGCCAATTGGATCTCGATAATATCAGTGAGTTTTTAGATATTGTCAGTCAATTGATCGAGATGAAAGCGGAACGTGTCTTGCCGAGCCTCGATTCGGATGCAGAGAATCCAGCCAATCCATCCGATTTGCAATCTCCTCATTTGATCGAGAGATTGGTGCAGTACAAACGGTTTAGGGATGTCGCCAGCGTTTTGGATGAGCAAAGCCGTTTGTGGCAGTTGCGCTACGGAAGGTTGTCTGTCGATCTTCCCAAACGTCGCATTGCCGCAGAGGAGCAACCCATCGCCAGGATCGAAATTTGGGACTTGGTCAGCGCCTTTGGAAGAATTCTCAAGGCTCGACAGAAGCTACCGACACAAGAAATTCGGTACGACGATACCCCCATTCACATCTACATGCAAAAGATTCACGCCAGAGTTCTTCAGCAGGGACGGGTGGAACTGCAGGAGTTCTTTGAGCCCGGCATGCACAAGAGTGGATTGGTAGCTATTTTCTTGGCCACGCTCGAAATGACGCGCCATCATGGCCTTTTGGCTGCCCAACCCGATGCGGATGGACCCCTATGGATTGAGGCGGGGCCAAGTTTTCCTGAGGAATTGCTCGTCCACGAAGTCGCAGCGATAGACGCCGCTTCAATCGATAATTCTAATATGCCGTTGCGGCCTCGATAACCTCTCCGAGGCAATTGTCGCACGGAAGGGCGCATGGCGATTCCTCTCGCCACAGGGCACTTAGGCAGGCGTGGGCCAACCCGAGTGGGCACGATGGTTCGACCTTGCTGCTGGATTGTCCTGTGTTCTCGCAATCTGCCCCCGGGCCAAAAAGTCCGGATTGGCTTGCTCCACTAAATAGGAATCTGCGAGTGCATCCATTGCCGTTACGACACCCGCGATCGGTGCGACGACTTCACCCATTCTCCCTTCGGATAGCGGATTAGAACACCTCATGTCCGCGCGCGAACTGACAGACATCGATGAACAGCGTTTGAAGCAGGTGACGGACAAAACCTGGGATGATGCGTTGCGCGCGACGATCGAGTCCCTGTTGCGACAACGCTTGGTCGAGGTGCAGCGGCCAACGTTATGCCTCGATCGATTGCATCAATTTGTCGAACACTCGCGCGTCCCCAGCACGTTGCTCAGTCAATGGGAGCGAGACCCCGATCGACTGGCGGCCCTATTGCAGATCTTGGATTTGCCGAGTCCGCTTGTTGAAGGATTGATCCTCGACCCGGATTGTTTCGAGTGGATGAGACAATGGGACCGACCGGGATTGGTTCCCGAGTTCGCTTCGGACCTCTTGCTGAACGAGCTCCGTCATCTGGATGAAGATTCACAAATCCAATCCGCCATGCGACGATTTCGGCAACGAGAATGGCTGCGAGCGCTCGTTGCGTGGAAGTTACAGGATCGCCCCATTCGACTGGTTCAGCAGCAGCTTAGTATCTCTGCGTCTGCCTTGGTTCGAGGTGCTTTTGAATATGTCTTTCGCGATCGTACGGTAGCGAGCGGTCAACGAAATCAGGAACCGTTATCCCCTCCGATCGCCATCCTCGGTCTGGGGACTTTCGGTGGGCAACGCTGCTCCTTGGATAGTCGCTGGGAAATCATGTGTATTGGTGACTTCGATCGAGGCGACTCGCAATCCAGAGACCAGAAGCCATTGGATCCGGAAGCCTTGAACCGCAAATTGGATCGCATGGTCGATCTGCTCGAGTCCGAAGAGGGTGCCGGAGCGGGGCTTGATTTTCCGATGCAAATGGAAACTCTGAGACTCTCGGTCAAGGTGACCGATGCCAGGCAGTGGTTGGATGCTGCCAGCGTGCACGGAAATGCACACCATCGCGTGCATCTTCTCAGCGCACGGCCGATCGCAGGGGATCTTTCGTTGGCACAATCCTTTCTGCGGGAAGCGTCGAGCTTTGTTTTTCCAAAATATGTGAGTCGTTCCGAGATCGCGTCGCTCGCGTCCTACTTTCGGCGATTGAATCGCTCCCGTCGAAAAGACTGGGCCGAAAATCCTTCCGAGCTACCTTCTGAGTTGGCAAACCAAGTGCAGCACGAGATCGAATCGCTGGTCCATTTCCTGCAGCTGATTCATGGTTGCGATCTGCCCGAAGTTCGTGAAGCCAATACCGAATCTGCGATCGACGTGTTGCATCGCGAAGGGTGCCTCAACGGTCAGGAATACCTTCTGTTATCACAGGCGCTGGAAGACGCTACGAAATGCCAATGGCAATGCCAAGTTCTGAACTTCCATTGGAACGGCCTTCTACCGCGCGATCGCCAATCACCGGTCCCTGACATGCAACCCTTCGCCGATGTCTGCGATTGGACGGATGTCTGCGATTGGACCGAGCGATTGCGAGATGCAGCACCCAAACTGGAACAAATGATCGCCCATCTTCGCAGCGAAGCGTTTGCAGAAACATCCTGTGAGGAGGGAGAAGAGGCGGACTTGATATTGGACCCCCTACCCGACGCGGTCTGGGCGGGACAGGTCCTATCTCGCTACGCGTTCGGGGATGTTGAGCAAGCTCTCAAGGGACTTCAGGAACTAGCGGTTGAAGATGTCCGCGTACTGTCGACGCAGCGATGTCGCTATTTCTTGTCAGTGATTGCACCCAAACTATTAGAAAGAATCGGACAAACCCCCTCCCCCGATTTGACCTTGAAAAACCTGGTCACGACCTGTCGTTCGATCGGTGCCAAAGGAGTGCTCTGGGAACTCTTCAGTTTGCATCAGCCCTCGATGGATCTTTACGTGCGATTGTGTGGGTCGAGTCCGTACCTAGTAGGCATTTTAACGAGCAATCCGGGGATGATCGATGAGCTGCTTGATTCGCTCATGCTGGGGCGATTGCCGACTGAACACCAACTCAGCAAGATGCTGGATGATCTCTGCCGGGGTGCAGAGCAGATCGATGTCATTGTTCAGTCGTTCAAGAATACGATGCATCTGAACGTTGGAGTGCGGGATATTCTCGGCAAGGAGAACGTCACCGAAACCCATCGAGCCCTATCGGATATTGCGGATGTTTGTCTCCAGCAGACATTCCAGCACCACTACAATGAATTGGTGAAGCGGTACGGGGTTCCCACGATCGAGGGAGAGAACGTCTGTCGTTTTGGGGTGCTCGCCCTAGGCAAGCTCGGCAGTCGTGAGCCGAACTACCACAGCGATGTCACGCTTCTGACCGTCTTCGAGGCGGGTGGCGAAACCCGGCCACTCGGGCCCGTTCGTCATCATCAAGCCATCAGCAACGATTACTTCTTTCATCAATTGACGCAGCGGATCGCACAAGGGGTCAATCGCGTTACTCGCTACGGTCGACTCTTTGAATTGCAAAATTGGAACTGGTCGGATGCGCCGACTTCAAACCTCGCTTGGCAACTCCATGCCTTCGAATCGACGTTTCATGCGGGAACCGTTTCCGCCCAGTACCGACAGATGCTGTGCACGGCGCGTATCATCGGCGGGGATCCCTCCTTTGAACCCCCTCTGTCCGATGTTATTCGCAAGATTTTGCGCGACGTAAAATGGTCCGATGAGGATACTCGATCCGTGTTACGCCATCGCTACCAATTGGAAGAGACCGCCTCTCTAGAGAATCTCAAACGGGGGGCAGGTGGTACGCTCGATGTAGAAACGTTGGTTCAGATTATGTCCTTGCAACAATTCAATGCAGATGCCAACTTTACTTTTCAAGGGACGATTGAATCGTTGGAGCAACTGAGACGCGTAGGGCGATTGCCGGCAGAGGAGGCCCTATGCTTGAAGGATGCCTACAATTTCTTGCGAGGTGTCGAGTCGGGACTGCGACTCATGAATACCAAGGCTCGACACGACCTACCAAAGGACCTTAGTGAACGGAAGCGATTGGCGTATGGCCTCCACATCCCTGATGCAGAGCCCTTGGTGGAAAACTGTGATCACTATCGCCGGGTCGTTCGAGAATGTTTCTTGCGAGCTTTTCCGCAGTACTCCGACCTGGCGCCGACATCGATCGCCTAGGGATCGTCTCATTAGCAACGACGGCTCCCATTTTTGTCGCTATTTCTTTGGCTTTTCTCCAATCACCAGTGCTTCACCTTCTTTCAATTCGCCACTGATGAGTTCGGTAAAGCGATTGTCCGAGATGCCGATCTTGACCGGTCGGGCGCGGAGGAATTTGCCGTCGTTGACCCAGACATGGCGAAGACTCAAGGTGCGGTTGGTTTCGGCTTTTTCGTCCGCGGAGACCATCTTAGGAGTTTCCGAAAGTTGTTTCTGGTCGTCGAAGCCTTCGAGTATTTTTCGATCGTCGGGATGCACTTTTTCACGTTGTGGATAAAAGCGAAGGGCCGCGTTGGGGACTTTGAAAACTTTCGCCTTCTTGTTGATTTGAAAGGAAAGATTGGCGGTCATGCCTGGGAGCAATTTCAGGTCTCGATTCGGTGTCTCTACGATGACCGGGTAGGTGATGACGTTTTGTTCTTCTTTGCTACTGAGGCGCACTTGAACGATTTTGCCTTGGTCAAACAACTGGTCAGGATAGGCATCGACAGTGAAGCGAACGATCTGCTCGGCGTCTTGGGCTCGGCGAATCCAACCGATATCGGCTTCGTCGACCGATGCATAGATGTACATCCGTTCATCCATCTCCGGGGCGACGACGAATATCTCGGGCGTTTGGAATTGAGCGGCCAGCGTTTGGCCAACGTCGATTTTCTTATCGATCACGATACCATCGCAGGGGGCCAATATCTCGGTGTAGCCGAGGTTTGCCTGTGAGTTGTCAAGCTGGGCTTGTGATTGCTCCACGTTGGTTTGCGAGACTTGCAATTCGGCTTCGCGCATCATCCGAGCGAATTTGAACTGATCCATTTCCGCTTGTGAAATAAAGCTGTCCTGCGAGGTTTGCAATAGCGTGCTGCGGCGTTCGTCATTGCGTGACTGTTGGAGCATGGCTTCCGAGCGGGCGACTTCGGCTTGACGAGTCCTCAGGATGGCCATGTCCCGCTCGACGAACGAGGAGAAGAGCTTTGGGTCGATCCGAGCCATCAGTTGGCCTTTGGTGACTTTGGTGTTGTAGTCGACCAACATTTCTGTGACCGGTCCACTCACCGTAGCGCCAACGCTAACACGTTTGATCGGTTCGACTTTGCCAGTGGAATTCACCGATTGGACGATATCGCCGAATTCGACTAGTTGGGTTCGCCATTCGGTGCGGCTACGTTCTTCGAGGTACTGCATCAACGGCCGATACGCGGCCGCGCCGATTCCACCCAAAACGATCAATACCAGGAGCAGCTTAAGCAGAGATTTCATCGGAGCGTTTCAACGTGGATACAAAAAGGAGTGTCAATCCGAGACCGATGGAAATTGCACTGGCCACGATCCAAACAATCGGAAAGTGCTCTTGGTCGGAACCAAACCATTGTGCGAGTTCGGACTCGCTAAAGCGTGTCAACCAAAATAACAATCCATTGTGGATCGCATGAAGCAAAATTCCAGGCCAAAGTGCATTCGTTCGAACCGCTAAAAATCCGAGTGCCAATCCGAGGATAGTCGTCGGGACAAAGCGTTCCAGCGACAGCATACTTCCGTTGATTACGTGGAAAAGCCCAAACAAAATCGCCGAGTAGAGTACCGCGCGCGAAGTGCTCAGACGGGTTCGGAGGGCCGACAATACAAATCCGCGGAAGAAAAATTCTTCTGCGATCGCAGGCACGATTGCAGTTGCGATCAAAATAATACCGAAGGGAATTTTCAGAAACTGGGCTTTCGCCTCTTCGAGTCCTGCCGTCCGCTGCAGATTTAGAGTTCCAAAGCCCAGGTCGCTGAGGACCTTCAACGCCTCGTAAGCGACAATCCATAGTCCAGCCGCAAGAAGTGCTACCGATCCGATCACTCCTAAGAATCTCAACCCCCGAACCCCCGCCCCGCCCGGCGCATTTCCATGAATGCTGAGCAGGAATGTTTCGCTGAATTGCAAACGCCGATACCAAGCATACAGGGCTGGGAGCAGCAGAAACAAAATCAGAAGCATTACCGCGTTGACCATCAATATCGGAGAGATATCGAGCTTCCATGCTCCGGCTAGATTGGTCGCTACAAAAAAAATAGGGAATAGCAGTGCAAGGTAGATAGCCAATTCGCTGATATCGGGGCGAGCCCGCAATCGTTTGGGACGGCGCACCAATTCCGACCAGGTCTCTTGAGATCCGGCAGTGGCGGACTCGGCGCCAAAAAGCTTCGAAGCGATGACCAAAGCCGCGCCCGCATACAAAAGTGTTGATAGGACCGCCGCAAATGCAGGCAATGCCGACGGCGTTCCTGTCATGATGTCGCGCGACAAAAGCAGGATATTGACCAGAGGGACAATCCCGAGCAGCGTGGAAAATTGAATGTTGGGCATGAGGGTCACCAGAGCGGGTGCCAGCGAGACCAACATCACAGGGATCAGATAGGACTGGGCTTCTTTGAAGCTGCGAGCAAACGAACACATGGCCAATAGGATGGCGCTAAAGAATGCGGCAAAGATAACCAACAATGGCAGGATCTGAATCAGCGCCAGGAAAGAAAAGCCTTTCTCACCTAGCAGCGCTCTTCCCAATCCACCCATCGACAGTGTCAACCAACTCGCAAATAAATTGGCACACGCAGTCAGCACGGCCACGGTTACCACGGCCACGTATTTGCTCAATAACAATACGAATCTGGGGGCAGGTGTAGCGATCATCGCTTCCATCGTGCCCCGTTCTCGTTCGCCTGCTGTCAAGTCAATCGCCGGGTAGACTGCTCCCGTGATGGTCATGAGAATTAATACGAGGGGGATGATGCCTGCAATCGAAGCCATAGGATCGGCGCGCATGCCGACGGCGCTCGACACCAATTGCACCGAGGGTGGAATTTTCCCTTGGCTGAGAGATGCAAACTGAAAATCGTTGACCAGTTGCATGGCTTTGCGAAACTCGAGCATCGCGGCTTCGCTTCGCGGGTCGCCATCCCGAAATTCCAGTTGAAATTCAAACGCAGGAAAGGATCCACCACCGGGCAACGGGGTTCGATTCAGGGTTGCAGACAGGACCGCCAGATCGAGATCACCGTCTTGCAGGGACACGCTGACGGGAACCCCTTCGGGAATGACGATGCTAAATGCCGCATCTCCGGTGCTCGGTAAAATATTCGAAACATTGGAATCGAAAACTTGTCCCGCGCTTTGCGACGTGTCGCGAAGATCGATGGGATCCTTCGATGTTGACTCGGGCAAGCCGGGAACGGAATCCCGTTTGGGGCGGCGAATGTCGATCGAAGAGCGTAGGCCGCTGGAGGCGGCTCGCTGGGTCTCTCGCAAAGCCGATCCGATAACCTTTGCTGTCGCTTCGTCTTGGACTCCGATGACATATTCCGGACTGCTCTTGGTATTGGAGCCCGCGGCACCGATCAACAGTCGTTGCAGCGCCATGCTCAAGAGTGGGTACACCAGGATCGGCATCATGATCAAGGTGATAATCGTTCTGCGATCGCGGAGACTTTCCCGCAATTCTTTAAGGCATAATCGAGAGAGCCGTCCATTTGCAAGATATTCCTGCATGCTCACGCTCCCGTTGGTGCGATGCCAGAGGTGGGTTGGTCGGAACGGATCATTTCGATGAACATATCTACCAGGTGAACTTTGCCCGTCAATGCGCGGAGTTCAGCCAACGTTCCTTCAAAGCGAATGGTCCCGTGGTGCAATAACCCAAATCGATCGCAAACACGTTCGGCTTCATCGAGTCGGTGGGTAGACAATAGGACCGATTTGCCGCGCTGCTTGAGCAATTCAATGAACTCGAAAACAGTTTGGCTGCCGACGACATCCAACCCACGCGTCGGCTCGTCCAGAAGCATTACAGGGGGATCGTGCATCAGCCCGCGTGCCAAGGTCACACGTTGTTTTTGTCCCGTGCTCAATGTGCTGCATCTCTGATCCAGGAAAGATCGAATGCCGAGCAAGTCCGACAGTTCTTCCAGGCGGGTTTGTGCGACTGGCACATCGACCGCATACAGGTCGGCAAAATACATCAGCATCTCGCGAACGCTGAGCCACGGGTAAACACCATCGTTGGTCGAGATCAAACCCAATTGGTGTCTGATCTTGGCAGGTTCACGGTCGGTTCGCACTCCCCCAATCTCGACATGCCCGTCATCCGGTTCGATCAAACCCATGATCATGCGGAGCGTCGTGGTCTTGCCCGCACCATTGGGCCCCAGCAACCCATAGACTTCGCCATTCCCTACATCAAATGAGATTCCATCCACAGCGACCAATGGCTGACCTCGAACCAGGAACTGCTTGCGTAGATGGGTGGCAGAGATCATTCGAGAGGAGGCTTTCTAGCGCTGGGCGGCATATCAGGCCTCTATGATAGGCAAGTCCCCATCCTCCCTGTACGCATTCCACCCGGTTTTGGCTCGATCCAAGCGAAAACTTTTCCGGTTGGCGCTATTCTTTGGCCTCAGGAGTCGCCATGGAAGACATCGTATTAACCGTTCGCCGGTTGGGAACACTTGCTCAAGTCCTCGAGTATCCGAAGGGCAGCGCCACTGTCGATGGCTCGTGCGGCGTGAGCGACTCCTTCGAGAAGAGAGTGGGTTCTACCTGATACCCAAAGACCCGCGGACGCGTTGGCAAGCACGATATCGCGGGCCGGTCCTTTTTCGCCACGCACAATAGCTCGAATGACCTCAGCGCTTTGCTCTGGGCCATCGACGATCAAGTCTTCGTTTCGAATTTTTGGCAAGCCAAATGAGGCTGGAGACCAATGCGACTGCGTGACAATTCCATATTGGACGTGCAACACTTTCGTTTCCTCGGCGAGACTGACTTCATCCATGCCATCGAGCCCTCGAACGACAATCGCGGCGTCGATGGGCAACTGCATCAAGGCGGCCCCTAATTTCGCTTGCAAGATCTCATTGCCGGTGCCGATTACTTGAAACGAAGCGCCGGCAGGATTGCACAGTGGGCCCAGGTAGTTGAACAGCGTTGGTACGGCGAGCGACCGGCGGACTTGTCCGACATGCTTCATGGCTGGGTGCAACATGGGTGCAAAACAGAAACAAATACCCAATTCGTTGAGACAAGCCTCGACTCGATTTCGGTCGGCTTCCACTGCGACACCCAAACAGCTCAGAACATCTGCAGAACCGGTAGCGCTGGTGACCCGCCGATTCCCGTGTTTGGCCGTCGGCGCACCGCAGGCCGCAGTAATCAGCGCGGTCGCGGTAGAAATGTTGAACGTGCGGGCCCCATCCCCCCCGGTCCCGCACGTATCGAGTAATCCGGTCCGTTGGGTGCGAATTGGCGTCATCATCACTCGCATGCCACGGGATGCCCCCACCAACTCGGAAACCGATTCCCCCTTGGCCCGCAACGCTAAAAGCAATCGACCGATCTCGGCATCTTCTGCTCTTCCCGCCAGCATCCAAATAATGGCCTGCTGCATTTGATCGGCAGAAAGGTCGTTCCCCGCTTCAGCGAGCGAAATGAAATCCTCAAGCATGCTGGCTCCTGGATGATGCGCGTGACTACAAAGTATCGAGAGGGAAGGTTACACTGTTCACGACACCGCGAAGTAAAACTCTTGCAGATATTTGAAACGAAATGGCACGAAAAGTCATCATTGATTGCGATCCCGGGATCGACGATGCCGTCGCATTGATCATGGCCCTGTTCGATCCCCGACTCGATGTTGTCGCAATTACGACCTGCGCTGGAACGGTCGAAGCCGAGCAATGCAGCCAGAACGTCCTGGGATTGTTGGAGAAACTGGATCCACCTCGGCATCCTCGGCTTGGAATTGGAACCGATCCGGACGATGCGCCGGTGAGTGACGCTAGGTACTTGCACGGTACCGACGGCCTCGGGAATCTGGGACTCCAACCCGTACAGCGCCAGCACCTGATGAGCAGCGACAAGCTGATCATCGATCGACTCAAAGCAGATCCTGGGGACGTTTCGATCTTGTGCTTGGGTCCGTTGACCGGGGTCGCTCGCGCCTTCCAACGCGATCCCAGCGCGATCAATCTCGTCGATCAGCTGATTATCCTAGGTGGCGCCACCACCGGAATGGGGGATGTCACCGCGGCGGCCGAATTCAACATGCATTTCGATCCTGCCAGCGCGTCTGCGGTTTTGCACTCCCCGACCACGAAGACGCTTCTTCCCTTGGATGTGACCAGCCAGATTTCGTTCGACATGGATTTGCTCAGTCAGCTCCCTGCCAAACACTCCCGAACCGGTGCTCTGCTCCATGCCATGTTGCCTCACTTGTTTCGCTCCTTCCGGCAACATCGCGCCCAGGAATCCATCGCGTTGCAAGGGCCCCTGGGCGTGGTCTATTTGACCGAACCCGAGCTGTTCGAATGCGAACCCCACGCGATGGAGATCGAGAAAATGGGAACGCTTACGCGCGGAGCAACCATCGTGGATCGAAGGCCTTTCGCCAGTGTCACGCGCGAACTGGAGATCGCCTTCCGAGCGGATGCGGATGCCGTTCGAGACGCAGTCGTTCGGTCCCTCCGATTCGCAGGTCAATGCACCGAATGAAGAACGCTCCCTGCCGAGTCGTCGCATGAATGCGCTCCTGGGATTCTTCCATGAAAGGGATTCCCTGAAGGATTAGATGACACAGAGCGAGAGGATTCGCGAGTTTTGAAGATGCGCTACTGAGTCTTTCTCTCGTACTCGTACTCGTACTCAATGAAATGGTACTCGTACTCGCTGCGGTATCTTCGAGTACGAGTACCGCTAGCGCTGAGTACGAGTACGAGTACGAAAAAACCTGAGGCAATGGCGAGTTGCGCTCCGAGAGGCATGAAAAGCGCAACTCTAAAAAGCGCGAGCCTGTGCCAAACATCGATCGATACGTACTAAGGCGCGTTCGCGACCCAGGATCGAAAAAGTATCAAAGATTCCCAGCCCGGTGGCTTTACCCGTCAATGCAACCCGCAGCGCGTTAATGCAAACCCCTAGCTTGACCCCCTGCGACTCAGCCATCGCTTTGATCTGAGGCTCGAGTGTTTCCTGGTCGATGCTCGATGATGCGGCCACCAAGTCTCGTACGTGCTGCAGGATTTCCACTCCCTTGGGTTCTCCGATCAATCGCTTGTCCCACGCGATCGGGTCGAACGGCATCGATTGATCGTCTACGAAGTATTCGTCGAATTGAAGGATGTCACCAGCGACTTTTATACGGTCTCCGGCCGCCGTCACGACATGAGTCAGGGTGTCAGCGATGGAACACTCGGGTGGCGCAGCGATCAGTCCGGCACGCTGCAGATAGGGCAATACCATCGCGACCTTTTTCTTGAGATCGAGCTGATTCATCCAACGCGCTTGAAAGGCAAGCAGTTTCTGCGGATCGAAGGATGCAGGGGCTTTGTTCACCCGTTCGAGCGAGAATTTTTGGATGGCGTCGGCCATAGAAAAATGCTCTGTACTGTCATCGAGCGACCATCCGAGCAAGAGTAAATAATTAAGAATCGCTTCCGGCAGAAATCCCGTTTCGCGATAGAAATCGACGACCACGGGATTAAAGGTTTCCGGCGTCGTCTGTATGTTTGATTTTTTTGCGATCGTGTCGCCGAGTTGGTACAGCGTAGCAAAGTCCTTTTGCTTGAGGTACTTGTCCAGTTTGCGCTTGCTGAGTTTGGACGAACCCCCCGGTTCCGCAACGTAAGGGAGATGGGCGTAGAGAGGGAGCGGAAATCCAAGGCTCTGAGCGATGAAGATCTGACGCGGTGTGTTTGGAAGATGTTCGACCGCTCGAACCACATGCGTGATTTGAAAATCAAAATCATCGACAACGCTGGCCAAGTGATACAAGCAGGTCCCATCGGCGCGCTGAATGACATGGTCTTGTTCATCGGACCAAGCAATCGAGCAATCCCCTCGAACCAAATCATGGAATTCGCAATGGCCCGAGCGAGGCATTTTCAGTCGCACAACAGCCGAACGACCTTCCGCTACGTAACGCGCGTCCTCTTCGGCTGTCGAAGCCATGAATCGCCGATCGTAGATGAAGGCTTTGCCCCCCTTCTCCGCTTCCGCTTTGGCTGCAGCCAATTCGTCGGGCCGAGCATAGTCCCAATAGGCATGCCCCGATGCGATCAACTGATCGACCGCTTGGAGATAGCGTTCCGACCGCTGCGACTGAAAATAGGGTGTATAGGGGCCTCCAATTTCTGGCCCTTCATCCCAATCCAGCCCCAGCCAGCGAAATCCTTCCAGGATGGGTTTTAAAGCTGCCTCGACGTTTCGTTCTTGATCGGTATCGTCAATGCGCAGCAAAAATTGCCCCCCTGCTTGTTTGGCTAACAAGTAGTTGAACAGCGCGGTACGCACGCCGCCGATATGGAGGTATCCCGTAGGGCTAGGAGCAAATCGTGTTCGAATCGTCATCGCTATTCTTTTCGTAGTCGCTAACTGCCGTCCATGCGCAGCGCGAGATCGGTGATGTAGAAATCGCGGAGCAGCTGATATACGCGGGGGTGATACTCTCGCAGTTCTTGTGGCAATTGAAAATAGGTCTCCGTGGCCACGGCAAAAAATTCGCTCGGGTGCGTCAAACCATAGTCGTCCATCACCATGGCTTCTCCACGTGCGACTTGGTCGCGAGCCACACGAAATTCTCTTTGAAATTCCCCGTGCCAGCGATCTGGCTGGATGTTCTTTGGCAGAGGTGGCAGTCCATCCGCATTTGGGTCATTGATCATATCGAGTTGGTGAGAGAACTCGTGCAATACGATGTGATGCCCATTGTTGGGATTATGTATGGTGGACTCGATATCGCGCCAATTGAGAGTGATCGGGCCGCGAGCGCGTGTCTCGCCTGCGCGGTAAAACTCCCCTCCCAATCCCGAATGAGTCTCCCCCCCGCGAACCCGTGCTCGGTACGGACGAGGGTAGATCAGGATGGTTTGAGTCGACTGAAAAACAAAATCGGGATACGCCAACACCAAGAGCGAGGCATTGAGTGCAATACACTTTTTCACCTCTTCAGTCACGACAAATCCTTCGCAACCTTCCCAGTTTTTTTTGCGAATAAAGGCCTCTGACCAATGAACCATCAGGTCGCGCGTCGAATCCCCGAGCCAAGCCGCTTGCCATACCCAGCGATCCAGTTCGCGAAGCTGTGACGAGGATGCGGGCGGGGGAGGTTGCCGTTTCGTCCAATGTTGCCAACCCTTCCGCAGCCATTGACTCCACGAATGCATCATGTGTTCCCTTCCAACGCTACGAGGGATTGAAGCGCTTCCCCCGCCGTCATCCAACTTTCCTGCTGAATATCATGGATACGAAGCGGAAGCTCATGCAATGGGAGTTGCGTTGCAGGGAGAGAACGCGGGGGAACCAGAAAAGAACAGAGCGCGGTCCAAAGTTCACGCGTGCAATGGCCTTTGAGTTCCAAATATTCGATGTGGCCAGCTTGGTCATAGATCATGCCATCCAATTGCAGTCGACCTGCATCGGTGTGCATCGCCCACACGAACGAGCCATCCGGTTCTACAAACATGCCCGGCCATGGTCCGATGAGTTCACAGAATCGCTCAAATGTCTGCAGGATGGGTTCGTCAAGGGTACCGTATACTCGAACAAACATGCCTTCTGTTAACCTTCGGGCGGAATGTTTTTGCCGTGAGGATCGATCGCAGTGGAACCGATCTTGCGATCCAATTCTCCCCGCAGTTCGCTGCTGGTGTAGTGTTCTAGCGATTCCGCGTTGGCATGCAATCGCGGATCGGTGATACCCGTTTCAACACTGAGATATTGCTCCCACAAGCGATGGGAACGAACAACGTTCTGGGCATGGCGGTACCCCGAATCGGAGAGAGACCATCTATCCTCCGAATCCATCAAATATCCCGATCGGAGTAGTTCCCGGGCGACCGAGCTCGTTTCCCCAACCTGCCTCCCTAAACGCGAAGCAAGTTCATGCAACTGCAGGCCCGAAAGGGACTTCGTGATGAGCGAACCTTCGTCCTGACCCGTTCGGGTGTTCTTACCATGTCCCTGTGCGACGGACCCTCGAGCTTCGGATTCGCGATACAGCAGCGCTAAAATATCCTCGCCCAGGATCCGGCGAGCCAGTTTCCTCTGGGATAACCATCGACCGAATAATCCGGCCTTGGGACTCGCGACGATGGCTAACAAAAGCCAAAGCCCCGACGAGACAGCGATCATGGCAGCCGAGTTTGCGGACTTGAATCCGATGAGATGTGGCAAACTGATGGCTGACAGGTGCCCAAAAATCGCACCGACTGCCGCAATCACGACGCTCGATGCCACCATGGCTGGCAGCCGATTGCAACAGAGAAACGCTGTTGCTGGTGGAACGATCAACATCGCAACGACCAGGATGTTTCCGACGGCGCGAAACGAAACAACGCACGTCACCGCAACCGCTGCAGCTAGCACATAACGAAAAATGGTTACGGGGATCCCCTGCGCCTGGGCAAGCGTCGGATCGAAGGTGCTCAAAGTCCATTGCCGGAAAAACAGGATGACTAGCAATCCATTAAACAAGCAGATGCACCCGAGTTCAATGACGACCGTCGGAACAGGACCGATCGCCGTTGGATGATTCTCTAAAATGATCGTCTCAAGGTTTCCATACAGCACGCACGAAGGATCGAGATCCACATTTTCGGCGCGCGAGACCATCATGATTCCGAGTGCGAACAAAGCCGTAAACACCACGCCGATGGCCGCGCTCTCTTCGACACTTCCATGCTTGCGAATCAATTCCGTTAACCACACGGTGACGATGCCGACCACAATGGCTCCCGCTAAAGCTACCCATGTGCTCCGCGATCCGGTCCACAAAAAGGCTCCCGCGATTCCGGGCAAGACAGCATGGCTAATCGCATCGCCGATCAAACTGAGACGGCGCAGAACGAGAAAATTGCCGACGAGGGCACACGCAACCGCGCACAAAACGCCGGCGAGCACCATCCAACCATCGACTTGCCAATACCAGGACATCAATCGCACAAAACAGGAATGCTTCGCTCCATTGCCCAGGGAACCAATAATCCGCGCTATCATACCGGAGTGGAAGGGTGGCCCCAAGCCGATCGGTCTCAGAACCCCGATTCTCCATTAGCCGGTGTGCGTTAGCACCCGGTTGTCGTTGATACAGCGCGTGAACCAATCACGAACACGTCACGGCGAATAGACCAATGATGCCGCCGATTTTTTCCCTTGGGCCGCGAGCGATCACTTATCCATCTGCGCCAGTTCATCACCGAAGTCGAGCGATGGCTCGGGGGGCAATCCGTCATTGACCTCTTCGACAGTCGCTGCCGATTTCGGTTGACGTTTCGGCCGATTCATCAAGCCAGACAACGTCGGCAATAGAATCACTGCCGCCATGAACGCCAACCAAAAATAAGGAAGTACATTGAACATGGGGACGTGAATCGGCGAAGGAAACGAGGGAAGGCAAAATAAGAAGTAACGGGTGGTGCAGGAGTTGCGAGCTCCCCGCCCATCACTCCTTACTAGACTAATTCGAGTGTGCCGATGGGACAAGTGGATTCGGACCGTGCGCCCACAATCGCCCCCACTTGGGCGATTTCGCTCACCCAAAACCCAGCGATTGCGGTTTATTTTCCAGTAAAAGACGAGGATCGCTCGCCATTCCAAGTTTGGCTACGGTTCGCTCGAGAGTTGGTAACAAACGGCTTCTTCCGCATTGCGAAGGAACAACCGATCCCCGACAACCACCGGATGGTTCCACGTCTTGCCATCCATGGAAGGGATTTTGGCAAGTTCTTCGAGCTTGTTCGGATTGGCGCGCAACAGAACCAATTCCCCCCGTTCACTCACCACCACGATCAATCCGGAATCCTCCAGCAACAACGCTTGCCCCTTCTCGTAACGGCCACCTTTCCATTTGCGTTTGCCATCCTCAAGATCGATACAGGCAAAAATGGCATTGTCGAATCCATACACATAGCCGTCATGAACGAGCAAGTCATTGAAATCGGGCTTCATCTCTAACGATGTCCATAATTCCTCCCCCTTCAATCCCGACAATCCCGATTCAGAGAGTTGAACCAGTCGGGTGCCGGAACCCATTCCTGTCGGGATCAATAATTTGTCCCCATTGACAATTTGCGGCTGGAGAGCGCGATAGCCTTGATGCTTCCATTCGTATTCCAGAACACTCTTGCCAGTTTCGGGTTCCCAAAAGTGGGCTCCGGTATCGGACAGAAGTGCCAAGTACGTCTTACCGAGTACTTTGGCCAGTTGCACCGAGCCGTAGGACATCTCTCCCGCAGGAGCAGACCAAGCCAGTGAACCATCGTCTGTTTTGAAGGCCAAGACCCCCTTGTCCCCCTTACCTCCAGCATGCACGACGACCAACCCGTTGTGAACGAATGGCGAAGCGGAAAAACCCCACATGGGAGGCTCGCGATCGGCTTCCTTGCGCAGATCGATTTTCCAAACCAGTTCGCCGTTCGATGCATTGAGCTTGATCAACCAGCCTTCGGCACCCTGCGCAAAAACGAATCCGTCGGCGATGGTCGGCGTCGCGCGTGGACCGAGCCCTCCTAACGCTTCAAAAAATCGAGAAGCCATACTGTGTTCCCAGAGCTGTTTGCCCGTGTTGGCATCGTAACACACGACGGATTCTTGATCGCCACGCTGCTCCTGCGTAATGAGATAATTTCCTGCAACCGCGAACGAACTCCAAGCTGGTCCGACGGGGATGCGCCACAACTCCTTAGGAGGATTCGCCGTCCAGTCGCTTCGAAACGTTTTGCCATGTTGAACGCCATTGCTATCAGGACCCCGAAAGCCTGGCCATTCAGGAGACTTGAAAGAGACAGATTCAATGGCGACATCTCCGGCAGGTTCTGGCTCTTTCGACTTCAGTTTGGCCAGCAATTTCTCTTCGGACGTCTCGTTCCATCGCCAATCGATGCCAAAGGAAAAGTTGCCCCAAACCCCATCTGTCTTCAGCAAGGACGAGAAACCCGCACCCAGAAAAGCTAAAGCAATCGCGATCCATGTTCGACGGATCGACAATCGCCGTCCGAAAAGAATGGCACCGATCGCAAACGCAACGATGGCCATAGGAATGGTCATCACGATCATGAGTGGTCCACGCATCGAATAGTGGCAAAGGAGTTGTTCCGCGATGATTGCGGCTACGATCCCAACGACCCCAAGAATACGTTCATACCAACGAGCTCGGCTGAAAAGCAGCCACCACAGAACGACGACGACGCCAACCAAAAACGGTCCAAAAGCACTCACCATCCAAATATTGGAAGGTGCATTCGGAACCAGATCCGGAATGAATCGCATCAAGCCCATCAGCGGCAAAAGCAGAATCGGTATCCAAATCCGTAGCGGCCGAAAACGATTCGGTTCCATCAGCGGAATGTCAGTAGTCGACGTATACGGTGATACTGCGTCGGACATGAAAACTCTCCAAGCGGAGGATAGTGGTATTGGTTCGACAGGAGGGATGGACGGCAATGTTTCTCTACGTTTGCCTTAGGGTCCAAGACATAAACGATTCGAATCCTATCACGTTTTCTTGGTTCTGCGATCACGTGCCAAGGGTATTTTGAGAGTTCGAATCAAACTTCATGGCCGTAAGAGCGCAAATGATTCTCGTTTCTCACCGACTCGCAAATCGAGTTCACGGATAGAGATCGAGAGGCGATCAACGGGTCGCTTGCGGACGCAGCGAGTTGTGACTCCTACTGGCGACTCACACCGATGGGACGAATGGATAAGGCGTCTCAACGATTGCAAATGCTGTGGGGAAGTCGATCCTCGTGTAACATGGGATTGCAAATAGGATTCCATGCACACGTTTTGAAGTTGTGCTTTTCGAATCTCGCGGAGCCCCAATCCGTATTGTCCCAGCTTTTTGTCCCAGCTTTTTTCGTACTCGAACTCAGCGTTAGCGGTACTCGTATTCGACCATACCGCGACGATACCGCATCGAGTGCGAGTACGAGTACCATTCCATTGAGTACGAGTACGAGAGAAGCCGAAATAACCTGACTTTAAAAATGAACCTAGCCATCATCGAACCAACACAACCAGGTGGCGCATCGTTTTCCTTCCCAGACCATAATCTGCCCGTGCCGTTCCTACTCCGAGCTTGATCCCACATGCTTGTCCCCTTCCCTGCCCCACCTAAAACCGGTTGTCTTACCCGGCGCCGCTGGTTGGCCCATTTAGGGACCTGCTCATTGGCAATTTTTTCTGCCCGATCGCTGTTGGGAAATGAACCAACACCTCATGCCTTCCATTCATCGTCTGACTCGGACGTATGGCGAGGAAAATCGCTCGATGGTTGGATGACAGTCGATGGACAGAACGTGCCGGATGGCTGGCAAGCCGACGATGGCATGATCTTTCTTCGCAAAAACGGGACAACCGGTGGTCACATCGTGACACGTGCGGAGTTTGGCGATTTCGAATTGAGATTCCAGTGGAAGATCGCTCCCGGCGGCAATAGCGGTCTCAAGTATCGAGTTCGCACGTACGGCGATCGAACGCTCGGTTGCGAGTACCAGATCTATGATCCCAATGGAAAACCCGTTGATCCCAATAATAAGACAGCAGCCCTGTACGACTTGTACGCACCGTCCGAAGAAGCAGAAGCGCGGCCGGTGGGGGAATGGAATGACGCGAAGATCTTTGTCCAGGACAACCGTATCGAGCATTGGCTCAACGGCGTTTGCGTCGTGAGTGCCATGGTAGGGGATGCCGAATGGGAACGCCGTGTCGCCGAGAGCAAGTTCAACGATGTCGAAAATTTTGGGAAGAACCGCAAGGGCCGCATGATGCTGACCGACCACGGCAGCCAAGTATGGTATCGGGACTTCGAGTTCCGAAATCTGGAACCGGAGTGATTCTCTTGCAGTGAGAGTTTATTTGTCTTAGCGGGCTCATGCGCTACGGGACAGCCGCGAGGGTCCGAGCTGTCGCTTTTGAAGTCGCGCGTTATGGCTTTTTCTCCTGCTCGTAATCGAACGAGCTTCTTCGAGCACGAGCACGAGCACGAGCACGAGCACGAGCACGGAAACGCCAGGGAAAAAATCGATTGAAACTCCGAGACAATCGAAAAGCGCAACTTCAAAACTAGCGTTTAGGACGGTTCAACGGGCGCTGTGCGGTTGGCACTCGGTTTGCTGGAGTTTGGACCGATTTGGTCTTCGGCGTCGTCGGTCCCTTCGACGTAACGTTTGTCGTTGCTTCCGGCGCCATATTGGAGGTCGCCGCCGAGTTCTTGCTATCGTCGAGCGGTTCGGACATGCGAGCCGCGTACAAGGCTAGGGCGCGTGTTGCATGGCCACGAGGACCGATAGGCCATTTTTTATCCCGCTTGTCGTAAATGTGGTTCAGCAGAAAATCGACCGCTTTCTGTACGCGTGGGCTGCGCAGTTCGCTGTCGCTGACGTTAAACATCAACCACTCCAGCATATGACCCGAAGTTTGAACCTTGCGCTCTTCTTTTGGTTCATTGCCCCGACTCTCGTACCAATTGGTGCTAAAGCTGCCATCGGGATTCTGTAGACGCCATGTGTAGTTGATGTATTCGTTGACAAACTTGGCAGCCCGCACGTATTGACCCTCCACAGGCTGCCCCTGCAACACGCGCTGCTTGATCGCAAAGGACAATCCCATCAGTCGGTGGGTACCACCGCAAGCCGCGCCCACGATGGGCTGTTTCAGTTCTTCTTGAATAAGCTTCTGGATGTTCCACGCCTTGCCGTCGTTGGCTCTCCACTGTTTGTTCGAATCGAGGTAATACGACAATCCGATCAGTTTGAATGTGAGCTCGGAGTTTTCTTGGCAAGTCGCCATCTCATAGCGCACCAAGTCTTCGACTTTGAAGGCGTTATCGCCGATTTGGATCGGATAATCGGGAGGGACCTGGCATTGCGCGAGGATGGCGAGGAACTGTCCTTGGTGGCCTTGCACACCTCCACCAATATTGGGGACGAAGGAATCGCCGCGCGGTGTAAACATCCGCTGCGTGCGGCACAGACCATTATGGCACATCCAACCGATTGCATTGACGCGCCCTTTTGGGCCGATCAGTTCGTATTCACTGCCAAACGCGAGGACCGCATGCATCACTGCCCAGGGAGAGCGCGCGGCAGTCGTTTCAGGGTTCGTCAAATAGTGGTCCAGACATTGCTGAACGCGTTTCATTCGGCGTTGTTGTTCGGGTGTGCCTGTGATCTCTATCCGCTTCGGGGCAGCCGATGGTTTCGAAGGTTCAAGCTGTGAACCTCCCTCTTCCCCATAGCTATTCGGTTTTTTTGCCAGTTCCGCATCGACTCCTTGAAGTGCCCGATCCGAGCTTCGCGAACTTCCAGACGGTTCTTCTTCCGCGAGGTATTCTTGCATGTCCTCGTCGGCTGTCTTCCGCAAGGGAAGACTCCGAGGTGTGGCTCGATGCGTTTCTCGAGACGGGTCGCTCGCCTGACGATCCTCGGCCTCTGCTGCATTGTCACTCGTTATTGCAGGATCACTCGGAGCGTCACTCGCAGGATCACGACCGTCGTCCGACTCATATGGCGTCCCGGGATCGGAGTCTAGCGATGCTTCCGGCAGGACGTTGGTTTTAGGGACGGGCTGCAATGAAGAATTGGTCTCTTTGGATGGGCCGCGCGCCCCGGATGGATTGGACTTTGTGTTCGCAAGCTTAAAAAGAAGGGGCTTCGGGCTGTTACCGGAGTCGCTGGCTTCCTTCTTCGGTGCCTCAGGTTCGATGGTTCGCGCGGGCTCGGATGTTCGCGAAGGATCGATCGGCGTTCGAAGCTTGCGTCCGGTCCCCAATCGTTTGGGAGCAGCTTCCTCTACGGGGTGTTGCAGACGTGGAGGTTCGGCGGGGGATCTGGCAGGGCTTCCGATCTTTACTGATGAATCCTCGTTCGATGCGGATTCGTCTGGACCTGTTTTCCTCCGAGGGATATCGCACGAAGGCTCATGACTTTCCTCTCCCAAATCGCCGCATTGAATGTGATCGATCCCTTCTTTGGACGGTAGCCGGGATTCATCGATCACAATGTTTTCATCGATGGGCTGAGACTCATCGACTGGCGAGGAATCCTGCGTTGCCAGATCTTCGTCCGACGTTTCTAGTTGGCTCGGATCCAGGACCGCGATTTTGCGAAACCGCGGACGGTCACCTTGGTTCCATATGCGTGTTTGTGCCGGAATGGACTTGGTCAAAATCGCAGGAACTCGCGATGCGTTCAAAGCCACGTCGGTTCGGGTGTCTTCATCGATCGATCGATCAATCGCTTCATTCCCAAAGCTTTCCAATAGGATTGGTTCTGCATGTTGAAATCGGCCATCAATCAGGCCATCGGGGTGGCATACCACTTGGAGATCCGAGAGAATCCAACCCATCATGAGCGGATCTACAGGTTCGTTCCCATGGTGGTCGTTGAAAACGTTTCTCTCACGGGCGGCATTGGGACGAAACGGCCGCGGTTGGGCCTTCGAAGGTTGATGGGTTGTTTCAGGATCGCCGATGTGGAGTTCGGTCGTTGACGTCACGGAAGGCGGATTTGGATCCGAAGGACGCGAATCGGTCTTTTGGGGGAGAAGTAGTTTTGGTGATTGCCCCCAAGCCATCGGGCTGCAGAAATTAAAAGTCAGGGGTATCAGCAACGCCAGAGGGGCGGTGAACCGACAGCAAAAGGGCAACGGCATAGAGAATCGACAAGGGCTGGGGTGGCGATATCGTCTGGACGTACGGGTTGTCTATCGGCGAGCGTCTTCCGGTCGATGCAATGATTACAACCGGAAAAATCGGAACGCTCGGGCTTTGATAGCATTGAACGCAAACGGTGAGAAGATTACCGGGTGATCGGGAGAAGAGACTCGAGCGTTTCGGCGATCGAGGTGCGGGGTTCAGGAACATTTTCGCCCGCCAAATAGCCTTTCCACGCTTCCATGTCGCCGCCGTAATTCTTGCCGGTGTATTCCTTTAAGGCCAAGGAGACGTGGTATTGCATGGCGGGGTTCCGATCTTCCAGCTTGTTAGCAAGGTACTGCTTGATCTCAGGTGAGCGGTGCCCGCCGAGTGCTTGCGTGGCTTTCAGGCGAATATTGTTGCTGGGATCGGATGCGGCCATGTTGAGGAGTGTACGGCCCGCTTCGTCGGAGGGGCTTTTGTGCAACGCGTCCACCACGGCTAGTCGAACGAAGTCATTTTTGTCTTTCGTGAGGCGGGTCATTGCAACCAACGCATCGGGTCGATCGTTGACCGGTTTGAGGGCGAGGACGGCTTCGCGCCGAATCTCGGAACTTGATTCATGCTGAACGAGCTCGTCCAAGTCCCGAATCCACTTGGCTTGTTCGTCGTTGGTCATCGAAGCGATTTGGCTTTTCAGCAAACGAATCTCGGCGATCCGTTGGGAGGGGACAACGACCTTTTCTCGATCCTGGCGCCATTGGTTTTGAATGTAGGGATTGAGTTTCTTCATGTGAAAGAACGGGCCATCGGTACACCCTCCGCAGGGTGCCAATCCGGCGCAGAGAAACCCGATCCACACGAGTCTTGGGCGTGAGCGACCGAGCCTGTGGGAAATGGGATTGGATTCGTTCTCGGAACGAGTCATCATACGGAGGGGCCTTGAACGGAAGGGCCTTGGTCTGGGAACGGAATTCAGGAAAAGGCCGAGCATGGGAATGCGCGTTGAACTTCTCCTGGGGTGGGACCATAGCAAAGCCGTGAACTGGGACTCCAGATCAAGTGTCTGATTTCTAGGAATTGTTCGGGGATGGGGTAAGCTAGAGGAGATCGGAGACGCCGGCGGATTGGGGGAATTTGGAGTTGGGGGGCCATGGTGCAGGTTGCTGTCGAAAGAGGCTTGCAAAGCCGAGAAAATCTGGCAAACTAGAAGGGCCTTGTAGCTCCTGTTCGAGGGGAGTGGGTTGGGTTATCCTCGTGTAGGTGAACGCGATTGCGTAGATCCTCATCGAAGATGGCCGACGAATTGGAGAGGTGGCTGAGTGGTCTAAAGCACCGGATTGCTAATTCGGCGTAGGGTTAACTCCTTACCGCAGGTTCAAATCCTGTCCTCTCCGTTTTGCCTCTTGGGCTTTGGTCCTAAGAGGCAAAGAGAAAGTAGACTGGAGAGAGTTTACTGGAGAGAGTGGACAGTAGTGCTCTCCAGAACACGCGTCGCATCTCCAGATGTGGGCTAACGTTAACTTTCTACCTTGTGCTCTCTGCAACGCTGGCTTTCTGGTTTGCTCATGCTGGCTCGGTGCATGGTCTCTGCGGCGTTGCATCTCGCGTCGTGCAATTCGCTAGCGTCGTTGGGAAAATGAAAATCGGGGGCTCGTTTACAGCGTGTTCGACATGGAGTCGATGAGCATCGAACGAATGAAGGGGTATGTGCTTAAGCCGGGAAACGCTTGGTTGTTGTTTCAAGGCGATTCTCGTCGCAAGTACAAAGGCAAGCCAATATCTCCCGGGTAGAAAACAGTTCTCGCGCTATGCAGATCATTTTCGTTCTAGACAAGGATGCTAAGTCAGAAGAGATAGAAAAAGGACTTCACTTAATCAACGGTATATGCTGGATGTTTAAGGGCAACTATATCGCGATTCAAGTACCTGAGAACCTGCCAGTGTCGCTTGAGGAACGCATACTCAGCGCCGTAGCTCGAGGTGTCGGGCCCATGCCACCGAGAATCTTTGGAGCAACTGAGGATTTAGAGTCGAGTGCTCTTTGTGGTGCGCTTCAGGCAAAATTGCTTGACCGATATCTGCCCATGGCGATTGAAGAAATGACGAAAGACTTAGTGGTAACCGTTGATTCGCTCGACGATGAGTTTGCCATGCTCAGGATCCGCGGCCCGAAGGAATTGGCAGAAGATATAGACCGGATTAGTTCATGGATCATGTCAAAGTGTGCCGTCGGAGTACCTCGCGAGCCGTAGTCGACAATCCTGCGGCCTTCTCAAAATCATCCTCGGTAACAAGCAAGTAACTGAGCTGAGCTATGCGTGGCGAGTTGCCCAGCCAACTGCAAACGACGTGGGACGAAAACTCGCGTTATTGTTCCGTTTGCCGGCGGGCTCGCATCGAGTGAAACAATCGCGGCCAAACCGAGACGCCGTCGCGGCGTAACAGTCGCGTCATCACGCTTATTGGGTCGGCATTCTTCCAGCCCATCGCCGTGTTGGCGGCAGCGCGGTAATGGGGAGCAGCGACCACATACCTGCTCTTGTCGCCGAACATCTCAAACGCTTCGTCGAGGATCGGTCTCAGCTCGGGGAAGATAGGGCAACTACGAACGCCATGTCCTTCGTGGTATTCAACCTTCGGCAGGTGGGATACTCGCGGCCTCATCGATCCCACTTCTGATTGCCGCAGGCAATGGAAGGCAAAGTCAATAAGGACAAGAATCGGTTTTTCGAGATCGCGCGTGGTTCGGTTTAGTCATGTGCAGTAATTTATGATATGCTCCTCGCGTCCAAGGCGACCGATTTGGGACTGAATTGTGCGGGCGAGGCCAACTGGAAACGGAATGTGTCGATGTTGCCTCAATCGATTCAGCAATCTGAAACGGTATCGGAGGGATCGGTCGACTGTTGTTACTTACGTAAATTCCTTTTCTCGCACTCGGTCATTGCCAGGGTCTTAGCGGGCATTGAAAAGTTCCATCACACCTTCAATAAAAGGGAGATCCCGATGAAAATCACCCGAACACCAACCCCCATCGCCGCGGCGCTCGCATGCGCGCTGGCTTTTACGGCCGCACAAGCGCAGCAAGTACCGTTGCCCAAGACCCCCGCCGACGTTCCCGGCCCGGCCGCGGGAACGTTGATGACCACGGAATATGTCCAGATGGTCGGCCGCATGGCCTATGTCTGGGGCTATCCGCTGGTCAACTCGCACAACCGCCGCGCCGGATTCGCCTATGTGACTAGCCAGAACGGCAACGTGGCGGGGCTCAACGGCGGCATGGTACCCATGGCGCCGATTGGCCAAACGGCGATGTTGACCGATTACGTCAAGCCGGAGCAAACCTTCGTCACCTGCCCCAACCAAGACGTGGTGTATGGCGCTGGGTACTTCGCGCTCGACAAAGACCCCGTGGTTTTTCAAGTGCCGGATTTTGGCGATCGCTTTTGGGTTTATGCGCTGTATGACGCGCGTACGGACGAAATTGCCGAAATCGGTAAGCCCTACGGCACGAAACCCGGCTTCTACATGATGGTGGGACCCAGCTGGAAGGGCGAGACCCCCGCTGGCATCACGGCGGTGGTGCGTTCTTCAACGGAGTTGGGATTTGCCATCCCTCGCATATTTAAGAAAGACACTGCCGAGGACACCAAGGCTGTTCAGCCGCTGATCAATCAGGTCATGTTCTATCCCCTCAGTCAGTTCGACGGCAAGATGAAGAATACGGACTGGAGCAAGCTGCCGAACTTCCCGGCGCCGGCAGGTCCCGGGGGCGAGACCAAGTGGGTCGTTCCGGAGAAGTTCTATGACCAGCTTCCAGGAGTGATGAAACTGGTTGCCCCGCTTCCCGGCGAGGAAGCCCTTTACGCCTGGATCAATTCCGTATTCGAGGCCGCCGAGAAAGACCCGGCGACCAAGCAAGCGTTGGTAGAAGCTTTCGTCGCTGCCGACAAGGACATCATCGACCCGATGTTCCAGTGGAAATACAATGGCCGCTCCGCTGGCAATGGCTGGTTCTCACCCGTGAACAACGCGCGGTGGGGCACCGACTACCTCAACCGCACCGCTACCGCCAAGTCGAACATGTATGACAACAAACCCGACGAGACGAAGTACATTTACCGCGATTACGACAGCGAAGGCCAGCAGCTCCACGGCCAAAACAATTACACCGTGACCTTTGCGAAAGGCCAGGAACCACCGGTCCAAGGCTTCTGGTCGCTGACTCTCTACAACGAAAAACATGTCTTCCATGCGAACATGCTGAAACGCTACTCGCTGGGCACCAAGAGTAAATCGTTTCTGAAATACAACCCAGACGGTTCGCTCACCTTGTACTTCGGCGCTAAGTCTCCTGGCAAGGACAAGGAAAGCAACTGGGTGCCCGCGCCGGACGGCAAGTTCTCACTCTACATCCGCGTCTACTGGGCGGAGCAGGCCGTACTCGACGGTACCTGGATGCCGCCGCAGGTTCTGATGGTGAAGTAACCCCCGACGGCTAGCTGAATACAGGTTTAACGAACAGCGGCGGCGCCGAGCCAAGAGCAAACCACATGCAACGGGAACTCTCGCTGCAGTTCGGTCTGTCTGCTGGCACGCATCGAGTGGAACAATCGTGGCCAACCCGAGACGCCGGCGCGGCGCAGTAGTCGCGTCATCTCGCTGCGTAGGTTGGCGTTCTTCCAACCCATCGCTGTGTTGGCTGCCGCTCGGTACTGCGGTGCGGCAACCACATATTCGCTTTTGTCCCCAAAGATCTCGAACGCTTCGTCGAGGATCGGTCGCAGCTCGGGAAAGATCGGGCAACTACGAATGCCGCGACCTTCGTGGTGCTCGACTTTTGGCTCCGGGATGCTCATCCGGTTCAGCTCCCAATCGATGTCGTCCCAGCGAAGCGAGAGTGTTTCCGAGGGTGTCCGAAGCCCACCGTAGCGACTTAGCCCCAAGATCACTTGCCAGACCGGGTTGGCCTTCTTCATCCGCTTGTCGACCACATCGTGCATGAACCGCCGTGCGAATTCGATCCGTTTGTGGAGCGTCGTTGCCGAGGTCCGCTCGGAAATAAGAACCGCCTAGGTCGATTTCCAAGATGATCGTTCATGAAAGAATGCAGCAATCTCTTTCTTAGTACGATTTCCCGTGGCGACGGATAGTGTCAAATCCGCAAGCTCTCCCTCTCGGCAATTGAAATCGATATTATTCCAGTCTAAAAACAGGAGAGATGCTACGGTTCCGGTTCTTTTGTTCCCGTCGACAAATGGATGGTTGTTGACGATATGAAATAGCTACGCCGCAGCCATCTCGAAGGGATAGGCGTGCAGGAATTGCCCTCCAAACGTCGCCCTTGGTTGCTCAATCGCCGATTCGAGAAGTCCTGCATCGCGCAATTCAACGGTGCCGCCGTAGTGAAATATCTGATCGGCATGAATCTCAAGGACATCCGAAAGCTCAAGAAACTCGATCGAAGACATCACTCGGCCAGCTTGCGAAGATCGTTTGCGAATTTCCCATTGATAGTCTTAAGGCTCTGTTTGAGCCTCTTTTTTCGGTCTGGATCCCGGCAAGGCTTCACTAACAAATGGTCTCCATTGGTGCTTATCTCCAGCGGAGTGTCCTGCGAAATCTGCAGGAGTTCAAGAATCGGCTTATCGATTACCAGTGCCAGGCTATTTCCGTGCTTAATGAGCATCTTTTGCATTGATGTACCTCCCGAAAAATGTGATACCAAAGTGTATACGCATTTACACCTTAAGTCCAATGAGAATCTTCACAGTGGGCGCGCGTCGGATTTCGCGTCGCGCTGCCCAAATCGAGTCGTTTTTCGAGTCGCTCGAGTCGTCAAAACACTAGGGTTTTGCACGTCCCCGTCTGGCACCGATGCACGCTGGCAGAGGCGGTTGGATTCGAACGAGGTGATTCCGTGCTCTGACGACCCTCGGGGTATCCGCATCCACAAAAACGACGGACATCTAAATTTTTTCTAATGATTTTGCAATTCTTAACGGTAATGCGCCTTTTTCCGAAAAAGGGGGGTAGTAAAAAAACGTGTCTATTCAAGGCCGATTGGATTTCCTGCCAGGAAGGTACCGTTCTGTGTAGGTTTTGAGAAAGGTTTTGAGATGAGACGATTTCATTTGTTTCATGGGCGTTGGACGCGTTTGAGTGTTGCCGCAGGTGCCTTGGCTGCTGTGGTCAGCATGGCCGTCCCGAGCTTCGCTGGTGTTGTTTCGTTCGGCTCTGGTGCTAATGCGTTCCAGATGGAGTTTGTGACGATCGGTAACCCAAACAATGCAGCCGATATCACCGGGGATCCAAATCCTGCAGGTGCCGTGGGATACGAGTATGGACTTGGCAAGTTCGAGGTCAGCGAGGACATGATCACCAAGTACAACGCGAACTTTGGCACGGCCAACAATTTGGCGTTTACCCCGGACATCCGTGGCGCAGCGAAGCCAGCGACACACGTTTCATGGAACCAAGCGGCCCGGTTCGTCAATTGGCTCAATACGAGCACAGGCGGCTCTGCCGCTTACAACTTTATCTCTGATGGCGTCAACGACAACATCGAATTATGGACTTCGGCTGATACCGCTGATTACGACTCATCGAATCCGTATCGCAGCATTCGAGCGAAGTACGTGTTGCCGAGCTACAACGAGTGGTACAAGGCAGCGTATTACGATCCGAATAAGTCGGGTGTAGGAATAGGGGGCTACTGGGATTACGCCACTGGTAGTGATACCCGGCCCACAGCTGTAACAAGCGGCACAGATTCTGATACGGCGGTATACACGGAATCTGGTGAAGCCTCTCCAACTGGCCCTGCGGATGTGGACCAAGCCGGTGGCTTAAGTCCTTATGGCGTGATGGGCCTTGGTGGCAATGCCTGGGAATGGGAAGAGAGTTCGCAGGACTTGGCTAATAGTAGCGGTTCTTCTGGTCGGGGGGTCCGCGGCGGCTTCTGGTACTTCGGCTCCAGCGACCTGTTGTCGTCGAGGCGCATCAGCGCCGGCCCTGGCGACTATTGGGACAACAGCATCTACATGGGTTTTCGCGTCGCAAGTCTGTCTCCAGACGTCCCACCACCTGTAGTGCCTGAGCCAAGCATGATGGTGATAGGGACGTTATTTGGTTTAGGTGGGCTCATGGCGAAGAGGCGGATGAAGAAGTAACCCTTTTTCCTTTTTAGCTTATCGACCTTGGATACGTAGGGTACGTGAAGCGGTCCAGGTAATCATTGCCTGGACCGCGATCGTTTTGCCCTGCTCATCATTTCGCGAACAGCCACAGGGGCAAGGACCGCGCAACGTACCTAGGAGCGATGGACCACGTTGACAAGGCCAAGGTACGTTCCACGGTCGGTTTAATGGTCGACGCGGGTTGGTTTATGGATGCGGTCAATGCGATTGGGGGTTGTTCGGATGGCGACCACGACTGCTGCACGTACCCTACGTGACCATCACCGTCTTCGCCCCAGCCCCTCATGCAAAATCATCCTCGGTAACCTAGGAATTGAGAATGGAGAATTATTAAGAACACGCCGACCCGCATGGATTTCAATTCTCAATTCTCCGTTCACAATTCACTCAGTAGGTTGGCTTTCTTACTGCCCATCGCCGTGTTGGCTGCCGAGTGTCGTGGATTTCTCCGAAATCCACGACTGCGGACATCGGAGAGATCCGCAACATTCCCCAAAGATCTCGAAGGCTTCGTCGTGGATCGGTCGTAGCTCCGGAAAGATCGGGCAGCTACGAATCCCGCGGCCTTCGTGATGCTCGACCTTTGGCTCTGGAATGCTCATCCGGTTCAGCTCCCAATCGATGTCGTCCCAACGAAGCGACAACGTTTCCGAAGGTGTCCGAAGCCCACCGTAGCGACTTAGCCCCAAGATCACTTGCCAATCCGATTTGGCTTTATCCGTTAGATTCTTCGCCTACAACCGTTGGTCACAAAATCATTCGTTTTTTAGCCGCCGTTGACGGAGCGCCTTCGCGTTGCGTTCTGGATCGCGTCTGCCGTCTAGCACGGCATAGACAACCACAATGTCTTTGATGATCCCATACCAAATTACGAACGGAAACCGTGACGCGAACGTATAGTGCCAACCGTCCGACTTGGCGTGAACTCCTGCATACAACAACAATGAGTCGATATCTGCCGCGATGCTGTCATGGAAGTAAGTTGCTAGGTTCGGATCGATATCCCCGTAAAAATCGCAACCTTCCTCAATGTCGCGTTCTGCGCCACCGGAGATCTTGATTCTCATCGAAGACGATCCGCAAGACGCTTTTTGGCGTCCGCCCAATCAGAAAGGGTGTCATCTCCTCGCTCTACAGCGGCCACGCGTTCTGCAACAACGCTTCGATGCCATTCTGGTGGCCTAGCAGAGGGATCTTCGGTCGTTAGCCGTTTCCAAAGTAGTTCCATGGCGACAATCTGTTCATCGCGCGAAAGTCCACCGATTAATGTTTCAAGTGACATATGTCCCCTCCTTGAACCATTCTATCATCGCTGTGATCGCCAGACAATTGCTTGGCCGGTTTACCGTCGGTGCTCTTGCTACCTACTTTGCGTCTGTCGGCATTTATCAAACGACTTCGTTTGGCCATGCTCTTGAAAAATTCGCCCAATCGTTGCTTGATCGTTCCCCGACCTGGATTTCGCGCTCCTACTGACCACCTGACCACGTTCAGCAATCCATTTTCAGGTGTCTCTCGAACTCTTCTAAACCACAGGGAAAACATGAAAAAATTCGGTTCCTGTCCTCTCCGCTTTGCCTCTTAGGCTTTGGGCCCAAGAAGCAAAGAGAAAGTAGACTGGAGAGAGTAGTCAGTAGTGCTCTCCAGGACACGCGTCGCATTGCCAGATGTGGGTTACCGTCAACTTACTACCTTGTGCTCCCTGCGAAGCTGGCTTTCTGGTTCGCTCATGCGGGCGCGGTGCATCGTCTCTGTGGCGTTGCATTTCGCGTCGTGCACCAAAAATCGAGTCGTTTTTCGAGTCGCGCGAGTCGCCAAAACAATGGGGGTTTGAAGGTTCCGGTTATGCCCAGGTTGATGTCGTTGGAGGCGGTAGGATTCGAACGATTCGTGTGAACTCTTGAAACCAGGGGATAGTGAGAATAGACCGAACCACCCTATCACTCCCTCCGTTGATTGATCGGCTCGCAAGTGCCCGATATCATCGAACTTTGGGTCAAGGCCACTCTGCGTCATAGGCTGCACGGATGCAGCTTCCAGGGTTCAGGCCGATCCGTAGAAAACCAAATTCTGGCCAACGCGACCACAGGATCCCATCGTGCTCGTGCTCAGTCCGCCGTGGCCGACGGTGCTCGTGCTCGTAATCGAACGCTTCGCGTGCATGGCATCAACGCGACATCCGTTATGGCCCGCGAACCGCCGTTCCCCAACTCGCGGATCATGCTCCTGATCTCCGTTAGCCAATCCATTAGCAGATTCCCACCCGAGCGGCGCGTTGACCAGGATGGAATGATACAATTGAAAAATCGATCGAGCACGAGCACGAGCACGAGCACGAGCACGAGCACGAAAAACAGCCAGAACATAACCATGCACCGAAGTGGCCGGTCGGCCGCGCTCAATTTTAGAAACCATTTTGGCGGCCACTGGGTGATGGTAGGACTTACATGGATTCTTTATCCCGACGAAGAGAAATGTGTGACAGGCGTGAATCTAACCTTGGGTGAGCTTGAACTTCTAATCGACGGCCTATCAGGCGACGTCGACTTGGTCTGGGTACTGATCCATCTCGGAATCCGATCGAACCCGCCGCCCACGCCTGACTGGGCTCCTGCGGCTTCGGACCTGCAAGCCGCCTTCGCCAGCCTTCAAAAACTGAATAGCCACGGGCTCATTCGTGTTGGCCGAATCGAGTATGCGGATGGAGGTCCGCCGGGGCGTTTGGCGCCCGTGAGACACATCGCTGAGGACATGGATTCGGTCGTCAGCCGAGTTGAGGCGGCAGTCCGTACCGCCTGTGTTGAGGACGACTGGGCCTATTCCTGCTGGGTCGTGAATACTGATGATGGCAATGTCATTGCGAGAGCAACATTAGATCGATTGCCAGATCGCGGAGGAAAAAGGAACCCTGGTTGATTTGGATCGTTACTCCGGATTCAAAGGCTCCAGCCTATGAACCTACTGCCCGCAAGGCTCCGCGTCGCTTTTAGTATACGATTCTCTGGCCTCTTTTCAGAGATTTCCAACAGTTGTACAGCTCCTCTCGCTTCGCCAATCGATGTGCGCTCGACGCACTTTCCCTAGAATCGGTTCATCTGCGACTCTGGCGTTTTGCGTCCTCAGCCATCTTCTGACTTGGTTGTTCAAAAGTTCCACATCCAATGGGTCTCTCCATCGATTGGAAGATTGTTTCCTCTTCACCGACTTCTCTCTCGTACCGACTCCTCTCTCGTGCCAAAGGCAATCGGGGTAGGAGTCGAAGTCTTTCGGCGATCGATTTCAGAGCAAAGGGGGTCGGACCGGAACAATCTACGATGCCGGTTCGGCGCTAGGTTCGTCGTACCGGGCCGACAATCGATGGAACAGTACCGCCGCTGCGGCCGACACGCCAGCATAAATCAACGGCAGATACGAGTAATCCTCTTCCTTTGGATTGATGTAGACCAGGAAGAACAAGGCCGTTGCCATGATCGAGGTCAACGACAGACCCAGGAATGCGACCTGTTTCGCCTGGTTCGAAGTGCATGGAAGAAACGAATTCGGGGAATCGGATGATTCGGTCATAGTTAGCTCCTGGAAAGAAAACGGGTTCCACTTCATGCCGCTCTGCAGCGTCATGACAAAATTGGTATTCATCGCCGACAGTAACGCTCTCGTGGAAACCCAAGCCAAACGTCGCTTGCTGATCACGGTTCGCCCGCGCATCACTGAACAACCGTTTCGCTGAATCTCGCGCCCGATTTCTCGGTACACTTCGAGCGCCACCCGGATGGCTATTCGGCATCTCCACGGCAGATAGTGAAGGCCTCTCAACGCTACATGGTACCGCACTTCGGCGAGGGCGAGGATTTCGGCGACGGATTGCGAAATTCGATCCGGTTCCGCCTCCAAAACCTTGGCGATACCCGGCAAGTACGATCGACCTCGCTCGGCATCCTCGAGCACATCGCGGGCGATGTTCGTCATCTGCATCGCGACCCCCAAGGACACCGCATGCCGAACCGCAGATCGGTCCTTGACTCCCATCAGAGAGGTCATCATCAAACCCACGGTTCCCGCGGCATGGTAACAGTACCGTTCCAAGTCCTCGATGGTATTGACCGTGAACCCCTCGAGGTCCATGCGCATCCCCTCGACTAACTCCCTCGCGTGGCGGACATCGATTTGCCCGGCGGCGATGAACGGTCGGATCCACTCCGAGGCGGGATGCAAAAGCGATTCACCGGTTTGGCAGCGCGCGAGATCCTCTTCGAATATTCGCAACGCCTCGGTTGCTTCAAACGGGCTGATCGCATGATCGACGGCATCATCGACACTGCGGCACCACGCGTAGAGAGCCCATACCTTGGTCCGAATCTCATAGGGGAGAAACGACGAAGCGATCGAAAACGAGCGGCTGGACCGATGGATCACGGCTGCGGCATCCTCCGATTGGCCGATCAGGTCTTGACCCTCGTTGTTGTTCGTGGCTCGCTGGTTCATTTCAGCACCTTCGCAAAATCCCGAGCGATGATGCCGAGGGTAGCCTTGGCTGTATTCACCACGCCGGGGACACCTGCCCCGGGATGGGTTCCACCACCGACGATGTACAAGTTCGGGATATGTTCCGATTTATTGTGTGGTCGAAAGTAGGCGCTCTGGGTCAATTTCGGCGCCACCGAAAAGGCGGAGCCTTGGTAGGCGTTGAGCTGATCGCGGAAATCGTTCGGAGTAAAGTGCCGGCGCGTGACGATCGACTCTCGCAGGCCCGGTAAATGCTGCTCGAGCGATTCCAAAATCGTATCGCCATAACGCCCGGCGGTATCCTCCCAGTCGATATCGGCACGTCCCAAATGCGGTACGGGACTCAATACGTAAAATGCCTCCCCTCCCGGCGGTGCCATCCCAGGATCGGACACAGTGGGGGCATGCAAATACAGGCTGAAGTCATCGGGGAGCGAGCGACCGTGAAAAATGTCCTTCAGCAAACCGCGATAGCGCTGGCCGAACAGGATCGTATGGTGGGCCAAGTCCGGGTAGCGCCGTTTGGTGCCGAAATACATAACAAACAAAGACATCGACCAATCCATGCGCTCGAGTCGACGACGCATGGTGTTCCCCCCGATGCTATCGCGATAGAGCGTCGCATAGGTGTGATGGATATCGGCGTTGGAGACGACTAGATCGAACCGTTCTTTCACACCGCGAGAATCGTAGACATCATGAACCGTTCCACCGCGTGCATCGGATTGAACGGATATTCGATCGACGGGGGTCGACAGACGCAGCTCCCCTCCGAGCCGCTGGAACAGAGCGACCAAGGCCTCGACCAAAGCCCCCGTGCCACCTCGAGGAAAGAAGACGCCCCATTGCCGTTCGATCCAGTGGATGAGGGTGTAGATCGCGCTGGTTTCCATCGGGTTCCCCCCGACCAGCAGGGGATGAAAACTAAAGGCTTGCCGCAACTGCTCATGCTTGATGAAGCGGGAGACGGTCGCGTAGACGCTGCGATCGGCTCGCAGCCGCATCAGATCGGGCGCACACCGAATCATATCGCGAAAGTTCAGGAAGGGAGTGGCGCCGAGTTGGAGGTATCCCTTTTCAAACACCCGCCGCGTGTAATCGGCGAAGCGATAATATCCTTCGACATCGCTGGGCGAGCATTTCCGTATTTGTTCGACCAGAAGGGATTCCTGGTTGCTGTAGTCAAACCGCATACCGTCGGGCCACTGCAGGCGATACATCGGATCCACCGAAATCAAATCGACATGGTCGGACATCGACTCGCCGGCCAGTTCGAACAACTCTTCGAGGCAGTGCGGCGCGGTGATGACCGTCGGCCCGGCATCGAACGTATAGCCAGCGTCTTGATAGACATAGGCCCTGCCGCCGGCGCGATCGCGAGACTCGTAACAGACCGTCTCAAAACCCATCGCCTGCAATCGGATCGCTGCGGCCAAGCCGCCAAATCCGCTTCCGATCACCGCCGCCCGACCGCACCGCGATACTCTTGAAGATTGTCCCAGCGATGTAGCGTCGAACACAGGGGCTTCCTCTCTCAGGTCGGTATCAGAATTCGAATCCGGCGAGATCGCATGGATCATCTGGCAACCTCAGAAGTCTGGTCCGCATGGACCCCTTCGAGGATTGCGATCGGCCAACTCGGTCGCTCAATCGTCTGCAGGATCTCTCCGATGCCATCGAGGAATCGTCGATCGATGACATGCTCTGCGAGCAATCGCAATTGTTCGGTAACCACCGCACCGATCATCTGATCACCAGGTTGACCAACGAGTTGGAACAACTCCCAGGCAACATCCCATCGATCCTGGGTCGACCGGTCGAGTCGCATCGCCCATTCTCGACATTGTGCATGACCAATGCGCTGGCTGGCCCAGACCCAGGGCCAAGTCATTCGCGCATTTCGAAGATCGTCATCGCGAATCGAATCCTCGGTCTGGTCTTCATGCCGCCTCTGTGCGATCGATGCCAACTCATCGAGATCATTACGCATCTGGAGAGCGATTCCGATCCGGCGACCGAGCACCGGCAAGACCGAAAGGAGTCGATCCGGCGCATCGGCCGCGATGCAACCCATTCGCACTGCCAATTCGACGAGGGAACCAGTCTTCATGAGGCTGATCGCACTGGTGGTATCTTCCCAATGCTCGATCGGTACCTGGTCGACCCGCGCGTGGATATCGATCGCTTGCCCCTCGTGGCATCGCCGCGCGGTTTGGATCATGGCCTCGATCAATCGCGAACGAATCTCCGCCGGCAACAGGGAATCGCTCAAGCATTCCAACGCGTGAAAGTACATCCAATTGCCGGCATTGATGGCGAGGGGAACGCCGATGCTCTGATGCAGCGTGACTTGACCGCGGCGCGAGCGAGAATCGTCTTGGACATCGTCGATGACCAAGGATCCTGCATGTAGACTTTCAATCGCATCGCTGACGGAGGCGGGCACGTTTCCGATGCCACCGGCCATCTCGTAACTGATTTGGAGCAGCGAACTGCGAATGCGTTTTCCTTGTCGACATTTGAAATCGCGCATCGGTTCGAACAAGGAACGGTCCAAGAGTTCTTTGACGTGTGGGTTCATCCCGGCACCTTGTACGGTTGAGTGGTTGGTTGGATGACTTTACGACCGGAGGGGAGTCGCGTGTAGGATCGAAGGAATTGAAAGGGACGGAGCCCCATGGGAGGGATTCCGACCACCATGCGAAAGGCATCAAAGGGAGTGAATCGATGGCCGTAAAAGCGGGCGATCGATGGTTCATCGAGAACCCGATAAAAACGCCGAAAGATCTGATATCGCGTTTGAGGCTTGACGAGCTCAAACAGCAACCGATTCAGGAATCGAGCGAACCGCGCTCGCCATGCATGTTCATTGCTCAGCTGCTGTAAGACCTCAGGCAATCGCTCCGCTGAATTGGTTGCAACACTTTCGGCCACCTGTAGCGCCATGGAAAACGAGTAGCCCGTCGCAGCGTGAAACCATCCACCTCGGTATCCTCCCGCAAGCATCGGAAGACCGCAGCCGGGCAGTGATCCAGCGGTCGGCATCGGCAACACACCCTGCTCCTCGCGAACGATGCGCCAATCATGGAATCCGCGCGAAATAACGTAGGCACGGACCCTTTCCAAACATTCCTCGCGGTCGATCGATGGCGTGTTCGAGAACCGTGTGTCCTCGACCAACACGCGGCGGCGTTCCAGCGGCAGGGTGTAGATAAAGCGAAAGCCGTCCTGCTGATCGATTTGGTCATCCATGATGATTGGATTCGCATGAGGCCAATCGGTGTTGAATTCCAACTCAAAGCCCCAGAATTTCTGAAAACCGCCAGCAAATTTCTCTGCGTTCAGGGGTGCTGGACCTCGATTGTCGATCACCGCTGTGGCATCGATTCGGCGCCCGTCGCTCAGCGTCACCCTCGACGGAGCGATCTCATCCACGGTGGTATTGGTGAGAATGCGACGGTGTGCATGCTGCGTCAAAGGCATCACTACCGTGGCAAAGTGTTCAGAGGAGCACGTGCGATACGGAATCTCCACGGTTCGCAATCGGCCTCCCACCCGAATTTCATAACGGGGCCAACGATATTCGGCTAAAGGTTCCGCCCACGCACTACAGGACTCGGGGATATCGGTTGCGTGGAAGGACCACGTGTGGTTTCCAGCCAGCTTTTCTTGCTGTTCGATAAGAATCCAACTGGCTTGGGGCTGATGATGGGAAATCGCTAACGCCATGAGCCCGCTTTGCAGTCCACCTCCCACGAGGATGTAATCCACTCGTTGAACCTCTTCGTGGGGGCGTTGCTGGAGCGATCCGTTCTCTGGATTCATGACTGCGCCTCCGGTCGATACGACGCTCGTCGCGCTCGATCCGCCCACGCATGCAAGAGCAAGTGGGGTACCGCGATGGCAGACAAGCCGATGAACAATGTTTGCAGGGATTGGGGCATTGTCCCGATTGAAATCGTCCCGATCGACTGCCGAAAAAACCAACCCGCAGCGACCACCCCTGCCACAGCCATCACCGACAAGGGCAAGATGGAAGCGACAAATTGAGGACCCTTCAGACCCTCCTGGCTTCGCAAACGGGACAAACCCAGAATGGAATGCCAGAGACAAAAATAGGCGGTGAACGAAACCAGAATCGGGGCACTTGCAGCGATTCCTGCGGTTGCCACCGGTACCCAGGCATCGAGATCCTGACCGTCGCGGTGCAGTTGCAGCAAGCACGCGACCAATGCAACCGGGCACAAGATCACTGCGATCGATCGCGTGCAGAAAACGATTTGCTCGACTGTCCCCGCATCATTCTCCGGGACGATCATCCGCAGCATCCAAGTCATCTCCTCGACGCGAACCAAAGCAGGAATCCAGATCACCAGCCCCCCCAAGGCGATGGCCGAGATATGCCCCAGGATTGCCGAAGAGCGCGTGCCTCCCGATATCTTGGCAATGCGATGCTGATCTTCGCGACCGAAATGCCATGCGGAGAGCAGAAAGAATCCGATCACCGTCGCCAGCGGAAACACAAACCAGGCCGCGGCCACGGCCACACCTACCGACAGATACCCGGGGAAAAACATCATCCACCAGGAATCGCGGAACCGAGATGCGAGGAGCCGACGACCTGTCCAGTGGTCCAACCCTCCATGCGGAACACCAAGAATCGCCACCAAAACAGCTGCCACACAAACCAAAACCGAAAACTCGGGCACTCCTAATAGTCGTACCGCTGCCATTACAGCTACGCAGATCGCGATGTAGAAGGCGGAAAGAAACACGCGAGCACTCCGAGAGAAAAAATGGGTCCGCGCGACCGCACACCGCCTACCGGGTGCGGTCGCTTCGGAAAAACAACTCCGGCTTAGGCTGATTGGTAAGCAGCGCTGCCGTGACCCGAGCTCTTGGCGCGAGCGATGAAGTAAATCAGCAGACCAAAACCAGCCTTCGCTGTCATGTCCGCAAACGCGTAACCGACTTGAAGACCCACAATCCCAGTCGCATCACCGGCGCCTGCGGCCTTGGCTGCCAAAGCCGAAGGAGTGCCGCCCAACGCGTAGGCAATTGGATAAACCGCCCAAGTGATCAAAATGACCAAACGAGCGATTTCGATCAACTTGCGTGCCGCAACCGGCTGGGTATTGATCGATGCCGTCAATTCGGACCAAAGGACAATCAAAATATAGAAGAACGGAATGGAAGAAAGAACGCCCCAAATGACGCGCTGAGTCCAGCCGTCGGGATTGGAGATCACTTCCCCTGGGTAACCCAAGGCGATCATGAGGGCGGCGGCCACGACCAGGCGAGTCAGCAGCGAACGGGACTTGCCAGCCTCCAATCGCAATACCGCAACCAATTCGACCATCAACAATGGTACGGTCAGAATCCAGTCTGCGTACCGATAGAAGTCGTTGAAGGCGGCTCCTGAACTCGTGTAGCCATCCCCCGAGAGCTTGTACGCATCCTGCCACGAGTGACGGATCATGAAGTAGTGGTAACACGCGATCGTTACCACCAAACCGCTGATCATCAACGCTGGACGATACGCTTCATCCACCGAAGATCTCGATAACAACAGGAAAAGGGCCGCTGCACCCATGGTAGCGACTGTCATGGAGAAGATGTTGTCCACGATCGAATACTGAAATACCGACAAATCCGGCATCCTTGCAGCGAGCAAGAAAACTGACTCAAGCATAGTGTTAACCCCTGTAAAATAGGTACGGACGAAACTTCGCTCCCCAGACAACGACGGTCTCCCACCGTGGGATCCAGACAGTTCCAAGGTAGCTCGAGACCACTATAGACCTGTGTCAACGTCGCTTCGATTTCCTTTAAACAAGGACATACGCTAGGCTCGAACAGACACCTCATTTCAGTCCGCGGCCTGGAGCAGCCGTACCGAAGGCTGCAAAGGAATGCGTTGATATCGGACTCGCATATCTTGTTTCGGAGCCGGCGCGAAAGGTCTTAGAAGATTTTGTTGGCCATTCGAACTTCATTCCACGGTTCCTCTATCACCACCAACCCGGCGGCCAATCCCTTCATGATGCACGGGAAGAAACAGCAGCTGTATGCCCAAATGAACACGGTCGTGGCCAGCCGGAGACGTCGGCTCCTAGCAAAAGTTGCCAGATCTGGGATCGGTTGCAATATCTTGGATCGTAGGTTGGCGTTCTTACCATCCATCGCGAGTAACGGTTGCTGCTCGCGACGGCGGAGCGGACTCCTGGTTCTCAGGCTCCTGCCTGGGAACCCACTGCCCGCGAGGCTCCGCCTCGCTTTCTGTGTTTGAAATCGGCCGAAAACGGAACCTCATCATGAGAGCGACGATCGCGACGTACATCGGCCAAGACGCATCTGCAATCAACCGGAACGCGTTAGCGTCCTGTTGTTCCTTTAGATCCAGAATCAACAGAATCGGCGATCAGACGCATTTCGACTAATGGTTTCATTCCCCACAGGAACGGATGGACGCAGAGAAGCTATAGCAGAGAAGCTAAATCTGGGTCAGTGTCGATGAAATCACTCTTTGGGTTGTCCAGAGATGATTGGATAGCCGCTGCGATGTCGAGGCGGAGCCTCTGGGCAGTGCGTTCCACGGCGGGAGCCATGGAACGAGGGGAAGGGTATTTCTGCGACCACATATCCCTCGGCCGTCGAGGAACTGAAGGGGTTTGGCGTTGAGGTGGAGACGACGAAGCACTTGGTCACGCACGGAAATATTGGTACGGCCGCTGGATGTCTCGCGGCAGTTGATCTCATGGGATGGGCGATTGAGAAACTATATGGGCAAACTGTACGGCAGGATGTTACTGCATCGGTTTTGCCGGTGGGGCAAGGTCAGGTTTGCCTTTACTGAAATGCAAACCAAAGAAGGCTTCAATGTTTTGTCGTTATGATCGAGACAAGCCAATCGAGGGCTCGTTAAGAATCTTGTCGGCACGTCCCGCTGTTATCGACCGTGGATTGCCATGACTATCAGACCCGAGTCAGGTCCACGCTGGCGTGCGGAGGGACTTTCATGGTGATCGATTTGGTTTCGATCGATTCAGAGTAGCGACCTGCGCTGAGAACCAGCTGCAGCACGTGATGTTCATCGGGGAGTACGATCCAGTATTCGGCGATACCTGAATCTTCGTAGAGTTTGCGTTTGATTTTCAGATCATGATCGGGATTCGATGGGGATAGGATTTCGACCACCAAATCCGGAACACCCTTAATCTTTGTCGGCGTCAGGATCTGTTTTCGCTCCAGCGTAACGACCACGAGGTCAGGCTGCACGATGTCGTGGTTCGACAACTGCAAATCGACCGGAGCGTCGATCACTTTGCCCAATCCAGAGAGTTCGATCTGCGAGTAGAGTTGAAACTGGATGTGCCGAGAAATTTCTTGATGATACAGATTTGGAGCGGGGTTCACGAAGTGCTCTCCATCGATGATTTCGTGTCGCATACCATCTGGTGGAATGGATGCATAGGCTGCGTAATCCCATCGCGATTTTTGGCCTTTCTCAATGATCGACACGGTCATGGTTCCTCGTTCAAAAGCATCGACACTCAAAGAAACTATTTTATTTCGTTCCAATGCTTGGAGCAATTTCGGTTTGTGACCACCGGGTGGCCGCGAAAAAATTGCTCAACTCGCAAAGTAAGGAAACACTTGCTAGTCTTCACACAATGTATGTTGCACTCGCATTTCCATTCAATAAACATCTTTAGCTAAGGAAGATCAGTCAGCTTCCACCCCGAAGCATCGACTCGTAGTCCGCTGTGATCGCGATATTGATCGTAGACTGTTTCCATTTCGTCGATCGAATCAAACCAACCGATGACATAGGCTGCCCCAAACGCATCGCCAGCTTTTACGGGGCGTTCGCCCACTTCGTGGATCATGCAGACATAGCCTCGTTGATGGCACCAGGCTTCGGATGTGTCGTCTGGGCGGAGGGTCAAGCCTGCCAGCCAAGGACCTTCGCGCCCGGACTTGGGATCGCGCACGTGGTAGGCACGGATCATTCGTTGCGGAGGGCCTTGTGTCTCGCGCCGGTAATTGAACTTGCTATCCGGGGCAAAATCCTGCCGGAACTCGGACGAAGGGATTTTTCCGTAGTAGCTCAAGTAGATCTCGCTGAAGCTATCCCCCGATTGATGTTTGATGTGCCCAGGCAGATCTTGGCGGAAGAAGAGTGCGTCCCCTGAGTTCTCGCTCTGGATGCGATCGGAGGTGATGACATAGCGTTTGCCCTTAGGAAAGACGATGGTCTGCTTCCATTCCGAGCCGGTCTTCTTGCCCGGTGCGGCTGTCGTGTATTTCCAACTTTGGACGACGGCGACAAAATCCTCTCCTTCGATGACTTGAGGATCGAGGGTTTTTGCCTGGGTACAGATCTGCGGTCCTTCGATGCTTCGTTTCGGACGATTGCCATGAAATAGATTTCCGAAGTCATACGGCAGATCGCCAGGTAGCTGCGATCGGTACTCGGCATCGCTACCAGGTTCCATGATCCAGTCCTGAATGTCGAGTCCATACCCGAGATCCCGAAAGCCTGTTTTCTTATCCAGGAAGCTATTGGCTTCAATGCCGCTAACGTACCCTTTCTTTACGATTGAGGCGTCGATCAGGTCACTCTTGATGACGATTCGTTCGTCGCTGTGGATAATCTGAAAACCATGCGACTGGGCCATTGCGTTCGGGGCGAACCAAGCGATGCCCATAAGATACAAGACGAAAGCTAGAAAACGGCGCATAGAAAACCTATTTCGAAAGCAAATCTTAGTCGGCAACGTTTGAGCTTGATGCGGTCACATCAGACGCTTCATTCACAATACTACAAATTATCCCCTTCGGTGGAGGTCAACGATTTTCCTGCGATGACTTCTTTGCCCCAGGTCCAGCCCGAAATGGATGGCATGTCATCGCCATGTTCCTGGATGTACTGTTTGTGATCGATCAGTGCCTCGAAGATCGCTTGTTTGAAATAGGCTTCTCGCGATCCCAGTTGCGGCAATCGGTCGATTACATCTCCGCATAGATGGAAGCGATCGATGTCGTTCATCACCACCATATCGAAAGGAGTGGTCGTAGTCCCTTCTTCTTTGTACCCGCGCACATGGAAATTATCGTGATTGGTTCTTTTGTATACCAAGCGATGGATCAACCAAGGATAGCCGTGGAATGCAAAGATCACCGGCTTGTTCTTCGTAAAGAGAGCATCGAAGTCACGATCGGAGAGACCGTGAGGGTGTTCGGTGCTCGGTTGCAATTTCATTAAGTTCACCACGTTCACCACCCGGACTTTTAAGTCGGGCAGGTGATTGCGCAGAAGGCTAACCGCTGCCAGAGTTTCCAGCGTCGGCACATCTCCGCAACAGGCCATCACGACATCCGGCTCGAAACCTTTGTCGTTGCTGGCCCATTCCCAGATTCCGATTCCGGCCGTGCAGTGCTTGATGGCTTGGTCCATGGTCAACCATTGCGGCGCGGGCTGCTTGCCAGCCACCACCACGTTGACATAGTTGCGGCTACGAAGGCAATGGGCGGTCACCGACAGCAGGCAATTTGCATCGGGTGGAAGATAGACACGGATGACTTCGGCTTTCTTATTGACGACGTGATCGATGAAGCCGGGATCTTGATGGCTCAGGCCGTTGTGGTCTTGTCTCCAGACGTGCGAGCTCAAGAAGTAATTGAGGGAAGCGATAGGGCGGCGCCAAGGGATGCTGTTGCAGACCTTGATCCATTTCGCATGTTGATTGAACATTGAATCGATGATGTGGATGAAGGCTTCGTAGCACGAAAAGAATCCGTGCCTACCGGTCAATAGGTAGCCTTCGAGCCAGCCTTGGCATTGATGTTCGCTGAGGACCTCCATCAGCCTACCGTCGGGAGACAAGTGATCGTCCTCGGGATAGATCTCGGCCATGTAGCAGCGGTCGGTGACTTCTAAGACATCTTGCCAACGATTCGAGTTGTTTTCGTCGGGACTGAAGAGCCGGAAGTTCTTGCTATCCAGATTCAGTTTCATGACATCGCGCAAATACGTTCCCATGACGCGCGCGGACTCGGCTGTGGTCGCACCGGGATGGGGGACTGGCACCTCGTAGGATCGAAAGTCGGGCAATCGCAAATCGCGGAGCAAGATACCACCGTTGGCGTGGGGATTGGCACTCATTCTGCGTTGTCCGCGCGGGGCGAGCGCTTCGAGTTCGGGAAGCAAACGCCCAGTCTCGGTAAAGAGCTCTTCGGGGCGATAGCTCTTCATCCATTGCTCGAGGATCCGCACGTGTTCTTCTTTGTTCATGTCCCCCATCGGGACTTGATGGCTTCGCCAATAGTCTTCGCACTTCTTGTCATCGATATAAGGAGGGCATGTCCAGCCCTTGGGAGTCCGAAAGACGATCATTGGCCACATCGGTCGTTTTAGATCGTTCTGCTCGCGAGCTTGTTTCCAGATTGCATGGATCTTGGCAATCGCCGTATCGAGTGTGGCAGCTAGCTGCTGATGGACGGATTCGGGGTCACTTCCTTCGACGAAAAGAGGATCGTATCCCATCCCTTCGAAGTACTTGGTGAGTTCCTCTTTGGGGATCCTGGCAAGGAAGCAAGGATTAGCGATTTTGTAACCGTTGAGATGGAGGATCGGGAGGACGGCACCATCGCGGGCGGGGTTGAGGAATTTGTTTCCATGCCAACCGGTGGCAAGAGGGCCAGTTTCTGCTTCGCCATCTCCAACGATGCAAGAGACGATCAAATCGGGGTTATCAAAGGCAGCGCCGTAGGCATGGCTTAGGGCATAACCAAGCTCACCCCCTTCGTGAATACTACCGGGTGTCTCAGGTGCGACGTGGCTGGGGATACCACCGGGAAAGCTGAATTGCTTGAAGAGTTTTTGCATCCCCTCGGTATCTTGGCTGATATCCGGATAGATCTCGCTATAGGTCCCTTCCAGGTAGGCGTGGGCAACCAGGGATGGGCCACCATGGCCGGGGCCGATGATGTAGATCATGTTGAGATCATCCCGTTGGATGACTCGGTTCAAGTGGACATAAAGCATATTGAGGCCTGGGGAAGTTCCCCAATGCCCTAACAATCTTGGCTTGATATGTTCCCGCCGAAGGGTTTCGTGCAGCAGCGGATTTTTAAAGAGATAGATCTGCCCTACGGACAGATAGTTGGATGCCCGCCAATAGGCATCCATCTTTTGCAAGAGTTCGGGGGTTAATGGCCTATTCGAGGACTGGGCTCCAGCGTGTTGGGCAGGTACCTCGTGGGACGATGCAGAATGGTTCGCAGGCATGACTTGATATCCTCGTCAGTTTGGGCTCGACGGGGGATGATCAGCCTGGGACATGGCTTGAAAGAACTTCGATCGCGTCCCCCAACCGCCCCCGAAAAAAGTTGCCTAAGGAAATCGATTGTAGTGGGTTCCAGCCGACGAGGGCGTTGATCAGTGGCCATAAAAAGGAATCGGGTCAGCCGCATGACGAAACCAGGGAGACGCGGTCGGCAATGCGGCTGACCCGACGGGAATAGGATCCTAAGGATGCGAATTACGTGCCAATTCGGAATGGTCGGCGAGCAAGGATGATTGGACCGACAGAATGGATTGCCATGCCTATCCTCGCATATGCCACGGATTTGATGAGCGGATTGCCAGCAGTAATGACGGATGTTGCGTCATGGGTGATAGGTTTCCGATCGCTTTGTCCCATGCTTCTAGGGTGGGTTAAGTTAGGGCGCACGCGGAGGCCAACGGCGACCCCCGCGTTCGCGCTGTCACTACGAGGTCGGTAGGCCGTCATGCTGTCGATTGAAATTGCCGCAATGAGGACAAAGCGAAGGATGGTCGCGGCGTGCGCCGGGTTGGACGGGAGCATGACGGAGAGTTCGGGCGTCGTCCCGGTGAAACCCGTTGCAAAATCGATCGAAAAATAGGGACAAATGGATGCTGCGGAGTGCCCGAATGCAGGGAATTCGTCGATAGGGAGTCGGGGGCGACTTGCCATACGGCAGGTACTTTTGGTTCAATTCAGGAATTCTTCTCGGGAGTCCGTCATGAATTCAAGGCGATGGATGCTCAAATCCATCGGGACCGTCGTCATTCGCCTCGTTCGAGCCGAGCGAGTGCAACAAGCGGGATGATGAGGATCCTGGTCGTGCAGGTGGGAACAACGAGCAAATCAAGCGTGGAAGTTGGGTATTTGGATGGAATGGTCGACCAATCTTGCGAATCTGATCCGTCAATTGGATGCATTTGAGACGGAACCGACGCTGATTCAGTTGAGCAACACGCTCAAAGGGGCGGGGCTGCGAGCGGAGGATGTGGCCGGATTTGTCCGGGAGACTTCCAATACGTATCACCGTGGTTCGGTAGTACGACGCGATCACTATGAGCTGCTCGTCATCACCTGGAAGGTGGGTCAGGGGAGCGTACCGCATGATCATTCGGGCTCTGTGTCCGCCATGATCGTGCTTCAGGGGAAAGCTGCCGAAGGTTCGTATCGGCTAGCCGATGATGGCTATGCCGATCTCGAATTCGAAACCGAGTACGAGGAGGGAGAGTTGACGGCGTGGCAGGATGCCGGTGTTCACGCGGTAAGAAATGCGTCCTCGGATACGACCTTGATCACCATTAACGTGTACGCCCCTCCGTTGAAAGATTTTCGTAGATTCAATCGTCGCCCTCGATCGGGCGTTTTGGCTCGAAGCGAATCAAAAGTGCCGACGGTCGCCATTATTGGTGGCGGGTTTAGCGGTTCGATGACGGCTGCTCAATTATTGCGGATGTCCCATCGGCATGATGTCCCCATCCGCGTCGTTCTCATCGAGCGTCAAGGCTTCATCGGCGAAGGGGTCGCATACAGCACCCGCGATCCGAAGCATTTGCTCAATGTCGTTGCCGGCCGTATGAGTGCATGGCCTGAAAAACCAAACGACTTCGTGGAATGGTTATCTCGGAATCACGGAATCGAAGATCCGTTGGCGTTTGTACCTCGTCAATGGTACGGCCAATACGTGCGTGAAACGTTGATCAATACTTCGCAATCGCCATCCATCCAGTCCGAGTTCTCCGTCATTCTGGATGAAGTGCGGCGCATGACCCGGCGACCCGATGGAGGATGGTTGGTGAATTTTTCCAAGCATCCGTCTCTCTCGTGCGATGATGCAGTGTTGGCTATCGGGCATCGTCCCCCGAATGACCCGATCGGTAAGAGTTGGTCCGGTTCACGCCAGCGACTCATCGCGGATCCTTGGCAACCCTTTGCATGGAGCAGTATCGAACCAAAGGATTCGGTTGTCGTGCTGGGGTCAGGTCTAACGGCCGTGGATACCGTGCTGTCCTTGGCAAGCGATGAGCGGATTGCTCCTGTCTACTTGATTTCTCGCCGTGGACTATTGCCGCAACAACACAGTCCCCAACCCATCCCAGCAGCTCCGTTGGGACCATGGATCGAAGAGTCCTTGGTGAGCGATCCCTCGATCAATGCGTGGACCAAGCATCTGCGCCATAAGATCGACGAGACCGAGCGGGGTGGCGGCGATTGGCGAAGTGTCATCGACGGTTTGCGACCTCACACTGCCACACTCTGGAGGGCATTATCCCATCGCGATCGACATCGATTCCTTCGGCATCTGCGAGCTTTTTGGGAGGTGCACCGGCATCGCACAGCATCGCAAGTCTCCGCACGATTCAACGAGCTTTTGAAATCGGGCAGGGTCAAAATACTTGCAGGTCGCATCGTCGCCGCACAAGCCGATTCGAATGGCGTGCGAATGTTTGTACGAGAACGGGGTGACGACCGACTTCTAGATATCGCGACATCGTGGGTGGTCAATTGCACCGGTCCGGGCCCATCGAACAGTCCTGAATCCAATCCGGCGATCGGTTCTCTGCTGATCCCCGACTGGGTGCGATCCGACCCACTTTCGCTGGGACTGGAAACCACGAACGAAGGACTGGCCCTCGGCGGACGCGGCAAGCAGGCCGAGGATCTGTTTGTCGTGGGGACGTTGCGCAAGCCCAGCACGTGGGAGAGTACGGCCGTTCCCGAACTTCGAGTCCAAGCGGGACAGGTCGCCGAATGCATTCTGCGGCGCCACTATGCGGGAATCGTTAATAATCCCGAAGTTGCCTGGACGATCTAAGCGTCGAATCCCGGGCCAACCCTCAAGTCCCCGCATCCGACAAGGCTCGTGTTTCTCGGTCCCTTCTACGATTCTCTAAGGCGTTCAAGGGGGTTTGGCGGTTGCGCCTTCCTGCGCCCTGCCGATTGCTAGCAAAGGATATGGAACGCGAATTGCCATGCAATGGAGTCGTGCTGCCCTGGATTCTATCCGAGCATCGAGCGAAATGTGGTTTTTCTCCATGGCCGCAACTCCCTCTTTGCCGATTCAAGAACCGGAGACCCAAAGCATCATGAGCGATCCGTCGGCAGGCAAACCAGTTCGTGGCAAGAACAAAGCAATATCCCCGTCGCGACAATTCGTGATCGATTTGCTTCATTTCGCAAAGCAGGTCCCGACGCTTCCGATGCAGCGGACAATGGATTTGCACAAAGTGATCGAAGCCAGAGAAGCGGGATTTCCGCGCGTCAGTTGGTGCGCGATTTTCCTGCGTGCATATGGAATCCTCGCCTCGCGCCATGAAGAGTTGCGGACAGCGTACATTCCTTTTCCTCGCCCCCACTTTTACATTCATCCACATAGCGTCGCCTCGTTCAGTATTGAGCGTCAGTACCAAGGTCAGCCTAGTGTCTTTTTCGGTCAAATAACAGAACCGGAACATCGTTCTCTGGACAGCATCGACCGCACCGTGCGTGGGCTCAAGGATGTGCCTATCGATGAAATTCCTTCGTTCCGTTCTGCGATGCTCTTGAGCCGAATTCCGGCACCGTTTCGACGTTGGGTATGGTGGTTGGGATTGTGCACCGACGGCATGGCCAAAGCACACCACTTTGGAACGTTTGGGATCAGCGTGGTCGCTTCTTATGGCGCTGCCAGCTTGACACTCTTATCCCCATTGACGACCACGATCAACTACGGCGTGTTCCAACCGGACGGCACGATTGATGTGCGGTTGATGTATGATCATCGCGCGATGGATGGAGCATTCGTGGCCCGACGAATGGTAGAACTGGAAGAGATTCTTCGGGGCCTCGTTACCGTCGAACTTCACGAGATCGCATCCCTTCGAGAAAATTCCGCTCGATGGAAAGCCGCTTAGTTTCCGGCTCGATGGATCGCCATGCACATATGCATAACTCTTTCGGTGAAAGAAACGGAAGGTACGCTGGGACGAACTTTTCGAGTGCGTCATTTCTTGCTAAGGCCAAACTCCATTGAACGGAGTGTGTTGGCTTTGATTATCGACAATCTTTCAGCGCATCCGCACCTCATTCGTTTCGGCCAAATTGCCGAGAGATAATCGAAGAATGCTTCGAATCGAGCAGGAAGAAATGCCCTCGATGTCATCTCGTGGCACGAACTAGAGATCTAATGGTCTGCTTTTTTCACGGAGCGTATTCCGAGAAGATTTTGCCATTTACTTTGCGTTGAACCGAAGGAATGGATGAAAGATAAAGACCGAATCTTTGGATTTTTTGCGTCAGAACTTGCGTCCAACAACATCCTAATATGCAGGGGATGCTCAGGTCGCTTTGAATAGGGGCTTTTGCAACGAAGGGCTGGTTGGCTGACTTATCCAGTCGCGTTATCTGCCCGGTGAAAATCACGACCCGATGCGTTAGCAAGGGTTAACAGGTCCATTGCTGACACTTCGGTGTTTCGATGAAAACATCAGGCTGGAATTCTAGGAGGTCCGCCGAATCGACGAGGATGACCCACCTAGGCTAGGCCGTCCATAGGCCCGACCCTCCACGACGCGTTCTTGGATTGTGATTTACCAAGAATCGTCACTACGCGCCGCAACCAGCAAGCAACATCATTCCCTCGCGATCCTACTTTTTCCATTCCAGATCCAATCCTTCTTCCGCTGGAGCCAAACATGAATATTCCCGTTTTCATCCGCCGCACGATGGTGATTGCTCTTGGTATTAGTTGGCTACACATCCCCTCCGGTGCGTTGGGCCAGCAGCCGAACAGGCCACCTGTTAAGTCTTGGGACTTGCCAAGCGCCACAGAGCAACTGCGCTACTATCCAAAGGATCCGTACCTTCAGTACGTCTATTGGCAGTTATCTCGACGTGAGGGCTCCTCTCACGAAGCTGAGACGCTTCTTCGGCAGCTCCAAGTCCAACCGCAATTCGGTAACCGTACCCAGGGAATCGATTTGTTCAGTATCTTTAGCGGCGCGCTTGCGGTTCAAGAAAGTCTGCAGCTCGATGCGCTCGCCAATGGTCGGGAGACACAGTCCGACATTACACGAGTCCCAATTTCTGGTTTGACTGGGCCGACGGTCAAGAGCCACCCATGGAAAGAGATGCTGGGCGCTCGAAATCCGACCGTCGGTCTTCTCCCAAAGTCTGTGCCTGAGGATTTTCTCTTCGTACGGTTTGATTCATTGTCCTATTTGACGCGAGTATTATCCCTTTCCGATCAATTTGGTTCTTACGCAGTCAATCAAGTCACACAGGATGCGAGAACGCAGGCTTTGCCAGCCCGTTTGATGAAGCAGTTGGCCTTTGAACTGTCCCCGGATGCGATCACTCACCTGGACCCTACCATCCAAGACATCGCGATTGTATCCAGCGACGTTTTCTTCTCGGAAGGAACGGATGTTTCGGTTTTGCTAGAGCTCAAGGATCGAGAGGCTTTCCTCCGACAGGTTGATTCGAGTCGCCAGTCATTCGTGTCTGCGGTCCAATCGGTCGAGCGAACGCAAGGCGAACTATTGGGCGTTCCTTATGTTCAATGGTCAAATGCCGATCGTACGATCCATGCCATTGAGGCAGAGCCCAAGCCCAATCTTTACATTCGCAGCAATTCGGTCGTGGCTCTGGGGCGGATCCTATCGGCCATTCAAGGCAAAGACAAAAACGGAAAGCCCGCTCCCAACCTCGGGGACTCGGACGAGTTCAAGTACATTCGAACGTTGATGCCGCAGGGAGCCCCCGAGGAAAATGGTTGGATCTATATGTCCGATCCATTCATTCGCAGAATGGTGGGGCCGCAGATCAAACTCACCCAGAAGCATCGTGTCACGTGCTACAACCATTTGCGAATGATCGGGCATGCGTCGCTGCTACATGCGACCGAACATGGCCGTCTTGGTGCTTCCTTGGAAGAATTGAAACTGTCGAAGTGCTTGCCGAAAGAGTTCGGCGACAGCCGAATGGTCTGCCCTGATGGAGGCCGATACAGCGTATCTTCGGAGGGAGGGATTGCGCGTTGCTCACATCACGGCACACCGCATGCCATGATCCCCTGCTGCGAGTCCTTGGTCGAGCAAATATCGCCCACCGAGGCCCAAGAATATCGGCAGTTCCTGGAGCAATACAACCAGTACTGGAGAACGTTCTTTGATCCGATCGCCATTCGTATCCAGTTAGAACCCAAACGTATTCGGGTTGAAACGATCATCCTGCCGTTGATCGATAACTCGATCTACTCGGCGATGGCAAACGCATTGGGTGGCAAGCCTCGACCCATGGATGGCTTGCCCGTGCCCAAACGGAACATCTTTACGTTGGCGGTTCAGTTGGATAAAGCCAAGCTGCTCAAAATGACCGGGATGTCGGATCTAATCGCGCAAAAAGAAGGTCCTGACTCGACTTCCAACGGGATGATGCCTCCTTCACGTTGGGGAAATTTGCAGCAGACGGCCCTGGGCATCATGAATTTTGAATCGGCCCAGCGCCGTTTGCCTCCAGTGACAAGTCCGAATTTTTCGAGCGGACTGAGTTGGCGCGTCCAGATCCTTCCAATGATCGGTCTCGATGAACTCTATCAGAAGTTTCATCTCGATGAACCTTGGGACAGCCCTCACAATCTAAAACTCGTGGAGGAGATGCCAAGCGTTTATTATTCGCTCTTGGATGCATTGAACGAACAAGGCAAAACGACCGTGGTCATGCCACGCCATAGCCAGGCAGTCCGCTCGGATCGTCCGCGGCGACTTTCCGAAATCACGGATGGAACGTCGAATACGATCCTATTGATCGATGCGGATCCTGAGCATGCCGTTCTTTGGACCAAACCCGACGACTTGGATATTGACATGGATCATCCGCGTCAAGGTTGGACCGGAAGTCGGTACGGGAGTAGTGCCATCGCATTTGCGGATGCTCATCTGGAATTGCTTCCGTCCCATTGCGATGAATCGATCGTAAGGGCTCTGTTAACCATCGGTGGAGGTGAATCGGATGCCGCTTTTTCGAATCGCCAACCTGTCCGCCCCACGTACGAACGACCTGGCCAGTTCCAGCTTGATTCCATGTACCGCAAGTTGCTTGCTAAGATGATCTCAGGGCTCGGCGACCAAGTCAGTTTGAACCTTTATGACAGCGATCCCCTGTTTGACTTTAATGCGGCTCAGTTCCTCGGAACGTTCTTCCGATTCAATCGCCTCGATTCCCTCCAATTCATGAATAGTGAGGGCCTGATCGCCCTGCTGGTCCTGTCCCTCAATTCGCCCATATACGTGGCAGCCGAAGTGCAGGATCCTGCCGCTGTGGATGGGTCGCTGGATCAATTGGACGAGCTCCTGGCAACCATAGCGCGAATGAATACCGGAGGACGAAACCCATTCTTTTCGATCGAGCAGGATTATTATCGATTCCCAGGCACCGAGAAGGCCTCGATGCGTGCCTACAGTTTCCGATTTGGCCCCGTCAAATGGCGACTGTACTGGGGCCGAATCGGCAATGGTCTGTACCTCGCTAGCAAGCCGTATATTCTTGAGGACTTGATGGCTTTCGAGTCCTCCCAACAGGATAAGCCCGACCCCGATACTGAGGACCAGCACGATCGTGGACCCTCGGCGCATGCCATGGTCCGTATTCGTCCTGATCATTGGCGCGAAGTATTGCCGCAATACCGATTGGCGTGGGCCGAGAATCAACGCTCGGGATGTTTCAATAACATCGGTATCCTCTCCAGTTTGTCCCGTACTGTGCAACTCTCGAAAGTCGAGCCGACCGAAGGCCAATCGATTGCGGATCGGGTCGCGAGTCTCGAAACTCAATTGCTCGACTCCAACTCTTACTGCCCGGCAGGAGGCGAGTATCGCTTCGAAGCAGGGAGTCCTCATGTCGAATGCAGTGTGCATGGAACGGCAATGACCCCGAAGCAACCCACGGCCCTTGCTGAAGATACTCCCTTGGGTTCCTTTCTCAATCATCTCCACGACTTGCACATGGAATTGACCTTTTTGGAAGAAGGTCTTCAAGCGGTTGCGGTGATGGAGCTAGATTGATCGTGTTAATGCCAGGAAGCCCGGGACGCATTGCCAAGCCGCATGCTTCCACCATGAATCGGACCCGCGGGTTGTAACTGCTGAGTAAGAGGTTCACCCATGCATTCCCCCTTGGTGGTCTCCAGTCAGGCAATCCAGGCATCCAGTGAGGCATCGGATTGCCTCCGATGTTTGACGATTGGCCTGACCTGTCGGATTCGCGCAGCCGTGTATGTTCGCGGCGACGCATGGACGGGATTCGGGATCTATACCAGTTATCATCCCGTCCGTTCGTAGGGGTTGCATCGAAGATTCGGTCCATGCAGCAAAGGAAACGACCGCTGGGCATAGAATCCTTTGTCTGATCAGAAATAGCGACCCAGACTTCATTAGGAGTTCAAAAGCACAACCTCAGTGCGAGGCAAATGATTCCCAATGTTGGTGGGATAATCTATGGATGGATCATCCAACCCCTCATTCAATCAATCACCATGGCGACGGCAAATCACGTCAGCACAGAAAACACAGTGACAGATCCAGTACTATGCTCTCGCACGCATCTCCCTCGCCATGCGATGGCCATCCGTTTGTTTGTCATCGGAGCGATGCTCTGCATTGCCATCGATGCAACACCTCGGGTCTTTAAATCACAATCACTGCGTTCGATCAAGGTCCGGGTGAATACGACTCTCAGGTATCTCGGTTTATCGCAGGGAGATTGGCCTCTCTTTGCGCCGAACCCGTCGGTTGATAATCCACGCATCGTGGCTGAAGTGCTGGATGGGGAAAATCAAAAAGGGACATGGAGTTCCCCCGAATGGTCTCGCTCCTCGATCTGGGAGAAGTTTTACCGATTCCGCCACATGAATTACTACCAACGCGTCGGTCGGAACGTGCAGGCTTCGTCCGATCTGGCCGATTATCTCCATCGCTCGATTCCCGATCGCGAGACGATCATTCCGTCGATTCGGTTTGATGCGGATTATGAACTCTTGCCACCTGCCGAATTCGTTCCTCCCATTCGAGCCATCAAAGTCTACGAATATAAGAGACGGTTGTTGCTCAATGACGGGGAGCCTCTTCCCAACCAAGCCGAAACGAACTGGACCAACCACAGCCAATTGGCTGCGCAGCGAAAGTATCATCCATGACTTCAATGGTGACTTGGGTGAAGCGATCTTTCGATCGTTTTCTTTTCGAAACGTGTGATCCCCATATTGCACCGGTCCTGCGAATTGGGTTCGGGTTGATCATCCTAGTTCATGCCCTGGTGATGTGGCCCGACGCATATCGTTGGTACTCCGATGACGGAGTCCTTCGAGTTGAGACGGCAAAGCATTTCCTGGGACCATCGGCGTGGTCTTTGTTGTTCGTGCTCCCGTCGACGGAGTTGATCGTTCGCTGTTGCCTGGGAGCCATGGTCGTGCATGCAAGCTGCATGATTCTGGGGGTTTACTCCCGATTCCAATCCGCGGCGATTTTCCTATGGCTGGTCTCATTCCAGAATCGCAATCCGTTCGTGATCGATGGCGAGGATACGCTCATGCGGATGTTCGCATTCTTTCTCCTATGGATGCCCCTCGACAGTGCATGGTCGATCCTTCGCTGCCGGAATGGTAGTCAGGAATCGAATCCATCTCCTGCATCCGCATGGGGATTGCGATTGATGCAATTTCAAATGGCTGCACTATATGCATCGACGGCGATTTGCAAACTCGAAGGGATTACATGGAGCAATGGGACGGCGACATGGTATGTGTCACGGATGGCGGACAACTACGGGCGATGGATCCCAGAGGCTTGGTTTGATATTCCGACCTTCGTATTGCTTACAACGTGGGGTGCCTTGTTCATCGAAGCCTCACTACCCATCGCCCTGTGGTTCCGATCCACTCGTAAGTTCGCCATTCTCGCCGGAATCGCGCTTCACCTAGGCATCGAAGTCTCGATGAACCTATTCCTGTTTCAGTGGCTGATGATTTTGGGATTGCTGTCGTTCGTGAGGTTCGACGAATGGAAATGGCTGGTTCGGACGAAACAAGTCTCAACGAGCACTCCATTGCCCACCGACCTACCCATGGCTAGCGCAATCTAATCAAGGCCCCGTCGTTGCGTTGCGAGTATTCGATATCAACCTCTCCATCTCCGCTGGAAAATCGAGAATGGGGAATAGACTGGGTCGATGGACGCTCTTTTTGTCGGCCTGCGATTTCGCGTGGATCGACGCCTCGATGAACCTGGCTTTTCGATCCGCTCGCTCAAACTCGGATTCTTCTTTGGATTTGGATGCGTCGGTTTGTTTGAAGACTAATCGTTGTGCGTCTTCCTGAGCTTTTGTCTGTTGGTGTTGATTGGTCGCTTGTGCGTGGTCCGCCGCCAGCCTTTGCTTCCTCTTTTCATTGCGGGCTTGCCATTCGGCGAGCGTCCCCGTTCACTCAGTGCTCACGCATTTCAACAGCGAAATTGACAAGGCGTATGTCCTCGATTCGAGAGTATTTCCATCATGCTAGAGGCGCAATGATCGCGCCGCAACGGATTTTTTCTTCTTCCGAGGGGACCTTCGTGGGTTGAGCAAAGAGATTGGAAAGTAAGTACAATTGTGCGGGCATTCGAGAGCAACCTCATCACCTCCTCTTCAGAAGAGAACACCTATGCAAGTTCGATTTTTGCGTTTCCCCCTCAATCCCCTCACTGTGATTGCTGCATGTGGGATGTTTTTGAGTGGATTCGTTTCATTAGGGCTGTGTCAGGAGCCCAGCTTCCCGTTTGGAAAGCCATTGACTCCCAATGTCTTGCCCCGTCCTCTGGCCGACTTCCAAGGGACCATCAATTTGCGGGCCAAAGACTCGAAGAGTGATTTCCCACAACCTATCCAAGCACCTGAGGGGGCGCCCAACGTCCTATTGGTTTTGCTCGATGATGTCGGCTTTGGAGCGACCAGCGTGTTCGGTGGACCATGCAATACACCTACGTTTCAAAAGCTTGCGGATAACGGTTTGCGATACAACCAATTCCATACAACAGCCCTTTGTAGTCCAACGCGGGCAGCCCTCATCACCGGCCGTAATCATCACTCGGCCCATACGGGAGTGATCACCGAAGCCGCGACCGGCTTTCCGGGCTACGATTCGGTCATGCAGAAGGATACCGCTACTGTGGCGGAAGTCCTCAAACAGAACGGATGGGGAACCGCATGGTTCGGCAAGAATCATAACGTCCCCGATTGGCAGTCGAGTCAAGCGGGTCCGTTTGATCTGTGGCCAACCGGTCTCGGCTTCGATCATTTCTATGGATTCATCGGTGGTGATACGAACCAGTGGCGACCAGCGGTGACCGAGGGGACGAAGCCCATCGAACCCTACCTCAACAAACCCGATTACAACTTCGATTATGACATTTCCGACCAAGCGATCCGCTGGATCGGCATGCAAAAAGCGGTCGCCCCCAACAAGCCCTTCTTTTGCTACTACGCGCCGGGCGCTACCCACGCGCCTCACCATCCAAGGGAAGAATGGATCAAGAAGTACAAAGGCAAATTTGATCAAGGTTGGGACAAGGTCCGCGAAGAGACGTTTGCTCGACAGAAGAAATTGGGGATCATCCCGGCCGATGCAAAGCTCAATCCGCTAGCTCCTGGACTCCCGGCTTGGGATACTCTCTCCGCGCAGCAAAAGAAAGTCTACGCTCGCTTCATGGAGGTTTATGCCGGGTTTCTAGAACAAACCGATTACAACGTCGGACGCGTCATCGATGCTGTTCGCAAGACGGGTCAATTGGACAACACGATCATCATCTTTATTGCGGGTGATAACGGTGCCAGCGCCGAAGGAAGCCCGCAAGGACTTCTCAATGAAATGACGTTCTTCAACGGTATACCGGAGAAATTGGAAGACGTCTTGGGCCATGTGGACGAGATCGGCAGTTGGAAGACATACAACCACTATCCCGCTGCCTGGGCGCACGCCATGTGCACTCCATTTCAATGGACGAAGCAAATTGCCAGCCACTACGGTGGAACACGCAATGGCATGGTGATCTCTTGGCCTAAAGGAATCCAGTCGCGCGGCGAACTCCGTACGCAATGGCACCATTGCATCGATATCGTTCCAACCATTCTCGAAGTGTGCCGTGTCACCGAGCCGGTTTCAGTGAACGGTGTGGCTCAAAAACCGATCGAAGGGGTGAGCATGGCTTATACGTTTGCCGATGCGAAAGCCCCGAGTCGGCACACGAAACAGTATTTCGAATTGCTCAGCAATCAGGCCATCTATTCGGATGGATGGGTTGCGTGCACGACTCCGCCCAACCTTCCCTGGGATCCAAAGGGTACGACCTTGGACGCGATCTCGGAATACAAGTGGGAACTTTACGATACGTCAAAGGATTTTTCACAAACCGAAAATCTTGCGGCAAAGTACCCAGAACGGCTGCGCGAAATGCAATTGCTCTTTTTCGCGGAAGCGGCCAAGTACAATGTCCTTCCGATCGACAATACCAAGACGGCGCGGCTCGACCCAGCCATTCGGCCCAGCCTAACGCGAGGACGGGATCAATTCACTTTCTTTGAAGGGATGTCGCGCATCCCAGAAGGAGCAAGTCCCGATGTCAAGAACAAATCCTGGTCCATCACGGCCGATGTCGATGTCAAGTCGGACTCGTCCGGCGTCATCGTCACCCAAGGGGGACTTTTCGGCGGATGGGCGTTTTACTTGGATCAAGGCAAGCCGGTTTTCCACTACAACTTCGTCGATGTTGCCCATTACGAAGTGGCTGGCAAGTCACCTCTCGCACCTGGTCGTCACACGCTCAAGGTGGACTTCGCCTACGACGGAGGTGGAATGGGTAAAGGGGGTAATGCAACCATCTCCGTCGATTCGAAAGAAGTCGCAACGGGGCGAGTGGAACGCACGATTCCCATCCGCGTAACCCTCGATGAGTCACTCGACATTGGTGAAGACTGCGGCACTCCCGTGAACCTCAATTACGATGTACCGTTCAAGTTCAGCGGGGAACTCGGTTCGGTGACGATTGATTTGAAGTAAGCGGAACGAGTAAGGATTGGCTGAATGAGCCTGAGGCGCTAGCCGATCCACGCCATCCATTGCATTCGGCCCAGCGTTTTCTGCAAGCGCCTTTTTAGGTTGCACGCTTTGGCTTTAACTCCTGCTCGTGCACCATCCGCCTTGGCGGATGGTGCTCGTGCTCGTAATCGAACGGGCTTCTTCGAGCGCGCTAGCCGATTTGCACTACCAATTACCATCAAGTGCATTCATTCCAGCGTTTTTCGGCTAGCGCCTCAGGCTCAAAAAACCGCCCCCGCGGCGCGGGAAAATCACGGAAAAAGATCTCCGCGAAATGGCCTTTCTCGCAAATTCCCAATAGGACCAATTCCTCGGTGCGATGAAATTAACAGACGGACTTCTTGCACTTCACGGCAGCGGCTAGCACACTTGAACTCCGGTCAATGGCGCGAATCCGATATGGTTTTTGCGTTTAAAGCCAGTTCGGGTCGATTGCTTTTGCAGTTCGCGAAACTCTCCTCCTCCCTGCCCTCCTCCATCATGGACTCGGATGAACACGTATTACCCCCTGCTCTATCAATGCAATATCCGCGTCCTGTTGACGTCGTTAGCTCGTTCCTTGGGGCGCACGGTGACGTTGGATGATGTTCCCGAGAGCGTGATTGAGAATTGGGCCTCGCAAGGTTTCGATTGGATATGGCTGCTGAGTGTATGGCAGATCGGAGAGGCCTCGCGGAAAGTGTCTCGATCCAATTCCGATCTGCGTCATGAATTCGAGTCGACACTGCCGGATTTGAAGGAGGAGGATATCGACGGTTCGGGGTTTGCGATCACGGCCTATCACGTCCATCAAGGACTCGGTGGTGATGCAGCTTTGGCGCGATTGCGTCAACGATTGAAGAAACATGGGCTCAAGCTGATGCTCGATTTTGTACCCAATCACATGGGGCTGGGGCATCCTTGGATCGATTTGCACCCTGATTACTTCGTGTCGGGTACCGAGGAAGACCTGGTACGAGAGCCGAACAACTATGTGCGAGTCCAAACGGCGAGTGGCCAACGCATCTATGCTTATGGTCGAGATCCCTATTTCTCGGGCTGGTCCGACACGCTTCAAGTCAACTACGCCAATGCCGATGCGCGCCAGGCGATGCAAAAGGAGTTGCTGCGCATTGCAAAACAGTGCGATGGTGTCCGGTGTGATATGGCCATGCTCGTATTGCCGGAAGTCTTTCAGCAGACATGGAATAGAACCTCGGAACCCTTTTGGCCGACAGCGATCGAGGCCGTGAAGAAGAAGAATCCGAATTTCCACTTTATGGCAGAAGTCTACTGGGATATGGAATGGACGCTACAGCAGCAAGGTTTCGACTCTACCTACGACAAACGATTGTACGATCGACTCCGCGCTGGCCAAGCGCGACCCGTTCGTGAACATCTGCAAGCAGGATTAGAGTATCAATCGCGGCTTGCTCGTTTTCTGGAAAACCATGATGAGCCCCGGGCTGCCGAAGCGTTTTCTTGGGATATGCATCAAGCGGCAGCTATCGTGACCTATCTAACACCCGGTCTGCGGTTCTTTCATGCAGGACAGCTCGAAGGCAATCGCATCCGCATTTCGCCTCACTTGGTTCGTGGACCAGACGAACAGGTTCAAAACTCGGTTAAGTCGTTCTATGAGAAACTACTTGCGATCCTTCGCGAACCCACATGGCGTACGGGGCGTTGGCAATTGCTAGAAACGAATCCGGCATGGGATGGTAACTGGACCCACGACGCCTTTATCGCATTCGCATGGCAAGGCACTGACGATCAACGCTATGTGGTGGCTGTCAATGACTCGGATCATCCAAGCCAATGCCGTGTGCAACTCCCTTTTTCGGGATTGGGATCTGGAACATGGAAGCTGGTGGATCGATTAAGCGATGAATGGTATACGTGGAGTGGAGAAGAGTTGACGGCTAGGGGGCTTTACCTCGACGAGCCAGCGTGGCGAGCTCGTGTCTTTGAGTTGATTGCTGATCATCAATAACCGGTTTGGTGATTTCGTCGCTTGACTAGGTGCATGGAGCCTCCAGCATGTCCCATACTCACGCTGCAGGTTGTGAGAACCCGACCAGCGGAATGAGCATCGCCGGGAGTCTATTCTTCAGTTCGATCGATCAATTGCGAAAACGCTGGTCCCGGGGACGGCGGTTTTGAAGTTGCGTTATTTTGGCTTCTCTCAGACTCGTACTCGATGCGGTTTTTCGAAAATGAGTATTGCTGACGCGGAGTACGAGTACGAAAAACCATGGAAGATCGCGGATCTAAGCCCCGATACACTCGAACAGCACAGTTTCAAAAGTCGGCGGCAAAAATGGTTGACGGCCGCGTTGCGAAAGCCATTCCTACCTGTCTCGATAGGTTGATGGGGGACTTCCATAGCAATGGAAGAATGCCACAATGCAGGCTCGTATTTGCAACGGCAGAGTCGCGTTCTCTCCCTTCTTCGTGAAGCCGAGACTGTAATGATCGAGACTGTAATGATGATGAGATGGAATCTTTTTCAATTGCCCATTGCGCGGGCGTCGTGGGCTTGGAGTTTTCTGATTCCCCTAGCATGTTTCTGTTTTGCATCGGACCGCGCGACCGCCCAGATTGGCAAGGGGTCTGCACCTGCAGTGGATGGGCTGCAACTACCGAAACCCGATCCTGCATTCTCAGGAAAGATCGGAACCACATACAAGGATTCGACTCCGAATTACCCTCAGCCCGTTCAATCTCCGAAGGGGAGTCCGAACGTTCTCTTGATCCTGCTCGATGACGTTGGCTTTGGGATGAGTTCGACGTTCGGGGGTCCTGTTCCAACGCCGCACATGGACCGATTGGCAGGCAATGGACTCAAATACAACCGCTTTCACACGACGGCCCTTTGCAGTCCGACCCGCGGCGCTCTGCTGGCTGGACGAAATCACCATTCAATTGCAACGGGTGTCATCATCGAAATGGGGACGGGCTATCCTGGATACACCGGTATCATCCCAAAGAACACGGCACTCGTATCGCAAATCCTAAGGGACAACGGCTACGCAACGGGTATGTTCGGCAAATGGCATAACACCCCGGAACCCGATATCAGCCCAGCGGGGCCGTTTGATCGTTGGCCGACTGGATTGGGTTTCGATTATTTCTATGGGTTCAATCAAGGGGAAACGCACCAGTACTACCCGACCATCTACCGCAACACGACATGGGTGCCGCAGCCCAAATCCCCTGAGCAGGGCTACCACTTCACGGCCGACATGACCGATGAAGCGATTGCATGGACTCGCAACATCCGCGCTGCGGAACCAAACAAGCCCTGGTTCAATTACTTCAGTACTTCGGGTATTCATGCGCCGCACCATGCCCCCAAAGAGTGGCGTGAAAAATTTGTTGGACAATTCGATCATGGTTGGGACAAACAGCGTGAAAAGACGCATGCCAAACAATTGGAGATAGGGATCATTCCGAAGGGCACCAAACTCACCCCACGACCGACGGAGATTGCCGCATGGGACGACCTCAAGCCAGATGCCAAAAAGGTCTATACACGGTTGATGGAGAACTATGCAGCCTACATGGCGTATACCGACGCCGAAGTGGGCCGCCTGATCGAAAGCCTTCGGGATTCAGGCGAACTGGACAATACATTGATTCTATACGTGGTCGGTGACAACGGCGCAAGTGCTGAAGGAGGGCTCGAAGGAACCTTTAGCGAACTCGCGAGTTTGCTCGGTTTGCAATTGGGCTTGGATAGTACGATCCAACGCATCGATGAGATCGGTGGTCCGAGCAGCGAACCCCACGTTCCAGTGGGCTGGGCGTGGGCTATGAATGCACCTTTTCAATGGACAAAACAAGTTGCCAGCCACTTTGGTGGGACTCGCAATCCGATGGTCGTTCACTGGCCCGCCGGTATCAAGTCCAAAGGGGAAACGCGCACTCAGTTTCACCACGTGATCGACGTCGTGCCAACGATTTTGGAAGCATGCAAAATCCCTGAACCCAAAGAAGTCAACGGCATAACGCAGAAGCCGATCGAGGGTACTTCGATGGTTTATTCGTTTGACGATTCAAATGCCAAGGGACGACGTTCGACTCAATATTTTGAACTCGCTACCAATCGAGCGATCTATCACGATGGTTGGATCGCATGTAGTCGCTATGGCCTGCCATGGCAGACTGCGGGTCGCGGGGATGGATTCATCGATGCGCCATGGGAACTCTACAATATCAACGAGGATTTCAGTCAGTCTGAAAATCTCGTACAGCGGGAGCCTGCCAAGCTCCGTGAGCTCCAAGCCAAATTCCTCGAACAAGCCAAGCTCTACGATGTCCTACCCCTCGACCCCCGTTTTTCGGAACGCTTGGATCCACGCAACCGGCTCAGCGGTGAGCTCAGGACGCGTTGGACCTATTATGGAAACAACGTTTGGCTCCCCGAGCCGATAGGGCCTTTGGTGTTTCCGCGAGCTCACACGATCACGGCGGAAGTCGAAATCCCCGAGGGCGGAGCGGAAGGAGTGATCACCTGCGCGGGGGCTTTTTCTGCGGGATGGTCCTTGTACGTCCAGGATGGAAAACCAGCATTTCGCTATACAGCCTTTGATGTCGCTGACATAACGATTCCTGGAACAGAGACACTTCCAGCAGGGAAAGTCACGGTCCAAACCGAGTTTGCGCCCGATGGCAAGCCAGAAGGCGGTGGACGTTTAACACTGAGGGTCAATGGCAAGAAAGTTGGAGAAGGAGAACTCAAGCGATCGTTCTTCCGGCATGGGTTGGAGCCATTCGAAGTGGGACGGGACTCGATCACACCCGTCAGCCCCGACTATCAAGGAAACTTTCCCTTCACAGGGAAGATTGACAAAGTCACGTTCTCGCTGACGAAGTAATGCGGTTGCCATTTCTCGCTTGCTCGTGCTGTTGCGCGTAATCGTGCTCGCGCTCGGAAAAGCCCACTCGATGACGAGCACGAGCACCATCCGCTTTGGCGGATTGAGCACGAGCACGTAAAAAAGCCGAAATCCCGTAACTTCAAAATGTGCGCGCAGAGCTGCCTTTTCATGGATCGATAACCGATCGGACTCACTGCGCACTGGCAGGGATGGTTTGGCCAGTCGTTGGAATCAGAACAGGTGGTCCCTTGTGCAAACCGCCTTTCGTCCAATCGCAATTCCAATCGGGAAACGCGAATGCAGGATAGGGATCGGGAGCGATCCAATCCGGCGATTCGTACACCATGTCGAACTTTCGATCCAATCGAGCTCGTCCCAATCGGAACCTCTTGTACAAGTGTTGATTGCGAGGATCCAGTCGTACTTTTCCGCCAGGAGCGTCGAATTCCAATCCGCTTTGTAGAGCTTTTCGGACGGCTCCCGGCTCCGTGGTCCCAGCCTTTTCAACCGCCGCTTTCCAAAGATAGACCTGCGTGTATGCGGCTTCCATGGGATCATCGACGACTCGGTCATCTCCGTAGTCGGCTTGAAATGCTTGAATGAACTCTCGATTGGCCTTGGTATCGATCGATTGAAAATAGCTCCATGCTGAGTAATGTCCTGCCACGGCGTCTGGTGGTATTAACCGAAGATCGTATTCCCCTACGCTGGTAGACACGACGGGCAGATTGTCTGGTTGTCCCACGCGCAATTGCAATTCCCGAAAAAAATGGGCGTTACTGTCCCCGTTGATGGTGTTGAGGACCAAGTCCGCATCGGATTTCCGAATGGCATCCACGGCGGCCGAAAAATCTTTATGGCCAAGTGGAAGGTAGATTTCTCCGACCACCGACATCGATTTCGATTCCAGATACTTCCGAACAATGTAATTGGCGGTCCTGGGATAGACGTAGTCGGATCCAATCAAAAAGACTCGTTTCCGGTTGCCCCCAGCCGCCGAAGCAAACCAGTCCAGGGCAGGCAGGATCTGTTGGTTCGGTGTGCTCCCAGAATAGACGACATTCGGTGAGGATTCATTTCCTTCGTATTGAACCGGATAAAACAGAAGAGCATTGGACTGCTCCACGATGGGAACCACCGCTTTCCGGTCCGCCGAAGTCCAAACTCCAAAGATCGCATCCACCTTTTCCTGATCCAGAAGGTTTTTGGCTCGCTTCTTAAAAATGTCCGTTCTGGATCGGCCGTCCTTCACGATGGGATCCAATGGTCGGCCCAGCACTCCCCCTTTGGCGTTGATCTGTTCAATCGCCATGATCTCGGCATGCCTAAGAGAGGTTTCCCCAATCGCCATCGTGCCTGACTGAGAATGCAGGATACCGACTTGGATGGGTATCGGTTCGGTGGAAGGATCAAGCAATTTCGTGATGTCCTTTTGCACCGAATCACAGCCGGTCATCGACATGCAGGCCGCGAGCCCAAACAAAAGGCCAAGGAGCGGATGGTCAGTCCATGGCATCCTCCGAGAGTTGCCAGCGAGGCCCCTATACCACCGTGAGGAAACGAGTTGTCGCGACGTAATCCCAGGTTGGATGCTCATAGGAAATGAAGGACTTGGAGAGAGCTGGGTCGTCATAAAAGGATGGTTCAAGATGGGAAGAGTAACGAGCGGATGAGGGCAAAATTTGGAAGCGATGAAACTCGAGCAACGGCTCGGCCCGATCGAATGCATCGCGTATCAATCTTCCATCAATTGTGCATGGATCTCTTGGAACGGCTTCGACGAAATGCTGACCTCTCCTCGAAAGGGGTTGTCGAGAGATGCGATAAGAAAAATCATCATGCCCATGAAGGCGGCCAGAAATCCCCCGAGAAAGAAGTGGCTGATCAATCGCATCTCGAAGAGCCATATCAGAGCGATGTTCATCATGGCACCGATGATGACGACCATCCACATGATCATGGGAATGGAAGTGGATACCGAAAACAATCTCATTCTTCGAGCTTCGAGATAGTTGTTTAATTGCTGGAGTGCTTCGGCATGCAGGATTTCTTGACTAGGAGTTTTGGGTTCGAACATCATCATGCGTTCATGGAACGCTGCCATTCGGTAGTTGCCTTCTTCGTTGACCAATCCTTTCTGTTGCGAAGGCCAAGCGTACTTGACCACGAACTGCGCGTAATCGCGAAGAATCCAAATCAATGTTTGACGCTCTGGCTCTGGATACGCGGAAACGTCGCGAGCCAACGCGGATAACGCAGCCGCTTCTTTGGAAACAACCGTCTCGACACTCGTAAAATTCTGGTAAGCCGCCACCGCCAGCAAACCCAGGAGCAAACCGTAGAAAACGCCGAAGCAGGACAGCATGTAGCCGACCAAGTCATTCAGGTCGGAACGCCGTTTTAGAAAGGCACGCAAGAACGGGCGAAGAAAAATCGCGCCCAGCCAACTAAACAACACGAATGTCCCCGTGAACAGGAGTGCCAAGGTCGTCGGCTGTACATCATAAATCCAATAAAACACGATGAGCTTCGCTCCGATCTTTCGATCAGGTCCTTGGTGGTTGCAACGATCACGCCCGCGAACGCTGACTCCACGAGCAATTCAACTTCCGTCCGAAGTTGGAGATGTTGCAAAGGGCTTGGTTCCAGGCACTAGGATTATGATCGCCGTCCTCGCGATTTGCTAGGCGATAGAACTTTCGGGAGAAGGACGATTGGCCGATCTTCCTCGGAAAAACCAGCGTCCCAGATATGACTTCCTGACGATCGACCTTGCAAAACGACACGTCCAAATCAATTTTGGGGTCGTACTCGATGCAAACATGTTCACTGGAAACTGGAGGTGGCGCGGTGGATTATTCTTTTTTCATACCGGGTGGATACTCGGCGGGGGTTCGATTTCGCGTCCGGTGTCTAGTGCGTCCCGCTCGAGTTTGGCCAGCAATTCATCATCGAGTGCATGCTCGGTGTAATCGGCGCTGCGATCGATCGCGTCGGGGCTGAGTTCGGCCCATCGAGCGAAATAGAGTTCGAGCAATCGATGCCGTTGCGTGGCGAGGATGCTTTGGCGAATGCCGCTGGCGGTCAAAGCGACACGCTCGTCGGGTTGGACGGCCAGCCATCCCGATCGGACCAAACGCCTCAGCACCGCGTGCAATCGATGGAATGTCCATGAATGCATTCGAGTTAACTCGGCAATAGGGATCGATTCGGAACGCAGCGATCCTTGTCTGTCGGGGGGGCGGTGATTGCGATCCAGCCATTCATACATGGCTCGCAGCGCATGCTCATCGTCCGCTTGGCACCGGAGTTTTCGCATTCGAATCCCCCTCCAAACGAAACCGTGTTTGCTTCCAAAGAGGAGACTGAAAGAAAACAATCCTGCAGCAAATAGGACCATGGCGGCTCCAGAAGGGACCCGATCGATCACCAAGCTGCTCAGTGCCCCTAGAATCCCCGAAGCAATTCCCAAACAGGTACTCACGAGCAGGTTCCAGTGCAATCGATCCGACCAGAAGCGAGCCGCAGCGGGCGGGATTACAACCATGGCGATGATGAGCAGGACCCCTACGATACTGGTACCGATGATGACCACGATCAGGATGCATGCCAACAGGATCAAATCGATTGCAAACGTCGGCCAACCTTGAGACGCAGCAAAAGCCGAATCGAAACAAAGCAATTGAAGCTCTTTGCGCAGCAGCAACAATGTTATGGCGACTGCTCCACACGTGATCGCGAGCAACCAAGTGTCGCGAGACATAATGCCTGCGGTGTTGCCGTAGATGAACCCTTCGATCCCAGCCGCGTTCCCCTCGCCCGTTTGTTGAACCAAACTTAACAAGGCCATTCCAACACCAAAGTAAACACTCAGCACGATCCCAAGCGCCGCGTCATCTTTGAGGTTTGTCCATTTGCGTATGGCCAACACCGAGAGTGCTCCAATGACGCCGGTCAATGCGGCACCGCCCAACAGCCACGAGGCATCCCGACCATCTCCACCGCATGCGAGACTGGCAAAGAATCCTAACGCGATACCTGGCAAAGAAGCATGGCAGATGGCATCGCCAATCAAGGATCGCTTGCGCAGCAACAAATACACGCCGACCAATCCGCAGACCGCTCCCAACATCCCAGAGCCTAGGATTACCAACCGTGTGTTATAGTCCATCAAGGATTCGCCAAGCGTGCGATTTCGTATTCAAAAGGCAATGACGGCTGGACACGGAGGAAGCAATCCCATCGAGCATCTCCTGATTTGAGGATGTCGGGGATTCGAGCCGCCCTCAGTGGCGATGCGTAGACTATTCTAATCGGTTCGGGGCAAAACGGTAGCGATGAAGAGGGAGCCGATAAAAGTGAGCCTGAGACGCCGTTTTTGAAGTTGGACTATTTTGGCTTGCTCTCGTACTCGTACTCGTACTTAATGAAATGGTACTCGTACTCGTACTCGAAGAAACGGCGTCGAGTACGAGTACCGCTAGCGCTGAGTACGAGTACCGCTAGCGCTGAGTACGAG
>JBAWXH010000021.1:0-74567 GCA_037144155.1 Planctomycetota bacterium | reverse complement strand
CGGCGAAGTCTATGTTCTCGATGACGGCAGCGAAACCGACCTCGATCTTGGCCACTACGAACGGTTCACTCGCGGCACGTTGACGCGCGACTCGAATTACACGACCGGTCAGATTTATCTCAGGGTCATTGAAAAAGAGCGCCGCGGACAATTTCTTGGCAAGACGGTCCAAGTCATTCCGCACATTACCAATGAGATCAAAGAAGCCATTCTCCGCTTGGCCGACCCCAACACCGACATCGTGATCACCGAAATCGGTGGCACGGTTGGTGATATCGAAGGCCTTCCATTCTTGGAAGCGATCCGACAATTTCCACAAGACGTGGGTCGTGAGAACTGCCTGTTCATCCACCTCACATTGGTTCCCTATCTCAAAGCTGCAGCCGAAATCAAAACCAAACCGACCCAGCATTCGGTCGGTCAATTAAGGCAGATCGGTATCCAGCCGGACATGCTAATTTGCCGCTGCGAACAAAGCATCTCTCGCGAGGAACGAGAAAAGATCGCCCTCTTCTGCAACGTCGATATTCAGGCGGTGATCGAGGAAAAAGACAAAGACTTCTCAATCTATGAAGTCCCCCTCTCTCTCCGAGACCACCGCTTGGACGAATTCATCATCAAGCGATTCGGCCTCAAAACCCAGCCCCTCCGACTGGATGAGTGGGAGCAATTGATGTTCTCTCTTCGCAACCCGAAACACGAAATCAGTATCGCTGTCGTCGGCAAGTATGCAGAGCACAAGGATGCATACAAATCGATTTACGAATCTCTCGATCACGCTGGTATTCACCATCAGTGCAACATTCGTATCGCGCGCATCCAAAGCGGCGACATTGAAGAGGAAGGCCCGGAGCGACTCTTGTCGGGGTACGACGGAATCCTTATCCCAGGTGGCTTCGGCGAACGAGGAGTCGAAGGCAAAGTCCAAGCCATCCGATACGCCCGCGAAAGAGAAATCCCATTCTTTGGGATTTGTTTGGGTATGCAGTGCGCCGCTATCGAGTTCGGACGCAATGTCATAGGACTAGAACGAGCCCACTCGACGGAGTTCGACAAAGAAACTCCGCATCCCGTCATCTGTTTGCTCGATGAGCAGCGTCAGGTTACCCAACTGGGCGGTACTATGCGACTGGGTGCACAAACATGTCACCTCGTACCGGATACGCTGGCCCACCGGTCTTACCACGTCGATTTCGTTTCCGAACGGCACCGGCACCGCTACGAATTCAATAACCTTTATCGCCAGCAATTCGAAGCAAACGGAATGCGATTTTCCGGATTGAGTCCAGATGGCGGACTGGTCGAGATGATCGAATTGCCAAACCATCCCCATTTCCTCGCAGTCCAGTTCCATCCAGAGTTCAAGAGCAAACCCACCAAAGCCCATCCTCTGTTCGCGAGTTTTGTCGGTTCCGCCATCCAACGGCGAGCAGGACGAAAGCAGCGTTCCAATTCACCCACCGACCCGGCAAATGGGATCGAACCCGCCGACGATGGATCCGTAGCGTCCGATGTTCTGACATCGCAATAGCGACTCCCCCATGATCGATCTGACCGGACATACCGCACTTGTTACCGGCGGAACACAAGGCGTCGGAGCCAGCATCGCCCGGTCTCTGGCGCGGGCCGGCGCAATCGTCGTTGTGCACGGACTGAAACGAGACTCGCTCGCCATGGAAACCATCCGCGAGTGTCAAAGTCTGACCCCACGCTCCACCCTTATTTGTTGCGACCTGGGGAGCGATTGGCAGTCCGTCGAGACTTCGCTGGTCCAACCCGTGCTGGATCAATTCCCGAACATCGACTTGTTAGTCAACAACGCCGGCGTATTTATCGACAAGCCGTTCCTCGCTATGGACGAATCGACCTACGATCGAACCATGCACTTGAATTTGAAGATCGGTTACTTTTTGACCCAGGCGTTCGCAAAGGTATGGATATCCAACCGAATCGCCGGCCGAGTCCTATTTACAGGCTCGATCAATGGACTTTTAGCGGAACCGGACCACACGGCTTACGATGCATCCAAAGCAGGAGTTGCAGGCTTGGTGCGATCCCTCTGTATCGCCCTCGCGCCCCATGGCATACGAGTTAATTCGATGGCGCCAGGGCTGGTCAGAACGCCTTTGACGAATCAAGTCCTGTCGCGGGATCCTGCCGCACTGAAATGGATGGAATGGCACACTCCCAACGGGCAGGTCCCGGACTCGGACACATGTGGTCCCATGGCTGCATTCCTGCTGAGCGATTTAGCGATGCACCTTCACGGTCAAACCGTTTATGTCGATGGCGGAATGAGCGCTTGGCAACAACCGGATCCACCGGCAGCCTTTCGCAATTGGCTTGCGTCCCATTCCTCGGAACCGTGAGGTCATGAATCCATGAAACCTAGGATCATGGTCGTCGAAGACGAAACGCATTTGGCCAATGGATTGAAATACAATCTCGAAGCCGAAGGGTACCGCATCACTCTCGTTGCCGACGGTCCCACTGCACTTCAGTTGATCGAATCGGATCAGTATGCGTTCGATTTAATCATCCTCGATCTGATGCTTCCTGGGATGAGTGGTTACGCTGTTTGCGAAAAAATCCGCGAGGATGAAATCCTGATTCCCATTCTGATCCTTAGCGCACGCAGCCTTTCGGAAGATCGCACGCGAGGGTTTGATATGGGTGCCAATCAGTACATGACCAAACCTTTCGATCTGGACGAATTGTTGGCACGCGTCAAAAACTTGTTGCGTCTCTATCCACGTCAATCCAGGCCCGGACCATCCACTCTGTCCCAAAAAGTTTCTGAGATCCAATTCGGCCGCGCCTACGTGAATTTTGAGACCTACGAAGTTCGGATCGATGACAAGGATGTCAAACTCACTCACAAAGAACTGCAACTGCTCCGATATTTCGCGGAGAACGAAGGACGTGTTATCAACCGCCAAGAACTCTTGGCAGAGGTCTGGGATCTCAGCGGCGACATGCAAACGCGCAGTGTCGATCAGTTTCTCCTGCGATTGAGAAAGACATTTGAAAGCGATCCAGCGAGGCCCAGACATTTCCTCACGATTCGGGACGCAGGATACCGATTCGTGTCGGAGCAAGGACCCGCCGAGGAACATTCCAGCTCCGAACAAGAAAATCCATCCTGATTGCGTTCCCGGATTGACGTACAATTAGTAGATGGCGCCGCCAGCTCCGAACCTTGAGAGGTTCCTGCGACGTCTGCGGCACACCACCCCAAACTCTTCGACCATGTCCCAGTCAAAACTGAAACCGACATCGTTCGACTATGCGATGGCAGCGCTGTCGCCCATCCTGATCATCTCTATGATCGGTTCGCTCGTATTTTTCCTGGTGAACACACTGTACCAAGGAGATTTTCTCGCGCGGCTCCTCTGGATCCTGGGACTGTTCACAACCGCCACGGTTTTGATCACACGCATTGCCATAGAACAATCGCGATCGCAGTCGATCGTCTATCTCGTTCTACTGGCTGGGGCAACCTTGTTGGTGGCGCCCCGCTTCTTTGTACTGGAGGGATCGCTCGCCCCATTCAGCGTGCCCATCCTGGTCGGTTTTCTGGCTCTCATCATTTATTTGGCGGATCGCATTACGATGGATTGCACCGCGGTCGATGAAGGAGGCGACTCCAACGGCGAGGGGCTGTTGCAGTCCTTGGGTATCCTGCATTCAGCGCAAAAAAAACGAAGCAGCGCTGCAACCTCTGCCCCATTGAAGTCCCGAAGACAGCGCAAGCACAATCCAGGCGTTTGGGTTCTTTATTTTTCGCTGCTGGCTTTGCCGATCTTTGGATTCGGGCAACTGATGATCTCCTCTCCGATCAGCCGTCGGTTTGCCTTTGCGTGCACCGTAGTTTTCTTGCTCTCTGCCATGGCACTTCTCGTCGTCATCTCATTGCTGTCCCTTCGTCAATACGTTCGGCAACGAGACATCGAAATGGATGCTCCACTTGCTATTCAATGGCTGATCGCCGGTATTGCCGCCGTGTCGATCTTGGTCGGAGGAATGGCGATTGTGCCTCTGCCCTTGCTCGGCTCCTCAAATTTGCAAATGCCATTCCGAATTACCAGCCGAACCGATTTGCAATCGAACCAACAAGGCTGGGGACAGGAGGGTGTTGGACAGAACGCTTCGCAACCAGCCCAAGACGCGCATCCCAAAGCACCCGCACAGGGTGGTCAAGCTCCGGCCAAGAATTCTCCGCAAGGCCGGGGAGGCGATGGGGGCGCGAAATCTGCCAATAATGCGCAACAAAATCCGCGCGCTCCAGGGGATCCGAAGAACTCCCCTTCCAACGGCTCAGGCTCCAATCGATCCGACGACCGCAATGCAAATGGCAACGCGAGCGCTCAGGCGCCCTCCTCGTCCGACCAGCCCTCCTCGTCCGACCAGCCCTCCTCTTCCGGCAAACCCTCATCGACATCGAACCCGGGCTCCCCGGGACCAGGATCATCCGACCCCAAGCCGCAAAACTCCCCGTCGCCAAACGGCACTTCGTCCTCGAAAGGCGCGAACTCCAATCCGCCGAACTCCAATCCATCCAACTCACCGTCATCCAACTCACCGTCATCCAACTCACCGTCATCCAATCCGAGTCCCTCCAACAGCGACTCTTCCAAGCCAGATGCTTCGCCCTCTGGCGGGACTACGAAAAACGATTCCAGCCAGGCCTCCAAGGACCCGTCTTCGACTCGCGACAATCCCTCCTCGCAGCCACGACCATCCAATTCCGATCCGTCTTCCAATCAACCTGCCAGCGCCGACAAGTCCAATCCGACCAATCCGTCTGGCGACTCCAAAACGAACGCAGACTCGAAAGAGCAAAATCCAGCTCAATCCAAGGATGCCAAAGCGGAGCAACGACCGAATCCAGCTGCAGACCCCGCAAAAAATGAAGACCAGACTAAGAAAGACCAGGCCAAGTCCGACGGGCCCCAGCAGAAAGATGCAAACGCTTCCCCCGCCCAAGATCGCAAAGAGCCTCCGAAAACAGATGCAGCCCAACCGAAGAATCCTCCGCCGACCCCGTCATATGCGTTGGAATGGGATCTCGGTTCTAGTTTGCGTTGGTTAATGATCATGGCACTGCTGCTAGCGACCATGATCTTCGGTCTGTGGTATCGCCGTCAAATTCTTCATGCTATCCGTGAATGGATTTCGCAATGGGCGGCATGGTTCCGAAGGGATGAGCCTGAATCGGAAATGGAACAGCGTACCGACGACCGACCGTCGATACTCCTTCCCCCGGATTTCGCCAGTCTATCCAATCCATTCGCGGTCGGCCTGTCCGATCCAAGCAAGATCATTCAGCAACTCTTTCAAGCATCTGTCGTTTGGGGGCGAGAGCATCGCGTGCCGCGTCGTGACGATGAAACTCCTGAAGAATATCTTCTTCGACTCGGAAAAAAGTATCGAGAGATTGCAGATCCGCTCACGCAATTGGGACGGATCTATAGCCGCTTGGCCTACGCGCAGAAACGTGCTCGCAATGAAGAGGCCGCAGCACTTCGACCCTTGTGGGATTGGTTTGTCGCTCACGGTACACCTGCAGTAACCGCTTAAGCTATACTCCATCGATTGGGATCAATCCATGGTCCGAACCCATGGGCCAAATGAAATCGCATGGGACGAATTCAACTCCCGCCTCAACTTCATCTCCCACCTCAACCCCCGCCTAGCATCATGAAATCTGCCATTCGGTTCTTGTCTCTTGTTTTGTCGTCCGCATGTGTTTGCGTGTCCCAAGGGCTACCCGCGCAGGCCGACGACTGGACTCAATGGCGAGGTCCGAATCGGGACGGCATTGCCCACGAATCGGGCTTGCTGAATACCTGGCCAGACGAAGGACCGGCCCTGATCTATCGAACGAAAGGGTTGGGGGGAGGCATGGCCAGCGTAGCCATTTCGGATGGACGGATTTTTACGATTGGAAACATCGATGGGCAGACGAACTTGGTCTGCGTCAAAAAATCCGATGGCTCCCTACTATGGAAAACCCCCTTCACACCGGATCGCGGAGCGGCCAACGGGACTCCGACGATTGATCCCGCCACCGGCTTGGTTTATGCCTTGTCGTTTGATGGAGTCTTGGTTTGCTGCGATCTGAAGTCGGGAGAGATTCGATGGACGAAGAGTTTTCCTAAAGACTTTCAAGGCAAAATGGAATCGGGATGGGGCTACAGCGAATCCCCTTTGGTCGATGGCGACAAATTGCTCTGCACACCTGGGGCACTGGATGCCATGGTCGTGGCACTCAACAAGAAGACCGGCGAATTGATCTGGGCCGGAAAAGCACCGACTGGAAAACTGCGTGGGAACGATGGTGCTGGGTATTCGTCCATCGTCATCTCGAACGGTGCCGGACGTAAGCAGTATGTACAGTTGATCGGCCATGGAATCGTCAGCTACGATGCAAGCACGGGAGAGCTCCTTTGGAATTATGATCGCGTTGCCAATACGACGGCGAATATCCCCACCCCGTTAGTCAGTGGAGATTACGTCTTTGCTTCCACCGGCTACGGCGATGGTGGAACCGCGTTGCTCCAAATCCAACGCGGAACGGACCAGAAGCTTGAGGCAAAGGAGGTCTATTACAAGTCTTCGAACGATCTGCAGAACCATCACGGCGGAATGATCATGATCGGCGATCACGTGTACATGGGGCATGGCCACAACAACGGATTCCCAGCGTGCATCGAATGGAAAACAGGCAAGGATCTTTGGCAGAAAGGACGCGGCGCCGGCACGGGTTCCGCCGCGATCCTCAGCGCGGACAAAAAACTCTTCTTCCGCTATCAGGACGGGGTGATGGCCCTCATCGATACCGATACGCAACAATACAAATTGCTCGGCAAGTTCAAACTAGCTACGCACAATGGCGAGAGTTGGCCCCATCCCGTCATCGTCGATGGCCAAATGGTGATCCGGGATCAGGACGAACTGCTGGTTTATCGGGTCGGGAAATAGTTTCGGGCCAGCCCTTGTCCTGACAGCTCCCATGTCCTGATAGCGGGTGAAATCAACCGAGATCGACTGAGATTGACCGGTGCCTATTCCAACGGGTATCCTCCCCGAAGTAGCTGGTACGGTTTTTTTGAATGCGTTCGGGGAACATTCACGAACGGAACCCCCGAATCGCGAACGAAGGCTTATGCCTTGCGATATCTGTGCCTTCCGATAAGGGTGCACTAGAGTCTTGCGATGTCGGTGCAAAGGATTGATGTGCTGCGATGGCATGGAGGGATGATTGTCATGGATAGACCGATGCACCGAATTCTCATTCTGCGTCTCTCCGCGGTAGGGGATACGATTCTCAGCATGCCGATCGCGTGCGCCTTGCGGCGGGCATTGCCCTCGGTATCCATCGGTTGGGTGGTTGCTTCGGGTGCTTCGACGCTGCTCGAAGGGCACGACTGCATCGACGATCTATTCGTGTTAGACAAAAAAGACCAGCAATCGATGGGTGGCTACCTGCGATTTCTCCACCGTGTCCGAGCGTGGCGGCCCGATGTCGTTATCGACGCTCAAGGGCTAACGAAGAGTTCCTGGATCGGTTGGTGCTCGGGCGCATCGACGCGAATCGGTCATCAACCATCGGAGTTCGAAGGACGCGAATTGAGCCGATGGCTCAATAATCGACGCGTTGAACCACAGTCGCAGCATGTCGTGCAACGGGGCCTCGAGTTGCTCCGACCACTGGGAATCGATACCACGGAAGTCGAGTATCGCGTACCCTCTTTCCCTATCGAGTCAGCCACGGTCGAACGCCAGCGGCAGGAACTCGATCTAGGCAACGCTTGGGCGACGATCAACGTAGGTGCAGGTTGGCCATCCAAACTGTGGCCAGCTGAACGCTATGCAGAGGTTGCAAAGCATTTACATCATCGTTGGAATCTAAAGAGCCTAATTGCATGGGGTGGCAACCAAGAATGGGAGTTTGCAAAGCAACTCGCTGGCTTAGCGCCCAATGCGACTGTCCTGGCTCCCAAAACCTCGTTGAGAGAACTAACGGAGTGGATTCGGCGAACCGTATTGTTTATTGGCTCGGATACCGGCCCAATGCATCTCGCGGTGGCACTAGACATTCCGACGGTTGGAATCATTGGCCCGATGCCGGTCGAACGCGTGGGTCCATGGGGATCAAAACATGCGAGTGTCCAAAACGAAAGGCTGCCATTGACCGCCGTGCACGAGCGTAAAACAAACTGCGGTCCGATGCTCTCCATTCAAGCGTCGTCCGTGACGAACGCTTGCGATCGGGTTCTTAATAACACTCCTCCCTGTGTCACACGGTGCGTGGCCTAAGTCGTCGCATCGTGATTTCCTGTCGTTGACTGATCGCCGCGAGTCGCGGCTTCTTGGGTGGAAAACAGAAGCGGGCCCCCCTGCTCAATGTGCGTTATCCTTGCCCAAAAAACGCCGCAACAGTCCGTCTGTAAACGACTTGCGAGAATTTGTGCGGGCGATTGAGCACGGTTAGATTGACCCGAAATCATTCTTTTTACGTATCTTTGACAAATTAGCGACGTACTTGGGACATTCTTCCACAACAGTCGTCGTTAACTTAAGGACTCGATCCAATGTTACGATTTCGAGCCAACCTCGGACCTGTTGTTTTTTGAGACAGTGTTCCCCTTCCTGTTCCTCTCGCGTGAACCACCATGAGAAGCAATCCCACCCACGCCGATCTGCCCGCCAATCAGCCCAGTCAGATCAAGCAACATCATGCTTCGGCGCTGGCTCCACCTTCCCGTCCTGTCAGCGATGTATTGGAAGAGTCCGTTCCCGTGAAATCGGGATCATCCAAGGCTCAGCCAAAGGTTCCTGAAGTGTATACCATCCAATGGGGTGCCAGTATTTGGCTGGTCGCATTGCACATTGGAGCGCTCGCCGCGCCTTGGACCTTTACGTGGAGCGGGTTGGCACTGCTATTCCTTCTTCACTGGATGACCGGCAGCTTGGGTATTTGTCTCGGATTTCATCGTATGCTGACTCATACGGGATTCGAAGTTCCGCGATGGCTAAGGAATTCGTTTGCATTCCTCGGAACGCTCGCAGGAGAAGGTGGACCGGTCAGCTGGACCGCCAATCATCGCAAGCACCATGCTTACAGCGACCAACCCGGGGATCCCCATTCCCCTCATGATGGACCGTGGTGGGCCCACATGTTTTGGTTGGCTTTCAGCACGCACGGCGGCGATTACGATCGGTATGTCCAACACTGGGTCCCCGATTTGGTTAAAGATCCGTTCATGATGAAGTTAGAACGGTACTTCCTCCCCATCCATATCGTCTTTGCTTCGGCGCTCGTCGGTTTGGGTTACCTCATCGGTGGCCGAGACCTTGCCCTTTCCTGGTTGGTCTGGGCTGTTTGCCTGCGGATGGTCGCGGTTCTTCACGTTACCTGGTTTGTCAATTCGGCATCCCATATTTGGGGGTACAAGAACTACGAAACCCGCGACGATAGCCGAAACCTATGGTGGGTTGCGATTCTGGCCTACGGCGAAGGCTGGCACAACAACCACCATGCGTTGCCACGCTTGGCACAGCACGGTCACAAATGGTGGGAATTCGATATGACCTACCAAGTCATCCGGTTGTTGCGAGCTTGTGGGCTGGCAAAAAATGTGATCGACGTTGCATCGATGGAAGAGAAAAAGCGTAGCCGAGCCGCCAAGACTGCAACATAATAGCAGTACTATGGCACAAGCAATCGTCGACCCAGAACAGTTGCGTCAGTTCGCGATGCAACTCAAACGCTTCTCGAGCTTGCTCTCGGATTCCACGGGCAAGCTTTCTCAGCAGATGCATCAATTGGCCGTCTCCTGGCGCGACCAGGAACATGCCAAATTCGCCGCGGAGTTCGAGCAAGAGCTCAAGCAGCTCAACCGTCTCATCGAATCCAGCGAACGCCATGTCCCCTATTTGGTTCGCAAAGCCGAATTGATCGAGGAATACCAACGCGGTCATGGCTAAAGCCAACGTCCAGGACATTGAATCGCTCGAAAACTTCGCTCATGCGATTGCCAGCCTCCGAGAGAGTGCTCGCAAGCAAACGGACGACATCCGCGAACAACTTCAGCGGATCTCTTCCTGGCTCTCGAAGGAGCTTCCCGATTACTGGGGAAACGAGCTTCGCATCTCCCAAAATAAATGGGTCGAAGCCCGCGAAGAGCTTCTCCGTTGCCAAGCGAAAACGCGAGCAGAAGATGAAACATCCTGTCTGTTTCAACGCAAAGCCTTGGAACGAGCCACCAAACGACGTCAACTCTGCGAACAGCGAGTCCGCATCGTTCCTCAATTGGCCATGCAATGGGAGCAGTTCCGGCAAGAGATAGCCCTCAGTGTCCGCCAACTCGAAGACATCGCCGATTCCAACCTACCCTTGGCCGAGGATCGTCTCAGGCAGTCCATTGCAGTACTGCGTCAATACATTGCCCAAGTTTCCAATCCTGGTCTCCCACCCGCGTCACCATGATCGATTGGCCGACCCTTCCTGACCTCGGTGTCTTTCTGGCTTGGCCAGAACGGGGGCTAGCCGCCTTTCACCCAGACGATGCCGAGCTGGCACAAACACTTATTCCAAGCGATCGCGTTTTTGAACGGACCGCGTTCGACGGAACCTACTACCGTATCCAATACGGGTCGATCGCACTCCGCATCCAGCCCTCGATGTGGCTGTCCGTACGCGACGAAGGATTGAGGATTGGCGACCAAGTCGAAGTAAGATCGCGGATGCTTCAGAATGATCCTTGCATCGCATCGATTATGGAAATGCGATACGCATCGTCGAAGGGAGTCATTCTTTACACGCTGTCCCAGTCGGAGATGCCCAATCCAAAACTGTTTGAAGCGACAGACCTTATCGCATTTGGCAAATACGAACCCCTCCGCCCACCAGATTTCTCGGCTCCTACCCCACGCGATCTCGATCCTCGAAACCCATCGCCTAGCGATGATCCCGACGAAGCAAGACTAAAGTTTGAGGACTGAATAGTTATCGTTCTTCGATTTACTCGTATTTCCCTCGTTCCAGGCTTCAGCCTGGAACGCACTGCCTCGGTGGCTCTGCCCACCGCACAAAATATCCTTCAGGACGCAGAACCGTCTAGAACACAAAGGGAAGGAGAGGCTCCTGGGGAGGGCGAGGCTCCCGCCGAGCTTTGGCTGTTCTGGCTCCGCAGGAGCGTCGCCCTCCCAATCTCCCCTTAGTACAGGCTGCCACCGTTCTCCGTGGTGTAGATGGTCCCCTTACTAATCGTGATCCTGTAGGAGGGACTCGCCAGCGCAGCCGCAAAGGTAGTCGTTGTCCCCGCCGCGATGCGAGTAACTTGCAGCGGACTAAAGGTCAATCGATCTCCATCTTGATACTTTGGAACCACCTTGTTGGTGGCTGCAGAGACTAGGTACACGTCACCGTCTCCAAACACGGTCCATTTCCATTCGTTGCCGACGCGTTGGATCAAAAGTGCGGTGCTTTGATCGACGCCCAATCCTTTCAATCCACTTCTAGCAGCAAATGTTGCTAGCCGCCCCATCCGATCACGCGTTGAGAAGTGCGTATCGGTGATAATGCTGTTCAGCGGCGCGGAGGGGGAGTTCGAGATTCCAGCAAAGGGAAGTTGCGATCCTTGGAACATGATTTGAACGCGCGGATCCAAAGGCTGCTGCGTAGCAAATCGCGTTTTGACCGAATCCCAGGGTAGATCGATGTAGGCTGCTTGGCCTAAAAATGCCATGCCAGCGCTGGTCCCGCCGATGGCGACGTTGCTAGCAGCCGCTCGAGCTAAAGCAGAAAAAATGGGTGTGCCGACAAAGAGCGATTGATAGATCGATTGAGCACCTCCACCGAACCAAATCACATCGGCCCCATCAATGATTTTCGCGAATCGACTATCAAGAGCTTGGTCCCGCGTCGTGATATTCAGGGAAGTGACCGATCGAGATTTGCCGCCAGCGTACACATCGAAAACCGTGTGCACGAATTCCAGATCTTCTTCCCCTTGAGAGATCAACACAATATCCTTGCCGTTGCTTCCCTTTTGGAAAAACTCGGAACGGCCGCCATTAAACGGTTCGGAATCTCCTCCACCGGCGAGGAAGTACATTCGTTGACCTTGGTGCTGCTGATCAAGCCCTTTTCCCTTTTGGTAGAAGCCGTGCGTGATCGACACCTCTGCTTCCGCATTATCGAAGCCATCGAAGGCTCGATACGAGAAGGTCACATAATCAGGATCGGTCATTTGGCTGGATGTCGTCAGCTTCCACCAGGGGTCCTTGATATCCGGTTGGAAACTGATGGCTCCCGTTGGATAGACGGTCAGCGTCCCATGGAGTGAAGGGTCCATGACGACCAAGAAATTCTGTTTTTTGGAAGCGTTGGTCACAGGAAGCCAAGTTGACCCTGCATCGATACTGATATGGGTCAACGTTGGCTTGAGATTGGGGTTGGAAGGAAGGTAGTCATTGGCTAGCAAGCCATTGTTCGCATTGAGCTTAAATCCATTGGGTGTGCCATTGAAATCGGCTCCGCCATTGAACACGGAATAATCATCCGAGGTCAAATAGGGGAGAATGTTGACGGAGAATACCAAGTCATTGATATCGCTGTCGTTGCCCGGTTTCTTGGCTTTGGCATCTGCAAGATTGGAGTCCTCAATGCGGTACTGGAGGATATTCCCTCGATAGAAAGGATCGTTGCGACGCGTCGTCTGGAAATGCTCGTAGTTATCCTTGTTGGCGTTGCCGACACTAAACCATGCATTGGGTTTTTGGCCCACCGGTGCACTGCGGTATTGGTCGACCGTCGCATTTTGAATCAGGAAGAAGGCGATGTAGCGATCGCCATTGACATCGAGAACTTTGTCTGGACGCTTTGATTGATTGACCTCACCGCTGGAGAAAACAACATCCGAGTTCCAGGACGCAAGGGCTAGATCGACATACGCAGGATCGCCAGGGCGCACGTATTGCGGTTGGGACTGCGAATCCAATGCAGGTGAGCTATCGAGATCTGGATCGATTCGGCGAGTGATTCGCGCATCGGGACCATCCACGAAAAAATATCCCAATTCGTTCTTCGAGCTGGTGTCGCTGTAATCCGCAAAGAAGTGAACCGGCGTGGTCCCGGCAGGAATGAGCAACGTCGATTTGGAACCGAGTGGCGCAAAGGGTGCGATCGCAAAGAGACGTCGCGACTCAAGTGCTTCGACGCGAAGCACTCTGCGTCGAGGAGCTGACTTATTGAGAGCGGAGAGGAAACGAGATTTCTTTAGTGTCGGCCTATTGAAGATTTTTTGGAGCGAAGGTCCGGACCTAGATTTGGAACGACTCATGAGAAGTACCGCCCGTGCGTTAGAAGACCGAAGATGAAGTTGGGGGTCCTTCCGCGTGTTATGAGATCATCGAAAAGAGTATCACGGATCGGAATCTCCATGACAAGAAAAAAACCGGAAACAAGCCTTGGTTTCCCGCCCCCCGAAAGAGAGTTCGACGCGGAACGCTCACGGAGTCGCAATCGACTTCGCTTCTTCTAAGACCTGTAACCAATCCTGGGCCGCGTCTCGCCATGTCCTCCTTCGCATCGATTGGAATCCTGCCATCTGTCCATCCAAAACCCATTCCAGATTCGCTTCTAATGCTTGTAGTTGATCGAGCAAACTCTCAGGTCGATGGGGATCGAAGAACAATGCCGCATCGCCGAGTTGCTGCAATTGCTCCCTGAGGGATGGGATATCGGAGGACAAAATCGGGCAACCGAAATGAAGCGCCTCCATCAAGGGAAACGAACCTTGTTCGTACAGGCTCGGCACGACGGTGGCAAACGCATGGCGATACAAGGACGCAAGTTCCGCGCGTGAGACACGTCCCAATACATGGATGCGATCCGAGGCGGGCGACTCGGCAATCTTTTGCTGCAACGCCTCCGGGCAATCCGTGATTCCCGTAAAGACGACATGCCACTGAGTTGCATTGCGTTCATGCAAGCATGTCAACGCGTCGACCAAGTAACTGTGGTTCTTGTATTCGCGAAAGGCGGCGGGATAGAGGAGATAGCGTGCCTGGGTCAGACTCGCTGGTATCGGCGCGTCGGATGCATCGTGGCCGATGTCTTCTGGAATCGCGACACGCACCATGCGCGTCTTCTCAGGAGGAAGTTGCAACGTTTTGAGCAAGTCGTTTTCCAAAATGAAATTGGACATGCAGGCCACCAGGGTGGCTTGGTCTGTTACATCCCGTACCAGTTGTTTGAACCGGCCCAGTCGCTTGGGCGTCGTCAATTGAGGAAAGTGATAGGTGACCAAATCATGAACGACGACAACCGTCGGTCGAGAAAAGAATTGATCCAAGCCGACATAGGGCAATAACCAGACATCGACGCTGTCGATCAGTCGTCGTTGAGGTAGATTGGTATACCGCTCCATCCAGTTCTGGGCATAGGCAAGCCCCCTGCTAAACGGAGTCGATTGCCGACCATCGAACTGATGTGCTCGAGACGTGCGGCGAAGTTGCTTGAGTGACTTTCGAATGGCCCAGGGAACGCGCGGATTGCCAGCGATTCGGACTTTTCCCTGGCCCAGATCATTCAATTCCGCTAACAGGTGCTCTTCCTGCCGCTTGGATATCAAGAGGCACTCTTCCACTTCGGGCAATTGCACCAGGCCTCGAACCAGGTTAGCGACAAAGACTCCGATTCCTTCACTCGGTTGAAGGGTGACGCCATAATCGCACCAAATCCCGATCTTCAATCTCATTCTCCGATCACGCAAGCGTCGTTACTCACGTCGCCACCGTCAACGCCTTGACAGTCTATGGAAATGACAAAGCTGGATGCCCTGGAAAATATCCGCGATGTGCCTGATGCACTATCTTAGACACAGCCGACAAAAGCGAGCCTGAGGCGCTAGCCGAGTTCTTACGATGTGCAAAAATCGGCTAGCGCCTCAGGATCATGAAAACGAATATCGACTTTTGTCAGATTGATCATCTTAGCGTGATCTGCCGTCTAGGACCATGGACTTGGAAAGAGATGTCCTTTGGAGGAGGACAGTCACGGTCGGGACGCAGCGCTTGGCAAAATCACTTCCGGCTTCAGTGATTCAATTTGGATGCTAGGAGGAACGGACAAGGGTAGTGCCTGGGGTTGGTTTGCCGTCGAGAGGATGACTTCGTCTGCAACACCTCTGGCATTCGACAGTGAGGTCAGCGTTTGCTTGGCGATCGATTCCAACATTTCATCGATTGCGGTCATCACGGATTTTGCAGGCAGAGCATAAGAACTAACACGACCGGCCCTCGCGATATTCATTCCAACCACATTTCCATCGATATCGATCAATGGACCGCCACAGTCATCGGGAGTCAAAACCGTATCGTGTTGAATGATATTCGTGAAACCAGTGGCCCGCGCACTGATGCTGCCATTGACTTCCATTTCGGTAGGGTCTAGCAAGGAGTTGGAGAGATCCATCATTTGGGCAGCCAACTGAACTCGTTTTCCATCCCGTTCGACACTGAGCCGAACGCGGTGTCCGGCGGGAATTTGCGTGAGGGTATCCAAGACTTCGCGGCGCGATCTCAGTTCTTTGCTTTCGATTTCACTGATGATATCTCCGTTTCGAATACCTGCCTTTTCGGCCCCACTACCGGATACAACATTTTCTACAAAGGCCGCATCATGGGTTGTGGAGAGTTGTACTCCCAGCACGGCACGTTCTTGACGAACCGATAGATGGCGGACGCTGACGACCCCTAATGCCAGCGGCATCGAACGAAAATCGGCGCTAGCCAGCCAGCCCCCCAGTGGAACTTCGATTTCAGGATTCCAGCGGATGGTAGGTAGGTTATTGCGATCGATCTTGATCAGAGCAATGTCGAGATCGTGCCTGCGGATTTTCACTAGGCCTTCCGCTTTTGTGCCATCAGCCAGTTGGACATCGATGGGGGTGTCCGGAATTTCGGAGGCTTTGGTGCTGATCCAACCATTTTCACGAACGATCGAACCCAGCGCGAGTTGCTTGTTGTCCGCAAGAATCTGGACGGTGGCTTTCCAGCTATCGCCGATCGCTTCACGATAGGCTTTGAGGGCGGTTGTTGTGCCGCGTTGAAAGAGGCGATTGTTCGAGCTGCGACCTTGCTTTCCGACGATGGGCCCACCTTGTTGAACAAAGAGGGAATTGTCGATGACAGCGGTATGGCCTTCGATGGCCCTTCCATCATTCGATCGTCTTGTCGATCGATGGTTCTGCAAATTTTGCTTGACCCATGACGAAAGAAAATCCTGTTCTGAACCTCGCTCCGTCAGGTTGCAGTTTCCTGGTAGGCAACATTTTGAAGAGTAATCGCTACGGAGAAATCCGACTCCGCCAAAACCAAACAAAGCGATCACCAGCAGCTTTCCGAATCCATCTTTCATGAGTCACACTTTCGCAAAAGCCAAACGGGCCTGCATCACCATGAGTACTCGACCACGTTCAGCGGTTTTGACGCAACACCATTTTCGAAATGCCTCGTGAGAGGATTAGCATGAGACGACAACGAGTCGGATTGCGATAAGCAGAAACCTAAAGCGCCTCGACCCAGTGCGGATGCATGATCCTGAAGTGACGAGGATGTCTTCCTCGGCAATTCGATCGGATGGATCATTGCATGCCACCCTCCCATTGTAGACGAGTGTCGCTCCAATTGCGAATTTTGGTGTTCGAAAACGGGAAAGGAACCTAACCCACGGGTCATGCGCCCGCGGTTCTATCGACTAAATCGTTTCTAAGACTCGTCCGCGACCCCCACGACCAATCGTAGCCTGACCCGTTTTCCTTCGCGCTGGATTTCTAGGAAAACGCGCTCGCCGGGAACCGTCGCATCCACTTCTTCTTTGAGTTTGTCGAAGCTGGTGATATCGGTCTGGTTGAATCGCGTGATGATGTCACCTGATTTGACTCCCGCCTGGAACGCTGGACCGTTGGTTGCGACCGAACCGATCACGCATTCGCGTTTGGGGTCGGAGTCCCTGGATGCAGTCACTCCGATGACTGGACGGAATCCAGGAAGGGTGCCCCAGGCTTCGTTATTGGACAACCGGTCCCAGGAATCCATGTAGACTTTCATCGGCACATGCATGTTGTCATCGACATCGATTCCGATACGGCTATGGATACCGATCAGCTTGCCTTGCAGATCAAAGAGCGGACCACCGCTGTCTCCACCGATCAGTGAGCAATCGCTCACCAGGGTGGTCGGCGTGACACGGAGCAAGCGACCCACACGAATCACCGAAGGACGATTCGGCATCCAGCCACCGGGATGACCACCCGCGATACACCATTGACCGACCGACAATTTATCGCCGCGCGATGGAAGTGTGGCATGCGGCCAAGGTTGATTGTTGGAATCGCGGGGCTCGATAATTCGGACCAGTCCCGCGTCGTTGTCCCGATTGACTCCCATGCTTTCACCTTCGACACGGCGACCGTCGTGCAAGACGATGGTGAGTTTCTGCTTTGGCTTGCCCGCGACGTGGGCTGCTGTAAAGATGTATCCATCTTCGTGGATGATGACGCCACTACCCTGCGTGCTGCCATGCTGTACGTTGACCGTAACGTTTTGGATTCGTTCCGCGACTTTGGACTGCTGGATCTGCAAGGCCTTTAGTTCCTTCAGATCGCGGGGTGTCTCGCCGCGCCAAAATCGTTCAATACTGGCTTCCAGAGGAACGAAAGTCGTGTTGTTTGACTCTTCATAGACTGCGCTTGATTCCATGATCGGAATCTTTCTGGAAACGCGTTCCAGGCCCGCGTCTGTCCTACGCGAGTTGACCTCGTTCGCAGGAGGATTAGGAACAACGATTTCCTGGGCCGTCACAGGATGCCACGAACAGACAGCCTCGATCCAAATGCCTAGCCCAGCCACCAAAAGAACCGTTGGTTGCAATAGCAATACGCGAGCGGTCCGACGATTTCGGAGGTTCCTTGGCAAGTTCGCAGGTTTGATCCCCATCCGTATCTCCCAGGTCTAGGTATGATGGAATCGATTATTCGCTAAAGCACCACAAAATGAAACCCTTGGATTGGACGGAACTTGAGAATCGTTGCTGCGGAATTCCCTGTTTCTCAAAGTTTGTTCCGTTCGTATCGATTCGGCAGATAATCCTACTATGACCAGACACGTTAGGTTGATCGTCGGCTGCGGATACGTCGGACGTCGGACCGCGCGTACTTGGCTTGAGCGGGGCGATCGAGTGCTTGCTATCACCCGATCCGGGGAGACGGCGGGTGATCTCAGCCGATTGGGGATCGAACCGGTGGTTTGGAACTGGTACCAACCCTTCCCCAACGAACTGCTTTCGGACAACGGTATCCATCCTAAGGAACTACGAATCGACAGTCTGCTAGTTGCCGTTTCGCATGCCGCAGTTCCCGGATTAGCGCCGGAAGCAACCCATCGGTTGGGCTTGAGTCATTTGGCACAATGGCTCGCACCCACCCATCCTACAATGCGCTGGCTCTATCTTTCGACCACGGGAGTTTATGCAACGACCTTTGAGGGTGACTGGGTCGACGAGGACTCGCGGGTCGGCCCGACGCGGCCCGGTTCCATCGCCGCGCTCGAAGGAGAACGTTGGATCGAGGCACATGTGCCGGAGTCGCAACGTGTGATTTTGAGGCCGGCTGGGATCTATGGTCCCAGCAGAATCCCCAATGGTGCCCCGATCCGTGACGGGATCCCGATGGCAGCCAATCCGGATAGTTATGTCAATCTGATTCATGTCGAGGATTTGGTCCAAATCCTGATTCGCGTTACCGATTCCCAGCCAAAGAGAAATCTCTACTGCGTAAGCGACGGCCACAGTCCTTTGCGAAGAGACTATTACTCATTCATCGCAGAAACCAAAGGTTGGCCAGAACCGGTGTTCGTTCCATCCCAAAGGGAGGAGGGCGACCCGAGGATAGACGGTTTGAAGCGTTCGTCCAAACCGGCCCGCAGTGACGGGAACAAGCGTATTAGCAATCGTCGTTTGCTCGAAGATCTAGGCTATGCATTTCGCTATCCGAGTTATCGCGAAGGCTTGTCCTCGGTCGCATCGGAGATCCTTTGATGAGTGGCAGCATTTCAAATCGCGCTGTGCGAATCTGCATACGATGGATCGTAGTCCTGTTTTTGTTAAGAGCTGTCGTTGCGATCGATGGATTTGCACAGGCGCAAACCGCTTCGGCAGATCGATCGCCAAGCCTGGTTGTACCAGAGAATTTGCGACTGCACGCTTCGGAACCTGTCGTCGATGTGCATACGCACTTTTTTGTGAAGGGTCGCCATGATCCAGAATTGCTCGAGCGATATGTGCTCTGGATGGATCGCAATCACGTGGCCGTATGTGTTTCTCTCGATGGGCAGCTTGGAACTCGGCTCGATGCTCATGAAGCGTTTTTATGGACTCGCTATCGCGATCGATTCGTCATCTTCTCCAATATCGATTTCATCGGCACAGGAGACGCTGAGCAACCAGCAACGTGGGCATGCAACCAACCTGACTTTGTACGATTGAATGTGGAACGACTGCGAGTAGAAGTTTCCAAGGGACGGATCAGCGGCTTGAAATTCTTCAAGGATTTTGGGTTGCGATGGAAGAACGCCGATGGAACTCTGATTCAAATCGACGATGAACGGTTTGACCCGATTTGGGAAGCGTGTGGGCAATTGGGATTGCCGGTGATCATGCATACGGCCGATCCGAGCGCCTTCTTTCGGCCGATCGATTCCGAGAACGAAAGGGAGTTTGAATTATCCAACCGTCCCGAATGGGCCTTTGTAGGACCGGAATTTCCTTCTCGCTCGGAGCTCCATGCAGCCAGGAATCGCGTGATCGAGCGCCATCCTGGTACGCAGTTCATCGCCGCTCACTTTGGGAACGATGCGGAGGACCTACACGAGTTGGGGATTTGGCTGGACGCGTACCCCAATCTCTCGGTGGAGTTTTCATCCCGGATCAATGAACTGGGGAGACAACCCTATTCCGCGCGCCGGTTCTTTGAACAGTACCAGGACCGAATCCTATTTGGAACCGATGGCCCGTTTCCGGAAGAGAGGATGCGGATCTACTGGCGATTTCTAGAGACGTGGGACGAGTACTTCGCCTACTCGGAAAAATCTCCGCCCCCTCAAGGGGATTGGCGGATTTATGGTTTGGGATTACCGCCGGAGATCTTGCGCAAGATTTACCATGGCAACGCCATGCGATTGATTCCTGGAGTGCAGCAGCGCATCGAAAAATATCGACTGCGAACTCAACCCTAACGCGGTGGATCGAGTAAGCTGAGGACCCATCGCACGGCCCGATCGCAAAGATGCCTCGACGATGAAAGCATGGGATCTGAAATGTTCCATGCGATCATCCTTCGTTGGCTGAACTGCGGTTGACCACAAATTGCGTCCCCTTCCATTCGAACTCTTCATCGAACCGCACCGAACGGTGGATCCGCACTATGCATCATTCTGCCAATGAGACACCTGTTGAATCGGAACATGTCATTCGACGTCAACAACGCATCGGAGTGATCTTGTTGCTCATTTTCAGTATCGCCTACGGTGGTTTCATCGGCTTATCGACTTTTGCCTACAAGTGGTTCGCCGAAACCAAAATCGGAGGGATCCCTCTGACTGTTTTCTATGGCGTCGGGCTAGTCCTGTTTTCTCTCTTCATCGCGATGCTCTACGGGTTGCTCAGTCGACAGTCTTCCCACACCTCGGGTAGTCCCTGATCGTTCCCAATGAATGAATTGTCTTGTCCCAATGGGTTTCTACCTCCAGGTAGCACGTTTTACGAACACATCGATGGCACCGAGCCGATTCTCATGGGTTCTGATGCGGCTACACGAAAACCGCCATTTACTCTCCGTCCTGATCCACGAAATGAATTATGGTTTACGAATCCAGTACGATCGCCGTTATCGTTTTCTTCATCATGGTTGCCGCCACGATTGGATTGAGCTTCTACCTGGGTTCAAAGGCCAAATCCAGCCACGGTTATTTTGCTGCAGGGGGGGATATTCCGTGGTTCGTGAATGGGATTGCGTTTGCGGGTGACTATTTATCCGCCGCATCCTTTCTTGGAATTTGCGGGATGATCGCCTTTTATGGATTCGATGGTTTCCTCTATTCCATCGGCTTTCTTGCGGGTTGGTTGGTGGCTCTGCTAGTCATTGCCGAACCACTCAAACGATTAGGCAAGTACACGTTTGCCGATGCGCTGGCCAGCAAGTTTCAATCGCCAGCCATCCGCACCGCAGCAGGCTTTAGCACACTTGTTGTAAGCCTCGTTTATCTGGTTCCGCAGATGGTGGGTGCGGGTGTGCTCGTCAAGCCGTTGCTTGGATTGCAGTACTGGCAAGGAGTCGTGTTGGTTGGTTCGATCGTGGTCGTGATCGTCGTGACGGCTGGAATGGTCAGCACCACCTACGTGCAGTTCCTCAAAGGGGGATTGTTGGTCTTGTTTTCATTGGTCTTAACATTGCTGGTACTCAATCGAGGATTGACGGTGAATCCCGATGGCCCACGCCCAAAGCCGCAAATTGTTTCCGAAGATAGCAGCAAGAAAAAGTGGATCGATGGTGTCCCCCTCGGATTAGGGCCGGATCAAAGGAACGTCGCCCCGGTCGGTCACGTTCTGGAGCTCGATGGAGGACGACAAGCGACCGGGCCGCTGGGGCCTATCTCGTTTCTTTCGGAATTAGCTCGATCAAAAATAGAACTATCTCAGACGAACAAGCGGGTTGAAAATGGATTACCCGTCATCGAGTATGCGCCTCGCCTCGTGGATGGTTTGGCGCTGATGGCGCCGGGTAATCATCCAACATTCAAAGGAATTCGCGAAGACCAATGGTATCCGAAACTGGATTTCATCTCCTTGATGTTGGCCCTTTTTGCGGGGACTGCATCGCTGCCTCACATCTTGATCCGATACTACACCGTTCGAGATCAAGCGTCCGCTAGGAAAAGCACGATCGTGGGGATCGCAGCCATCGGTTTCTTCTACTTGCTGACTCTGTACATCGGATTCGGAGCCATGGTCAGTGGTGCTCTCGATCCGAGTGATTCGAATATGGCCGCTCCCTTGCTGGCTCGCAGTTTTTCCGAATTGTTGTTCGCGGCTGTGTCTGCAATCGCCTTCACGACCGTACTGGGTACTGTCAGCGGCTTGATCGTCGCGGCTGGGGGATGTGTGGCTCACGACTTCGTCGGAGGGATGCTCGGTCTCAAGCTGAGTGATCAGCAACTGATTCGGGTCGCCAAAATTTCGTCGGTTGTGATTGGAGCGATCGCTATTCTCTCCGGATTGGCCTTCGAAGGAATGAACGTCAGTTACCTGGTAGGCTGGGCCTTTGCCATCGCTGCCTCAGCCAATCTGCCGGCGCTGTTGATGCTGCTGTTTTGGAAGGGAACCACCAAGCAAGGAATCGTGGCAGGTGTCTTGGTGGGAACCCTTTCTTCCGTTCTGTGGATCGCCGTCTGTCCAGAAATGTTCAAGACTCTCTACGGGCTCGATCCAAAGAAGGCTTGGGTGCCTTTCAGCCAACCTGGATTGATCACGATCCCATTGAGCTTCTTGGTCATCGTATTGGTGTCATGGATGACTGCCAGTTCATCCTCATTGTCGAATGCAGAGACTTCCGACGGCGCCGAAGTGCGTTAGCACTCGGTTTTCGTCAATCGTAGAGTGACTACGGAATCTAACCCGTTCGAGCTAGTTGATCAAATGAAGCCGCGAGTTGTCTATTTCTTGGGATCGCTCTGCAAGATTGGCTACTCAGCCATAGACATTGCGTTCACGGATATCCTTGCCACATCCATACCAACGTGTCTGCCAACGTGTGCTCGAACACACGCCGATCGCAATGGCCCGATTCGCGGCTAAACACATATCGGTAGTCGTAGCCTTTGGACTTCAATACCGCTGCTGTCCGTTCGTTCGCCATGACCCAATTGTGATAGGATTCTTCTGGGTCGTTGGCTCTCAGGTCTTTTTCCGCGACGTGCGTAAAGATCCGGAGCGGTTTCTTATCGCTCGTGCCAATCAAGTTCAAACTCGAGTGATATTCCCATGCCCCCAACGGATACTGCGCTTCTTCAGGCGCATCGTCATCCTGCTGATCGACGAACGTACCTGAATAGGTGACCAGCCGCCGAAACAGGTCTGGGCGAAACCAGCCCATGCTGAGAGCCGCAGCCCCACCGGAACTGCATCCCATGACAGCCCGACCCCAAGGGTCTTCAGTCAACGCCAAACGGGGAAATGATTTTCGAATTTGCGGGTCTGCCAAGACCGCGGAGAGGACTTCGTCGTAAACGAATCTTGCCAACCGATCGGACATGGTGTCGTACTCCAGACCGCGTTGACTACCCTTGCTGTCGTTTCCACCATTCTCAATGCTGATGGCAATGAAGGGAGGTAACCGGCGATTCGGATCTTTGGAAATGGTCAAGTTGTCGAGTGCGTTTCGCACGAGGTCCAGATTGCTGGGGCCATCATGCATGACAAGAATCGGAGCCTTGGTTCCATCCTGATAGGCTGCGGGCACATAGACAAAGATGCGTCTCTCTTTGCGAACGTCTTTCTTGGGATCGAGCGTGGAATCGGTTCCATTAAAAATCTTGCTATCGGCCAATTTCATTTTGAACTCGAAGGACTTCCCCTTGGGATTGCCTCGGTCCTTTAGATCAGGGTCGATCTCGTACTGAGGTCCGACCACAAAATCGCCATTGCCGTCTCCTTTCGTTGGATCTTCTTGCATGGCGAAGATTAACGAAGCATCGATGGCCATGAGACTAGCGGCGATGGCGCAACAAGCGCGATAGAAAATAGGAGTGAGCCAGAATGTTCGACGTGACATGGTGCGTAGGGAAGGAATGCGAGGAAGAATGCGTCGTGAGGAATTCAATTCAATGTAACGCATGCCACGTTCTCGGGGTATCACGGACCGAAGCTGGAAAGCATGAAGATAAGCAACCCAGTGGCTGCCACTTTTACCAGCGATACTGGAGAGCGAATCCATTGCCGTCGTTCACAGCTTGAGGGACGACCGACCATCCGCGTTTGCCGGTGTCGGTCTGCTGCACGGCGGAGGCTGCGATAAAGGCAAGTGCCCATCCAATTCCAATTTGTGAAGGGTAGTGGGCATTGTCATTCACACGGGACAAAGGGCCGATGGTCGAACCGACGTAAAAGAGAGTTTTTGGCAATGGTCGGTCGGTCATTTTGGCTGCCGTAATGAATGGCAACGCGGACATGAACGCATGTCCACTCACGCCGTTGTTATCTTGCATAGGATGCCACTCCGAGCCTTCAGGCGTTTCGCCTGGACGCGATCCACCCGTAAGTTTCTGGAGCACCAGAACGGCGGGCGTACCAACCACAAACCCTCGGAGTGATTTCTCTCCCCAGTCTCCCACCGTATGCATGGCGGGGGAACTATCGAATGCTTCTCCGGCCACCCAAGCCGTGCCGATGACGGGCAGCGTGTACATGCCATTCCCTAGCTCTTTATTTGCATGCAGAAAATTAAACCAGCCATCGCTTGAGGCGCCCCGTACGGACGATTGAAAGTGGTCATGAAGCTGTTGATCCAACTGTGTATTAGCAAATGTCGCCCCGATTGCAGCGGCTGCTCCCAAATTGAGGGCAGAGTCAGCAGAATAGAAGTTTGCTTGATCCTGGAGCATTCGCTTCCAAAGGGGGGCGCTATTTCCCGTGCTTGCAAACTCAGGCTCTGAGGACAACGATTCGATATCGAGTGCCCCAGTAGAGGCACCTTCAAGAATGCTAAGCTCCGTGCTCGTCACCTCCTCGGAAGGTGTGATCGCGTCTTCCGGCGACATCTCTGGCGACATCTGGGAGTCGACGGTTGAGGTCAAGGGTAAACTGGGTGGAAGGAACAACTCCTCCGGTGGAAGGTTTTTCGGAGATTGGTTTGGGCCTGGTAGTTTGATAGCATCCAACGCTATTGGACTGGGTAAGAAGCGCAGTTTAGTCACTTCGCTTTCGTCTTCCGCGAACACAACTTCGTATGATTCTTGAGCTTGCTTTCGAACGAGAAGGAGCGGACGAAACGTTCGCTCGGAAAGATTCGTAGTCGAAGAATGCCTCGACAACGTGAATTCGCTCGGAGTTGAATCGTTGGCCAATGCAGAAATTGACGCAGGCCTCGGACAGACCGAACTGCAGCCGAGCAAGGAGCAAACTATGGTGATTACAACGAACAAACGAAGGCTCAACCCACGCTCCTCATCTTTTGAAAATTGGTCTCGCGGACGCTAACAACAGTGACCAACCGGTGTCAATAACAACTGGAATGTCCAAGTCCGGGGTGTTTCGGGAACGGAGCGCGGCGGAGGCTTGAGAAAAAATGCGGTCTACCGAACCGAATGGAACATGAAAGAACGAGCCGGGACATAGAAAGTTGCTCGAATCGGAAGCTGCTATGCTAAAATGCGGTTTAGTCATCCGCGACTTCTGCCAGCCCACTCCCGCCGACCTCTTGACCCACCATGGTTATTCGTTTGCTAAGACGCTTGTTCCAAGTGTTGGCTCCTGGATTGCTTCTTTTCCTTTCAGGGAGTATTCCGTCCCGTTGCGTGGGCCAAACGATTTCGTTCAATCGAGATATTCGCCCGATCCTTTCGGAGCATTGCTTTCAATGCCATGGACCGGATGAAAAGCAACGCCATGGCGGGGTCCGTTTCGATCGCTATGAAGATGCAACGTCGGCCGGAGAATCCGGTCAACAGGCCATTGTTCCGGGCAATGTGGATTCTTCGGCCTTGTGGCATCGCGTTACGTCGGATGATCCCGAGACTCAGATGCCTCCTGCTGATTTCGGCAAGCCTCTACGGGGGGACCAAAAGGACAAACTTCGACGATGGATTGAATCGGGAGCCGAGTACCAAGGGCACTGGGCCTTCCATCGCGTCGAGCGTCCGGACGTTCCGTTGAGCAATGAGGCTGAAGAATACCCAAATCCCATCGATCATTTCTTGTTAGAGCGACTGCGCTCAGAAGGTTTTGCGTTCTCTCCGAAGGCATCCCGCGAGACATTGATTCGGAGAGTCACTCTCGACTTGATCGGTTTGCCACCGACTTTGGATGAGATCGATGATTTTGTACGGGATAAAAATGCTAACGCTTACGAAAAGGTGGTTGACCGGTTACTGGCATCGCCTCAGTATGGCGAACGGATGGCTATGACGTGGTTGGACTTGGCGCGATACGCGGATAGCAACGGCTTTCAAATCGACAGTTCTCGACAACAATGGCCATGGCGCGATTGGGTCATCGATGCCTTCAATCAGAATATGCCCTTCGATCAATTCACGATTGAACAAATCGCTGGCGATCTGCTTCCCAATGCAACGCTACCGCAGATCATTGCAACGGGATTTCATCGCAATCACCGACTCAATGGCGAAGGGGGAATCATCCAAGAGGAATGGCGAATCGAAACAGTCATCGATCGCGTTGAGACCACCGGGCTATCTTGGCTGGGGCTGACTCTCAATTGTTGCCGTTGCCACGACCACAAGTACGATCCGATATCTCAGCGTGAGTTCTACTCCTTCTTCTCTTACTTCAACAACATTGCCGAGTCGGGAACACTTCAAGGCGAATCACGAAATACAGAGCCGGTTGTGAGTGTGCCGAGTCCTCAGCTTCAAGAGGAGTGGTCCGCGATCGATCGGGAGGTGCATGCAAAGGAAGCGGAACTCCAAGCCCTGGAAGTTCGCTTGCCCGAATTAGTCGCCGCATGGGAACCGGAATTTAGGGAACAGCTCGAGTCGCAAAAGACATCATGGGTAACGTTGGCTCCTACGTCTACGATTGCGAGGAGTCACGCCTTGTTGACGCGACAAGCCGATGATTCCTATCTTGTTTCCGGAGAGAATCCGGAATTCGATGTCTATACGATTTCAGCTCCTATCGCTGCCGGGGAATGGTCGGGTTTGCTTTTGGAGTGCTTCCCGGATTCCACCCTACCGCAGCAGAGCTTGGGACGCTATTCCAACGGCAATTTCGTCCTGTCACGGATCGAAGCGGAAATCCGAGCGCCCAGTTTGGCGGAGCCGACTATAGCCAAACTCACGCGTGCCGAAGCGGATTATTCGCAGAATGGTTGGGACATCCAATTCACGGTGAAGCCTGAGCCTGGCAAAGGTTGGGCAGTCGATGGACCGACACGCAAAGAGACGTGCCGCGCGATGTTGTTCAATGAAACCCCAATCGCAGTACCCAGCGACGCAACGATCACGATTCGATTGGTCCAGGAGTCGCTCAGTCAACATAATATCGGTCGATTTCGATTGTCGTGGACAGCACTCCCTCAAGGTGCCGTTGGCTTTGACGGAGCTCGCGTCTCCGATTCGCTGCGCACCGTCCTGGCGACGGAACCCAAGGCTCGTACAGTAGAACAGACCAAGCAGATCGAGGACTTCTATAAGTCGAACACCTCAGGGCCATTTCGGAAGACGGAGACTGAGCTTCAGACGCTTCGCACGCAGCGTGAGGAGCAAAAAAAGAAATGGCCCAGCGTCATGGTCATGCAAGAGATCGACGCGCCGCGACAAGCATTTGTCTTGATGCGAGGTGAATACGACAAGCGAGGAGATGCGGTCACCCCCGCGATCCCGAGTGTCTTTCCTTCGTTGCCAGACAACGCACCCAACAATCGACTAGGATTGGCGCGTTGGATCGCCCATCGTGAAAATCCCCTTACCGCGCGCGTTTGGGTCAATCGAGCGTGGGAAAAATTCATGGGCAATGGCTTGGTAAAGACGACCGAAAATCTGGGATCGCAATCGGAATGGCCGAGCCATCCGGAGTTATTGGATTGGCTGGCGATCGAATTCATGGAGCCCTCGCAAATTCAGAATGTTGCAGGTCATCCTGTTCGTGCATGGGACATGAAAGCCATTCAGAAACTGATTGTTCTGAGTGCGGCATATCAGCAATCGTCGAGTCAGCACCAGATCGCAGTACTCCAGGAACGGGACCCAGACAATCGATGGATGGGACGCGGACCTCGATTCCGTCTTTCCGGAGAAGCCATTCGCGACCAAGCCCTCCATGTCAGTGGCTTGCTATCGAAGCGTCTTGGCGGACCCAGCGTTCGCCCTTACATGCCCGATGGCGTGTGGGATGAAACAAGTGTTTACGGAGACCTGCGCAATTATCAGCATGACCGGGATGAAGGTTTGTATCGTCGCAGCCTGTACACCGTTTGGAAGCGAACAGCGGCCCCACCGACGATGCTTCTGTTCGATGCTCCGAGCCGTGAAATATGCACCGTCAGTCGATCACGCACGAATACACCTCTTCAAGCGTTGTCCTTGCTCAATGAAGTCACGTTCGTGGAAGCGGCTCGCAAGTTGGGCGAGAGGATGCTGTTGTGTTCGGAATCCCAGATGGAAGGGAAACTCCGTTATGGATTCCGGTTGGTCACAGGGCGATTTCCCTCTCCGGCTGAACTGGATGTACTCGCATTGGGATGGCGCGAAGACCTCCAGCACTTTCAAGCCCATCCCGAGGAAGCGGAGAGAATGCTTCAGCACGGAGAGTCGGTTTCATCGACGGATCGCAAGCCGGAATTGGCTGCGTTCATGCTCGCTGGAAATGTGTTGCTCAATCTCGATGAATGTGTGATGCGAGAATAAGTCCATCCGGACGAAAAGTTCGTCAGGACAACTAAGGTGCTTTATGATTGGCGAAAGTAAACTATCGATGGATCGTCAACACTTTCTACGAAGTTTGGGAGGAATGATGGGCCTAGCGGCGGTCTCCTCTTTGTCCCATGCGCAACCGTCGGCTGCTACGTTTTCCGATCGGCATCATCATGCGCCGAAAGCCAAGCGGATCATCTATCTCTTCCAATCAGGTGCTCCATCGCAATTGGATCTCTTTGATTGGAAGCCAACCTTGGTGGCTCGGCGAGGAGAAGACTTGCCCGAATCGATTCGGCAAGGTCAACGGCTAACCACAATGACATCGGGGCAGTCTAAATTCCCTGTGGCTCCGACCGCTTTTTCATTCGAGCAACATGGCCAGTCCGGGATGTGGTTCAGCGAAATTATGCCGCACATGGCGACCCTGGCAGACGATTGGTGCCAGATTCGATCGATGCATACGGAAGCGATCAATCACGATCCGGCGATCACATTCTTTCAGACGGGATCCCAGCTTGCAGGACGACCGAGCATCGGTTCCTGGCTCAGCTATGGGTTGGGGAGTGAGAACGAGGATCTGCCCGCGTATGTCGTCTTGACTTCGTTCGGGACGGGGCGACCTGACGACCAGCCTCTCTACGATCGACTCTGGGGATCGGGATTTCTCCCTTCAAAACATCAAGGGGTGAAATTTCGGAACAGGGGAGATGCTGTGCTCTACCTTTCCAATCCCTTAGGCATGGGGCCCGAAAGGCGGCGGAAGACGCTCGACAGGATTGCCTCATTGAATCAACAGCATTTCCAAGAGTTGGCGGATCCTGAGATCCAAACACGCATCAGCCAGTACGAGATGGCCTTCCGAATGCAATCGAGCGTTCCGGAATTACTCGATGTTTCCAACGAACCACAACATGTGCTCGACATGTATGGACCCGATGTGAAGAAACCTGGATCGTATGCAGCGAATTGCCTACTCGCTCGGAGACTGGCCGAGAGAGACGTTCGCTTCGTTCAACTTTTTCACATGGGTTGGGACTTGCATGGGAATCTTCCCAATGCCATCCGGTTGCAATGCCGAGATACCGATCAACCGACAGCGGCACTGATTCGCGACTTGAAGCAACGCGGATTATTCGATGACACGCTCATCGTATGGGGAGGTGAATTTGGAAGAACGGTTTATTCCCAAGGTGCATTGACCGAGAAAGATTATGGCCGCGATCATCATCCCCGATGTTTTACAACGCTGTTGACCGGGGCGGGCATTCGCGGTGGATTGGTCCATGGGGAAACCGATGACTATTGCTACAACATTGCGCGTGACCCCGTTCACGTCCACGACTTGAACGCCACGATCTTGCACCTATTGGGGATGGATCACACGAAGCTCACGTATCGATACCAAGGTCGGGATTTTCGTTTGACGGATATTCATGGCGAGTTGGTTCGGCCAATTCTCGCGTGAGCCGATTCCACAGCATCGATAGAGATGAAAGATGATTCTTCAAGCGGAGCGAATCGTTATCGATCAGCGCTTCTTCACAGCCCGAGCGTATTGAATTGGTAATAGTTCTTCGGCACGCGGGTCACTCAGAGCGATCCCCGCATGGTAGGGCCAATACGGATCTCGAAGCAGTTCTCGGGCCAGCAACACCAGATCGGTGTCCTCGGAGGCAATCGCCGCTTCTGCTTGAGCAGGATCCGTGATCAACCAACCTACCGCCGTGGGTATTTGTGCAGCTTTTCGAATTTGCGATGCGATCGGAATAAGAAAACCTGGTCCCCAGGGAATGGTTGAGATATCGGGGGTTACAAAGCCGTGACTGACATCCAACAAGTCCAATCCGTCGGAGCGCAGCCACTTCACCAATTCGATCGATTCCTCGATTGTCACGCCGTCAGGCTGCCAGTCGGTGACCGAAAGCCTGACAGTCAATGGGAATCGCTCTGGCCAAACCGCTCGGACGGCCTGAAAGGCTTCCCGAAGAAATCGAGTGCGGTTTTCGAATGTGCCTCCGTAGGTATCGGGACGATGGTTAGCGAGTGGTGAATAGAATTCATGAGCTAGGTAGCCATGCGCGAAGTGCAGTTCCAGCCATTCAAACCCTGCCGCCAGAGCCCGCTGCGCGCCGACGACGAAATCGTGTTGGACGCGCTGGATGTCCGCGATACTCATGGCGGTTGGAGTCTTGCGAAGCGAGCCTCCAAACGGGATGGCCGACGGCGCTATCGTTTGCCAGCCACCTTGTTCGGTATCCAAGTGATGGTCACCTTCCCATGGGCGGCTGGCACTCCCCTTGCGGCCCGCATGGGCTAGCTGGATTCCCGGCACAGCGCCATGTTCTTTTAGGAATCGGTTGATTCGCGCCATGGGCTCGATATGGCCGTCATGGTAGATGCCGCTGCAGGCGGGACTGATGCGACCCTCGGGCGATACGGCGGTGGCTTCTACAATCACTAACCCTGCTCCACCGATGGCTCGGGATCCAAGGTGAACAAGATGCCATTCGTCCAAAAATCCGTCGTCGCAGGAGTATTGGCACATTGGCGATACGGCAATACGGTTGCGAAGGGTGATGTCTTTGAGGCAATAGGGGTCCAGTAAGCGAGCCACGATCTCTCCGGTTTCGATAGGAAATCATAATGTCAGTGGGTGAATCGCGACCAAAGATAGATTGCGATCGAGGATTGCTCAACCGTCCCTCGGCCGCGGATGTTTGCCAAAGGGGCTTTTTGGGGCCAGTTCAGCCCAGTCTTTTAATAGGGTCGCTTCGAACGCGTGCCAACCGCCTGACGCCTTTCTTCGATTCAAGCTAAGATGATGTTTATGTCGCCCCCCACGATCTTTCTACGTAACGTAACCCTTTTCGGCATTGGGTCTGGATCGATATGACCTCGTCCGCTTCTGGGCATCGCAAGAAGACGCGCTTCGTGTCGGACTTGCACATGTTTGCGCGTCGAAGTTCGGCGGATGTCATGCAGCGCGCGATCGAGGCTGCGGTGAGCGATTCGAACGCCTTTATTCTAGGTGGCGATATCTTTGACTTTCGTTGGAGCCGTTGGTCCAGTCATAAGCAAACGGCCGAGCAGAGTATGCAATGGCTTCGTGATTTGGTATCCATCAATCCCGAGTGCCAGATTCACTACATCCTCGGCAACCATGACGCGAATCCTGAGTTCTTGGACCGCTTGCATGTCTTTACTAGGGGCGTCGGCAATTTGGAAGTTCATCCTCATTTGTTGCGCTTGGACGATTGCGTGTTTTTGCACGGGGACATTATCGATGCCCCGATCCCATTCGAACACGATTTCCATGAGCAGCTCAACGTCTTGCGTCAGAAAGAGGAGGAGCGCCGACGTCCACCTGAGATCCAGCATGCGTTGTACGATGCCGTCGTCTCGACCGGTTTGCATCGATGGATTGCGCACGTTGCCAATGGAAACCAACGCGTTCTCGACCGCGTGACGCGGTACCTCGATTGGGCCGGTCATGGTCCATCGGCTGGGATCCGAAACGTCTATTTTGGGCATACACACCGGCCTTTGGATCGGGTGCCCTATTCTGGAATGGTTTTCTCGAACCCGGGTGCTTCGATCAAAGGGATGGACTGCCGCATTCTTTCGATCGAACGTTCTGCTGCACCTTTGCCCGCGACTTCCCAGGAAACTTCAAATTGATCGAGCCAAGTTGGATGTTGATTACCGTGATGGTAATTCACATAGCAATTCAAGTCGTACTCTGTTTTCGAGTGATGATCCGGCCGCATCGAGATCCCTCGTCGCGGATCGCTTGGATCACTGTCATCATCGCCATGCCTATCCTGGGAATCGTCGGCTATTTGTTCCTGGGGGAGATCAATATTGGCAAGAAGAGAATCGCAAGAATGCATTCGGTCGTTTCGATGCTTCCCAAATTTAGAGACATTCCAGGTTCGGAATTAAAAGAGTTGCAGCCGAGCATCGTCACGCATTACGACCACATCTTTCGAGTCGGACAATCGATCAATGATTTTGAACCGATTGGAGGAAACCACGGAACATTGATGCACGACAGCAACGCTGCGATCGATGCGATTGTCGCCGACATCGATGCTGCCACCGAACATGTGCATATCATGTTTTATATTTGGCTGGTGGACAAAAACGGAACCAAGATGATCGAAGCGGTGCAACGGGCCGCCAAACGGGGCATCGCGTGCCGAATTATGGCGGATGGTTTGGGTTCCCGAGTATTGATTCAATCGCCCGCATGGCAGGCCATGAAGGAAGCGGGCGCCAAGTTGGCGGTTGCATTACCGATCGGGTCGACTCCGATCGCACCTCTGGTGACGCGCGTGGATTTGAGAAATCACCGAAAGATTGTCGTGATCGATAATCACGTCACGTACTGCGGCAGCCAGAACTGCGCTGATCCCGAGTTTCGCGTGAAACCGAAGTATGCGCCCTGGGTCGACGCAGTCGTACGCTTTGAAGGCCCGGTCGCTCGCCAGAATCAACTTTTGTTCGCAGCCGATTGGATGGCGCATGTGGACGAAGATATCACGGAGGTTTTGATGCAACCCCTGCGTGCGAGTTCGGAAGGCTTTATTGCACAGGCGGTTGGAACAGGTCCGACGGTCCGTTATTCGTCGATGCCTGAGATGTTCGAGTCGCTGATGTACAGTGCGCGGTATGAGATGCTCATTACGACTCCCTACTATGTACCTGATGAGCCGATGCAAGCTGCCCTTTGTGCCAGCGGGAGGCGCGGTATCACCACGACCATCGTGCTGCCCGCTAAGAATGACTCATGGGTCGTCGCTGCAGCCAGTCGAAGTTATTACGCGGAACTCTTAGAGGCAGGCGTACGGATCTTCGAATACGAGGGTGGACTGCTGCATACGAAGTCCCTGACTATCGATGGAGAGATGACGCTGATCGGATCCGCCAATCTCGATCGGCGAAGCTTTGAGCTCAACTACGAGAACAATATCCTGTTCCACGACCCGGTACTGACAAGTCAAATCCGCGAACGCCAGTTATCGTATCGATGGCAATCGCATGAGATCACCCTAGCGGATGCGAAGCGTTGGGGAGTCGCGCGGCGACTTATCAACAATACCATAGCGATGCTCGGTCCAGTCCTTTGATCATCCCTGAAGCATGCTCGTTATCGCAGTATGTTCATTACCATCGCAAGGAAGACCCTTTGGGTTGTCTCCGACGCATTGCGAACGACGGTGTCAAGCCAATTGCTTTTGGATATCTGGTAATACGATATCGGTCGTTTCGGGGCGTACGCGGCGGGGATACTCGCGCGATGGGTCGATGATACCGCCATCGGCATACACGCCGCGTGGGTCCTGAGTGCGATACATACGCTGGTAGATTAGGTTCAAAGCTTCCGCGTCTTGTTCCGAGGCACGCATGTTTTCTTGGACCTTTTTTTCATCCATGCGAAGAATCCCTTCTTCGTCTCGATAGGTCGAATGCCTCCAGTGGAACATTTCGAGGCACTTGAGTTCCAACGTAAATGCTTTGTTCCTTTTCCAGAAATCGGTGAAGCGACCGCTTCCCAAATAAAAGACCCAGGATCCTTCGAACCCGAGTGCATCGGCCGATTCCGGGTCTGGATTCTTGAACCATACACGGTCTCCAGGGACATAATACTTGGCTGGGAGAGGCGTTTGATGCGAGCCATACTCCTTCATGAATACCTCGTGAAACTCGCCCGACCGAATCGCCCGTCGCTCGGACTGAAGCTGTAGATCGCTGAAGAGACCTTCATTGCAGCGTTTGATTTCTTGCGCTAATCCAAGGGCGATGACGTATTCGGTGGCGCGGTAGCAGGAAAAGGAATAGACATAGCCGTCGTCGCCGGGTTGTGTCGCCAGTCTCAGGGCCTCAATCATCGATTTCCCAGATCGCACGACATAACCGCGGGCCTCGTCGTACTCCCAAAACTCCTCCGGCCGTTCGGCGCCATACGCATCGAACGACAAGAACGTCTTGCTCGCGGCGTCAACAATATTCATTCGTACTTGAAGGGTGGATTCCAATTCTTCCAAGCTGGGGAACTCGAACGGTACGGGACTGGCCAGCATGGCTATGAGGATCTCTAGTTCGAGACGGTCTCCGCGCTCTGGAAAATCGATCGCCAGACGTTCTGCAAGTCCGAGGGTATCCCAGACGGGTGTCCATCGCTCGAAGGCAGAGGGGGTCAGATGGGCCGTCAATCGCGACTCGGATGGCTGCGACTGCACTTCCAAGAGTACGGACTCCAACAATCCACGTCGCTGCAACCATTGCGAGATACGTTCTTTCCATGCATCGACTTCTCGTGGGGATCGAGAGAAAAGCGAGACTCCGTGGGTGACAGATGGCCGCGAAGATTCAGATAGGTTCATGGCTGGAAATCCCTTGCAGAGCACGAGCTTTCAAACATTGTCGTGCGCAAAGAGTATGGGGGGGTAGGGAGTGTTCGAAGGAAGGGGAGCGAATGCATGCAGGTCGAGGGCATTCAAGGTTGCTTGGACACATGCGGACGTGCTGCAATTAGCTAACCGTTGGGGGGCATGAAGGGCAGGTTGAGGGGGACAGTGACTTGCTGCACAAAGCTGGGTGAAAAAACGGGTGCTTAGGTCGAGGACGCAAGCCTCTAGTGCCCGTTCCTGTAATTTCTATTTCTCGTCGCAGGAAACATCGCCATCGGATTGGCTTCAACTTGCAAACGGGATTCGCACGGCAAAGCATACAACATGCGGCTCCGAAATTCTACGTTTTTGGCTTTAAAGGATTGGATCCATCCCGTTCGGCTTGTTGTGGAGGGGCACTTGCCCCTTGATCACGCTGTAGATTTGATTTTACCGTTGCGAGGGTCAAAACCAATTCAATCAACAGACGGAGCCACCCGCAGTTCGTCAAAGGCAATAGGCGAGTTGAATTGCAATTCGATCTAAAACCTAAGGATCAACGCGACGATGAGGCCCAGTGCGATGAATCCCAACATGAATATTCCTGCACCGATCGTGATCTGCAATTTGAGTTTGGCCTTTTGCATGCGATCGGGCAGACTCTGGTAAACCGCTTGGGGGTTCGCCAAACCAGGATACGTTGCTATCAGGCGTGTCCAGCTCTGCAATCGTCCTAAATACCAGATCAGCAAGATGACTGTCAGCAAGGGTGCACAAAAGAACATCAAGAGGATCGACACCCAAAAATAATCCGCATCACGCAGGACTTTCTCGGCTGTTCGGCGATCAACAGGATCGATCGCAAAGTTCACATCGAGATTGGCATTGCCGTTGATTGGAGGCAGTGATGCTGTCGGTTCGTAGGGATTTTCAAACGACATGATGGTTTTAGGTCTGCGATATGGAATTCGCAGTCAAGTTAGTATGGAACGGCGGAACACCGGGAGACGTGGAATCGCCTGCGCCTCGCAATGATAAAACGGAGGAAGGATCGAGATTGGAGGGAGAGCTTGAATCGACACGAATGAGTCCACCCTTTCCCCAAGTGCTACGGATCCAACCCGCGTCCGCGTGCTCGACAGATTTTTGGTTATCATAACTCGTTGCGTCAACGAGAGGCCGCTTGTCCGTTGCTAGCGCTTTTGGAAGTTGCGATGTTTTGCTTTATCCATTCGCATTCGCATTCGTGCTCGTGCTCGTGCTCGTGCTCGTGCTCGTGCTCGAATCGGGCGGCGGAATCCGTTCTGCGGTCTGAACGTCCCCAATTCCAGAGCCATTTCCCTGAGCCGTTGGGTCGTTGAGTGCCCACCCACTTTGACGTCCGGCCTTGGAAACGAGAGATTCCGGCGAATTGTTTGGGATGAAACCTTAACCTAACCTATCAAGCTCTATGCATCGTACTTTCTGTTTTGGGCGATTATTTGGCAATAGGATCGATGCCGTCCCTACGTCCGTGTTGAGACGACCCTACCATGGCATCGTCCACTGCATGCTCGCTCTATCGTTGTGTCTCATGTTTTTGAATCTTCGACTGGCGGCACAGAATCCAGCATTGCAGGAAAATAGCGCGGCAACGTCGGGCTTGGTTTGGAATTTGCCTTCGGGCGTAGCCTACCGATTGGATGTGCGGACGGCACCGCGTGCTCTTCGAATTCATGTTTTGGAAATCGATCTCCAGCAGGCTGATCTCGAGTTGGATGTGGTGGCTGGAAACGATCCCGATGGAGATGGACCTGTCGAAGCGACCTTAGCACCTCCCCTAACTTTGGCCCGGAGCGTGCATGCATTCGCAGCCATCAACACCAATGCATGGTCGATGTTTCCTGACCTAGAGACGGGCAAAGACCCCGGCTACATTGTGGGAGGATCGGCGGATATCAAAGGATGGCTGAAGATTTCTGCAGATCAACGAAGCCCGCTGGAAGCCGGGTACTGGTCCCTTTGGATGGATGGCGGGGGAAACGTTCAATTGGGCGATGTGGGAGGAGTCGATCGAGGCCAGTACCAAGATCTTGGCCATGCTCGTTGGGCGATCTCAGGGTTTCAAGGGATCCTAAGAGATGGAAAAATCCTGCGTGGACAGGATGAAATCCTCCATCCGCGAACGGCGATCGGGATTACTCCTGATTCCAAGAAGCTGATTTGGATGGTGGTCGATGGCCGGCAACCTGGAATTAGCGAAGGAGTCAGCGAGCATGAACTGGCCGGTTTGCTCCAAGAATTTGGAGCCATGGAGGGCATCAATCTCGATGGCGGTGGGAGCTCGGTCCTATTGTTGGCAGATCGGGATGGACGACTGCGTCCTGCCAATCGGCCGAGCGGGATTGGGATGCGGCCCGTTCCGTCGATCTTGGCGATTCGGTCGCGACGAACCGACGAAAAGCCATAGATGGCTCCCATTTTCAAGCTATAATCCCGACGACAAAACGGACTGCAGAAGGGTTCCCTGCGTTCAGACGGAAACGCCTACCTGTAGAAATTCAGGCCTCGGCAGTCCCAGGTTGTCTTCAGCATTGCTCCCAGGACTAAGCCACTGTCCCTGAAATGGGTTTGGTATGTCTACGATCCAGGTTGATAAGACGGAAGAATATGCCCAAAAAAATTAAACGCATTGCAGTCACCGGGGGGGCCGGGTTTCTGGGTTCCCATTTGTGCGAACGGCTGGTTGAAGAGGGCCATGACGTCATTTGTTTGGACAATTTCTTCACGTCCCAGAAGACCAACGTTAGCCATTTGCTGGGAAAGCGGAATTTTGATTTGGTGCGGCATGATGTAACGTTGCCGATTTTTTTGGAAGTCGATCAGATCTATCATTTGGCATGTCCCGCTGCTCCAGGGCATTATCAACACAACCCAATTAAGACGGTTAAGACCTCCGTCTTGGGTTCGATCAATATGCTCGGTATGGCCCAGCGATGCGGCGCTCGGATTTTGTTTGCCGGTACCAGCGAAGTCTATGGCGACCCTCAGGTCCATCCTCAACCGGAATCCTATTGGGGCAATGTCAATCCCATCGGCATCCGCTCGTGTTACGACGAAGGCAAGCGGGTCGCTGAGACCCTTTTCATGGACTACCATCGCAAGAACAAAGTCGATGTTCGCCTTGTTCGTATTTTCAATACGTATGGGCCGCGCATGCATCCCTACGATGGAAGGGTCGTATCGAATTTTATTCGACAAGCGATCGGAGGACAGCCGATCACTATTTTCGGCGAGGGGCAGCAAACGAGATCGTTTTGCTATCGAGACGATTTGGTAGAAGCCATGGTTCGAATGATGGATCAATCGACTGGATTCATTGGACCGGTCAACATCGGCAACCCTGTCGAATTTACGATTCGTCAGTTGGCCGACAAGGTTATTGAACTGACAGGAAGTTCTTCGCCGATCGAGAAGCTTCCTTTGCCCTCTGATGATCCGACGCGACGACAACCGGATATCACGCTCGCCAGGAAGCATTTGGATTGGGAGCCGAAAACCAACTTGGCAGATGGCCTGAAGAAGACAATCGATTGGTTCAAGACAATCGACCTGGACGAATATGTTCCACCGACGCCGAATTACGTTTAGTTCGAATGAGTGAGTTTTGGAACAATCGCCATCGAGTACGTATTTGGCTTCTTAAATCCGTTCAACGGTTCATCCCATTTGGCGAACTTGCATTATGCCCCAGTGGACTTCTGTGACTCCCGATGTTCCGGCAGGACAAAATCCGCATGGGCGAGTGACGCATTGGCGTTTGGCAACGGTGAGCCTGCCGTTGGGACCGCGCCCTGCCGTCATGGGGATCTTGAACGTCACGCCCGATAGTTTTTCGGATGGCGGCAGGTTTTTCACGATCCAGTCTGCGGTCGATCGTGCCAAAGAGATGGAGGATGCCGGCGCCCGTATCATCGACATCGGCGGCGAGAGCACTCGACCGTATAGCCAAACGGTTGCCGCCGACGAAGAACTGCAACGTGTTGTCCCGGTGTTGGAGCGATTGCAAGGGAAACTATCGATCCCGATTTCGATCGATACGACCAAATCGGCGGTTGCTCGGGCGGCGATGGAGCTAGGCGCTGAGATCATCAATGATGTTTCAGGTTTGGAAGCCGATCCGGAGATGGTCGAAATAGCCAGAAGCACGGGTGCAGGCGTATGTGCAATGCATCGGCTCGGACCATCGCAATCCATGCAGGACGACCCGCAGTACGAGAACTGCGTGGTTGAGATCGTCGAATACTTGCGAGCCCGCGATCGATTTTTGTTGGAAGCAGGCATCGCGCCGGAGAGGATCTGTCTCGATCCGGGAATCGGTTTTGGGAAAACGCACGAACACAACCTCGAACTGATTCGGAACGCAGGAGTGTTTCATCTGTTGCGACGGCCTATCTTGGTGGGACATTCCCGAAAGGGATTTATCGCCAAGGCCTTGGGGAGCAAAGATATCGATCGTAAGTATGGCACTCTGGGGGTGTCGTTAGCCCTATGTGCGCAGGGTATTCAAATACTGCGAGTTCACGATGTGGCAGCGCACGTCCAAGCCATCCAGTTGTTTGTGGAGAGCCGCGGCTAAGAAGGCGCCGCGATCGAGGAACCGCGCGGAAAACGACCTCTACCTCGCTTTGGATTGGTGAGACATTCACGCGAGGCGCACACGATCGGTGGACGATTGCCACGAAGCGCCCATTCGCACAACATCCACTGTTTCTTTCATCCGATCGAAATCAACACGCCCGTTTGCTAGCGGTAGCGAAACTTTTCAATCTTTTTGCAGACTTTGACTGAAGATTGACCTGGAAGCATTGATTCGGCGTTTTCTAGACTCCGGTCGATCGTCGAATCGAATCGTTGTCCGAGCAGGATGCTCCTACGCGATCGGTTCCCTCTGGAGAAACAGCGCGGCATGGATGTCAAAAACCTCCTGTGGGGATTGTCCCTCATCGTTTCTTGTTGGATTGGTTCCGTTTCGAACTCCGCATACGCCCAAATGTATGTGGCCGAGACCGAGCATTTCCGTGTCTTATCGGGCGATCCAAAACTTTCCCGCGAGGTCGGGGAAATGGCCGAGGAATACCGGCGGCATCTAGCCATGCATTGGTTGGGGAAGGTGCTTCCTCCTTGGAACGAAAAGGTTCCGGTGGTTGTTCATTGCTCGCCTAGATTGCTTGCCAGCGGGGAAACAAAGTATGTGCTGGCAGGTGGGCATGTCCATCAGATCCAAATGGTCCTGAGCGGTACTCGGGAGCGCATCCTGGATAGCGTTCTACCGCATGAATTGACACACACGGTATTAGCAACGCATTTCGCGGCCACGGGCAAGCCAGTACCTCGCTGGGCCGACGAAGGATCCTGTACGACCGTAGAGCACATCAGTGAACGAAGCAAACACGATGTGGCCTTGGTCAAGTTCCTGAGCGAAGGTCGAGGTATTCCGTTCAAGCTTTTGTTTGCGATGCGAGAGTACCCGCCCGATATGATGCCGTTGTACGCTGAAGGTTATAGCCTGTGTGCATTTCTCATTTCGCAAGGTGGGGCTCGACGCTTTGTTCAATTCCTAGAGCGAGGAATGATGGATGAAGACTGGCCGACGGCCGTCGCGCAATACTACGGCTACCCCAAGCTTGGCAAATTACAAATGGCATGGAACGAATGGGTCGCAGATGGTGGGGGTACCGTTGCCAATCACACCGCCGTAGCTCGGGGTTTAGTCGCGGGTTCAGCCGAACTGGCATCGGCCAATGGAAGGCCTGTGGATGCGGGTGTTCGTTTGGCGGTCGCAGAACTGCCGGCCCCTGGGAAACAACCAATGCAAACCATTTCGATTCAGGACGCTGGAGTGGCCCAGGTCGTGGATCCATCGAGTGCTCTTGCAAGACTCACAGCGGGGCCCGCCGATCCATTTCTGAACAATCCGATGCGTTCGAATGGACCATCGATTGCAATTACAAGAACATCGGGTTACTACCAGCAACAATTTGAAATGCACCATCAAACGCCTGCTGTTCCGTCATCGAACCAAACCCCTGCGGGGGCCTCCCATCGCATCGGATCGGTCGAGGCTCCGGTATCCGTGGAGTCTGCACAGCCTGCACCCTTTCAAACGGTTGGCGGGACTCTCTATCGATGAGCGTGGAGATCGATGCCGATCGAGAATCGCTCGCACGATGATCCTGTGGAATGCATGGGTGCACGACCCAGGATTGGTTTTGAGTTACATCGGTATCGCGAGTGCGTGATGAGATTGAGTGATTGGTAGAGTCCTCATCGCTTGGGAGCTCGAAGCAACTGCCATTTGAAAGGCCGTGGTCCCTGTCTCACGTCTCATTTTTCGTGTTCAAAGTCAATTCAGGAAGGTTTGGAAGGATAGAGAATGGATTGGAAACACCCCAGTTTATCTTTCGAAAAATTTCTTTCCTGTCTTGCGAAAGTGGTCTTGACCGCATCCCCAGCGGCGAATTATTCCGAACATACGAGTATTCAGATGGGTGCGATTATGGGTGAAAATCCTTTGCACTGCGCCGCGTTGCATGGAAGCATCGCTTCGACGCACTGCGCAGGATGTTCCCCCTGGACATCAATCCCGTTGGATACGACGAGCGTTTAGTCAATCATAGGTTGCGATAAAGGAGTGTCGCGTTGAAATACTTAAATCCCTTAAGGACGTTTCGGCTCATGGCCGCAGCCTGCGCGGTGACTGCGCCCGTCGTTTTGCCTGTGGGCATGGTCGTGGCTGTAGTAGGTGCTCCGGCATGTGCGGTAGCACAGCAGTCTGGGGCCGAAAAAGTGAATCCACCGAGTACACTGCCACCATTGCCACCCACGGGATCCTTGATGCCCCCGGCATCCGGCCCGTCGGCAAATCCGCTTCCCCCGAGCAATTCATCCGGCGCAGTTCCTGAGCGGGCACCTGGGCTTCCAGGCTTGTTACCCCCATCGGGAGCGATACCAAGCTCAATTCCAACCGTCTCTGCACCCACTGGTCTTCGCGATCAAGCCTCGAGCTTGGCCGCTCAAGCCAAGTTGGCGCTGCAACGGGGTGATGTCTTGGTGGCGAAACAACTGATCGATACTGCGAACAGTTTGAAAGTTCCTGACAATGAGTTTGGCGCTGAGCATTTGCGGCCTCGCGAGATTGCAATGGATGTCGATCGAGCGATGAAACTGCGAGGCAGTTCGTCGGTGGTCACAGCCGGAGCAATCGCGCCGACAAACAATGGAGTGATGCAAGCCGCCGGGAGTCTGACCGACCGCAACGCGGGAGTTCAATCGGGTGTCTATCAACCTGGGAGCGATGCATCTCGCGTGTCGCAGGCCAGTGGCATGAACCCTTCGAGTCTCAATCTGGGTCCAGCTGTCCAGCAAGATTTGCCAGCCCGCGATTGGTACGATCGAGGACTGGAAGCGATGTCTCTCGGAGATCGCTCAGCAGCCCTCAATTACTTCGGCAATGCGTGGAAGCAACGGGAAGAACTCGAACCGTCCGTTCGCGCACAGCTCAAAGATAAACTATCCTATTTGCAGTCGCGTGGTGAGCCGGAGGCTGTCTCCGCCATCCCCAAAGAAAACAGAGAAGGGGTTCAAAAGAAACAACGTCTCTTTGCCGAGGTGTCGGGAGAGATCGCGGATGCAGAACGCATTGTCAATGACAAACCCTATGAAGCGATCGATCGCCTCAAATTGCTTCGAGCTCGTGTTTCCCAGGCCGATGTCGATGGTGCCTACCGCAAGCAGATGCTCGCGATGGTGGATCGTGTCACCTCCAATGTCGAAGGTTGGATGGAACAAAATCGCGCTTCGATCGAACTCGATCAACGGAACAAACAAATTGAAGATCGAATTGCGCTAGATACAACGAGTGCCGCCAAAGAGGATGCACAAGTTCAAACACTGGTTGACCAGTACAATGAACTGATGGAAAACCATCGCTATGCCGAGGCGGAGGTCATCTCCAAGAAGGTAGAGACGATCAAGCCGAATACAGAAATCGCGGCCGTGATGCGAGCCCGTTCGATTATTCAGCGCCGAGTGGAAGAGCAACAGGAAATCCAGAAGCTGAAGGAAGAATCCCTTCTCAGTAGCTTCTCAGATACGGAACGATCCTCCGCGACGTATCTCCCCGATCGTCAACCCTTGCAGTTCCCACCGGTCAAGGAATGGACCGATCTTCGCCGCATTCGAGACAAGTACGCCGAAGAGTCGCTGAAACTGCAACCAGCAGAGCGTCAGATACTCGAGATGTTGGAAGAGCCATTCTCGGCTAGCTTTGAACAACGACCTTTGTCCGATGCACTGAAAACCGTTTCTGAAATGACGGGCTTGATCATCCTGATTGACGAACCATCGATCGCCGAGGAAGGTCTCCGATCGGATCAGCCGATCAGCCTGGATCTACGCGGGAATCGGATCAAGCTAAAGAATGTTCTCAAGAACATTTTGGAACCGCTCAATCTGACGTACGTGATCAAGAACGAAGTCGTCAAGATCCAGAGCCGTAGGTTCATGCAGCAAGAGATGTATGGCAAGGTCTACAGCGTGAAGGATCTGGTCATTCCGGTTCCAAACTTCATCTCGGATTACAACACCGGCATGGCCGGCGCCATCCAAGCTGCATACCAGGCTCAAACCAACTACGTCGCGGTGAACTTGAACGAATCCGACGCGGTCTCTTTGCGGGCAAACAAACTAGCCAGCATCGATCCCAACTCGAACGTTTTAGCGCAATTTGCGACGGCGCAACCTGGTTTGTCCGCAGGGCTGGGATCTCCTGGCATGTCCATGATGGGTGGCGGTTCCAGCGTGATGCCCAACTCCAGCAATTCGCTGGGCGGGGCTTCGATGGCGAACTTCACCGAGTTGATGAACCTCATCGAAACAACCATCTCCCCCGATCAATGGGCCAACGCAGGGGGAACGGCCACGATGAATCCGTTCCGTCAAAACCTAAGCTTGATCGTTAACGCGCCTCAAGAAACGCATGAGCAAATTGCCGACTTACTCAAGAGTTTGCGAGCGCTCCAAAACCTGCAAGTGACGATCGAAGTTCGATTCATCCAATTGCAAGACACCTACTTCGAGAAGATGGGTGTGGACTTTGACGCGCAATTCAACTCCAAAGTAGGAACACTGCCAAATGGAATTCAGGGGCCATCGGTGGCTGTCGGATTGTCTGGACCAACCGGTTCAACGCCGTCGCTAACACCGAACCTCGACATCCAACTCCGAAACGGAAGCTTTGGGGTAAACCCACCGTTCGGAAATCCGGACTTGGCGGCCGGTTCACAGATCGGTGTTGCGATCCTGAGCGACCTCGACTTGTTCTTCTTCTTGCAAGCAGCACAAGGGAACAGCCGTCAGAACTTGCTCCAAGCTCCGAAGGTGACCATGTTCGACGGTCAAATTGGTACGATTCAGGACCAGGCATTGCGACCGTTCGTGATCGGTTTCGACCCGGTCGTCGGTGACTTTGCGGTGGCTCAGCGACCGATCATTGTGGTCCTTAGCGAAGGAACACAAATGAATGTTCAGTCGGTTGTGTCTCAAGACAAACGCTTTGTGCGATTGACCTTGATGCCGCAGTTCACGCGATTGGAATCGACAGACCGAGAGTTCATGTTCACCGGTCGAAAGAGTACCAGAACGGGGACTAGCATCCTCGATCCGGGAACTGGCAAGCCGACTGCAGGAAGAAACAATGAAGAGTCGATCGTCGAAGGATCGACAGTGCAGCAGCCTACGTTGGGAACGACCTCGGTCAGCACCACCGTCAGTGTTCCAGACGGAGGTACTATCCTGATGGGTGGTATCAAGCGTCTACGTGAAGGTCGAACCGAACGGGGAACACCGATTCTGTCCAAGATTCCGTACATCAACCGATTGTTCCAAAACAGTGCTATCGGTCGTGAAACGAGCACGTTGATGTTCACCGTGACTCCTCGGATCATCATTCCTGCCGAAGAAGAAGAACAATTGGGTGTGCCGGTTAGTCGGCCCTAACATTTGTCGAATGTTATCACCAAGAACAGCCCCGAAATTTTCGGGGCTGTTTTCGTTCATGCGCTCGGCATGAAGCGTGTTTCTGGCCCAATCGATTTCGTGCCGAAGGAGCCATGAGTGGCCGCTTCCGATGCAAAAAGAGAAAATGACCTGGTTGCACTTGCGATTTTGCTCTTTCGATCCTACCGATGATTCTGATATCACCCAAAGCAAGCCAGACAGGCTGGGTCTGGAACGGAATGTTAGTTGCGTCGGAATTGCGAAGGATCGTAGGAAGGGTCAACCGGAAATGTCGCGATATGTCTTCATTGCCGCTACGGCTCTCTTTGTTGGCATGCTGATCATCCTGGCCATCTCGGTTGCTCAAATCGACCAGAGAAAACACAACACGCCCCAGTTGAAGCAAAGCCTTCTATACGAGAATCCGCCCGCGTATCCGATCAGTGTGCCCAGCACCGCATTCGGCCCCGATGGAAGCATCCAAAGCAACTTGCTCGATTCTTCTGCGCAAGGTCTATCGAACGAAGGACCTCTTCCGCCATTGATTCGTGGCAACGACCGAGGTATGCCACTCAGCGACAGTGGATCATCCCGGTCGCCGGCTGCGAGCAATGCTTCTTCACTCGCGAGTTACACGTCGACGTCTGACGATTCTGCGGACGTTAGATCAAATCCAGGAAGCCTTCCGAGCAACCATTCGGCACTTGCAAGTCCTAACGGGATTCCCGAACCGCCTCGTTTCGATCGTTCCAGAATCGTTCGGCCTCGAAACGAAGTATACGGTTCGACACCCGCCCTGCTCCCTCCGTCGAATCGATCGGCGGCGCCATCCGCATTGCCTATCGCGCCGCCTCCTTTTTCGGCAGGCCTGCCATCGCCAATCGGCGGACCGACCGATCGAAATCCTGCTCCTTTTCCATCGACGACGCCAAACAATCCTGCGGCCACTCCATCCGGCTTGCCCGAGTTGGCTCCCATGGCGGGCGCGTCAGGACGTAGCGAGCCTTCCTCCCAATCTTTTTCCTCCCCAACTCAGGAAGCTTCGACCGATGTTCGCTCAAACGAGCGTCCTCCTTCTTCGATTGCGCAAGTGGAACCCAACGACGGAAAAGCCCCCGTGGATTCGACCGAATTGAGGTCTTCAACGCAGCCGAATTTACATCCTGTGAGTGACGATCGTTCCAAAGGAACCCAGCGACCGGTCGCCAGTATGGGAGCTCCATTGCCATTAACCAGCCTGACGAATGAATCGTCTTCTGCGGCCAACTTGCCCATCCTGCCTCGCGAGGAATTGCCACAAGGGCTACCCAATGGGACATCCAGCTTTGCGGCTCCCCCATCATTTCCTGTTCCCACGGCACCATCACCGTCCGTGCCATCGCCGTCCTTGCCATCGCAGGGGTCGAGCGCTGCTGCCACCACGCCAGCCAACGATTGGAATCGAGATCCTCCCTCGCTCGCTCCAGCGCGTGATGTTGGTTCGTCAAATCCATCTGGCAACTCAATGGCTACCCCACCTGGTGCATTGTCCTCTAACGGTTCATTGTCCAGTAACACCTTCAGTCGCCAGCCTTCAGCCGGTCTCGGAAAAAACCCTCTGAATGTATCAGGTTCGCAAAGCGTCGTCGGCCAACGCGAAGCGCATTCAGGCAATTGGTCTCTGGCTAGTGATGCGCCGGGTAACCGACAATTCGACGGATCGCAAAACCCAAGCCTTGAGATTCAGAAGAGGGCGCCGCTCGAAGTGCAAGTCGGAGTCCCAGCAACTTTCACCGCCATTGTGCGCAACGTCGGAAACTCGACTGCCTTTGATGTGCAAGTCACCGATGCGATTCCTAAAGGCTCGCGGTTGCTTCGAACGCTACCCGATGCCGAACGTGTCGGCGCGGATGGATTGCTGTGGCGATTGGGCGAACTCACGGCAGGTCAAGAATCAACGATCAGCATGGAATTGATCCCTGAGAGCGAAGGGGAGATTGGTTCGGTCGCATCGATCAAGTTCGAAGCTCAGGCATCGGTTCGAACAATCAGTACCCAGCCACGAGTCTCGGTCAAGCAGTCCGGACCTGCAGAACTCCTCGGGGGTGCATCGACCACGATCATCATCGACGTAACCAATACTGGGACAGGCACAGCTCGCGATGTTCAATTAGAAGAAGACGTACCCCCTCTCTTTCGGCACGGTACCGGTGCCAAGGCTCTGCTCCACCCTGTTGGAGATCTGGCTCCTGGCGAAACACAACGCTTTGAAATCGAATTGACCGCCTTGGCTGCAGGCAAGGCCAACAACGTGGTCCGTGCGACTGCAACCAACAGCGCGTCGAGTGAATCCCTATTTCCAATCGAAATCAAAGCCCCGAATTTGCAACTCCATTTGGTCGGTCCGAGAATCCGTCATCTCGAACGTCCCGCCCCCTACGAAGCGATCATCGAGAACACCGGTACGGCAGTTGCCCGAAAGATCTATATCGTCGCTCGGTTGCCGCGCGGCATGAACTATATCAGCGCGACCAATGAAGGAACCTACTTGCCTGACCAACACTCCGTGGCGTGGTACTTGGAAGAACTCGCGGCTGGAACCCGTGCTAAAACGGAAGTCTCTCTCCTGCCCGTGGAAGAAGGAAAGTTCGTGCTACTGATGACATCCGATGCAGAGGGAACGCAGGCGGACCCTGTCGAGAGGGAAGTCCAAGTGGAAGGACAGAGCGAACTCACGTTCAATATCGATGACGACAATGATCCGATTGAAACCCAAGGGGTCACGACCTATTCCATACAAATCACGAATATCGGTACGCGTCCTGATGCGAATGTACTCTTGTCCGTCGAACTTCCGGAGGGTGCTGAACTCGAACAAGTTCATTCTCCGCTCAAGTACCAATCGAACGGGCGATTGATCGTGTTCACGCCTCTCCCCACCCTCGCGCCAAAAGATCAAGTGACGATCAAAGTTAGTGTCCGTCACGGCCGCGAAGGAACACAAATCATCAGGGCCTCGCTCAAGAGCCAATTGAGGCCTGCACCCGTTGTGAAAGACGAAAGCACTCAAGTCTACCAAGATCGATAGTCGCTCTCGCGATCTCTCCCCGAGACCGACATGGGTTCGTGCCGGGAACTTTGAGAACCAGCCAAACGCTGCAACCGTTCTGCTTCTCTCTCTTCCTCTTTTCCCGTTAGCAATGGCACCAGCGTACGACGCACGGCAAAGAACCCGAACGTACCGTTTCTCTATCTGGGGGAATGTTATGAAAGACGGTCAGAACCGTGGGTTCGGGTGAGAAGCGTGCGGTGCGGTATCGGATCGTGGCTTGGCTTAACCTTTTCTTAACATTTACATCACGCGTTCTTCATCCAGAATTCTAGCTGTCTACTTACCCTTAGCACCTGTAAACGCCTGGAGGCATCCGGGAGTGCTTGAAAAGCAGATCTGCCCGCAACGACGCGAGCACGGATCGTGCACAAGCTGTCGACAACCGTTCAATTTAGGAATTGATTATGAAACGAAGTGACACTCGGAGTCGGTCGAATTTCGGTCGCCATGGATTCACCTTGGTCGAGCTGTTGGTGGTTATTGCCATCATCGGGATTTTGGTTGGTCTCTTGTTGCCCGCCGTACAAGCCGCTCGCGAAGCCGCACGGCGTATGAGCTGCAGCAGCAACGCCCGCCAATTGGGATTGGCACTGCACAATTACGAAAGCGCTTACAAGCGTCTCCCCCCCAGCCGGATCAATTTGACGACCCCTTTTGTCTATCAGCAATCGTGGCCATCGATGATTCTTCCCATGATTGAGCAAGGGACAGCGTTCACGGGTTACAACTTCAACCGCCCCTGGTACGAAGCAGTCAACGACGTGGTTACAACCACTCAAATTCCAATCATGATCTGCCCGTCGGCTCCCTCGCCGCGAGAACTTCCACCATCGAACCTGTATGCAGCTCTGACAAACAATGCTCGTTCGGACACGCCTCTTTGGGGTTTTGCAGATTACGGTTCGATCAATGCCGTTCGAAACGGTGCATTCGTTGCTGCCGGCTTGCCGAGCATCGGTGAAAAGGAAGCTTGGGGAGCACTTGGACGCGGTCCCGACGGTGTCAAAATGGCTGCGATTCTCGATGGCTTGTCGAACACAATCACCCTCGGTGAAGCTGGGGGACGTCCAACGATGTTTGTCAGTGGAAAACGGTCGGTCAATCCTCGCGTCGGAAACATCGCCTTTGGAACGCGAGTGACGGCTGACGGTTGGGGATGGGCAGATATCAATGCTGGCTTGAGTATTGACGGAGCCAACGCGGCCGGCCTTCAAAACAACACGAGCAGCAACGGGACCACGACGATCGTCGGAAGCTGCTTCATCAACTGCACCAATGACTCCGAAGTCTATTCGCACCACGGCAGCGGTGCCCACTTCGTGATGGGCGATGGCTCTGTGCAATTTCTTGCTTCGAATATTGCTGGCCCGGCGTTTGTGGCCTTGTGCACACGCGATCGGGGGGACATTGCTAACCCACAGGAATAAATATCCTCGGTTGGTTACGCGGTTTGACGTCGAGGAGACGCAACGCGCTCGATCGTTGATTCCAAGGGATCGCATTTCAAATGCGATCCCTTTTTCCATTAAGAAGTCGCTCCTCGGAGGAACGACTATGACACTGTTCCTCCATTCGGATTGCTTTCTTCCGTCCAACGTAGGTGGATAAGGATAAGTCTGTGTTACGACAACGATTCTCGATGGTACGATCCGTTCAATGGCTCACTTTTTTGGCGACCCTCTTTTTGACTGCGGTGCCATCCCAAGCCCAAGTGCAATGGCTCGGAACAATACAGATTCCTGGAACCGCGAAAGATCTCAGCGGATTGTCAGGCGACCTCGAAACACAAACTCCGATCAATGCGTTTGGGGGTCTCTCCGCCATCGACCACACAGGCCACGGCGATCGCTACCTCGTCTTGTCGGATCGTGGCCCAGGAGATGGCGCAGCCTCCTTCCCATGCCGCTTTCATGAAGTCGAACTACGGGTCGATCCAACATCGAAATCGATTCGGTTCGAACTGATTCAAACCCATTTGATGACGGATCTTCAAGACCATCCACTGACGGGGAGTTTGGAACAACTCAAAAGCTGGAACAAAGGGACTCGATGCCCAAGTTACGATCCTGAGGGAATTCGATGCATGCCCAACAACATGGTTGTCATTAGCGATGAGTATGGCCCTCACATCGATCTCTTTGATCCTCATGGAAAGATGTTGCAAAGCATTCCCGTGCCAGAAAAATTTGGCTTGAGCGATCGCCGGACCCCTCCCTTGGTCTTTGGAGCATTTCCAAATCGTGGATTGGAAGGAATCGCTGTCACCCCTTCGGGAGATACCGTCGTCGCCGCTATGCAGGGCCCGTTGGTTCAAGATGGACGGATCGAGAATAACAAGTGCCTTGGTACACGAACGCGTTGGATCGTTCATCATCCATCCGATCCGAAGTCGACGGAGCTCATCTATTCATTGGATAATGAATCGACCGGCGTGAGTGAAGTCCTGGCAGTCGACGAAGATCGTTTTCTGGTGTTAGAACGTGACAGCCGAATCGGATCTGAGGCCAAGATCAAAAAGATCTATTTGGCGGATACAAAAGGTGCGTCGGATATTTCGGCGGTGGATTCCCTTCGTTCGGATCACCTACCTCCTGACACCCGGATCATTCAGAAAAAGTTACTCATCGACTTGCTCGATCCCGCCTTTGGCATGTCGGGAGCCGATGCTCCCGAAAAACCGGAGGGGATCGCTTGGGGGCCAAGACTTCCGGATCAACGACGCTTGCTCATCGTCTGCTTCGATAACGATTTCGAACCTTCAAAGAACACTCTGTTTGTGGCCTTTGCTGTTGCCGGACTAAATTAGCTGGAGCATAGGGCCTGCACCCGCGCTCTCGGGCTGAACCATCTGTGTGAAGACAATACTCATCCTTTTTCCAATTTGGGATTTCCTGCAGGAAGGTTGGTTTCGCATTCGTTGCCTGATAGGATGGCATCCGTTCGGTCGCATGAGTGGAATTCAAGGATTGACCGATTGACGCGGCTGCGCGTCCGTCTCGCAGGTTCTAGCTAGCTTTCGGCACCTATGTCTGGACTATTTTTGGAAAATCCTTGGATGGTTGGCTGCCTTGGGTTCGCACTTGCTGTGCTGGCCCTGTTTGCTTGGATAAAAACAGGACAGCCGGTCGCCTGGAAAGCGGCTGCTGGGATGTTCGGACTCACGGTTCTCCTGATTGCAATCAACGTATGGGTCGATACGGAACGTGAAGTGGTCACTCGAACGCTTTACCAACTCGCTGCGGATCTGGAGGCCAACCGCTTCCAGCAGGTCGTTGCGAGGATTCATCCCGATGCCTCGCCGGAATTGCTTCAGCTAAAAACGCAACTGCAGGACGTCCATTTCGATACGGCACGCGTCAAAGCAATCCACGGAATTCAATTCGGATCGAGCAAGACCCCTCGAACAGCCGTGGTTCGTATGAATGTGGTGGTCGGGGGAGAACGGTCAGGACTGAAGGGTACCGTGCCTCGCTGGGTTCGCCTCCAAATGGAACAAGAGCGTGGCCAATGGATGGTCGTAAACTACGAAACCCGCGACCCTCAGTACGAAATGTTGAACCAAAATGCCAGAGACCGAATGGACTCGTACCGTCACCGATGATTGGAGAACTCCTCCCTAAACCAATCGATCGCATCGGGCGACGTTTTTCCGGCACGGTTGGTTATGAAGTTTGCCGTCATTTCTAGAATTTCAAGATTGAAATAACAAGTGTCGATTGGACCGTCACCTCACCGCTCAAAACATCTTTTCGTCGGCTTAGCCCAGTTAATTCATCCGCACAGAGGGAGGGCGACGCTCCTGCGGAGCCAGATCAGCAAAGCTCGGCAGGAGCCTCGCCCTCCCCAGGAGCCTCGCCCTCCCCAGGGAGCCTCGCCCTCCCCAGGAGCCTCGCCCTCCCGTTGTATTCTATACGGTTCTGCGTCCTGAAGGATGTTGAGAGCTATACCGCTGCCCAGCAATCAAGCTGGGGATTCCAGCCTAATCGGCTGTGTGCATGGCGAATTGAGTGGGTGAAACGACTGTCGTCGCGGCAAAAAAATGGAGGTTTCATGTTGGATGACGATGCCATGGCGACCCCAAAAGTCTGCCGATCAAATCGCCCAAGACATTTCATCCAATTTTATTTGACAAACGTTCTCACCTTCCCGATGATATAAGGGTTATCCGGTCGCCCTTGTCGGTTTCTCTTGCGATCCATGCTTCCTAAAAGTCTTTTCCGAATTCGAAGGCAATTGTCTCCCTCGCAGGGTTTTCCGGCGGGTCAGGGGCTCCTGTGTTTTGGAGTGCTTCTCGTAACCCTTTTCTCCTCTGGGTCAGCAATGGCTCGCTGCGGAGATGGGACTCGCCACATGATTTGGCGGTATGCGTCCGCGTCGGAACTGATTGAATGGGATGGGCGTACAGCGTCGATAACCCCCGATCCCGGTGCATCGACAATGAGTGAGGATCACTTCAGCAAGAAGTGTTCTCAGTGCCAGTGCCCACGCCATGACCAAGCTCGTATCCCAGTAGGTTCTGTCATCCGCGACTCTTCGCCGATACCAGTCGTGATCAGTGCCTCCCCGAAATTGTCCGTTGTTTGTCTTGTTCCAAGAGACCGACGAATCGTCTGGGATGAATCGTTTCTAGGTTGCTGCCTGGGAGTGCTTGAACGCCCTCCCTGCATTTCTTAATACAGGCTGCTGGAACCTCGCTACTCTCTCCCGTTGCGATGACACAATCGCATTTGAGAAAGTAGATTGTTTTGGTTCACCTCCGCAGCCTTCTTTGAAGTCTTAGCACGCATCGTTCGATGCGTTTCTCAAGACGGGGCGATCGAGCCAATTCTTCGTTCGCCTGGAATTTGGGTAAAGAAGAACATGACTTGAAAAGTCGGCGGCGTTGCAAGTGCCGCGTCTCCTTTGAGAAATCGATCGATTCCTCGGGGATACGCAAAACGCAGCGACTCAGCGACATGCAAATCGACATGCAAAAGGTATCAAGCCATGATCTGAAGAATTCACGGTCTCGCTTTAGCCGAGATCGTGGCTCTCCGTCGAACGCCACCCGGTCGATTGCATCGCTCCTAGGCAAATTACTCCCTTCCAACATTCATTTGCAATAACGGTCTCATTCATGAATTCATCCATTCGAATCCGACGTGCCTTCACCCTCGTTGAACTTTTGGTTGTCATTGCCATCATCGGTATCCTGGTCGGTTTGCTCCTGCCTGCCGTGCAAGCGGCACGCGAAGCAGCCAGACGTATGGAATGCACCAACAATATGCGTCAAGTCGTTATGGCGACGCTCAATTACGAATCTGCGTTCAAACGCTTGCCCGCTTCGAGAATTTCTCGGACGAAAGACCGACTCGGCCCTTCCAGCAGCATTTCCGTACATGCTCGGCTCCTTCCTTTCATGGAACAGAACCAGATCTATTCTCTCGTCAACTTTTCGGTTGAATACAACGATCCTAGCAATGACGCCGCGAGACTGAGTCAAGTGGCTCCCTTCCGGTGCCCATCCGACCCAGCATCCAACGTTCCTGCCACTGTGGGTGGATACACGAGTTACTACGTGAACTCGGGGACCGTTCCTCTTTGGAGCCGATCCACCGCCAGTCCATTGGCCAACGTTCCCGATTGGAACGGGGTCTTCTATCGGGATTCGTTCCTGAAGCTGGCGGCGATCACCGATGGAACCAGCAATACGGCTGCCATTTCAGAGCGTCTAACCGGGGACTTTTCCCAAACCAAGTCGACTCCGAAGACGGATACTTTTCAACCCGGTACGCAAATCTTCACTGCGGACGAAGCCTATCGTGATTGCTATGCAATCGACATGAAGGACATCAGCAAGCAGGGATTCTCGGACATCGGAGCACCATGGCTCCGAGGCTATCACTCCACAACGGAGTACTATCACATTGCTCCGCCGCAAGGTCGATCCTGCATGTTTCCTCCAGGACGAATCATGACGACTCCGAATTCGCAACACGGATCGCTTGTCAATCTGACGTTCATCGATGGTTCGACACACTCCGTGCCGCAAAGTATCGATCTCACCGTTTGGCGAGCCATCGGGACACGTGACGGTGGAGAAGTAGTAACCAATAGCGCCATCACCGATTGATGTTCGCGTCCACACGATAGGATTTATTGATTCATCCCGTCGCGATGCTCGCGACGGGATGATCGATCCTCAATTCCTCTGCCGATTCACCCGCTATTCCATCCAGGACCATGAAAAAAACACTCGCGCGATTCGCCCTTGTCGTTCTGTGCAGCCATGCACCTGGGTGGGCGCAGGAAGCGGCGTCTGACCAACCTAAGCCAATCCCGACAACGCGTGCGGAAACAAAGCAATTCCTTCAACGACTTCAGGCTCGTCAACCGCGACTACCTGTCCCAGATGAAGTTTCAATACCCAATGCGGACCCTAGCCGGCCTGTATCCAACGTGATCAACGGTCGTGCCCGCCGTTTCTATTTGCCAGATGCTTGGCTAAAAGCGGAGCGATTCGGAAACGAACCGAATGCGCTGGTTCCGTATGAGCTCAAGACCCAATGTTTTTGGATTGTATCGCGTGGTAACAACTGCCATTACTGCCTCGGGCATCAAGAGCACAAGCTCAAACTAGCGGGCCTCGATGACAACCAAATCGCAGCCTTGGATCGGGATTGGCAACTGCTGGATCCCAAAACTAGAAAGGCAGTAGAGCTCGCGCGAAAAATGACACTGCTACCATTTGCGATCACCGATCAAGACCTGGCATCAGCGAAAAAGGATTTCTCGGATGCAGAGATCATCGAATTGGTTTATGCAATCTCCCGATTCAATTCCATGAATCGATGGACCGATTCCGTCGGACTACCTCAGGATCATGAGATGCGCGGCGAAGAAGTTAACTTCCTCACGCCGACCGAAGAGAGATGGAACCAAGGATCCTCCATCGCGGCACTCGATTCCTCGATCGAACGACCTGCTCCCTGGTCCTATGACATCGCCTTGCGGCAGATCCTCGCTGCATCCGGGCGCAATCCACGCGTCGCACTGGCGTCTATTCCAGAAACGCGAAAGAAGCTGGAACTCGATGACCAAACCATGGTTCACGATTGGCATCGTGCCATCGCGGAATTGGTGGGAACCGGGCCCGATTTCATCAATGCCTGGACAAACATGCTCGATGATAAAGAACTCGATCCATCGATCAAGGCGGCCGTTCTGTGGACAACGGCGCGTAGCAACCATGCCCCCGTCTCACTTGCAATGGCAATGCACCAATTTGCACGCCTCGGAATCCCATCCGCCAAGATCAATGCGTTGACGATTCAACCCAATTCATGGAGTGATCCAGTGGAGCTAGCGGTTCAGTTTGCTGAAAAACTAACCAACCATCCGACCAAGATTACCGATGCAGATATTACGAAGCTGCGACAAACCTTTTCGGATCGGCAGACTGCTCATTTGATCTATACGATTTGCACTGCCAACGCGCTCGACCGATTCACGGAGACTCTGGGACTATCGACAGCCGGGATTGTGCAGAACGACGAATAAGAAAGACACAGCCGACAAAAGTGAGCCTGAGGCGCTAGCCGATTTTTTTCGACGTGCAAAGATCGGCTAGCGCCTCAGGCTCATGCAAGCGAGAATCGACTTTTGTCGGTTGTTCCAGTAAGAAAGTTGCCCTGCCATGCTTTGCCGGCAACAAGTCACAGACAATAGAGAGACACATTCCACTGCGAGTTGTTGTGCCTTGATCAGACTGGGTCCTCGTTTTCGATTTCTGGATCGGCCTCCGTCTTCGCTGCGTTCGATTAGGACGCCAGAGACCAGCATGATGACATTCAACGAACAAGGGAGGCCGCTCTCGTGGCCTCCCTTGTGATTTTCTATCCATTGCCTAGCTCTTGCGAGCGTTTCGCTGCATCCCGCATTTGGAATACGCGTGTTGGTCGGCTATTGGGTTGACGGATTATTTGATCGTTACCATTTTGTCGGAACGTTCATCGCGAATCACCAGCACCAAGGCTTCACCGTTCTGCAATTTGCTGACCTCCTCCATGAATTCTTCAGGACTTCCAATCTTGGTACCGTTCACCGATAGGATCACGTTACCAATCTTCACTCCCGGGAACTTGCCGCTCCGATCAAGACCGGTGACCAGAACCCCTTCCCCCTCTTCCAGTTCGAATTTCTTCGCCACGGTGGCTGGAACCGTATCGACGGCGATCCCCAATTTTGGAATCCGTTCCATTTGCGGTGTCTCTTTTTGAGCCAATGCTTTTTCATCGAGAGCGGCAACGGTGATCGGGATCACGAGCTGCTTCCCATCGCGGAGTAGCTTGAACTTCAACGTCGTTCCCGGTTTGGATTCACCCACAGTCCTTCGCATCGCCGAATCCGTGGGAATGGGCTTGCCATCGATGTCCACGATCACATCTCCGACGCGGAGCCCCGCTTTGTCCGCAGGCATCCCCTTCGTGACTTGCTGCACCACGGCTCCCTTTTGGCCAGCAGGCAAGGAAAGCTGTTCTTCAAGTTCCGAGGTAACCGAAACAGGAAGAATTCCCACGAAACCTCGGGAAACGCTGCCACTGGCGATGATATCCGATAGAACGCGGGCGGCGGTATTGCTGGGTACAGCAAAGCAGACACCGTTGTATCCGCCACCGCGCGATGCGATGGCGGTGTTGATACCGATGATTTCGCCGCGAAGGTTCAACAGCGGGCCACCACTATTGCCTGGATTGATGGCTGCGTCGGTTTGGATGAATTCATCGTAGAGGGTGATGTCTTGGCCGGTTCGGTTGGTCGCACTGATGATGCCGGCGGTGACCGTTTGAGTCAATCCAAAGGGGCTACCGATGGCGATGACCCAGTCGCCTACCTCGGATTTGGAGGAGTCTCCAATCGGGGTAGCTACTAGCCCGGTGGCATCGATTTTCAAGACCGCCAAATCGGTGCGTGGATCAGTACCCACGACCTTGGCTTTATACTTCGTATCGTCGCTCAAATAGACTTCCAGTTCCTGTGCATTGGCGACGACGTGATTGTTCGTCAAGATGTAACCATCTGGCCGAACGATGACACCCGAACCCAATCCGGCTGGGACCAATCCACCGCGCTGTTGCGGTGCATCCTCTTCGTCTCTCGGCAATTGCGGATTCCGCAAGCCTTCACCGAAAAATTGCTCCCACTCGGGAGGGAGCCCAGGAGGTAATCCTCGCCCGCGACCGCCGCTCATCGCGCGACCGGAAACAAGCGACTTGATGCTGACTACCGAAGGCTTGGCCGACTTCGAGACATCACGAAAAACCTTAGAAAGCTGTTCCGCGTGGGCGATCTGTCCTTGATCGAGCTCGGCTCTGGCGGCATTCGAAACCACCAGTTGCTGAGCATACGCGGGTGACGGAGAAATTCCCGGATGCGAAGATGCCCAGTATCCGATCGGACCTGCGATCGCCGCAGCTAAGAAGAAGAGTTTCCAACTCGAAATGGGTCGGTACATAGTGAGAGTCTCCCAAGGGCTAATTGTTGCTAAGGCCGTCAACGACTTTTCACTGGAAGGTCGGTGGCGGAACTTCAAATGCGACATCCACGCGCTCCCGTGTCATTTTGACTTACGCAAGCGAAAGGCAATTGGATCGATATACAAAAATCGTGCCAACAACCCAGGGTGGAAGCAGAAATTGCGAATCAGTTCCCGCTTGAGTTCCTCCCAGTCGACGGCACTTCGGTCGATCGCGGAGTCCATTCCAAGGAAAGTCGCGCTAGTCGCAGTGTTCCCCGAATGTTTATGCACAGGAACGTCAATCGAAAAGAAAAGAAGTGGGGGGCTGCTCGCCGATTAAGGTGGGCTGACAGAAACGGAGTGCAGTGCTCAAAGCGCGTAAAAAAAGCCATCGTTGCCGATGGCTTGTCGCAAAATTAGAGTTGATTCCGCCTTTGACTCCAGCAGATTGTCAGCAAGCTGAATCGCTCACCAACCCGATCGCGGAACACGGCCGTATGTCGAAAAACTATTCCGCAACGGAATCGAGTGCCGCTTCTAAGCGAGCGCGTGGTGGAACACCCTGAAACTTCTCAACCACTTCTCCATCTTTGAATAGGAGCAGGGTCGGAATCGCGTTGATGCCGTACTTGGTGGAAAGTTCCGGGTTCTCGTCGACGTTCACCTTTCCAATCTTGACGGTCCCTTGGTATTTGAGGGCGAGCTCGTCGATCAGCGGCGCAATCTGGCGGCAAGGTCCACACCAAGTGGCCCAAAAATCGACAAGAACTGGCTCGCTGGACTTGAGAACGTCGGCATCAAAACCTCCGTCGGTGAATTCGGCTGCGTGACCCATATGATCTCTCCTGAGTGATTTGGTTGGTTTTTCGGTGATGGAACGAATGACGCGTTCCCGTTGGCTCAAGTTGGTCGGCTCGAGTGCCAAAAAGTGCAATGACTCTTCAACTAATTACTTTACCGCACTTTGCGTGCCAAGCCAAGGATGATAGGTGTTGGTCAAGCCTCCGGAGGGAGTGACCGATCTCGATGATCATCCTGGGAATTCATTGGTTCCTTGAGTTTTTGTAAAGTAGCGAGTTCGATGTGCCACGGAAACTCGCTGGGAGGAGACGCTTGAACGCTCACCGGTTCACCCGATTTCGGATGGAAAAATCCGAGACGATAGGCGTGCAGGGCGATGGGTGGCTCGCGGGTTGCCATCAATCCATTGCCCCACAGGGAATGGCTGCCGTAAAGGGAGTCACCCAAGACGCTGTGTCCCCTTCCTCCAAATTGAAGACGGATTTGATGCATACGCCCGGTTCCTAGACGTATACGCGCCAAACTCTGCAACGCGTTCGATTCTGAAGCTCCTTGATCTTGGCTGTCGCTGGCTCGTCGCGCGAGGCATTCGAAATCCAATGTTGCCAGACGTCCTTCGGGATTGTCCGCCTCTACCATCTCACCCCGGGCCACGTCTGGGACCTTACGCACGAAGTCGTGCCATGAGCCGTGATCGGGAAGATCACCGTGCACCCATGCCAAGTACTCCTTCGTTACTTTCCGTGTCGCAAACTGTTCGCACAATCGTTTGAGAGCCCGTTGGTTGCGGGCGATAACCATAACGCCGCTGGTCATTCGATCGAGCCGATGGGGAAGTCCGATAAACGGCGTATTGGCCATTTGGCTTGCCAATTGCTCGACTAGAATCGATTGAACACTGGCGATCGTGGCGGGTGCCTGCGACAAAAGGTTGGCCGGTTTGGAGATCACCAAGAACCAAGGATCCTCGACCAGTATCTCGATCATTCCAGTTTCTCGATCCAGCCCATGTTCATGCCCGTATCGAAACTCGATGGCTGGAAGAGGACATTCAGGGACTGGGGAAGCATCTCATCAGCGCAAAAAAAAAGCGAGAAACACCGGCCACGAAATCAACGCATCCAAACGTTCATCTCTAAGTGCTTCTCGCAAGCATCATGTTCCAGTAAAGTGCAGTGTGGGTCAAGAGGGATCGCAACAAGTTGTGGTACGTTCTTGATCCAAATAGACCGAGCCCGGATGCTCGAAGCTTCATCTTCATTGACCCATGACTCATCCCACCAAAGAATCGATTCACTTCGTTACCGGTCGCCTTGCGGAAGCATCGGTGCGCGAAATTGTGGGTCAACTCGCATCGCAACATCACTTTGATTTCACGATCGATGTGTTGCCGATCACTGTGGCTGCGCTGATGACTCCCACGTGGCTGATGCGTCATATTCAGATCCCGCCTCTTGCGACAAAAATTCTGCTGCCTGGTTATCTCGCGCCCCACCTCGAAGCGATCCGTGCGATGATCCCGATTCCCGTCGAATGCGGTCCCAAAGAGGTTCGCGATTTGCCCCTCCTATTCGGCAAAAAACGATTCAAAGCCGATGATTACGGGACGTATGACATCGAGATCATCGCGGAAATCAATTTTGCTCCCCGCATGTCTTTGAGCGAGCTGAAACACTCCGCCGAGCGCTTGCTCAAGGCCGGAGCGGATCGCATCGATCTGGGTTGCGAACCTGGGTTGCGATGGTCAGGAATCGAAGATGCCGTTCGATCGATCATCGACCTGGGCACCCAAGTCTCGATCGATACGTTTGATCCATGGGAAGCCCTCCATGCAACGCGAGCCGGCGCCACTCTTGTCCTTTCGGTTAACAGCACCAATCGGCACGAATCGCTCGATTGGGGAGCCGAGGTCGTGGTCGTCCCGGACGATCCCAACGATTTTGTTCCGAGCCTGACAGCTACGGCCGAGTTTCTCTCACAACATCGAGTTCCGTTTCGATTGGATCCGATCCTCGAACCGATCGGTTGTGGATTCGCAGCATCATTGGGGCGCTACCTAAAAACCAGAGAGCTTTTTCCCGACGCTCCGATGATGATGGGAATTGGCAATATCACCGAACTAACCGATGGCGACTCAGCAGCCATCAACACCCTCCTGCTCGGTTTCTGCGAGGAAACCCAAATCCGTAGCGTCTTGACAACGCAGGTGATTACTTGGGCTCAATCCTCGGTCCGAGAGTGCGATCTCGCCCGAAGGCTCGTGCGTTACGCCGTTCAACATCGTGTCCCTCCGAAACATCTTGAAGAAAATCTCATCCTCTTACGCGATCCGGCAGCCACCCATCCCTCCGCGGATTCGCTGGCAGCCATGGCTGCCCAGATCAAGGACAACAATTATCGCATCGCCATCGATGGAGAACGCATTCACCTCATGAGTGCAGGAGTCCATCTTCGAGGAACCGATCCTTTCGAGATGATGGAAGAGTTGATGAGCCTGCCGCAATCTCGTAACGTCGATCCTTCGCATGCCTTCTATTTGGGCTTTGAATTGGCAAAAGCCCTCACTGCCCTGACTCTGAATAAAAGGTACGAACAGGACGAAGCTTTGCGATGGGGAATGCACACGCGGCCGGAGAAGCATCATCGACTCGCGCGAGCGAAACGGCATTCCGCGAAAGCCGATGCCTCTCCTTTGCCGACTGCATCCGACAAAAAAGAATCGGAGTCGCGAGCGGCTGCGATCGAGGAATGATCCAACCAACCGGCCGCAACGCGTTCCGGCTTATGGCCGACACAAACTTGGCGAGATGATTTTAGGGACATTGTATCTACGGGTTGGAGGTGATTTTGTGTATCCTAAACCGTACCTTGCTCCTCCCGAAGCTCACCCCAAAATGGTTTGTCCCAATAGGGTCTGAGACGAAACTCTCTCAAGGTCCTGAAACGATTACCATGCAGCAAAGACATTGGATTTGGACGACCGTTGTGCCGCTTGGGTTTCTTCTTTTGACGGCGGTTGCTTTACCCGCCTCGGTCCTCGCTCAGGAATCGGAGTCACCGGAGAAGTTGGCTTTTTTTGAAACCAAGATTCGTCCGGTGTTGGTCGAGCACTGCTACGCATGCCATTCCGAAGAGGCAAACGCTGCGGGTAAACTACAAGGTGGCTTGTTGCTCGATCGTCGCCAAGGTTGGCAAGGAGGTGGTGAATCTGGTCCTGCTGTCGCTGTTGGAAAACCCACCGATAGCTTGTTGATCCAGGCCCTCCGCTACGACGGTATCGAGATGCCTCCAGCAGGCAAATTGCCCGACGGAGTGATTAAGGATTTTGAACGATGGGTTTCGGAGGGTGCGATCGATCCCCGGGAAGGAATTGCTCTACCCAAAACGAAGGCCATCGATTGGGAAACGGGGCGTCAACTATGGTCGATTCAACCATTGGCGGAGTACCCTCACTCGCAAGTACCAAAACCATCTCCGTACGATTCGGAATCCATCGATGCATTGGTCGATGCACAGCAATTCGAGCGTGGCCTCACTCGATCCCCTATCGCTGATGCCAGGACACTGATCCGCAGAGCATGGTTGGATTTGACGGGGATACCTCCGACCCCCGAGGAACTAAAGCGATGGACGGCTCGATTGCAGGGGGATGCTCCTGGATCCATCCAACGCGAATCATGGAAAGAACTCCTCGATGAACTGCTGGCTCGGCCTGAGTATGGTGAACGATGGGCCCGGCATTGGATGGACATTGCTCGCTTCGCCGAATCGTATGGCTACGAGCAGGACTACGACCGCCCCAACGCCTTCCACTATCGCGACTTTCTCATCCGCGCTTTTAACGAAGACTTACCCTTCGATCGATTTGTGCATTGGCAAATCGCCGGCGATCAATTGGCGCCCGACAATCCACAAGCTTGGATGGCCACGGGGTTTCTTGGAGCGGGTGCCTTTCCGACGCAGTTGACGGAAACCGAGTTCGAATCGACCCGTTACAACGAGTTGGATGATATGACCACGACTACGGGGGTCGCTTTCTTGGGACTGTCCCTGGGCTGCGCTCGCTGCCATGATCACAAGTTCGACCCGATTTCGGCCGAAGACTACTATCGATTTACGGCGGCCTTTACGGAAGCCATTCGATGCGAAAAATCATTCGACTTGGACCCTGCCAGCAATCAACAGCGGCGCGAACAATTCGTCATGGAATTGGCTTCGGCCAAAACAGCCTTGGCCGAATGGGAACAAAGCGAATTGCCAATGCTGTTAAAAGCATGGCTGGAGCAATCCCCATCGGTTCGGAATGAGCAAGCGGGCTGGTCCACTCTCTCTGGAGAGTTAACCTCCTCCGAGGGGAGTCGCTACCAACTCCAAGCCGATGGATCCTATCTCGCAACTGGCATCGCCCCTGATCGCGATGTCTTGACGTTTGTCGTCCCCCCCATCCCATTCGCGTGGTCGTCCCTTCAGATCGAGGCTCTGTCCGATCCGTCGCTTCCGCAGCAAGGACCTGGCCGAGCCCCCAACGGCAATTTTGCTCTGGGAAATCTCGTCGTTGAACTACTGGACTCGGAGGGACATGCACGCCCATTGGAGCTTTCCAAGCCACGATCCACACATCAACAGAACGGTGACTCTCTTTCGATCGCTGCATCGATCGATTCGGATCCGATCAGCGGCTGGGCGGTCGATGGCCAGATCGGCAAAAGTCATGCCGCTGCATTTTCATTGGCATCTCCGATCGTCCCAAGTCCAGATCATCGAGTCCGAATCACTCTCTCCTTCCCTCATCCCAATCCAAAACATGCCATGGGACGGATGCGATTCTCCGTGCATCGATCGCCCGATGCGTCCGCCGAAGTCGGTTCGGGAGGCCCACCGGCAGCTGTCGCAGAAGCCATCGAGCGATTATCCACGGCGATCGCTCAGCAAAAAATCAATTGGAATGCGTTGCGTTTGGATCCCTCCTGGAAGACTGTTGGCGACTGGTACCGAACCACGCTCGAGCCTTGGCGTGCGTTGCAGAGCAAGATCCATCAACTGGAATCGACCGGTCCGAAGGTGGAGCAAACGCGGGTGATGGTCACCTCGGAAGGTTTACCTCACCTGCCGCATCATGCGGATGATCGCGGTTATCCGCATTTTTATCGAGAAACGCATCTCTTGAGACGGGGCGATGTCTCGCAAAAGGTCCGCGTGATGCAGCCGGGTTATCCCCAAGTATTCGATCGAAAGCAATCAGGCAATCTCGACTTCGCGTATGCCGAGGGTGCAACCCGTTCCGAAACGGAACTGCGACCGCGTGCAGCCCTAGCACGATGGATGACGGATATGGAGAGTGGAGCTGGGTCGTTGGTGGCTCGCGTGATCGTGAATCGACTATGGCAGCATCACTTTGGAAAGGGGATCGTTGCCACGCCGAACGACTTCGGTCAATCTGGACAACCTCCGACCCATCCCATGTTGTTGGAGTTTCTCGCCCGGAAGCTCGTCGATTCGGGATGGAGTTTGAAATCGCTCCACCGGGAGATCATGTCCAGTCAAGCCTACATTCAGTCGGGAGCGACTGCGAACGATCCGCGATTCAGTATCGATCCAGAAAATCTGTTCCTATGGCATTACGCACCGCGACGGTTGGAAGCGGAGGCAATTCGGGATTCGATGCTCAAGGTATCCGGCGCCCTGGATCCTCGAATGTATGGTCCCGGCTCTCTGGATCCCCAAATGAAACGACGAAGCATCTATTTCTTTATTAAACGCAGCCAATTGATTCCGTCGATGATGCTGTTCGATTGGCCAGAGCATTTGGTCAGTATCGGACAGCGCCAATCGACCACCATCGCACCTCAAGCCTTGATGTTCATGAACAACGAACCGGTACGTGCCCTTGCACAATCGTTCGCCAAAAAGATTGCGTCCAACGATCCTTCGAAGTCGATCGAACAAGCCTACGCAGAGGCCTTGGGCCGATTGCCAAACGAGACGGAACGCGAGACTGCTCTGCGGTTCTATCAAGATGCCTGCACTGACCAGCAGGCGAATCACGCCACGGAACCAGAGTTGGCTGCATTGACGGACTTTTGTCAAATCCTCTTCAGCTTGAACGAGTTTATCTTCATCGATTGATGCAGTAGGAATCCACACCATGAATCATGAAATGACACATGCAGCCATCCATTCGGCGCAGTCTCGCAGGGCTTGGCTACGTCGTGCTGGCTGCGGTTTCGGTTGGTTGGGATTGACCGGACTGATGCAGGAAGCGGGCCTTCTGAACGAGGCGCGAGGCGATGGGCTCGGGGATCGCTCACTCCATCCATTGGCTCCGCAGGAACCTCATTTTCCGGCCCGAGCCAAACGAGTCCTGTGGATTTTTGCCAACGGTGGTCCGAGCCAAGTCGACACGTGGGACTACAAACCGACGCTAGAAAAGGCCGACGGGAAATCGATCAAGGAGTTCGATGCGAGTTTCACCAACACGACCGGATTTTTCAAAGATGCCGTTGGCAATTTGATGAAGTCTCCGTTTGCATTTCGGCCGCGCGGTGAATGTGGCAAGATGGTTTCATCGATCTTTCCTCACCTAGGCGAACATGTGGACAAGATGGCTTTCATCCATTCCGGCTACACGGAATCCAACAACCATTCTCCAGCCCTTTTCGCCATGAACACCGGCCTGGCGCGCATGGGATATCCCTGCGTCGGCTCCTGGGCGACCTATGGGCTGGGCAGTGAAAGTCGTGATCTCCCTGCATTCGTGGTGATGAGTGATCCGAAAGGGCGCGGTCTGCCCAAGGGGCACGCGGCCAACTGGAGCGCTGGCTTTCTCCCGGGAGTCTATCAGGGGACCCATCTACGTCCGACGGGTGACCCGATCGATAATCTAAAACTCCCACTGGGAATGACTTCACAAACTCAGCGGCAACAGTTAAATGCACTGAAGCGACTGAATGAAGTGCACTTGCTCAACCATCCAACCGACTCCGATCTGGCAGCCCGAATCGAAAGTTTTGAATTGGCATTTCGCATGCAGAGTTCCGCTCCCGAGACGATCGATTGGGCCGACGAGACGGAAGCAACTCAGCAGATGTATGGAATCGGAGACCCGAAGTGCGATCACTTTGCACGGCAATGCCTCATGGCCAGGCGCTTCTTGGAACGTGGCGTCCGATTCGTCCAGATCTATTCGGGGGGAATGGAGAACGAGCGATCTTGGGATGGTCACGTCGATATCCAGGGAAATCATCAGCAGTTTGCCGATGAGACCGATCGACCGGTGGCTGCTCTGTTGACCGATCTGCAACAGCGAGGCTTGCTCGATGAGACATTGGTTGTTTGGTGCGGTGAATTTGGTCGATTGCCGATCGCTCAGATCGGCGGTAAACCCGGCCGCGATCACAATCCCCACTGCTTCACCGCTTGGTTGGCAGGGGGCGGAATTCGAGGGGGGGTGAGTTACGGAGAGTCGGACGAGATCGGCTACAAAGCCGCCGTGAATCGAGTCCATCTCAATGACTTGCATGCCACTCTGCTGCATCTTCTAGGGCTGGACCATAAGCGACTGACGTATCTTTACAACGGTCGCAATTTCCGACTCACCGACGTGGGTGGAGAGATCATTCGACCCATCCTGGCCTAGTCATAGGAGCTTTCAAGGCGAGATAGATCGACTCGAAGAACCATGGTGTGGGGCAGGACAAGGGGGAGCGATGCAACCATGAAATCCGTACCGTTGGGATCAGCTGAAGATCGATTGAATGGGTGAACCGAGCGCGATGGGGAGGGGGCGGCCTTGGGTGTCGATCACCTCGGCGTGTGGATTGATCCCCAATGCCCAAAAGAGCGTCGCTGCGATATCCTCCGGTCCCACTGGATCGAGCGCGGGATACGCTCCCTTTCCGTCGCTCTGGCCATAAATCGAACCCCCTCGGATCCCTCCGCCGGCCATCATCACGGTATAGCAATCAGGCCAGTGACCTCGACCTTTGCCATCCCGATCGCCGATCTGAGGCGAGCGGCCAAATTCGCCCATCCATAAAACCAACGTGTCATTCAATAACCCTCGGGATTCCAAATCCTGAATCAACGTAGGTACCGTTTGATCCGTGGTGGGCAGCAATCGCTCTCGCAGGTCCTTAAAGTTTTCTTGGTGGGTATCCCATCCTTCACTGCCGGCGCCGCCGATACTTTGCGAGAAGTAGACATTGACAAAGCGAACTCCGGCTTCGACCAATCGTCGGGCGAGCAAACAGGATTGGCCATAAGTGGTGCGTCCGTACGCATCGCGGAGCGAGCTCTCCTCGCGGCTCAAATCGAGTGCATCGCGCAACCCATTCGATGAAAGAATTTGCAAGGCTTGCTGCTGCAGCAAATCCATACCTCGCGCATCGGACGACGTTTCGATCAAACGCTTTTCTTCGTCGATGAGCTTGACCAGATCCCGGCGTCTCGCGAGTCGATCGAGATCAATGTTCGATGGCAACTGCAGTTCAGGGAGCGCGAAATCAGCCGCATTCGGATCGGCTTGAAAGAAGTAGGGCTCGAATTGCTTACCGAGAAAACTGGCGTGTTGACCAGGGGCAATCGCACCATCGCGCAGCACATGCGGATAAGCCACAAACGACGGAACTCCCGAAGGGGAGGGTGCAAACTTGGCCGCAGACGAACCAAACGCGGGATACAGTTCGAGAGTGTCACGCAATCGAATGTCATCGGTAGGTGGCCGCTTGCCCGTTAACGAGTAGTAGCACGCGGGGTTATGGTTCTTCATGTCATGGTGGACCGAACGGATCTGAGCCCATCGATTCAATTGGGCACCCCATCGAGGGAGATACTCACAGACAGGAGAACCCGCTACGGACGATGCGATCGGCTTGAACTCTCCGCGGATACCATCGGGCGCTTGCGGCTTCATGTCGAATGTGTCGATATGGCTGGGCCCACCGTATTGATGCAGAAAAATAACGCTCTTGGCTCGTGCGGTTGGGCGTTTGGATTCTCCATCTTGGGACGCCATTGCAGATGCATAGCGATCTGCCCATGAACCGCCGAGAATGCTGGCCAACCCAAGCCCACCGACTCGCAGCGCGCACCGCCGAGACGCCATCATGCGATCAAATTCAGGACAGCCTAGCGCCATGGTATTTTCCTCGCGGTGGATCGGCTTGACTTCAAAGGGGGAGGCGTGAGTACAGGAAAGAACCCATAAACGAATTCTTCAAATCCATCATCGCAGCATGACGAATTCTTTGCTGTTAAGAAGAGCCCAAAGAATATCCTCCAGGGCCACTCTTCGATCGGGTGAACGGTCGATGGTCTGCAAGCAAGCGACTATTTCTTTTTCGGTTGGCAGACGGCATAGTGCGCGAAGAAACAATTGATCCAGGATCAACTTCGGATCTTCCATGCTCGCTGTCAACCGATCAATACAATTGTTTCGCTCGGTCAATTTCCCGCGTACTTCTGTCCCGTTCACCAACACCAACGATTGGCCTAACGAGACTTGATTTGTTCTTTCGCATTCACAAACCAGCAATCGGTTCGGTTTTCCGAATGCGGTAAGAAAGCCGGGTTTGCGAGGTACCCCAGGCATGTGCATGGCCCGCGTCAACGGAGGGGATGCATCTTCGTCGCCTCCGCGAATCTTTTCTTGAACTTGCGTGACGTCAGCGATGGCATCCATCAAGACTTCAGCCCCCAACCTCCTAGCTGGAAAGCCGGCAAAGTAGGGTGCAGAGGCAAGTTCATTGTCAGATGGTGAGTCGGTCGCCGCCGCGCGTGCAAAGGTTTCACTGGTCAGAATCATCCGTGTAAGGGACTTGAGCGAATAGCCCGATGCCCGCAATTCTTCTTGCAAGAACTGCAGCAACTCCGGATTGCTGGGGGGATTCGAATCGCGGAAATCATCCGGTGGATCGACGATGCCTCGCCCGAAATACTGGTACCAAATGCGATTGGCGATATTTGCATCGAACTGAGAGTTGTCTTCCGTGAGCCATAGAGCGAATTCTTGCAATGGCGTTTTTTGCGAAGGGTCCGCAGACTCGACGGATCGTGGACTGGTTGTTCTATCTCGTTTCGACGGCAAAGGTCGTGGGGGAACTTTTTGCGATCGACCTGGATGCTGAATCTCCGCTTTCCGATCGCTAAGAGAAATCACTTCATCCCCTGTGATCACGTGCTTATCGAGTGCATCCTTTGGCTTGTTATCAATCTGCTTCCGATCCAGGGTCGTGAAGTAAGCCGCCAAGCCGTAGTAGTCATCTTGCCGCCAGGAATCGAATGGATGGTTATGGCATTTGGCACATTGAAGTCGCACACCGAGAAAGACTTGCGCTGAGGATTCTGCGGCAACGAAGGGGTCGCGATGGGTGCGATGGAACGAAGCGGGTGGGTTTTCGTAGGTGCTCCCGACGCTCGATACAAGCTCTCCGATCCAGGATTGCATCGATCGATCGCTGGCGATTTGGGTACGTAGCCAAGTATGAAACAATCCTGCGCCGTGTGAGCTCATGACCTTGTCTTCATTGCGAAGCAAATCGCTCCACCGCAACGCCCACGCATAATCGAAATCCGGATCGGCCAGCAAGGAATCGACCCAACGTTGCATCCGCTCCGGATGCGAATCTTCTACAAAGGCGAGCGTCTCGCTGGGTGTCGGTAATCTTCCAACAGTGACCAAATAGAGTCGGCGGATAAGGGTCCAATCGTCGGCCCGTGGTGAAATCGCGATTTGAAGTTCCCTACATTGCTTTTCTACCCATCGATCGATGAGGTTGAGAGAAGGTGCATCGGACTCGGTCGAACGATTGGAATCTCCCAAAAAGACGAAACGGGCGGCAGCTCGTCCGGACAAATAGGTGACTCCCACGCTGACATCCATCGCTTGCTGGGCTTGGATGACTCCATCCCCATCGATCGATACTCCCGAAGGTAAACTCAATTCCATCCTGGCCCAACGTGTCACGTCTCTCACACTTCTATCGCTGAATCGAGCCAGAACGACCAGTCTCGCATCCTTTCGACTTGGAACAATATGTTGCTCCGGAGGTTCGACCCAAAGAGACTCCAATTCGGGACTGGCAGTCGCCTGTGCGCCTTGTTCAATCCATTGCTTGATCCATGCGTATTCTGTGTCGTTCGGATGGAATCGTTTCCCTCCTTGGTGTGAGATCTTGGCAGTCCCCTTTTGAAGGATCAGACTCTCTGCGGCTTGCCACACATCGACCCGTCGCTGACCGAATTCTTCGGAGATTCGATAATGATCAAATGCGGGATCGTCCCCGCGCAAGCTTAATCGGAATCCACCTTTGCCGTGCAAGTTCCCATGACATACACCCAGATTGCAACCGCTGCGGGTCAGCGTCGCCATGATTTCGCGTTGGAAGGAGATCGGTGTATCCGCGGCTGAAATCACTGGAACTCGAAGGGTCGAACCCTTCAGTAAAAACTCCAGTTCGGTCGTTCCTTCCGTGTTCGTTCGGATTTGGCCTGCTTCGAAGGATAGGGCTTCTAGGGATAAGGTTCCCTCGGGGGAAGGACGGATCTGCAACTCCGGATCGGTTGTCACATCGACGGATGTACCATCACTCTTTAGCAACGACACAGCGAAGCGGGCTGGATAATTTGGGGTGACAACGATTGCACTCGGAACGACCCTAAGTTCAGTAGCCCCTGTTTCCTCGAATTCGTCGGATGCGGTTGCAATCGTCCACCCGATCGTGCTCAGCAAGATCACAAGCGAGCCGAACCACCGGGCGAGCAATCGCCCATTCCCGAGGCCTGTCGGCCTACCTACAGGGGGTTGCGCAGAAATCAACGGCATCGTGGCATGCGATCTACGGTCCATACAGACGTCAGGCCAATCAGGGTGGAAGCGGTGGACAAGCGTTTGGGGAGTGGGCTTGTCAGGTGGGAAAACCGTCGTTGGGCAGGGATTGACAGTATAGCTAAAGTTAGGGACGAGCGCACCTCGATTTTTTCTCGTGGGACGTTTCGACTTCATGCCCCCTCTCGAAATCAGGACCGAACATTCGGTATCGCTTGCCAATGCCAAACACCGATCGATTTTCTGAAGCGCCCGTATCGAAACTGATTGGGTTCCAAGTCGACCCTGCCACGGACGAAGATCGAGAACAAGGCCGTGCGGTCGTCCATCTCGACCTGGATGAGCGATTCCACAACCCGATGGGTCGCGTTCACGGAGGGATCATTTCGGCGCTTGCCGACGCGGCGTTGGGGATCGCATTCGGAAGAACTCTCGATCCATCGCAAGATTTTTCAACGATCGATTTGCAAATTCAGTTCATGCGACCCGTGCAAAACCGTCGCGTCTCAGCAACCGCCAAGGTCAAGCAGCGTGGATTGAGAATCGGTTTCGTCGAATGCGAGATCGTCGATGATCGCGGACGCTCGATCGCCTTTGCGACTTGTACTTGCACGAGCATTGCCTGAAGACATAAAAACCTCGCATCCAAACTGGATTAAGAAGCGGGGATCGCGTCATCTGCTCAACTGGCGATTGGCTTCAGGCCCGGATGGGCCGACAAGATCCCCTGCCGGTGGTTACAACCTGCCAGTGGTGTTTCAATCACCGTATTGTTCAATTGACTGAGGGACAGTATGGCGCGAATATGAGTGCCACCTAGGAATAGAAGTTCCGGATGGGTTTTAGGCCCGGATGGGCCGACGAGATCCCTTGCCGGTGGTCCTTGGCCACCGGACCTGATTCCCCTAACTGACCGCGAGCCCCGGCAGGGGCGATTAGAATGCGGTATGTAAGTAGGTCCTAACGTGTTGAATGATTGTGCATCTTGCCGTTCCTATCGGCATTCGGAATACAATCTGTCAGTAGTGTGACAATCATAAGGCACAACCGGAGGCACAACCAGGACAGGCACTGTTGCCAACGGTCTTCTGCCCGGAGTGAAGGGGCGGTACGCTCAGCGCAAGATGCTGGTGATACCAGCGCGTGACTTCGGAATCGACGATTTTGGAGAGAGGCAAGGTCATTGAAGGTGTCTCCCTTTGGGCAAGAAGCAGAGATACCAAGACGCATGAACGTATCGCGTGCCAAGCCGCGCTGAAACCAAAATTAGGCCACATGCCCGCGTACTATCGCCGCGCCACGTAGCGATTCAGCGAAGTGCATGTCCTGGTTTTCCTCTGATAGTGTTTTCATGACACTACAACTCCAGCGTCTTTAATGCTCGGAGCACTTTCTTCAGTTCGACGTGCCGAAAGAAGATGCCACCAAGCGTGGAGCCAGGAAGCCAGCCAAGTAGCGAGCCTCCCAGTCCACTCGAAGCCGTTGAGAAATGGATGGTATTGAGATTCAACCAGCGATCGACGACTCCGGAGTTGATTGAAATCTCCTGGATGTTTCGCACCCAAGCGATCTTGATCGCTCGATTAAAAATCCCCGCTCGAACCACAATCTTGTCCCGTGTTATCACATAAAAAGTGTTCTTCCAGGAGAGATGTAGCAATACAAAAGGGAGTACTAACCCGATCCATTCCAGAAAAATGATCGGCACCATCTCGATCGAGGAATTTCCTGACAGCAGAGAGTACGTTTGGTACAGGATAAGGAACAGAAGGGGGGACAGGCTAATCAACAGCACAATCCGTATCAAAACCTTCGCCGTCCCCGACGGATTGCTCGCATAGACAATATCATTCGGATCCAGCACCTCCGCAATATCCGATGGAATCTCCCTTATCTTCGGATGGACCGCCTCGACCACCTCTTTGGCCAGTCCTTTGGTTCTCATTGAGAATGCCGTTTCGTTTTCGAAATGACTTACGGTTGCTGCCGCTGCCGTCTCAAACATGTCCTGCTTAGCGTGGGGAATCTCCAATGGTGGAGGAAAAGGATCAAAAAAGTGACTCGGATCGATCGTCTTTGATTCTGGCTCTTCGCGGGGTTCGATGTGATCTTTTTTCAACCGTCCTTGAGCAAGAGAAAACTTCGACTTGCAGGTGAAGCAGCTTACCAGAGTGCTGTCCGGCAGCTTAACTGTTTTCGTGGAGACCACCTTTGAGGAGCAATTTGGACAGACTAGGCGTTCCGAATTCGGGATGTTACTCATTGGATTCTCGTAACTATGGAATCGTAGGAAAAATACAGTGGTTTGGTCCGCATTGAGCGAATAGGTAAGTCTCAGAGTGTCCTCGCAGGCGTGACACGTCTGGTCACACGCTCAGAAAAATACCCGCCAATTTTTCTCCACACGGAGAAAACCGGGAAAGGCACTATCGCCAAGGGTCGTAAGCCAAAGCAAAGGAAAAGCAAGGCGAGATAAGCGCGAGATGCAGGGGATAAACTGTGCAAGCAAACTGGCGCAGTGCATGTCCTTGTTCTCTCGTTTTGTTCTCTCGTTTCCTTGTTCTCTCGGTCCCTGAAGATCTCAAAAGCCTCGTAGAAGATGGGGCGTGAGTCATGAAGGGGGGAGTCTTTTTGAGGACACGATGTTTTGTGGTATATTCACATTTATGGAGAAGGAAATGAAATGAACCCTGCATTGACGGTTGTCGGAGATCAACTCTGGAAAAGGATTGGGGAATCGATGGATCGAGTGGAATTACGATTGAGAAGAGCCGTAGCGATCCTCGAATCAACCTCGATTCCTTTTGCGATTGTCGGAGGAAATGCAGTCCGAGTTTGGGTGGCTCAGGTAGATCCAGGAGCCGTACGTGCCACGAACGATGTGGATATCTTGATTCGCCCCGAGGATCTTGAGCAAGTCAAACAAGTTATGGCAACGAATGGGTACCACTATCGAAAAGCCGCAGGCTTAGACATGTTTCTCGAGGGGAAAGATGATTCGGTACGGTATGCAATCCATATCGTTCTTGCGAATCGTATGGTCAAACATGACGACTTCGAGCCAAATCCTGATGTCGAGCCGATTGAATATGGTGATGGTATTCGTGTTTTGCCATTGGAACGGCTTGTTCGAATGAAACTGAATTCGTTTCGACTAAAAGACCGTGTTCACCTTCTAGATATGATCGAGGTTGGACTTTTGGATGAAAGTTGGCTTACAAAATTCCCAAAACCATTGGGTGATCGACTTAGGTCATTGATAGAAAACCCGGATCAATAGCTCATTGTGGAGCAGAAGAGGTGTCAGAACTCATTTCGACACCACAACGAGGGAATGCAGTCCGTGCAACCTCGTTTCGAGCTAGTCTTTGCGCACAAAGCCATGGCTCTCAGCCAGGGTCAGCGCTTGCAGCGAGCGATGCAGTGATACCAGCGCGTGACGTCGGGATTGATGATTCTGGACCAAGTAGAGGTCAAAGAATGGGGCTCCCATCGGGGTAGAAGCAAGACATGCCATGACGCTTGAGCGTATCGCTTGCCAAGCTGTGCTGCAACCAAAAGCAAGCAACTGGCCCGGGTGCTTGAGTCTTGCTATGCTTGCGATTTAATGCATCGCATGTTCTGGTTCTATGCTGCTTTCTTGTCGCATACTTGCAATGTCGTGACGCGGAGCAGTGCTATTCGGAGGAATCTTGAGACTCCTTGCTGCATGTTCTTGCGCTGGGTCGATACAAATAATGAAAACAGTAGAAGCCAACCAGTGCAACGAAAGAGAAAACAAACGCACCACTGCGGCTTCCACTTGGATCTGCTGGATCGGGAATCGGAAGAAGCCACCAACCAATTGCGTAGCCAAACGTAACTACAGCAATAAGCCAGAAGTAACGAAGAGCGGGCGACCTATTCGAAGTGATGGGCGAACTCATTGGTTCGCAAGGATTTAGTTTATTCATCGTCAGTCAGCGATGGCCGATCCAATGACATCGAATTTGATGTGGATAAAGGAAACCGCCAGTATAGCCTGAATCAACATAATGATCTCCCAGACCACATGCCCCATAGACTCAGGCCTCAACCTCTATCTCAGTGGTGCGACCCATCCCTGTACTTGGATTTGTTTCCCTGACCTACCACTTGTCTTGGGTTAAAAACGGGAGAGCGAGGCTCCTGCCGAGCTGCCGTAGCAATGGCTCCGCAGGAGCGTCG
>JBAWXH010000020.1:0-76651 GCA_037144155.1 Planctomycetota bacterium | reverse complement strand
TTCATGTCGCCATGGATGGTTCCGAGACGGACATGATTGTCGGGTTGCTGATGGAAGTATTTTTCGAGTCTTCGGTGAAGTTTTGCAGTCCCGATTTTGGTTCTACAAAAAATGATAGCCTGCGGTGGACGTTCTCGGTCGAGAAGTTGGAAAAGGACTCCCATCTTGTTGTCGGGAGAGATGCTGATGAATCGTTGTTCGATGGTTTCCACGGAGACATCTTTGTCCGAGCAATCAACGACGACCGGCTCGAATTGGTAGCGGTTGGCGAGTTCGCGAATCCGTTCATCGAGCGTTGCACTCAGCAAAAGGGTTTGCCGATTTTCAGGACAGCGCCGCAGGATGCGTTCGATACTGGGACGAAAACCGATATCGAGCATGCGATCGGCTTCATCGAGCACGATGCACCACAATCGATCGAGTCGGAGCGAACCGCGTTGAATGTGGTCGATCACACGGCCAGGAGTTCCCACGACGATCTGAACACCTTCGGCCAAGGCGGTGAGTTGTCGCCGCATGTGTTTGCCACCAGAAATCTCAAGGACCTGGGTTGGGCAACCCTCGGCGAGTTTGACAAACTCACCATGGACCTGGGCGGCCAATTCGCGCGTAGGGACTAGAATCAACGCTTGAGGAAGCGGGTAACTCTTGAGAGGTTCGAGCTGTTCAAGAATCGGGATAGCAAACGAGGCTGTCTTGCCGGTCCCTGTACGAGCTTGTCCTAGAATATCGTAGCCTTCGAGCGCGTAAGGGATTACCCCCGCTTGAATGGGGCTGGGCTTGGCCCAGCCCATTTTTTCGAGTGCTCTCCGCATGACGGGAGAGAGGTTCAAATCCGAGAAGTCCTCGGGCGTGGATGGGTTCATTCAGCAACTATCTAAAGGTTGTGGCGCTCAGGGTCGAGCCAACAACGGCAAGCAATGATCACGATGGAATTCCAATCCTTGGAAACCTGCGAGAGATTCCTTTGGGCACGGCCATCTTAGGGCGAAATTCGGCAGTTCCCCTGCAACTGCATCTTTATGCAACTTTCAAGTCTCTTTACGATACCTTCTCGACCCCTCCTTCATCAATCCAAAGATCGAACTTTGTCATGGAATTCATGCCGATTGCGTTTTCCGAAGAACACCAGTTGTGGGCCCGAGAGTCGATTTCTCGGTTTCAAGAGGCTCTTGACGCTGCCCTGGCTACTTCCCAGGGAGAAGGGGCGGGCGTCCGAATGGAGTTGGACGAACCTCTTGACGACCAGTCTCTGGCGACCGACTTTCGCTGGCAGGAACCGGATGATCTCCTGGCGGCCTTGTTGCTTTCGGACCTGGTATTGCAATTGGAGCACCTTCGAGAGCAGCTCGGTCACGATGCGAAATCCAAGCGTATCGCCCAAATTGCCATCGCTTCGCTCGGACATTGGCTGGCCGAACTCGTCCGATCTACGGGAGTCACCTACGACGAAGAAACCGAGCGACTGGTTCAATTGATCGCGGCGGAGAAGGCCTCTCGCTTATACGTACAAATTCGCGGTTTAGGGTTGGCCAAGTGCGAAGGATTGCTTTTGCAAACGCTTCTCTCGTCGAAAGTTCCTTCGGCCGTTCGGGTCGGAGTCGATCTCATCGTCGAGCAACCACCGAAGGAGTGGTCGGAGTCTTCGCAAGCGATCGGGGCGCTCATCCAGTCGCATCATTGGAAGCTACGCGACGTTTTTCCCCGCTTGTTGGATTCCACCGTACCCGCAGTACTGGCACCAGCATTGGATCTGGCGAACCTTCAAGTCCGCAAATATGGCGTCCAACCCCATCCGGCTGCCGAGCGTTTGGAACCCCTCCTATCACTGACAGGAGGGGTTACCCAACAGCTTGCATCGATGGAAGAGGATCCGAGCAAATTTTCAAACACGGTTGCCGGTGTCCAACGCATTCTCTTTGACAGTGTTTCTTTGCTGGTTGCTCTTTGCGATTATTTGGGTTTGATGGGTGATGCGCGCGCGATTGGGAAACTCACGCAAGCCCTTGATCTGAAGCACCGACGGATCAAGGCGGAGGCTGCATTTGCGCTCGCAAAGCTGGGTGAAGAACGAGCGCGAGATCTTCTCTTGGAGATGGTTACTGATGACGCAAGCCGACTTCGTGCCTTGGCATATGCCACCGAGCTAGGACTGGAAGATCGAATCGATCCACAGTGGTTGAGTTCTTTGTCCAAAGCTCGGTCCGAGCTTTCGCTTTGGTTGAGCCAACCAGAACAATTCTCGATCCCGCCTCATGCGATGGAGTTGGTGGAGCAGCGAACGATGCGATGGCCTGGATTCGATGGACCTCAAGAATGTTTCTTGATTCGTTTCGAGTATCAATTCGGTGACGAGAAATTCGAGAATATCGGCTTTGCAGGTCCCTTCACGGCCACCGTTTCATTCAATTTGCTCCCTCTGTCTCCTCATCAATGCTGGGAGGTTTATCTCGCCAATGACGTCGAGGATGAGAGCGAACGACGCTGGGCATGGAGCAATCTCCCTGGACGGGATCGTGGATGGGCAGAGAGTTGCATCGAACGATTGGAAGAAAATGGCTTCGAATCGATGCAGCCGAAAGGTGCATTTGAATTTCTCGGCTCTCGCGCCCTATTTTGCGAAGGGCTCGACCATCAATCGCACGTTGTTCATTCGTTGTGCGATGGAGAATCGGTTTACTCGACCAAACCGATGCCTGGATCGGCGGATTTCCTCTATCTGCAGTGGAAAGGACAAATCTGTATGGAGCATATCGACGACGCGTAGTGGAGCGTACTGTTGCATGTGGGGCGTGTATCAGCAGTCCCCTGCGTACGCGACATGTTGGGATTGTTGCACCTGGAAAAGTCTTTCAGAATGTCATGCTCCTCTGCAAAACCCGCAGATTGCTCATGGGTCCCGTGCTGACGCAATGGTCTGTGAAAGAGCATTGGGGACACTTCAACTGGGGAACAAAAACGAAAAAAAGGGCATCGATTTCTCGACGCCCTTTTCCGTGTTTAGATCGAGGTGTAATCCCCTCGAAGTTTACTCAAGCACAGGTTGGGTTGCGGCGTTGGAAGCACCTTCGCTAGTCGAACCATCTGCATTCGTTACGGTCGAGGTTCCCGTAGGTGGTTTGGGTGCGGGATTCGAAGAGGGAGTCGGCCCTTTCGGAGCGTCACCACAACCTACAACCAACACCAATCCAAATACAAGAACCGTAAATCGGACCAAATTCATGGAGATCATCCTTCCTGATTATTCTTCAATGCTGGCAACTAGACCGTCTCGAATACCACCCAACGCGTACCAAAGGCGACCTTCGGTCGAGAATGGAACGAGACGAACCGAGTTGTCGATGTAGGACATGTGCAGACCCGAGCCGTGAAGGCTGTGGAACTTGCGACCTTCGCCATACTGAGTGGCCGAACGCCAATCAGGAGGATTGAGCGTTCCGTTCGGAACCATGAAGCGCGTGATTTGACCACCTTGGGAAACCCACCAGAACGACATCTGACGGCTGGTGTTGGTCGTCGGCTTGTTCCATTGACCAGTCACTTCCCCGAAGAAGAAAGAGTTCGACTGACCGTCGGTCACGTCGCGGAGCTTCGTCTTGCTACGAGCTTGAGCCCAGCCGCTGAGGTCATCGGCAGTGATTCCCTGAACACCCAGGTTTGCACCGGAAGGAGCTGCAGGATCCAGTGCTTGCGAACCGGTCTTGGTCGAACGACCAGCGCAACCGAGGTAATTGGTTTTGCCAATGGTTCGGTGCCAATCGGCGAAGGAAGAACCTTCGTAGTAGAAGCTGTGACCAGGCAACGAGGTTGCTGCAGTGGTGTACGCGAAAACGTGCAGAATCGAGTACTGAAGACCTTGGTCGGAGATGTCCGATGGGCACAAGAAAATTGGAATGTTGTTCTGAGCGGTCGACCAAGCGGATGCACGAGCCGGTGGCGAAGTGCCGTAGTCGTTACTCCACCAGTAGACGTTCTTCAGTTGTTGATCCGAACCCGAAGGTGCTGCAGTCACGCCGTCGGCAAGCATGCCGCTCGTATCTGGATTCAAGTTCAATTCGGCTTCGAAAACTTGGGACAGCTGACGCAGTTCCAAGAACGGGAGGATATGCACCAAGTGGCTGATCCCATTGTGGCTATTGTACTGATAGCCCAGGGAGCCAGTATGGGTCAATGCAGGAGGAGGGAGCAAAACACCAGGAGGCAATCGCTTGAAAGCGCTTTCAAAGTTCAGCGTCGCCAAACCGATTTCTCGAACGTTCTTCGAGCAGGTCATACGACGGGCCGCTTCCCGAGCCGACTGAACGGCGGGGAGCAACAACCCGACCAAGATGCCAATAATGGCAATCACCACCAACAGCTCAACGAGGGTGAAACCCACTCGCCGAGTGCGAGCACTCTTCGTCATAACAGAACCCTTCAACAAAAAAGAAAAATAAAAAACCACGCTCAAAAACAGGGGCAAGCCGGCGGCCGGAGACTATTTCAAGGGAGGACAAAATAGAAACCTAAGTGACCGCCATACAACGAGCAGGAGCGCCAAACTGGAATGTATTCAAGTTGGACACACTGCGCGCGAGAGCAAATAAAAACCGCTCTCACTTAATAAACACTTAGCCGTCGAATTTGTCAATCTTTTTTTGCGAAACTTTCACGGTATTCTGCGCTTCTTCCCCTTGTTCGACGTACCGAGACCGTGTAGCCCCCAAAAATTGGCCGACGGTAGTTACTACGTGAAGTGCAAAGTTACGAGATGAATCGTACCGTGGAAGGCTGCGTTGCCATTTTCCGGTAAGGCGAAAGCCAACCTTACAAGACCGTTATTGACGCATTGTTGTCAGTGAAAACGTTCGGAATAGGTAAAAAGCACAACCTTTTGAGAGAGAACTCCTTGCAAAAACGGGTTCGGTGAAAAATAACGATTGCGATAACTTCTTTCTGCGAATCACAATCCGATGCGATTCAATTTTGTCCGATTCCTGGGCGTTGCAGCCGGTCTAAGATCACGCTTGCAATGTCGATATCCAAGGCCTTGGCGGTCGCTCGCCACCCCGGTACGGCGTTGACTTCCAAAACGACGTTTCTGCCGTCGCTGGTCGTCAGGAGATCGACTCCGGCCATCCAGGTTCCAACGGCTTGGCAAGCAGCAAACGCGATCGAGACTTGTTCAAACGTTGGCGTATGAGGGATCGCGGAACCACCGCGCGAAACATTGGTGCGCCAGTCGTCGCGGTTTTCACGCCGAACACAAAAAACCGCATCATCGATGACCAGTAATCGCAGGTCGAATCCCGGGCTAACCAAGAACTCCTGGATATAGATGACCGCATGCAACTGCTCGAGCGTGGTGAAGACTCGCCATGCCATGTCTGGATCGTCGACGCGCAGGATGCCTCGCCCTTCTCCTCCAAACAGTGGCTTCACCACACAATCCCCTCCGAGTCGTTGCCATGCCTGCATGGCTTGATCGCGAGTTTGGCAGCAGTAGGTGTGAGGGATTTCGAGCCCAGCACGTCGAACGGTATCCAGCGTTAACCATTTGTCGATTGCGATTTCCAGCGACCGAGGGGGGTTGATTAGCCTTACCCCAGAACGCTCCGCCACATGGAGGGCGTTCATTCGAAAGATGGTCTGCTCCAGCGAACCCAAGGGCATGGTCCGGACGAGGATGGCATCGAGTCCCCCAGGATCCTGGTTGAGGTGCGAGGGGGTCGATGGGTTGCAAAAAGGATGAGTGTCTGCGCCCGTGAGTGTGATCGGGCTCGAGCCCCCCATGTATGCGACTTGCAAATCGGCGAAGCCAATGGGATGAATCTCGATCGCACGAGGCCAGTCTTCCCCCTTCGAGGCTCGGAGGAGGTCTTTCATGTACCAGCCTTCGGCGGAACCGAGGACTCCAACCCGCAGAGAGTCCGGTGCCGACGGATGGGCTATCGCGGATTCCACAGAGCTCATGCCGTCTTTTCGCCAAAGGATGCACAAAGTACTTCCGGGTTGAATTTTCCATAGCGAACCGACCGACCGCTTCGGAGGTTGACGATCGTCAGCATGGCGGGAGCAAACAATCCTGGGTCGACTTTGTAGAAGTCATATCCGTAGTACTTGAAGGTTTCCGCAAAGGGCTTGCCATAGTCGCTGGATGCCGAACTGGGGACCAGGGGAGCGATCTCGTTCAATCGGTCTTCGTCGGCGTCGACCCACAACGTGACATGACCTCCATACAGAATCGCATCGTTGGTTCTTCCGATTCCACTGACAAAGTCTTTTGCAACCGGAGGCAAGGGAGCGGTCCCATATCCGGAGACCACGAGCCGAAGATCGAAGCCGAGTTCATGCAGTTTGTGAAGGGAAGTTTCGATGGAGCGGGCCACGACTTGGATGACGCCGGCGAGGCTGGTGGTGGGTGCAACGCATAGAGTCACCGATTCGGGAGGGACGCCGCACGCATCGGCAATGGACTGAAGAACTTCGGCGGAAGGCAATGCATCGCATTCCAAGACGCCGATGGCGCAGTGGGATCCATCTTCGATTTCGAGCGCTTCGAGGATGGGTTCTCGTCCTCGTTTGGCTCGCATGGGACCGGATCCCATGGCGAAGAAATCTCCATGGGAGATCTTCCATCCGGCGTACTGCGAAGCCATGCACGCTTCAATTGGGGCATCGGTGGTGACTTGTATTTGAGGCTGCGGGCTGATGGAGTGATCTGCCGGTGCGATCGATACGGTGGCGTGATCGGCAAGGCAAATACGCGCTAAGAGGAGTCCTGCCTCGAGCCCGCCTCGGGCTTTGCAGCCAAAATCGAGAACTTGGCCTCCCCCTTCGACCGGAAGCGTGGAGATGCGCAGTGCGTTGGATCGATTCTGCGCCCCGTCGATGAGGGATGCAGTGTGCTGATTGAGATGGCGAGTATTTGGATTCATACTTGCCATAAACTAGCAGAGGTGGGTTGCAAGCGAAATGCCCGAGAGGGAGGAAGAATTGCAAAGGCCGTGAGCGTACGGGGTGTGCGTCCCTGCAATGAAACATCCCTATCAGGGTGCAAAACTCAGCTCGCCCAATTTGGCGATCACCTCGATCAATTCCTCGGATCGGCGAATGGTCAAATGGATATTGGAGTCTGCCGGTGAATCGCGAATCGCATCGATCAAATGTTCGACCGACAGGACCGTATCCTCTTCGAAACGAGTGATTCGGTCTCCTGGGTAGATCCCAGCGCGCGCGGCAGGAGAATCGGGGACCACGGATTTAACGACAATCGACGGGTTGCCGGGATCGGAATCACGCTCACCGGTTTGCAATTCCATCACGAGTTCGACTCCCAACCAACCTCGACGAACGCGCCCATGTTTCATGAATTGAGCGTAGACCTCGCGGACCAAATTCGACGGGATGGAAAAACTGACTCCGCGATAGGATTCACCGACGATCGCTGTGTTGATTCCGATCATTTCCCCGCGGCCATTGACGAGTGGACCACCGCTATTACCAGGATTGACAGCGACATCGCTTTGCATCAAGTCGCTGTAGCGCGAGGAGATTCGATCGCGCGACCCGCGGTACTGGACATTGGCATTGAGATCCACACGGTGTTTGCCACTCAGGATGCCAAACGAGACCGATCCGGTCAGTCCAAAGGGGCTGCCAACCGCCCATACGGGAGAGCCAACATCGACTTGATCGCTATCGCCCCATGCGATAGGCATCAAGTCTTCGGCATCGATCTTGAGCAACGCCAAGTCGGTTGTGCGATCGACTCCGATGATCTCCGCCGGTAGGACCCGATCATCGGCCAAATAGACGGTGGTATCGACCGCCCCTTCGAGCACGTGGTAGTTGGTCAAAATGTATCCGAGCGCATCGATAATGACGCCGCTTCCCTGCCCCGAGTTCCCTCGAAATTCGCGCGGGTCGATCTGAGCCCGCGACGGCTCTCGATTCGGACCCGATCGGGGGAGAAGATCGAGTGGTTCCCGGCTGAGGAACTGCGATTGTTGATTTCGATTGGAGACGGTGATATGGACGACGCTCGGGCTGGCACGCTTGGCGACCGTGCGGGAGACTTGGGATAATCCTTCCCAGGAGACACGCTCCAGTTGATCTCCAGCCATTTCGTATTCGGCTCGCAATTGACCACGATGCCAAGAATAGCGGGACGATTCCAACATCGGGGGTAAGATGAATCGCAAACAAAGGAGCAGGATCAAGACGACCGCAAGGCTCAACAGGGTCGATACCAAAAGATTGGCTATCGTCGGTGTAGCATTGCGATTCCCTCTCGATTCGGCGGGATGTCGGGAGGCTGATGGAGAAGCCTGATCGCAGAGGATCGCACCGGTTCTTGAGGAAGCTTCCGCACCCTCGCACGCAACGCTTCCATCGGATGCGATTTTCCAGTCGCGCGGTTCGGTGGTGGTCCGTCCGCGTTCCTCGCTGGCAGCTCGGTCGGCGGAGTCGTCCAACCAGAATGGATCCACGGGGGTGGATGGAATGGATGGGTCCTGGGGATCGTTCATGATGCTGCGCTCGTGCGAGCGATTGCCCTCATCCTCCGTTACAACTCAAAGCAACACCACTTGGAATTGGAACCTCCCGAAGTTCGCACGACAAGCAAATTTTCGGACATCGCAGGCAAAGCTCGATAAATTCCTGGCGGTAATGCCGACGTCCAATGGGGTTTAAAACCCTCTTGGTCGGCCGGACAGTACCAGAGCTCCCCTCGAATCCCAAGGATCAACAGGTTGGTCGAGAGCATGCGAGGGCTGATATCCGCGGTGGAATCCTTTTTCTCGATCACTGGGCTCTCGATCGCTGGGCTCTCGATCGCTGGGCTGGGGTCCAATGCGATCGTATGGCAAATGGACGGTACAGAATGAGACCAAATCAACTTCCCTTCCAGCCCGTCGATACAGCGGAAACTGGCGGATCCACCATCCTCGCGACCGTCGCATCCAAAGATCCAATCACCGACCGCAACCGGGGTTGCATATTGACTGGAGATCGCATCTCCCTTGTTCATGATCCGTACGGTTTCGGGATCGGGTTTGACAATCAACTGACCGATTCCGTAACTGGCGGTGAAGAAGAGTTGCCCTTGTTTGACCTCGATGGGTGTTGCCGCATTCACCGTCGGCCCCCGCTGACCGAAAGGGAACTGCCATCGAACATTTCCCGTTCGAGGATCGAGTCCATAGGTGGCCAGCCTGGTCGTTGCCACAACTGTCTTGAGTCCCGGACGCACCGATGAATCGATCAAAATGGGGGACGAATAACTTGCATCCGCATCGGTGGATTGCCACAAATTTTTTCCGTCCGTCAAGTTCACTGCGACGACGCCGGCATTCTTTCGCCCCCCTACACAGACGATGATTGTGTTGCCAACGACCAAAGGAGAACTCCCCGCACCGAAGTAACCATCCTCGGCCCCGAATTCTCGACGCAATGCGCGGCTCCATCGCTTTGTACCATCGATGCGATTGACGCAATGCAAGACCCCCCCAGCGGAATGAGCCAATACAACGTCCTTGAGCAACTGAGGTACGCATCTGGGTCCGTTATCCGCATCGATACCGCGAGCATAGGTCGCAGGAAACGCAATGTTCCAAATCTCTTTTCCATCTTCCAACGACACCAATCGCAGCACATCCGAATTGTCTTTGCGGTCGAACAAGGCGACTTGCTGATCCTGGATCGAAGCACCCGCATAACCCAGCCCTGCGTCGATCTCCCATCGGAGCTTCGGAGGAGAGTTCGCGTGATCTGCAAGATCTTTCGAGAGCACCCCATGACCGTTGCGCTGTGGCCCCAGAATCTCCGGCCAGTCGGCTTGCACCCGCCCGACGTTCAATCCAATGAACCACAGCAAGAAAAGCAAACTCATCCAGTGCGGACTTCGCCAAGTTCGAACGCCATCCCGGCGGTTGATCCATAGGCCATTCAAACGCATCCCTAGCCAGGGATAGGAAATGGGTATTTCGATCAATTGCATGCGATAGGTCCCGGAACGAGGAGCTTGTTTCTTCCAAGTCGAATTGTACCCAACAACCCAACCGGGAGGAAACTGAACAGGGCGAAACGAGACATGGCATGGCTCGAATTGGCATGAAGCCCTGCTTTATCACTCGATCGCTTCCGCATGCGTCGGATAGACGATTGGTGCGAGTTCGGTCCTTCGTAGACGTTCTGGCATCCCTAGGGATTGGTCGCATTGTTGCTGGCATGCAACCAATAACGGGCCGCCAGAGCGACAACGATACCTGCTGTCCCATGGATGAACAGAAAGAGACTGTCAAAGAAGAGATTGGTCCAGAAACCAAACCGGCGTGGATCTGGTCCCCAATTTCGATCGTAGATGGCTTGAATCAACCAAACCGTCAGAAGGCTGGTGATCAGCCACACCGAAACGATTTGGGTTGCAACCCCCCAGGAGAGACGCCATGGCCATACCCGCCAGGGGATTTCTGGTTCCAGGAGTCCCGGTTCCTGTCGGGTGCGATCGAGCACGTTGAACACGACGGCGAGCGTCACCGCCGACGCCAAGACCAAAATTCCCGTGCAAATCAAATTGATCGACCATGTGGGATGGTTGTTGATCGATGCCAGGACCCAGGCCGCATAAATGGCGATCCACACCGACCATTTCAAAACCCCCACACGTGCTGTTGGACTCATGCCGAGATCCTCGATCGGTTCAACAAGTCTCCATGGAAGGCAAGGAACAATATTCCATGCGTCCCTTTATTGATGCAAAAAATACCACTAACGTCGCGGTGGTTCGGGCACTTCTTGAACAATCGGTGGCAGCGTGTTGTTCGCCGGCATCGCTTTGTTCGAGGGTAGCGTGTCGTTCGAGGGTAGCGTGTTGGCTCGAAGTGGCGGCACGCGTTCGGCTTTGTCGCTCGGAATATTCGCCGTCTCATCGATCATGCTGTCAGGGTTACCTGGCCGACATCGCGTATTGATCACTTCCCACGGTTTAGGGTAGAGATACAAAGGCATGTACCGACCAGCATGATTTCGGTAGTTGCCATTGTCGTGATTGGTTTCCCATGACATCGCTTCCTGGCTTGTGGGTTCGATGATGTGGACAATCTTTCCTCCGTAGTACCACGGGCGATTGTAAACCTGGCGGTGTTCGGGAATGCTTCGAGTGATGGTATGAGGGAGAAAATCAGGGCGTTGGATGGCGGGGTCGAGGTAAGTCCCTGCAAACCAAGCATGCTTGGTTTGCGCCCTAGCTGTCGGCGCGTACCAACACACCGTGACGATTGCCACCAAACACCCAATCGCGGAGCCGACTCTTCGTAGCATTGTATTTTCCATCCCCATTCGCCATGCCCTCTTCGCCACTCCCACGCAGGGATATCCCGTGCGGGTCGCCATCGATTCCATCTCGTTATCTTCTGCATAGACGTACTTCTTTATCATCAGCATGCGGGACACTCTCGCTTGAGCCGTTTTTTTCACGTCGTAGCGCTCTGAAAGTGATGGCTAATGCGTCCGCCTCTGGGAATCTGCAGGGGAGACGGTTCGCCGGAAGACGTCGCGGCTGGAAAAAACTCCCTCCTGTCTGCTTTGCGGCCAAGATTTTCGATTGCAATGCGAATCCCAAGGTGGACTGGATCGCCATGGTCCGGCTTCTCCGGGAACACTGCTTTGTTCTTTTTTCTGGGCTTTGCGCAGGTTGCAAGCGGTTTTTGAGGCCAATGGAGATGGCTCCTCCACGGCGAAGAGGACGTGGGTTTGAGATCTTGGGTTTGGGATATACTAATTGTTACAAAGACCTTGGAGCCCGATTGTCGGGCAGGAGCAACCATGTGTGAATCAATGCATGCACATTCAGAAGACGATGTTCCCCAACTTCCAACCGGGGAGTCGGGATGCAAATCCTACGCGCGGTTGCTTCGTCGCGATTGGATGCGACGAACTGTGTTGGGTACCGGTTCCGCATTCTTGGGTTTGAGTTCCACTGGGACCATGACCCGGCTCGCCGAACAAATCGCTCGCGGTAATGAACAGAGTGGGAACGCGTCTCGCCCGCGTGGTTTGATTGTGCTTTGGCTCCAAGGGGGGCCCAGCCAACTGGAAACCTTTGACCCGCATCCCAACTCGGCGATCGGGGGAGAAACGCAGTCCGTCGCGACATCCGTGCGCGATGTTTCGATTGCGTCCACGCTTCCGCGATGCGCTGAGATCATGGATCGGATGACGCTGATCCGTTCCATGGTTTCCAAGGAAGGAGATCACGAACGTGCCACCTACAATATGAAGACGGGATGGCGACCCGACCCAACGCTCATTCATCCCTCCATCGGTTCAGTTCTCTGCCACCAATCCGAGAGCAACATCGAGATCCCCCGGCACATTTCAATCCAATCGTCTCAATGGCCTGCTCGGGGCGGGTACATGGGAAGCCAATGGGATCCATTCAAGCTGTCGGATCCCAAAGATCCACTTCCCAATTTGAAAAATTACATCGAGCCCACTGTCTTCGAGCAACGCTTGGCGGATTTGGAGTTGGTCGAAGCTCAGTTTCGCAAGGGGCGCCGCAAGGATTTGGATCGTTCCAAAACGCTCCATACCAGCTCGACCGAAAGGGCCAAGACGATGATGGCTAGCGAGCAGATCGCGGCTTTCGAAATCGATCGCGAACCGGAAGGGGTCCGAAAGGCCTTTGGCGATACGCCGTTTGGCCGTGGATGCCTGGCCGCTGTTCGACTCATTGAAAAAGGAGTTACCTGCGTTGAAATTGAACTCAGTGGTTGGGATACCCACGTCCAAAATTTCTCGCTTCAATCAGGTCGCTGCGAAATTTTGGACGCGGCATTGCATGCTCTCGTTCAATTGCTGATCGAACGGGATCTTTTGGATTCCACCGTGGTGATGTGCGGTGGCGAGTTTGGAAGGACGCCCACAATCAATGTGGCCGACGGACGCGATCATTGGCCTACGGGATTCAGTACTGTCGTCATGGGCGGGCCGTTTCGCCGAGGATACGTTCATGGAGAGACGACCAGCGAATTGCGATCGGAGGACAAGGATCCCCTCAGCGGAGTCCGCGATCCCGTCCGAGTGGAAGACCTCCATGCGACACTGCTCCATGCGTTTGGGATTCCCTTTACAGAGGAATTGATTACGCCCATTGGCCGCCCTCTGGCATTGAGCACAGGGACAATCATTACGGATCTCCTGCAACAGGCTTGAGCGATTGCCATCCACGATCCAAGATGATGCCCAGCAGATATGGAAGGCCGGAGTCGCCGCGGTTCGGGCCGATCGTGTTGTGATGGATCATGTCCAATGGGATGGCCGATGGTTGACTATTACCCAAGATGCATATGACCTAAGTACTGTCGAGCGCCTCTGGATTGTCGGTGCGGGCAAAGCCACATCGGGGCTGCTCCGAGGGTTGCTGCATGTCCTTCTCGCATCCCGCTATGCATATCCCGCGATTCAAGGCTGGATCAATATCCCGGAGGATGCATTTCAGCCCGAGGATTTGGAGATCGCGCGGAAGGCTGGAATTACGGTCTGTCAAGCCCGACCGCCCGGGATCAATGAGCCGACAGAACGCGTGGTCTATGGAACACGGGAAATCGTTCGGATCGTCGAGAACGCCGGTGTGCGCGACTGCGTGATCACGTTGATCAGTGGCGGAGGGTCTGCCTTGCTCTGTTTACCCTCGCCTGGTATTTCACTGGATACCAAGCTTGCCGTGACGCGAAGTCTCTCCTCTCGTGGAGCGAATATTGAGCAACTCAATGCGGTCCGAAGATGCATGAGTCAAGTGAAAGGTGGGGGCCTGGCTCGACGATGTCATGCACCGCGGATGCTCTCACTCATTCTTTCGGATGTCTTGGGTGATCCGTTGGAATACATTGCCTCCGGACCCACCGTCCTGAATCCTCGACCCGATCCACGGCTAGCATCAACCATCCTGAAGGAGTTCTGCCCAGGTGAGTTTTTAGAATTGCTCTCGCGATGGGAATCCGACCTGCGGAACTCAATATTGCAGAATGAACTGCCGTCACCGGAAACTGAGTGTGTTATCAAGAATTATGTCATGGCAAATAACGCAACCGCAGTCATGGCGGCGAAACGAAAGGCGGTAGAACTCGGTTATCGCCTCTTCGATGGCGTGAGTACGATGGCGGAATCGTCGTTCGGCTCGGAGGCTGCTGCCTATGGAGAAAACTTTGCTCGGTCTTTACTGCAGATGCCAGTACCTACCAATGCCAACGATCAACCCAATGACAACCATCAACGCGTGGCATGGATCACCGGCGGGGAGCCGACGGTCGTTCTTCCTGCCAGTGCTGTTCGTGGTAGGGGTGGACGCAATCAACATTTAGTCCTGGCGGCAGGGATTGCTGCGATCGAGGGATTGCAGTCCTCCGATGGATCGATCAACGAAATCGGAGTTGGCAATGATGGAGTTGGCAATGATGGAGATTGGGTGATTCTTTCCGGTGGAACCGACGGCGAGGATGGACCCACCGATGCAGCGGGCGCGTGGGTCGATCGGGATTGGGTGCGACGGTATGGAAAAGAGCGTGATGAGTTAGAAAAGGGGCTCGCGCGATGCGATTCGTATTCTATCTTCGAGCAGACAGGAAACTTGCTTCGCACGGGACCGACGCACACCAATGTATGTGACGTGCGCGTCGGGCTGCGGCGCGGGGCACCTTAGCAAATCATTCCTGGGCCAATCCACTCTATGCGAATCCTGTCGGGGCCAACGCGCAACTTACGGGCCGGGCAGTTCTTCCAACCGCGGAATCACGACAGCGGGAGTCTCTTCGGCACAAGGTGCACAGTACTGGCTCTCTGATCTCGGTGGAAAACCATAGTTCTCGGGAGAGATCTTGCCGGGGTCAACCCAGATATTGTCGGAGTCGACCTGAATGGTTCCCAATTCTTGATCGAGGTTGCGTCGTTGGGCTTCATAAAAAACCCATACTCCCAAGAACGTGTTTTGTGCGTTGAGCAGATCCTGCAAAGCGGAAACACTGTCCCGTGCGGCCGTCGGACCTGATGCTTGATTCAAGCTTTCGCGGATTTGCCGTAAGTCCTCATTGATCGTGATTTGTTGAGCTGCGATGCGGACCGCGTAGCGTTGCAATTCAAAGTTGTATTGGTTGTATCGGATGTTTCTCAATTGGGAACGAAGCGTCTGCCAAACACCATCCTCGAATCGATAATAATTCCGTTTGGCTTGCTGGTATTCGATCAGGACTTGACGGTATTGGTTCCGTTCTTGCATGCGGGTTAACGCGGTGTCCCACTGAAAGCCGCCTCGCAAACGCCCGGTCCGACTGCGAAGGGACAAGGGATTGTCGTTGACGTTTTGCATGTCGCCGCTGAAGACGAGGTCGAGGGAGCTTTCCAAGTTGTCCGCAACGACTTCGATGGCTCGCCAGGAATCGACTAGAGATGCTCTCGAATTCATCCAGTCCAGTCGATTCGTACGAGCCACTTCGATCGCTTCTTCCGGGAGAAGATCGACTTGAGGTAGCAAGACGCTTTCGATGCGAGCTCGCGCTTGCAAGACCTGAAGAGCGAGAACATCGTCTGCGAATTCTGCGAGAATCGATTGGCTAGGCAGAATCAAATTGTCTCGGAGTTCATTGAATCGTTCTCGACCATCGATGTTGTCTGTCCGGGCGAGAGACGCGGCAGCATCGCTTTGGAGTTTCTGGACTCGTTCCGCTCGTTCGCGAAAACGACGATCCAGTTTTTCCAGGTCTTCTGTCAATCGATCGGGGAGGGAATCCAAGCCGCTGGATTCGAGCAGTGCCGCATCGAGGCTTTCCGTTGGCAGCAGATTGCAAATGGTCGATCGTTCTTGCTTGTAGATATCTCGCAACCGTTCCATATCCTCTTCCCGAGTCGGCAAGGTTTGCCTGAGCCTCTCGATATCCGCTCGGACATCGTTGAGGTCCTTGCCGAGAATCGTGCGTCGAACTTGTTCGAGCGTGGCGACACCTTCTTGGATGTCTCGCACCGAGCGTTTCGCGTCCTCGTTCCATTGAAGCGAACGGAATTTGACTTTCGTATCGGGGTTCATTTCAACGGGACTGAGTTCCAGCAGTTTGGCATTGTCATCGCCGATCGAGTCCCGCAAGCTAGCGACTTGGTCGCGACGCTGTTTCAGTTCGGATGAGATCAAATTGAATTGATCCAAGACAGGATCCTTGATCTCAACACAGACGTAGGGCGGGAGACCTAGCAAGACCTTGAAGTTATCCAAGGATTGCTCGTAATTGAATTTGAGTTGCAGCAGGGTGGCTTGTGAAGAAATCAGTGCTTGGCGAGCTTGGGCTACCTGCAACTGCTGGCTTGGAATCGCATCCTGCGTTGCTGGGATGATGGTTAACTGCTCGCGGAGCGTGTCTTCGAATCGGGCCAAGTTATCCCGCAAGCGGGAGACGTTTTCTTCAGCATTGCGAATTTGAAGTTGGTTTTGAACCAAACCGAGGAACCCTCCGACTTGAGGTACGGCGCCGCCACCCCCAAAACCGGTCGCAGCATTGTTCTGCACGTTTCCAACAGTACCGAAACCACCTCCCAACCCCGTGAATCCTTGAAGACCTGCACCACCAAACAATCCCCCACGTCGTGTGGGACCAGGTTCAGCAGCACGACCTGCGGTGATTGTAATGTAGAAGCCTGTGCGGTAACGCTCAAAGGAGCGAACGTTGTACAGCAAGGTGCGTTCGGCAAGCGTCAATCGTTCCAGCGTGACATCCCGTCCACCGTTGCGCAGAAGGGGTTGAATGAAGGTAAAGTCAAGCAGCGTATTGGCACTTTGTGTGTCCGGCCCGGAAAATTGCCACGTGATATTGTTAGCCAGTCCAACGATCATTTGAGCACCTGTCGAAAAGGTGCGACGCATTGCGATCCCTCGAGGGCCGTTTGAAAAAAAGCTGCTGGACACGGTGGAACTGCTTTGTCCACCCGCCCCCCGTCGCAATGGACCATCCGCGGTATAGATGGCTCCGTAACCCGCAAACAATTGATTGCTCAGCAGGAACCGCTCGGAACTCACGTCGAGTGCTGAGAGGTACAAGGTTTCAATTTCGGATTGGTATGTTGTGTTTTGAAGGGTTGCGATGCGCACCGAAGTGTCGGCGTCCATCACCAACACTCCCCGTTCGTCCAGAGGCAGATACTGCCACCAAACGGGATTCTCGGCCGTGTTGGTCCGGCCGTTCACATCCCATAATGGGTAATGGTTCATGCCATTGATCACGCGCATGTAGCGATGCGATACGTCATCATCCTCCGGCATCGGTGGACGATCCGGATTGAATGGATCAAACATTCGAGAGGCACGATCCATCTGTATGGAACGGATCGGAGGGGAGTCGGCATCGAAGATCTTTTCACTGATCAGGTTGTCGACTTCTTGGTCGGCGCGAGTTCGATAATGGGCTCGATTGCAGCCAACGCTTGCGGAATAGACCAAAGGCAAGGTCACTGCCGAGATGCAAGCATTTAAAAGCCAGCCACGAAATCGCGACCTCGCACTTTGCTGTTTCGACATAAATGCTTTCCGCTCTGAATGGGGGAGAAACGATCATCGGTTTATTCGGTTGGCGCGGACCTTCCGGTTGATTCCGGTTAGCGAATCGGCGCAGAATTTTCCTTGGAATCCGGAAATGACGCGCAGCAGCAGGCAAGCAGAGCCATGGAACGCTGGGTGGATCGGTCCATCGTTTGACAGCATTTTCAGCAGGAACGGTAAAGCATGAGGTTGCGACGAAACCAACAAGCCGGTTAGCCGTCAATCAAACCGCGTGACCCATAGAAATTGGGTGTTCACGCACTTCGGCAAACGGGGTTGCGCGTTCGCTGGAATTGACGAAGGGGAAGGTTTCCCCGTGCTTCCTTTTTCCCAATGCTTCTATGCAGATTGCAACTCTCAAAGTCATAGCCGAAAAAAGTGAGCCTGAGGCGCTAGCCGAGTTCTTTCGACATGCAAAGATCGGCTAGCGCCTCAGGCTCATGGGATCGAAAATCGATTTTCGTCCGCTGTGTCCTCAAAGAACTGTTACGAGATTCATGGCACTAATTGTCCATACTACTTGTCTGAGTTCTTCAAGAAGTTATCGAGGATTCCCATCACGATTTTTCGGTAGACTTGCTCGAGGAGAGGATTCGAGCGGATCAATTTCATGGTTTTGTAAAGCTGCTCGCCTGACTCCTCATCGAGTTCGATCTCTGACGTGATCCCTTGTGCATCGATCATCACGGCGAGGTAATGTTTGATTCCATTCGGGTCGATGGATTTTTGGACATCGTGCAACTGAGCCGTTGCCACGTCGAAGGTCATGCCGGTGGAATCGGACACGGGCTGGACAGCCCGTTTTGGGATCAATGAGCCCAGGAAGCCTGCCATTTCCTGAACGCTTTCGGAGCGACTATTGCGATTCAGATCGCCTCCAAGCTTTTTTAGACGATCCAAATTCTCTTCGCTCGACCTTTGCTGGCTATTGCGAATGCTGCGATCGATCTGCGATTGAACAAAGTTGGACGCTGTCGAAGCTTGGGGCGAGTTCGCGTGGGAGGAGACCTCCATCACGGATCTCCAATGAGGATCCCGCTCGTCCGGTAGGAGTGCATCCTCGTTCGACGACGATGAATCGAGGTTCGTGGTGCGATCGTCGGTCGCATCAGCAACCATGGGAGCGCTCTGCAGGACAATCGTTGATGCGGGACCCATTTGCTGCGGGAGCCTGGAAGGCAAAAGAAGCACCGCGAAGCCGATTCCAAAAGCATGAACCATCAGCGACACAATCGTTGGCAGGCGCCAAGCATTTGAATCGTTGAATGCATTTCGGAAGTGTTTTTTCGGCGAGCCCATCCGCTTATTTTAGTCCGGATCGGGGATCGGACGCATCGGAGAAAATCAGGACTCCCGATAGATTTCCGACACGGTTCCTCGCCCGAGGCCGTTAGCGTTGGCGAGCCATGGTTTGGAAGAGTTCGTACCTCGCCTTGAGCTCGGCCAAACTGTCCCCCCCAAATTTTTCCACGAGTGCCGAAGCGAGCTCAAATGCGACGACATGTTCAACGATGATGGCTGCCGCCGAGATGGCGCACACGTCGCTTCGTTCGTAGTTTGCACGATGCGGCTGCTTGTCTTCCATGCGAATCGAATCGAGAGGTTTGCGCAACGTGCTGATGGGCTTCTTGGCGGCGCGAAGGATCAGGGGCTGGCCGTTGGTCATTCCTCCTTCTAATCCTCCTGCATTGTTCGAAGGGCGAACGTAGCCTAGGTTCGGAAGATGCGCCAGCGCTGGATCGAAGTGTATTGGGTCGTGCACCTGCGATCCGCGGCGTCGTGCAGCTTCGAAGCCCATTCCGATCTCAACTCCTTTGATGGCTTGAACAGCCATCACGGCTTGTGCTAAACGACCATCCAATTTGCGATCCCATTGGGCATGCGTTCCGAGCCCGAACGGTAGGCCATCCACTCGAACTTCGACCACGCCACCCAGCGTATCTCCTTCGTCTGCCATTCGATCGATGTATGCTTCGGCTTCGGCATCACGCGTTGGCACGACGCTATAGATGCTGCTCGAATCTCGTTGGGATCGTGTCTCGGCAATCGACTTGGCATAGGTGTCTTCATGGCCGAGTTGCATTTCGCCCAGCTCAACGACATAGCTGACGGTTTCGATGCCTACTTCACGGAGCAAGAGGCGGGCAAGCGCGCCGGCTGCAACGCGAACAGCCGTCTCGCGAGCGCTGGAACGTTCGAGCACACCTCGAATGGAACCTAGGTACTTGATCGCACCGGTCAAGTCCGCATGTCCTGGGCGGGGACGCTCCAATTCCTTGAGCCGTTCAAGCTTGTAGTCGTTGTTGACGACCTGCAATGTGATCGGGGATCCCAAGGTCGTTGACTGCCATACGCCCGTCAGAATATCGACGGCATCGTGTTCCAGTTTTTGCCTGCCGCCTCTTCCATAACCCCCCTGACGAAGCCGCAATTCATGGTTGATGAACGATTCGTCGATGGTCAGCCCTGCCGGAAATCCATCGATGAGCGCGATAAGTGCTTTTCCATGGGATTCTCCGGCGGTCCAGTAACGTAGCATGTGAGGTTGAATCCAAGGCCTCGCGGGCCATAAAGCGCACTCCATCAAACCAAAAGACTATTCTATTCGGCGGTCAGCAACCGCCAAGCCGATTCGCATGTGCCGGAACCAATAGATAAGCCACGAAAGCTGGCGAGAGATCCGGGAAACCATGAACATTCATGCCAATCGGTTCCAGAACGATCGTCTGACGGGAAAAAAGGGCGGGCGAGTGAACGCAATCATTACCCTGTGAATCGCTAATTTGAATCGCTGAGTGCTTCAGCTAGTCCTTGCCTTCGTGCTTGACCTGATCCCAGTACGATTCAAACGCGCCTGGCTTATGAAACTCCGGACTGTTATCGATATCATGGCACTCCAGGCATTTGTCCTGGGCATGTTCGAGTGTGATGCGCATTTGGGCTCGCAAGGTTTCCAAAAGCTGTCGATCCTTCGTCGTATCTCCTAGCTCTGCTTCGACATGGTGTGAGCCCGGTCCATGGCAATTTTCGCAACCGTTCCCGATGAGATGCGACGATTTTTCTAAGGACTCGAAGCCCGTGCGGTAAGGGTAGACTTGTTGGGGATTCCAACCGGTCACATGGCAGGAGATACACTCAGGATCAAAATGGCGAGCCATCGATCGTTCGGGTGGTTCCACGATAGAATCCGTGGCATGGGCATGGGGTGTGTTTTTCCACACCTCGAATGCCGTCGTATGGCACTCGCCGCATTTCTCGCTGCCAACAAATTCTCGCATTGTGGGATGGGACAATGGTCGCAGACCAAGAGAGCTGAAATGATTGTCTGCTTTGGCTTTGAGTTCATCCTGATACTTGCCGAACAAATCCATCATGCGAGGCGAATCCTGGAATTGCGAACTCAAGGCGATCCGTTGATAACGCGTCGGCTGACTGGGATCGTTGAACAAGCCTACGATTCCAGCATACATCCCTTTCGTCCCGGCCTGGACGATTTCCGATTTGATCCCTGGCAGTACTTCGGGTCGATACGTTGGTTCCCCATAACCTCCCGATGTGAGCACCAAATCAAATTGCGGGATCGCTTTGACAATTTCGCGTGTTTCATCCAAGTTCGCATGCGCGATCAGGACTTGATAATCGCATTTCTCTTCATCGAGCTTTTTGGCAATGGTACGCAGGGATGCGATCGCCGGGGCAACCGAGACATGCCCTTTGTTGAGTTGCTTTAATTCTTTGGTGTATTCGTCTCCAAGCACGCTCGTGATGCCAATTCGATGTTCGGTCCCTTGAGAGTCGACGACAGGTACGACCTTGTATTGCAAATCGAAGTCTGGCAGCAGGCTGACATTGGCTGATACAAACAGAGAATTGCTTCCTGTCGGATCGAGAATCGAAACCAGGATATTGTCCGAAAGCTGTAGGTCCTTTTCTCCGTACGCGACAGCGGTGTAATCCATGTCGCGCAAGGCCTGCGTCGTCCAATGAAATTTGATTTCGGATTGGGTGCCATCCCGACGGACCTGATTGCCCCCGTCGATCGGAATCACATTCCATCCGCGCTGACGCAGGTTGGTGAGCAAGGTATCGCGGCGATTGACACCCCCTTTTTGATTTTCCAATCCCGTGCAACCACAAGGCTCAAGATAACCATATTGATTTCCAGTGACATAAAAGACCAACCAAGGGTCCTTCCAATCGGCGGCGATCTTTTGGTTTCGCTCTTCTTGCGTGGCTACCGTGATAGGTGGCTGATTTTCTTGGTCCGTGCGCACCGATTGAGGTGTCACGGTCGATCTCCCCACGTCGGTCAATTTGCTATCGCCCGGTTTGGATACTTGGCCCGCAGGACTCGCTTCCTCGTTGGACCTTTTTGACTGGGGAATGTTCCCTTTTGAACCTGGAGTTGTGGCCGGGGGATCTTGCCGCAGGATGAAGCGTTGACGAAGCCGTTTCGGTTGCGCTCCATCGGGTGGGGATTGGGCGAAGCCGCAAAGGGCGGGAATGGACAGGGAGATCGCCAGCCCGGCGCACCATGCCATCCAACGGATACCGGAGCCGTTGCGGCGTTTCAGCACTCGCCGGCTTACAAAACGTCTCCTGCGCGGGAACTTGATTGGGTCTAGATTTGACGAAGTTGGTGGATTCCTAGGTCGATCCTGCAGAAGAGTTCGTTCCCAAGAATGCATATTCGCCACTACTCCCCGGGGCGCCGCGCCGCCAATGGACAACTATTCGGTGATTTTGAACTTCAAAAAGATCGGTATCTCAGGAGAGCTTTCAATATCCGTTTCAATGACAATCCGGCCGAAATCTTTCGAGAAGGTTCCGTCTAGTTCAATCGGTTCGGCACCCGGCGGAATTTCGATCGTCACGGGGTAGATTTGTTGAGATGCCGAGATCTTCGGTGTGCCAAGCGTTGCTTTCAGTTGACTCGGAATAAGCTTTGTAATCCGCACATTCGGTTCAATTTTCGCATCTTCATTTCGGATGGCCAACATGAAACTCTTCTTTAGCCCCTGGGATGATTTGGTACTTCCCAAGGACAATATGTTCCGCGTTTCGCTGTAATCGTCGCCGGCGATGATGCGGACGGGAGTCACACAACGACCGCGAACGTTGTAAACCAGGAATTCGGTATCTTCTTCTTCTCCTTTGCTCTCATTCTTCCGGGCCAGTTTTAGTTCGATGTTGATCGGTCCAGCCGCTATCCCAGGAAGCAATCGGATCGTGCATTCGACCAACCGCCGAGCACCTTCCATCGTTGGAATTTCCCCTGGGGCGAGGATTTTCTCTTCGCCGATGTCCACTTTGATCCGCTTGGAAAGTACGGCATCTTGCACCTGTCCGCTAGCGATATTGATAGGAGCTTCTTGGAAGCTGTAGACCGTGAACGGAATGCGGGTCTCTTGGTTTGTGAAGATATCTCCGTACTTGTAAGGAGGAGGATCAAACATGTAGGCGTCCCCAATTTTGCCTTGGATCACCAGTTTGATTTCCTCCTGGCCTGGACAATCACTACCGATCGTTGCGGTCTGCCCAAATTCGTCTACGGCCGATTCTGCCTTCCATTCCAGCTCGACATCGCTTTCTTCACCTGCCTCAAGTTTCGCTTCCTTGAATTTTCCGAGGGTGCACTTGCAGCTACTGCTTATGAACCAAATATTCGCGACCCCATCCCCGGTGTTTTTGAAGATGAATTTGTGTGATCGCTTCGTCCCACGCATCATCAATCCGAAATCCAACTTGCTGCCATTGACCACCTCAATTTTGCCTACTTTCTTCGCTTGTTGCGTTTCGATGGCAGATGAGATTTTCTCACGATCTGAGCCAATTCGGACACCCTCTTCGGCACCCATCAAGTGAACCATACCAGCCACGCGGCGATCGTGCCGGACTTTCGCAATCGTGAATCCGATTCCGATACATGCCAAGATGAGAAGAAGGGTTCGCATCGATGTGGGTTAGGTTGAAGAGGAAGGGTTCTAGGGGTGGAAAGCCGTGGCGCACTTAGGGATGGTGCAAGCTACGCAAAACTTCAAGTACCGGTTCACCCTGAGCATAATCCCTGGGTGTTCCTTGGCGAGCGGTTGGATCGAGGGCCTTTCCTTCGAGTTCCAGTATTCGTGGCCAAAACACTTGTGCAGGCTTGAGTTTGCGATCGCGATGGGGTGTCGCAGAATCAATTTTTGCCGCCGATTCGGCGAATCGGACCCCATCCTCGGAACGGCCTGCCAGAAAGGCTGCCAACGCTGCCTGCAACTGCGTTTGGGCCGAAGCTGGATAGTTTCTAGCGGCGGCGGCAAAATCGTCCGAGGCTCGCTCCAGCCAGACATTGCGCCCTTCCCTCTCCGAAACGCTAGCGGCGATCCGCAAATTCGCTCGACCGCATTCGCTATAGGCAAGCGAGTGCCCTGGGTCCCGAGCGATAAACTCCTCGCGAAGTCTTAAAAAGGAAGCCTCCCACGGTCGCCGAACCGTATCCGCGATAGGTTTTTCCAGTTGGTTCACCGAGATTTCCAATGCGTTCCGTACGATCTCGGGATTGATAGGATCCGCGTGAATGTACGCATCGATCTGCTCGATCGTGGGCATTGCCATCTGCCGTGCCAGTTCCTCTTCTTTGGCCAGCGTCCCAGCGAGCGGGCTCCCCATGCTCCACCACCATCCGGCAAAGAAGAGCACGGCGAACAAGGCGGACGCCAGCCGCATCCCTCGCGATGCGGATTGGGGGTTATGTTCCGCGGAATTCTCTGCATCCGCCCAGGACTCCCATCGCACGGAATCAAAAGTCCACAATCCAAACAAAACCATCGGACAGGTCATCGTCCCTGGCAACATCCAGCCCCCCGATGCCAAAAGATGGATCGTAAAGGCCCCGACGGCAACTCCGAACACATACAAATCTCCACTAAGAAACGCATCGATGGATTTCGTACCAGGGTGCCAACGCGTCCAACCGATCGCCAGAGCGACACTCACCAACACTCCGAAACACGTCGCAGCGAGTTCGGCATCGCTGGCTCGGAATAGACTCCAAATCAAGACGCCCACCGAGGCAAGAATGGCCCCTGCCCAAAAGACCCATCCCTGCCAATCCCGTTTGGAACTATTCCATCGATCGAACGGACTCTCCGCATTCCTATCACCTGCATCCACATCCTGGGTCCACAGTCGATTTTGCGAGCGTTGGAGTCGGATCCATCCTAACCAAGCCGATAACGCCAACACCAATCCGACGATCAAAAGGAGTGGCCATCCTCCCGCGTGGGCAATCTCGAGCGGTGCATTGTGAGGATCTGCCGGAGACTCGGCAGCTGTTGGCATTTTGACACGCAAGTACGTCGATTGAAAGTTCAGCGGACCATATCCCAAAAAGGGTCGCTGCAAAATCAACTCCCAGGCACCTCTCCAATAATCGAATCGGTACGCAAGGGACTTGCCTGCTTCTTGGATGATCAGCGGATCCAGCCAGTACACGAGCAAGGCTACGGACCCGATGACGCATGCGCCTGCTGAAATCAACAAAGGATTTTTTCGCAGCCATCCCCGAGCGTGGTTTCGGACGTTGGGGTGCAACAACAAGATACCAAGGGTCGAGACCACGGCCGCAATCCATGCCGTACGACTCTTGGTCAATAGCAATGCAACACCGACCAGTCCCAACATAGCCAGAGCTAAAAAGGGGATCGCCTGTTCCATTCGGTTCGAAACACGCTGTGTTGCATGTGAACCGCGCGTTGCATGTGAGGGGGGGACTCCATTGGCTGTATCTGGTCCAGTAACAGGCGTTCGGCCAGGATGCCAAATGGAAAAAGCCCAACCCAGGTAGAGAGTCCAGGCGATCACCAACGTTCCTGCAAGAGAGTTTGCCAATGCGTACAAGCCACGCATTTCCGTACTTTGGATTCGGTTCGTGATCAGCAGAGCATCGGCCGATCCAGCAGCGATACCTCGCCTCTCCAACATCCCGACCGGATCATTGGCTAATTCCATTCGAATGGCTGGTTGAATCCATGCGTATTCCATCCAGCCGTAGATGGTCACTCCCGCTAAGATCGCGAGCATCAGTACGCTGAAGCGGCGTATCATGCCAGGCCGCGCTGCGAGCGATGTGGCTGCATAGGCCAATCCCCACAACGAAACCCATTGCCAAAATCCATTGACCGAGTACCTCGCATTCGATTGACCGAACGAGTTCCAAGTCGCCAAAGCAAGCCAAACTGGAAACGAGAACCAGCAGACTGCCAACAAACACGCTCCAATCCGTGACCAGTCGCGTTCGCGGCCCGTTCCTGGTTGCTCGATTCGCCATTTCCAGTAAGTGCACGAAGGCCCGTTCGGACTCAACGCAGCACCTAAGGACACGCAAAGCATGACCAGTCCATTTAGCCCAATCGACATCAAGGAATCTCCCGCAGCGACCGACGGGGCCGTATCGCAGGGATTCCATATCGCCACAATCATCGCGATCGGAAACAACCCGAGAGCGACGGCGGTCGGTAGGTCGCGCCAAGAAAATGTCACAGCAGGTTGCGGGAGCTCTCGGTGGGTGTGGGAGGTTTTCCTCGATGCCGTAGGCTTCATGACTTCGTTCCGGTGGATACGCTTTCCAGAACGCTGATCAAGCCCAACATGGCGATCACAATCAAGATCACAAGGCCTGCCCCGACCCAATCCGTTCGAGGCAGGATCAGAGCCCCGAGCGAACAAGTCCAAGTGGCCAGATAAATGGTGGTCACAGCCTTTTTCTTGGTCATTCCCATCTCGACGAGCCGATGCGAAAAATGCTTCTTGTCGGCTTGGAAGGGGCTCCTTCCTTCGCGGATGCGAATCGTAATCACGCTCAACATGTCGTAAATTGGGATGGCCAATAAGCACAAGGGTGCGAGAACCGCATGAGGTGCCGTTCCTTTTGCCCCAGCATAGGTACTCAATAAAGTCGCAACGGCGATCCAGTAACCGACAAAGTAGCTCCCCGCATCCCCCATAAAGATCTTGGCCGGGGGCCAATTGTGCTTTAAGAAACCCAGCAATCCACCCATCAATGCCAAGACCATGGCTGCAACGAACAGTTGTGGTTCCCCGAAGGAAGATTCGGGAGTGGTCAGCAACATGATCGCCAGCATGCTGCAAATGATGGCAGCCACACCACTGCTCAGCGCATCCATGTTGTCGAGCATATTGAACGAATTGATCAACATGACGATCCAGATCACGCTGAGTGCCGAAGTCAGCCAGGGTTGATCGATATAAGCGGTCAGCTGCAGATTCATTCCAAATACGACGGTGGCTGCAACCGCAAACTCAACACCCAGTCGAACGCGCCAGTCCAACCCGAATCGATCGTCCAACAACCCGAGAAACGTAACGACGGTGGCCCCCGCCATTAAAAGCCATATCGATGAGATCTTGGAAACGAGTCCAGGCAAATAGGCCGTGACGGAAGACGGGAGATTGGCAGTCATATTTGAGTTATTCGTTAGCACCACAACTCCCATCGTTCCGAGCGTCAATACGGTGACGACGCCCAGCCATATTCCAAGACCACCCCCCAACGGTATTGGAGTCGTATGGACTTTGCGGGCATTCGGTTTATCGAGCAAGCCGAGCTTCGCGGCATGGCGACAGATCCATCCGACAGCTAGGTAGGATACGAGCCATGCTGGGAGGACAGACGTGACAACGAGAACTAGCAGAACCATTGGTGAACTACTCATGGGACTCCCTCGCGGGAGGAATAGCCTTCGAAGAAAGCAGGGAATCGTGGATGTCTGTCGCGAATTGTTTTCTCGCCGATGCAAGAAATGCCCGGAAGTCCTCCCTCTGATAATCGGCATAAGTCCACGGCATGACTTGCCAGGCTTGGTCGCGAAACGCGAGAGTCACTTCCGCATAGATGCCATCTCGAAGGTAGATGCGGTGTTCTCGGTTCTTGGTGGAAGCGAGGACTAGTTTTGTCAAACTCATATAACCTGGGTCGATGTTGATCGGTCGCTGGACAGAGGTGGCTAAACCATAGAGTGGGTTGTCGATTTCGTTGTCGGAGGATGCAACCACGCGCTCCGACAACGAACGCTCCAATCGGTTCGAAAATTGTTTATCCTCCGATAGTAGGGAGGGGTCGTAGGGAGTGCTGAAAAGGGCCAATTGTTTCTTGAGTCCGAGTCCCATCGAGCGGTGATAGTACTCCGATTCCAGGAAATCGAAAGAAGTGCTTTTCACCGCAATCGGCCCCCAAACGCGCTCGAGTCGCCCCCAACATTCCTCGATGAGTAATGGATTTCCACTAAATACCGCTGCAAACCGAATGCATGAAGGATGATTTTTGGTTTGCCCCATAGAGATGGACCTGATTCGGTTGGGCTCGGCGAAAAGGGAAGGAATCGGTAGATTATTACGCATGAACGAAGCGCGCGGATCATCGACAACACTTGCCGAAAACCGAATCATTGACGGCTGCACGGAATCCATCTGCCCTGATACACCGCCATGCACCGCCCAACGGCAACCAAAACCAATCCAGATTGGCACGTTGGAGGTCTATCCTCCGATTTTCCAAGCTCCTATGGCCGGTTATACCAATTTTGCCTTTCGGCAGATCGTCCGCGAGTTCGGTGGAGCCGGGCTTCAAGCGACCGAAATGGTGAATGCCCGAGGCTTTGTCTGGCTGGATGAGCACGATTGCGAACACCCGGATCGCTTGTGGGGAATTCGAGATGAACCCCGACCCCTGGCAGTCCAAATTTGGGATAACGATCCGGAGACGATGGCCAAGGTTGGACGGCGACTCGTCGATGAGTACTGTGTGAGCGTCGTCGATATCAATTTTGGATGCCCTGTAAAACAGGTCACAGAAAAAGCGCATAGCGGATCCTACTTGCTCCGCGACCCAGAAAGGATGTACGCCATCATTTCGCGGTTGGTCGAAGTTTGTTCCCCCACTCCGGTGACAGCCAAAATGAGGCTTGGGTGCACACGCGATCGCATGAACTACATCGAGGTCGCCAAGACAGTCGAGCGAGCCGGCGCCGCAGCCCTCACCGTCCATGGCAGGACCGCCGAGGATTTCTTCAAGGGTTCGGCGGACTGGACTCGTATTTCGGAGATCAAGCAACATCTTCAACGCATGCCGATTATCGGCAACGGAGATTTGCAGACTGCCGAACAAGTTGCCTTTGCCTATCAAAAATACGATGTCGATGGTGTCATGATCGCTCGCGCCTCGCTCGGTAAGCCCTGGCTATTTGCGCAGGCCGCTGCCGCATTGGAAGGCCGGCCAATCCCTCCCGATCCATCGATCGACCAACAGCGTGAAATCATGCTGCACCATTACAAACTCGTCGTCGATCGCTTTGGAGCACAGCGAGGGACAATGCTCATGCGCAAGTTCGCTTGCTGCTATGCACAATACAAACCGGGAGCTCGCCATTTCCGCGCTCACATCTCCCGCGTCGAAACACAGCAGCAGTTCTACGATGTCGTGGAAGGGTTTTTTCCACGCCAATCCGATTTGGATGCATTGTCTGCTTCCCAAAAAGAAATCGAACATGAGGAAGTCCCAGCAATGGACACTGTCAATGATGGGGCTTGCGATGTCTGCTGAGAGGCGGTTAGGCTACGGCCACGAGTGAGCGACCGCTTGCTCCGATGGATTCTTTTCGCAACGAAAGGCTTGGTTCAATGAAGTTGTTCGAAGGCAAGAAAGGTTTGGTTCTCGGGGTCGCCAATGATCGATCGATCGCTTGGGCAATCGCCAAGGAAATCATGGAGCACGGTGGCGTCGTCGGATTTTCCCACTTGCCCGATAAAGCCGACGATGAAAAGAAAAAGAATCGGATGCGCGTCTCGAAGTGCGTCGATGCTTATCCAACTCAAACCGCATTTCTGAGGCCGTTGGATGTCCAAAGCGACGAACAAGTCACGGAATTTATGCAACAAGCTGGTAAAGACTTGGGCGGTTTCGATTTTCTACTCCATTCGATCGCCTTCGCGGATCGGGATGATTTGAATCGCGATACCGTCGAAACCAGTCGCGCGGGATTCAAACTGGCAATGGATGTCAGCGTGTACAGCCTGATCAATGTCACCAATGCGGCCCGCCCTTTCTTGAACTCTTCTGCCTCCGTCCTCACCATGACTTACTTTGGAGGAGAGAAGTGTGTGCCTGGCTACAACGTCATGGGTATTTGCAAAGCCGCATTGGACGCGACGGTGCGTTATCTAGCGTACGACCTCGGTCCAAAAGGAATCCGGGTCAACGCGGTCAGCGCTGGTCCGCTGAAGACGTTGGCAGGAGTCGCTGCCGGTGTCGGCGAAATGCAAGAGTATTATGACTTCGTCGCTCCGCTCGGACGATGCGTGACGCATGAAGAGGTCGGTCGATCGGGAGCGTATTTGCTGAGCGATTATAGCGCGGGAATCACCGGCGAAATCCTCCATGTTGACTCCGGCTACAACATCATGGGAAGCCCAGGCCGTTTGCTGGAAAAATTCCGCAACAAGTCTTAGCCTGCATCGCATTGGGGAAATGGAACCGCCAAGAGGCCAAGACCGCCAAGAGAAGAGATCGCTGATACTTTTTCTTCTTGGCGTTCATTGCATCTTGGCGGTTAAACCATCTGTCGCGCTACCGTGCTCATTGAGGAGATGGAACCGCCAAGAGGCCAAGACCGCCAAGAGATTGCACATGCTTTTTCTTCTTGGCGTTCATTGCATCTTGGCGGTTAACGCGTCTGCCGCGCAACCGTGCTCATTGGGATGGAACCGCCAAGTTGCCAATATCGCCAAGGGACTCTGTTTGTACGATGCGTTTTATTCCATTCTTGAGCAATGGCACGTTGAAGTTGATAAGTAGGCCCAATGGCAGTCGCATTGCCTTGAGGTACGAGATCACTTGGGCAGAGTGGATGGGTGCTAAAGAGTCGATGGCTTTGAGTTCGACGATGAGTTCATTTCCCACCAACAGGTCCAGTCTTCCTTCACCAATCGCATGTCCTTTATAGTCCACGGAGATAAGTTTCTGTCGCTCGAATGAAACATGGCGGAACCCAAGTTCCACAGCCAAGGCTGCTTCGTAAACGCTTTCGAGATACCCCGGTCCAAGAATACGATGCACTTCGATCGATGCACCAATCACGGCATGCGCCAAATCATCAATCTTCGGGCTGGGTTCGACCCTCATTCTTGCCCCCAAGTCCTCTTGGCGTTCATTGCATCTTGGCGGTTAAACCGTCTGTCGCGCTACCGTGCTCATTGAGGAGATGGAACCGCCAAGAGGCCAAGACCGCCAAGAGATTGCACATGCTTTGTCCTCTGCGCGTTCATTGCATCTTGGCGGTTAATCCGTCTACCAAGAGATGGGAATAGCGGCTAGCGGGATGCGGGGGATTTGTCGACAGACATGGAGATCTGCTCGACCGGATTGGCGTCGGTCTTGTTCCCTTGAGCCCGCAGGGCCGAATCAAAATCGATTTCGCGTCCTAGATTTTGGTGTTCGATCGATCGCTGCAAGTACTGCACGGTCGCATCGATCGAGTCGGCTTGCAGCAGCATCAAATCCCCGGACTTGATCAATTTCAAAGCATGATCGACGGCGTTTTCCCAACCCGTCATATCGTAGATCTCTTTGACCCGTTTGCCGTTGTCCATCCCCTTCTTGAAGATAGCTGCAATTTCGCCAGGCTTACGCCCTCGAACATATTGATCTTCGTAGAGAATGATGCGGTCAAAGTGATCGGCCAGGATTTCGCCTTGTCGCACCATGTCGATGTCTCTGCGATCGCCGGCTGCCGAATAGACGACCGTGCGATGTCCCTGCGGGAACTGATTGAAGGCATCGACGATCGCCAACAAGCTCGATGCATTGTGTCCATAATCGGCCACCACGGTGGCACCATGGAATTCGAGCAGATTGAATCGACCTGGGACTTTGTCCATGTGCGCCGAGAAGGTTTCCAAACCGCATGCGATTTGGTGCGTTGGCATACCCAGACCCCAGCATGCGGCCACAGATGCCAATACGTTTTCGACTTGGAATTGGATACGTCCATTGTGGGTTAACGGGATCTTGTCGAGGGTCGTTAAGCCCGTTTCGGATCCTCCCTCGGCCATGACGATGATCCCGTCTCGAATAAAGCAGACGCGTTCTCCTTTCGCTCGATGACCGGCGATCACGGGATCGTTCTCATCGACTGCAAAGAAGATAACGCGACCTTTGCACTTCTCAGCCATCTCTGCAGTGAGTGGATCATTAGCTTTGAGCACACCAAATCCGGACTTGTGAACCGCTTCGATGACACATCGTTTGACACGCGCTAGCTGCTCGACCGTTTCGACGTCGGAAATACCAAGATGATCACCTTCGCCGACATTCGTCACGATACCGACATCGCAGTAGTCAAAGCCCAGGCCTTCGCGAAGGATACCACCACGTGCGGTCTCCAAGACGGCGGCTTCAACAAATGGATTCATCAACACCGAGCGTCCGCTCTGTGGTCCGCTGCAATCACCGGAATCGATCCGCCGACCTCCGACGTAGATACCATCCGTGCAAGTCATGCCGACCTTTTTGTTCGTGCTGGCAATGATGTGCGCAATGAGTCGGGTGGTTGTCGTTTTACCGTTGACTCCTGTGACGCTCACAATCGGGATGCGACCGTTGCTTTGGCCGGGGTACATCATATCGATGATTGCATCGCCGACAGGACGCGGGGAACCGGCCGAGGGCTCAATGTGCATACGCAATCCAGGGCCGGCATTCACTTCGACAATCACACCGCGTTGGCCTTGAAGGGGCTGCGAGATGTCTTGTGCCACAATATCGACACCGGCGATGTCCAGGCCGATAACGCGCGCGGCCTCGATCGCATGCCTAGCGACATCCGGATGAACCATGTCGGTTACGTCCGTCGCGGTGCCGCCAGTGCTCAGATTTGCATTGCGTCGAATGAGAACTTTTTTCCCTACCGGTGGAATCGTGTCCGGTGTCATCCCTTGTTCTAGCAATACCCCGAGAGCGACAGCATCTATCTTGATCAAGCTCAACGAGGTCGCATGACCGTCGCTGCGACGTGGATCTTCATTGACCTGATCGATCAACCGTTGGACCGTCGATTGGCCATCGCCGATGATATGGGCAGGTTCACGCCGCGCTGCCGCAACCAGCTTGCCACCGACGACGAGCATGCGGTAATCATCCCCGGGAGCATGCCGTTCGACGATGATCGAACTCCCTTCATCGCTGGCCGCTTGATAAGCCGCGATGACTTGCTCCCGAGATTGCAAGTTGGTAGCTACGCCTCGGCCATGGTTGCCATATTGCGGTTTACAAACCACTGGTAAACCGATGTCTTCTGCAGCCTCCCAAGCGTCTTCTGCATTTTCAACAGGCCTCCCTTCCGGAGTCGGGACCCCAATCGATCGCAAAAGCATGCGGGTCAAATCTTTGTCTTGTGCAATGGACTCAGCGATAGCGCTCGTCGAGTCGGCTTCCGCCGTGCAGATCCGGCGTTGGTGAACTCCATAGCCGAGCTGCACCAAACTGCCCTCGTTCAAACGACGCCAGGGAATGCCGCGAGCCTTGGCTGCGTCAACAATAGAACGGGTACTTGGACCCAAGCAGACATCGTATGCGTAATCTTTAAGCTCGCGAACGACGGCATCGATGTCGTAGGGGGTATCATGGATTGCAGCCATGATCAGATCGAATGCTTTGTCGATGCAGACCAGCCCCAACTTCTCTTCCTTGTAGGCGATCGCGACTTTGTAAATGCCATCGATCGAGGTTTCGCGAGCCCGACCGAATCCAACCGGCGTTCCAGCCAAGGACTGGAGTTCCAACGTCACATGTTCCAAGATATGGGCCATGTAGGTTCCGCGGCGCAATCGGACAAAGAATCCACCGCGCTCGCCAATGCTGCAGCGATGTTCGACCATTGTTGGCAGCCATGCCATCAGTCGCTCGTTGAACCCCGGAATCATTTCCGAAGAAGTGTCTTTCAGTTCTTCCAGGTCCACCCAAGCTTCGAGCACCGGGTAGTTAGCCCAGATATTCGAACCTCGGAGCTTGTTCACCTTGAGAATCTTCATAACTTCCTCTGATCTACAAAATAGTTGGGAGCATCTCACGTGGGCTTTGGGCCGATCGGCATCGACGTGCAACCTCCAGGACGATCCATCTCGGAAACAGAAACAGCTTCCGATTTCGTCCCGCGTTACCGCGATTCCACAATCACGAAGTCGCCGAAGAATGCAGCGATCTTGAGAAGGAGGAGAGGAGAGGGTGCAACGTTAGCTACCATGCGAGCCACGTTCATCCTGAACAACGGCAAATCCCGCGCCATTCACTAAACACCGGTAAGAAACTTTAAAAAACCCACAAAACATGCGATTTTGATGGGTGAGTGCGAGGCGGAGACACGAAGGCGGGTGGCGTCAAATCGACCGCAGCCCCGTATCTCATTGACGTCAGGTCGATTTCTGCTGGATCCATGGATTTGTAGCGTGGAGCGGGGAGGGAGCTGGGGGTTTGAAACCGACATTGGACGGGCCGGTATTCCGCCTCGTCCCTTTTTCGGCATTCGTTATCGGAGGGCTTCAAGAATACTGGGCGGCTATTTCTCGGCCTGTCCGAGCATTCCAATTGCCGAAAAAACGCCGGTTTTTGGTTTTGTTACCGATGTTGGATTCCCTTTCCGAAGATTAGCTAGCGAGTGGATCCGATCCTGATTCTTTGTGCTCAGCCCCGTTCCAAGTTTGCCCCGTCCAAAGTTTGCCCCATGGAGTGGATTGGAGGGAGTGGATTCGTTCTTCGAGGTTCATCGCAGGCGTGCCGGATCATGCTCTCAGAGATCGATCGATAGGCTCCAGCAATCTCTAGCTGCCAGCAATTCGTTCATCGCATGTCGGATTGCGCTTTTCTCTTTCCATGGTGACTTCGATGGCAGCCATCAACGCTTTGGCTTTGTTGACCGTTTCCTGGTATTCGCTGCTCGGGTCGCTATCGGCGACGAGTCCCGCACCTGCTTGCACATAGACTTTGCCGTGGCACAGGACCATGGTTCGCAAGGTGATGCAGGTATCCATATTGCCCCGATAATCAAAGTATCCAACGGCACCGGCATAGGGGCCGCGTCGCGTTGGCTCAAGTTCGTCGATAATCTCCATGGCTCGGACCTTGGGTGCACCGCTAACTGTTCCTGCCGGCAGGCACGCCCGAAAGGCATCCATCGCATTGAGTTCGTCGCGCAATCGGCCTTGGACGGTCGAAGAGATGTGCATCACATGCGAGTAATGCTCGACGACCATGAGATCGGTGAGTCGAACCGAGCCAAAACGCGCGACTCGCCCTACATCATTTCGACCCAGATCGACCAGCATGACATGCTCCGCCCTTTCTTTGGGATCGGCCAAAAGGTCGAGGGCCAATTGCTGATCTTCTTCGGACGTCTTTCCGCGAGGCCTGGTCCCTGCCAATGGCCTGACGGTCACGATCCGTTCAATGACCCGCGCCATGACCTCAGGACTACTCCCGACCAACGTGCAATGCGGTGTGCGCAGCAAAAACATGAATGGGCTGGGGTTGATCACGCGAAGCGAACGGTAGATCTCCAAAGGATCGGAGTCGCAATCGACTTCAAATCGCTGGCTGAGGACGACTTGAAAAATATCTCCTGCTCGGATGTATTCGCGGCAACGCTCTACGGCTTTTTCGAAGTCGTCGCGAGTGAAGTTGGATTGCGTTACTTGCCGCGGTGTCCATTCGAGGGGAATATCAGCCAATCCATGGTTTTCCAGCGGTTGTTCCAATCGATCCACGATCGATTGGATCCGAACCAACGCCTCGTTGTAGGCGGATCGACAATCGACGTCTTGGAGTGCGCTGACCAAGGCGATCACAGTCACAGTCTTGTTCACATTGTCAAATACGACCAATTGGTCGTAGAAACCGAAATCGAGGTCTGGGAGTCCTCGGTCATCCTCGGGCGCATTCGGCAGATGTTCGACAAACCGCACGACGTCATATCCTGCATAGCCGATTGCTCCCCCGAGAAACGGTGGCAAACCTGGGATTTCCGCCACTCTCCGGTTCCCGATTTTGTTGGAGAGGTATTCCAGCGGATCGTCGGTTTCGATTTCTTCCACCTGTCCATCGGCATGCCACTGGACTCGATTTCGAAACGCCACCACCCGGGCTCTCGGTCCGATGGCAATAAAACTGTATCTGCCGATCTTCTCGCCGCCGATGACACTTTCAAAAAGGCCTGCAGAACTCTGGCCGTCATCCAACAACCGAAAGGCGCCGACGGGAGTCAGTTGATCGCTCAACAGTCGCCGGTAGACGGGGACCAAGTCGAACTGACGGTACAGGTCTTCAAAAGATGGAAAGTCGGGAAATGCACTCATTCCGCTATTTTTCGTCCAAGAGTCACTGGATTCGCACGCACAACCGCATCGCCCGATGGGCTCGACCTGCTTATACTATCAGCCCCGATAGAAACCGCGAAATGGCGAACGAATTTTTGACCATGAAGTGCCAACACTGCGAAAAGACGGCAACGTTTCACATCACCGAATTAACCGGTCCGGATGGCCCCGTCGTCCTTCATTTGTGCGAGGAGCACGCGCGAACGTTCTTTAGCCATGACGGGCCTGAGCATCCCTCGCAGGCCTTGAGCAACATGCTGACCAAGCAACTGGAATTAGAAAAGGTCAGCGAAGATCTGGCGATCTCCGACAACAAAAAGTGTCCGATGTGCGGCATCTCTTTCTCAGAATTCCGTAAAGGTGGTAGGCTGGGGTGTTCCTACGACTACGTCGCGTTCGAAGAAGATCTGCTCCCTTTGCTCCTGAACATCCATGGGGCGGAGACCCATGCCGGCAAATTCCCCCACAACACGAGCGGTTCTCCTCAAAGGCAACTTCGACTAAAACAGCTTAAGGATGAAATGCAAGCTGCCATTGCCAAGGAACAATATGAAGAGGCAGGAAAAATTCGCGATCGTATCGCCGATGTCGAGCGAGGAGATAGCGATGAAGAATCCTTGTCCATGGAGGAAGAGCAGGACCCATTTGGCGATGAGTTTCAATCCGATCCGTCCAGCGATCCCTCCACCGATGAGTGATCTCCCAAAGTTGCCGATCGACTCCACGCTTCGTCGTTTGATGCTCGGCATTGAAGTGGCCCGATCGATTCCGTCCTTAAAAAAAAGCTCCTGCCGTCCAATCCGATGTTTCCATGTCTCCGCGATGAACTCGTCTTCCATGGATGGATCGATGTACCCATCCGAACCCAAGCCAACCACTCTGTTCCAAGCCAACCACTCTGTTCCAAGCCAACCACTCTGTCCCAAGATAGCAACCGACGAACGTGAAGCTCGATGATTTAGCCCAACAAACCGGCGAGTGGATGCGGGGGAACGGTCCCGAATCGGACATCGTCATGAGCAGTCGCGTTCGCCTCGCGAGAAATCTAGCTGGATTTCCATTCGTTCGAAAATGCGTGGACAGCGATCGCGTCGGAATCGCTTCCGCCGTCCGCCGCGCCATTGATGCCCTACCTCTGTCGGGCGAAACGGAATACGTCGATGTCGCCAAACTCGGGGATTTGGATCGTCAATTCTTGATGGAGCGTCAGTTGATCAGCCATGAACTGAGCGAAGCCGAAGGGGCTCGGGCAGTTATTCTCGACCCCAACGAACGTTTTAGCATCATGGTCAATGAAGAAGACCATCTGCGATTGCAAGTGATGCAGAGTGGCCTCGCCCTCGACTCCGCTTGGCAGCGGATGAATGAACTCGATGACTTGCTCGAGAGCAAACTAACGTATGCCTTTTCCAAGAAGTTGGGCTACTTGACCGCATGCCCAACGAATGTCGGTACGGGCCTGCGCGTCAGCGTGATGCTCCACCTGCCTGCGCTCGTTGCTACAAAACAAATCGACAAGGTCTTTCGGGCCTTCGGCAAAATCAATGTGGCTGTCCGAGGACTTTTTGGAGAAGGTTCCCAATTCATGGGAGACTTGTACCAAGTCAGCAACCAGATGACCTTGGGCAAAAGCGAGACGACGTTGCTCGAGCGCGTAAGCGAAGTCGTTCCACGCTTGATCGAGTACGAACGCAAGGCCCGCGAATTCCTGCTCAACGAAGATCGCGATGATTTGAATGACCATGTCAGTCGAGCCTTGGGAATCCTATGCACTGCCAAAAGGATCAGCAGCGAAGAAACCATGCACTACTTGAGTAAGGTTCGCATGGGGGTCAATCTTGGTCTGATCGATCATATTCCCATTCCTACGGTGAACAAATTGTTCATTCACACTCAGCCTGCCCACTTGCAAAAGCTGTGTGGAGAAACGCTGAGCGTCAGCGCCAGGAACACCTTTCGAGCCAATTATCTCCAACAGCATTTGGCCAGCCCATCCAATCCGCAAAACAATTGACGGCTCAGTCGGGAGGTTGGGATCGATTGGGCAATAAGCACCATCGGTTGTCTTGCCAATGCAGCCATCGCATGGCCCCGTCTCCCGAGACTTCTAGCCGGATGGCATGATCGCGTGCCGTGATCCAAAGGTTGTTGCCAGATTGAGAATATTCATCGATCACGCGCTGCGAAACCGCTCTCGATGAGCCGCTGATGACAATGGTATCCGGATGACACCATTGGACCAACGAACCAATCTTTGACGATAGGGACCCGTGATGCGGTGCCATGATTGCATCCATGTCCATGCTCGGTTGTTCGGTCAAGCGTTGCGTGCCGGGGGGTTCCAAATCCCCAGGCAACAGGATGCGTCTTCCCGCACGCTCTAGCAGCAAGCACAAACTGCGGGAATTGTCCGAGCCCGTTCGCACTACCGAACTTTCCAGTCGAGGAGGATGCAATGCTCGGATCGTAGCCTTTGACCCGTCGAGGTATTGTGTCCCCGACTCCCAACGGTCGATGGCGATGCCGGATTGGCGGAGTGCACCAATGAGTTCTTGAAGCGATGGACTAGGGTGAATCAGTACATCTTCGGTCGTGATCCAACGCCGTGGGAAAAATCGTTGACGAACGCCATCCATGGCGTTGTAGTGATCGCTATCTGCATGCGACAAAACCATCCGATCCAAACGCGAAATCCCCATTCCCCAGAGAGCATTGACGATGGGATGATAGCTCCGCTCGTGATCCCCAAGCCGGCCGGCATCGTAGAGCCATACCGATCCACTAGGGAGCTCAACGACCGCACTCGTACCGTGACCGACATCGATCCACGTAACGCACAGGGCTCGCTTTTCCTCGGGCTGCAGTATTTGAGAAAGTCGCTTGATGCTCGGAATGATTACCAGGCCTAACACAAACCAGCTTCCCAGAATCCACAACAGCAGGGATCGGGCTTTGGCTCGACCGGTTCCTCGCCAAACCGCGATCGTGAAAGCCAATCCATAAAAGATCAACATCCACCACATGGGTGGCGCAGCCAGCCAAAAATGCCCCCACGCCATCGACTCGGCCATCGACACAATCCAGGCCATGCTCCAAAGCGAGACACCGCACAAAATTCCCATGAGCCACGCCACCGGGGGGAACCAAAACGTAACGACCAGAACCAATCCGGAAAGCAATGCGATCAACATCGGCAACCATAAAATGAGATTGAGCACGATGGCAATCGGGCTAATGATGTGGAAGGAATACCAAACCAAGGGAGCTGAGATGAAGCAGACCCAAAAGCTGCTTCGAAACGACTCCCATACGACGCGACGGGTCCAATGCAGAAGGGCTAAGGCCGTGGACTGCTTGGTCGCAATCAATCGCTCCAATGGCGTTTGCCGTTCATGGAGAATGGGAAAGGTCAGAATAAGAACGGCGACAGTGAGAAACGAGAGCTGTGTTCCGACTTCGAATGCAATCGATGTCCTTTGCGTCAATATCAGAAGACCCGCCACGGCCAGTATGTTGAGACTGGAGAATGCCCATCCCATCCAGCGCGCGATGCATCCTCCGATCAACATCCACGTCGCGCGGGCCACCGGTGCATTGGCGCCGCACAGCACCGCGTAAAGCACACAGAAAGCTCCTGTCCCAACAAAAACCCAGCCCTTGGGGATACGTAGCAAGTAGCCAGCCGCAAGGAGTGAAAATGCCACCATCTCGATGTGCATTCCCGAAATCGAAAGGATATGTATGGTGCCAGTCGCTAGCATCTCTTCTTGCAACTGCCAGTGTGCCTGCTCCCGTTGTCCTAATACCAACGCCGCTGTCATAGGCGCTTGGTCCCAGATCACATACCGGTCGATGGCATCGAGCGCTCGCTCGGTCAAGAGCCCTAGCCAACGCTGGATGCTCCATCGATTGCCTGTGGAAATGCGTTGCAATTGCTGCCCCGATTCCGCCTTCAGTTGTGCGGCGATCCCCAGCTCCGCATAGCGCCGTCGAAGATCGAATTGGCCCGGATTCGAAGGTTCCGGTGGGAGCCTCCACTGGCCGTAGACTTCGATGGTGTCTCCCGAATAAAGACCGCGCAGCTTCTCGTCGATGACCAGCGAGCTCGTCATCCGGACGGGACGCCACTCAGAACCGCTTCGCACTTGGTCGATGCGGACCTGTGTTATCGTTTGCCAAGCAATGGGATTGCTTGTGGAGACATCGTCGGAGGATTCGGAGGCCGAAGACTGCGAAGCGAGCGGATGGGTCGCGCGTCGATAGCGTAGCGCCTCGATCAGCGTGACTCGAACAGCCACCGGTTGCCATCGCGCCGCAGAGAGAATGGAATCCTCGCCGAGGGATTCTCGCAATGCACTCCATTGATTCAATTGCGATTCAACATTTTGGCGAAACCTAGCGTGTGCGATCGAGTACGCCGCTCCGATCAACAGCATCCACATCAATGGAATCCATGGCGTTGCCATCCTGATTGGATGAGCCGCTTCAGCATCGGTGCGACTGTGTCTGCGATCAAGAAGGAAAAGAATTCCTATCACCGACAATGGGACCAAAAGGATGATCGAAAAGGCTGTCGCTCCCAGCCATTCCGTCATGCGAATCGATGCTAAAACGACGATCAGCAAGACCACCATCGGATAGTATGCCATCGCCCAAAGATAGCGACGCCAAACGCGATGCGGGATTTTCCCATCGAGGTGGAAATTAGCGTTGTTACGTTCTCGCGACGAATGAACCATCTGTGCCGTTTATCCCTAGACCAACGACCATCGCTTCATGGAAATCCCATGCTTGTTTGTAGTCTAACTAGGATTCGGATCGCAAATAACTTGGATGAGCGATTCGATCGGTGTCATTGCCTGCCCAAATCGTTCGACCACCATCGACAGGCAAACATACGCCTGTGATGAACTCATGTTCCGCCAGAAATCGGGCTGCCGTCGCAACATGCTCGGGTTGGCCATGCTTTTGAAGTAGCGACGATTGCCGAATTTTTTCGGCCGCTTCGGCAGTTATCGTTGCATCCAGTAAAACGGGACCGGGCAGAATGCCGTTGACCCGGACCGCTGGATTGCGAGTCGCTAGTTCGACCGCCATCGAGCGGACAATTGTTTCGATCGCTCCCTTGCCCGCAAAATAGGCACTGAAGTCAGGGTAGGGTCGAGCTACCGCCCAATCACCGATCAGAACGATCGCTCCCCCGGATGGCTGCCGCACCATTCTCAAGCCTGCAGACTTGGCCACTGCGAAGGAACCCAGAGTGTTGATCTCCAAGTGCCAGCGCACGTCGTTGGCAGTGGTTTCCTCAAGCGATTTCCAGTCCCATATCGCAGCGCAATGAATGACGACGTCCAGGCGACCCCAGCGGTTGAAGATCGCGTCGACCGCGTGGGACATGGCAGACCAGTCGCTGACATCCCCATTCGTCACCATGCACGGAAGCGATGCTTTGGTAAACCTCTCTGCCGCTGCGGTGGCTTCGTCCAAGGAAAAACGAGCGTGCAAGGCAATGCGGTATCCATGGGATGCCAAATGGGTGGCTACCGCTCTGCCAACACGTGCCCCGCCACTTCCAGTCACCCACGCCACCGGCGCTTCGGAGTCGCCTCGCACAGATTCATTCTCCGCCATATCTTCCCCTTGAGTCTATCCCTTGCCATCGATGTCGATGCGATGAGGGTCGTTGTCGACTGCTCTTTTGGAGTTCAACGACCCCTGTATTCCCTAACAGAGTATCCGATTCCCTCCCGTTCCCCAATGTGCCCCCTGCGTGGTGACGAATTCTCAAAGGGAGCAGGAGGTGCGGAACATTGCTAGCATCCGGCTCAGTTCAACTTGTTTCATTTTGTCGTGCGTTGGGTGCGATCGAACGTGCTGCTTGGCAAGCAGACAGCCACGCATCGGGGCCATCGAATCCTTCGCGATGAAAGGTCATGCATAGACCACCTACGTAAAATTCGATCGCCAAATCATCGATTCGGACTTGTTCGATGGTTCGCGTCGGGCAACGGATCCAGAACATCAAATCGCTAGAAAGAATGGTTTCGTTGGTAAACCACTGCATCACGGAGGAAGGGCTCGATGGACGAGAAAGGGGATCCAAATGCGATGGTTCTGTAACCTGGTCGAGGTCGATTTGATATCCGCTCTTGTCGGATGCAAGAAACTGACGGCGGAGACTCATCCGCGACCAAGTGAAGCGGCCTACTTCCAGGATCGACCAAACCACGATCGGCAGCGCGATCGTGATCCATGGCCCAAAGCGTTCATGCGGTCGAATAAACAGAAAGACGAGCAATCCAATGACAATCGCAATCCAAAAAGAATTTTGCGATAGCCGCCATCGGACCGCTAGGATGCGATCATCCAAATAGGGCAATCGATTCATGGCGATTCGGCAGACCCATGCACCCTCGGGGGGAGCCTCCAGCACGAGCGGTATGGTTCGATCGCGTCGATAATCTTCGTAGATCTCTTGCCATTCGTGTTCGTAAAAACAAGTGCTCGGAACAAAAGCGAGTGGGCTTGGTCCGCGCGGATAGATGACCACTCCTTTAAAGGCCTCGTCGAAATAGGTTCTGTCGGTGGTCTGCACACACACGTCGTTATGCCATACGGTCAGGCGCGATCCGGATATCGAACCGTGGACCTTTCCAATGAGCCATGGGCGTTTGGCGATGCACTTCGCAGCGCGCGCACGGGACAGATAGCGATGACCCAGCCAGAAACCGACCGCCAATCCCAGTACGGAAAGTGCACCCACGGCGACCATCCCGAAAATCACACCAAATACGCCCATCCAAGTGATCGTTACCAAGACCAGAAGCGCCATCAAGCAACCGAACTGAATCGGATCATGAAAATATTTACGGAGATCTGCTTCAACGACAGTTCCGCGAAAATGGATGACGTGCGGAGGTCGATCTCGATCCGACAACAGATCGGAGTCATGACTCCCCGTCACGGCATACGGATTGAGGGCTTCGGGCGATGTGTCTTCCATGGCCACTAAGATATCGAATGAGGAGCTTGCTTCGCGATGTCTGGAGCGGATGGTCAAACTTTATGGCTTGGGGGGTTCCGGCAAAACAGGTCGGTCTTTGCTTCTATTTGGGACGTAGTGATTATTCGCATTGCGGCGGTTCGATACCCAACCGAGAGAACCGATCCTCTTCGCAGCCAGTGAATCAACATGAATGATTATTGCAAAATAGCAATCCCTTGGGCTTTGGGATGCTGCATTGCGACGCTGGCGCAGGCCCAAATAGTTCAGCAGGCACCTTCGTTCGTTCCGCCGACACCAACAAATGCATTGTCCAATGCATCGTCAAATCCCCTGTCCGCACCCATCCCACTTCCGGCACCTCGCAACACAGCGGCGGCTACCGAAACGTTGCAGTCCTCGATCGCTTTGCAAGCTCTATCCGATCAAGTGATGAACCCGCAGGTGGTCGAATGGACGCTGGATCAAGCCGTCGCAATGGCTATCAGCAACCATCCCTCTCTGCGAGAAGCCAGGGCAGCTATCGATGAAGCCAGGGGGTTTGCTTATCAGGCTGGTTTGTACCCTAACCCGCGTATCGATAGCGGCAACCCTCAGACACTCGGAGGAGCGAACAGCGTTTATTCTTTCGGTGTGACTCAAGAAGTGATTCGCGGAGGCAAGCGGCAACTGGATGTGGCAGCGGCCGAGCGAGCCGTGCAACGATCCCAATTCGAATATATGCAACGACAATATGCATTGATCACCGACGTGCGACAAGCTTTTGTCGCTGTGTTGGCATCGCAAGAGCGGATTCGTATCTTGGAATTGTTGCTAGCGGTGGCACGGGAACTGGAGCAGACCAGTGACAATCTCGTCAAGGCGGGGCAATCGAGTGAGGCCGACCTGTTGCTGTTGCGACTGGAAAGACGCCGTGCTGAAACGACGTTGCAAGCGACACGCGCCGAACTCGAAGGACGCAGAGCGTTGCTCGCCGCGCAGATTGGGCTGCCCGAATTTCCTATCCGTAACGTCCTCGGCGACTTGATGATGGCGATCCCAAACTACGAATCGATCCTCTTGGATGAACAAGTGATCGATCAGAACGCGGGCATCAACGCGGGTCGTTCGGAAGTGGCTCGCAGCAGGGAACTGCTTCAGAGAGCCATTGTCGAACCTATCCCCAACGTAACAGTTCAAGGGGGTACGCAATACACGGTTAGTCAACCGCACGAGCAGGCGTTGGTCGGTGTGTATGTCGACATTCCGATTTGGAATCGGAATCAAGGAAACATCCGCGCGGCGGAATCCACCGTCCGCAAGGTATCCGCAGCAGTCAGTACAGCACGCACGGAAATCGCAAAGCGGCTTGCCGATGCACTGGCTCGGTATCGTGCTGCCGGTCGCCAAGTGGAGTCCTACGAAACTGGGATCTTGCCGGATGCCCGGCGCACGTTGGAATTGGTGCGATCCGGATATGATCGTGGGCAATTCGATATCGTCCGATTGGTTCAAGCTCAGCGCAGTGTCTTTGAAGTGAGCCTCGAATACATTCAAGCTCTCGAATTGCGGTTAAACGCGGCGGCTGAAATATCCGGATTGCTCCAATCCGACGTCTTCCCGTAAAGGGGTTTCGACGGACCGTATCGACTCTTCTCATTCAGCGCTCTCGTGAAGCCATCCAAGAGCGAACCGGGAATCCTCCAACGTGATCGACGAGCGCTCATTCGGATTCCCACCTTCGACGCTTCTGGTAACTTGCGGACGCGAAAAGATATTAGAAAAGAAACCTTTCTAATCCCTTATCTTCTCTATGAAATGGTTTCTTCCAATTGCTTCGAATGGTTCGGCGCGGCTATCCTGAACTCGCTTAGAACCCTATAAATGGTTTGACAGAAGTATTGGCCCCGGACCCAATGACTAGACCTGACCTCTCATGACACATGCGATCATCGTATGGGCACTCCGCAATCGTCTGATTGTGCTGCTGGCAATTGTTACGTTGATTGGGGTAGGAATTCATGCGGCACTTCACTTGAACGTGGAGGCGTATCCTGACCCCACTCCCCCTCTTATTGACGTAATCAGTCAAAATCCCGGGGCAAGCCCCGAAGAAATGGAACGCTTGGTAACCGTTCCGATCGAGACGGCACTCAATGGTATTCCGGGATTGGAATACATCCGAAGCACATCCATCGCTGGTTTGAGCGATATCAAATGTCAATTTGCCTATGGCACGAACTATGCGGCTGCACGCCAGGAAGTTTTGAATCGATTGGCCTTTGTCCAGTTGCCGGAGGGTGTGCGGCCCGAATTGTCTCCATGGAGTCCGACCGGGGAAATTGTCCGCTATGTGCTCGAAGGCCCCGGCTACACCACCAATCAGTTGAAAGCCGTTCAGGACTGGGTGCTGAATCGAATTTTCAAGCAAGTTCCCGGAGTCATCGACGTTGTCGGTTTTGGCGGAACGATCAAGCAATATCAGATTCTGGTGGATACGCGATTGCTGCGTAAATACGACTTGACCATGTCTCAGGTACAGGAAGCGATTGCAAAGTCGAATGCCAACGTCGGTGGCGACGTCATGATGCTTGGATCGCAGGCCCATAATGTCCGCGCGATAGGTTTGCTCGGTGGTGGTTCGGATCCTATCGATCCGGTCAATGTCGAACGAGCCATCGAGATCGAAGCTCAAAAAGTTGAAGATATTCGCAACGTCTTTCTGACTACCAGCGATGATGGAACCCCTGTTCGCTTATCGCAGATTGCCAACGTGATTGTCGGCCATCAGCCCCGTTTGGGTGTGGTCGGTCGCGGGGATGAAAACGATGTTGTCGAAGGCATCGTGATGATGAGAAAAGGAGAAAAGTCACTTGCCACAGCCCAAGCCGTTGCGGCCAAGATCAAGCAGATTGAGGAGGATAATTTGCTCCCAAAAGGGATGAAGATTCGATACTTCAATCAACGAACCGATCTAGTCAATGTGACGACCCAAAACGTGATGCACAATCTGTTGGTCGGTGTCGCCTTAGTCATCGTCGTCTTGCTCGTCTTCCTCGGGGATCTTCGCAGCGCCCTAATTGTGGCTTCCGTTATTCCACTCGCTCTTTTGTTCGCGATCAGCTTGCTGTACTACCAAGGCATGTCAGCGAATTTGCTGTCGATCGGGGCAGTCGACTTTGGAATCATCGTGGATAGCTCGGTCATCATTGTGGAAACCATCTTTCGCGAGTTGGCAGATCCTCATTCCGACAAATCGCGTTCGCTGCGCGATCGGATCGCGGATGCAGCCCATTCGGTCGAAAGGCCAATGCTTTTTTCGACGGTCATTATCGTCTGTGCCTTTGTACCTCTGTTCACGTTGACCGGCCCTGCGGGGGCCTTGTTCGGACCCATGGCTTTGACGTATGCATTTTCCATTCTCGGGGCGCTATTGATTTCGATTACGTTCGCGCCGGTCATGTGCTCGTTTCTATTTACTGGACCAATGCGCGAGCACGACACACTCCTCGACAAGCTGCTCAAATCCATTTACGGCAGGACCCTTTCTTTGGCATTGCGACTGAGAAGCATCACGGTCGTTTCGTCATTCATTCTGGTGGCTGTTTCCGTCATCATGCTTTTGCGCATCGGCGCTGAATTCATGCCGCAGTTGGAAGAAGGCAATCTTTGGATTCGTGCGTTTTTGCCAAGAACCGTTTCGCTTGAAGAATCGATGCGGATGGCACCGCGGCTGCGACAAGTCATCTCGACGATTCCCGAAGTACGCGGTGTCATGTCGCAAGTCGGACGACCGGACGACGGAACCGACGTGACCAGCTATTTCAATGTCGAGTTCAATGTCCCCCTCAAACCGATGGAGACGTGGCGACCAGGGCTGACGCGTCAAGCCATCGAAGATGAGTTGACGGAGAAGTTCAAATCTTTTCCCGGGATTGAATTTAGCTTTTCACAATTGATCCGGGACAATATTGATGAAGCTCTTTCGGGGATCAAGGGCTCGAACTCCGTAAAGCTGTTCGGGTCTGATTTGCAGACACTCGAAGAAACGGGGGCTCGTGTCGAAGAGGCATTGCGTTCGGTCGAAGGGATCGAAAATGTTGGTGCATTTGACATCATCGGGCAACCCAATCTAGAGATCACAATTGATCGGGCTGCGTGCGCACGTTACGGCGTGACGGTGCAAGACATCGAAGACGTAGTTCGGGTCGCCATCGGAGGAAAGGCTTTCTCTCAAATGGTCGAAGGGGAAAAACTATACGATATCGTGTTGCGATTGTCGGTCGACTTGCGAAATGATCCGGAGAATATTGCGCGCATCCCGATCGATATTCCGGCGAGAGAGGGTCATCCAGCCTATCAGATTCCCCTTTCGCACCTCGCCAAAATCGAACCTCACAAACCGGGTGCATCCTACATTTATCGCGAGAACAACCGTAGGTATCTGCCCATCAAATTCAGTGTCCGTGGAAGGGACTTGGCATCCGCAATCGACGATGCCAAAAAGCGAGTCGACGATCCCAACGCCGGGGCCAAACTGCCGGCCGGATATCGATTAGAGTGGTCGGGAGAATTTGCACAGATGCAGGCCGCGAACGCGGTCTTGAGGGTGACCGTTCCGATTTCCATCGTCTTGATCATGGTGGTCCTCTATCTGATGTTTGGATCATTCAAGGACGCGATTCTTGTGATGTGCGGCGTGATCATCGCAATGATCGGGGGGGTTTGGGCTTTGACCCTAACCAAGACCGCTTTTAGTATTTCAGCGGCCGTCGGCTTCATTTCTATTTTCGGCGTGGTCGTGCAAAACGGCGTATTGCTGATCAACTACTTTAATCTTAATTGCAGATCGGGTCGCCCCGTCCGCGAAGTGGTGATGGAGGGTTCGATCACGTTGCTCCGCCCGGTGGTGATGATATCCCTCACCGCTATTCTTGGACTGTTCCCTGCCGCTATCGCGACGTCGGTCGGGTCTCAAGCTCAAAAGCCTCTGGCCATCGTGGTTGTTGGAGGAATGCTGGCCGCCATGATCCTTCCGCAATATTTGTTACCGGTTCTCTATACGTATTTCCCTCACCGCGAATCCCCCGATCGAGACAAAGTCTCGTCGTAGGTAATTCCGGCTGGAACTAATGAGAATTCAACCTGTCCCGTTCCATAAAAAATCAATCGTTATTGCCTTTAGCGTTCCCTGTGCCGAGCAAAGCATCCCCATCGGCATGACGCGTTGACCCAGGATAGAAACGTATGAGTCCAACAAAGTCTTCGATCACTCCCATTGACATCGGCTCGACCGAACCCGTTGTGCAGATCCATCAAGCACCGACGGTCGAAAAACAGGCGGGCAGATCTTGGCTCAATGGGATCGTTTGGCTTTTATTCCTTGCTGCCACGGGATCCGCGTTGTACTACTTCCGCGGAATGATATTTGGTGAAGAGAAAACGCATGCCGTCGAACGGCACAATGTGGCGTTAAAAGAAGTTGAGCCGTGGCATGGCGTGGTCACCCTGCTCCAAGACGCGCAAACGGCGATGGGAATCACAACGACTCCGGTTGTCCAACAGAAAGATCCCATCCTCCTTCCGATCCTGGGAACCACCAGTCACGACGAAACCAAGCTTTCCAAGATCTCCCCATTGTTTAAAGGTCGGGTTGAAAAGGTTTACGTTTCCGTGGGGGACTTCGTCACCAAAGGGATGCCACTGGTCGATCTCTACAGCGCCGACTTGGCACAAGCCAAGACGACGTTTGAAATCGAGAAGACACAATGGGAGTATGTGCGAAAGTTGCTCGAAGTTCGAACCCAGTTGCGGTCTTCGAACTCGATCAGCGAGCAATTGCTCCTCGATACCCAGAATGATGAACTGCGACAAAGGCACGAATTCGATATTGCCAAAGAAAAGCTTCTTCTTTACGGTTTGACCGATGAGGAAATTGACGGGGTACCCAAAGAACAAGGTGCCCAACGAGCCCGCTTGAGTGTTCGTGCTCCTGCCGACGGAGTTGTCATTTCTAGAAACGCAGTTGCAGGTAACATCTACGACGAGAACGATGTGATTTTGGTCATCGCTCCCAATGACCATTTGTGGGTTTGGGGCAACGTGTTCGAACGAGATTTGGGTGTGGTCCATCTTGGACAAAAATGGGAAGTTAAATTCAATTTCCTGCACGATCGAATTGCTGGCACCGTCGAATACATTTCTCCGAACGTGGATCCACGTGCCCACGCGGTCAAGATCCGATCTTCTATTCCGAATCCGGAGGGTTCTTTGAAAGCGGACATGCTGGTCGACGGCCACCTGCAGATTGCGCCGGAGGACAATTATGTCGCTATTCCACGCATCGCCATGGTGGTGTTTGACGGACGGTCCTACGCGTTTACCCGCGTTCCCGGGCAACCAGACAGATTCGTTCGGCACTTGCTCAACGTGGTCCATGAAAGAGAAGACCGTGTTATCCTGCGCAATGGCCTCAATCCAGGGGACGACGTCGTGGTATTAGGTAGCTTGATCATGCAACAACTGTACGAAGAAGGTGAAGTCCTGGCCCATGGGCACGGGGCTCGATCGGTCGGCGACCGGGATTAAGCCGTCACATCCCAGGATGAGGATCCCGTCTTCGTTTTTCGACTGGTCTTCGCTTGCCGAAATTGCGGTTCTGGTCGATCGTAGGATGAGTTGCTACTGTCCATTTTCTAGGGCAATCAGGGACTGAATGGTCTTCAGAACGGTCCGGTCGAGCGTGCGAAACGAGTGACTGTCTGGTAAAGTGGGAGTATGAAGCCAGCTACCCGTTTCTCCTTGCCTGAACCCATCCGCCAAAAACTGGCAGACCTCCGGAGTCTGATCAGCCGCACGATTGCTTGTCAGGGAATCGTCGTCCTCGCCAGTTGGTTGCTAATCGCATTTTGGGTTTTTGGGCTATTGGATTATTTGCCTGCTCGATTTGGTGCCGATGAGTCCCCGCGCGTCGTCCGCATCATCATGCTCGCCATTTTGGTGACCGGTGTGTTAGCCATCCTATACCATTACTTTTGGAACCGATGGTTGGTGCGATGGAGCGATTCGACGCTCGCGCTGGCGATCGAGAAGCAGCATCCTGAATTCAAGAGCACGTTGGTCACCACCGTCCAAGCCGCATCCCCCACCCGAGGGAACTTGGGGGAGGATGGGGATTGGGTCGAGCATCCGGTCCGACCTGGAATGATTGAGCTCGCTAGCCGTCAAGCCTTGGAACAGATCCAATCGATTGATGTTCGGTCGTTGATCCGATTCCGAACCCTTCAATGGGAATTGGCGATTTTCGGATGCACTGCGGCATTGTCCTGTGTCCTACTCCTTTTCGCTCCCGGCTGGGCATCCCATTGGAGCAATCGTTTCTTTGGACTAGCAGATGTGCCATGGCCCCGAACAACATCCTTGGGTTTGGTCGGTCTGGAAATCGAAGTCCCTCCGTTTACCAACCAATCTTCGCGAGAACGTTACACGGTTCAATTCGAACAGACTGTAGCGCGCGTCCCAAAAGGGGTATCGGCCCGTCTTAAGGCGTGGGCTCAGGACCTGACGGCGGCACCGTATGATGTTTGTACACTCCAGTACCGAGACCGTGAAGGCAATCGCGGACGGGCCAGCATGCTCAGTACGTCCGATGCGAATCCCCGTGACTTTGTGCTGGATGGTCCCCCTTTGGAATCGATCAACGACTCGCTGTGGTTGACCCTCACGGGAGGGGATGCACGGATCTCCAATCTGTTCCTCGAAGCCGTTGAACCTGCCTTGGCCGTTTCGACAGAAATCGATGTCGAATATCCGAAGTACCTGCAGCGTTCTACCAAGACCGCTTGGGGGAACGAACGGTTGCCTTACCGCAATGGCATGCGTCTGCCCCAAGGATCCGAATTGGGTTTTTTTATCCGAGCGAACAAGCCCATCGCTCGATGCGATGTGATGCTGTTGCAATCCGGCGACACGGCTGAAAATCCGCGAAGGGAATTCACAGTCACGCTCGACCAACCCGCAATGGAATTCCGCATCCCGATCGGCAAAATCGACAACAATCTCCTGGTGGAAATCCGACCTTGGGATCACTTAGGCCTGAGTGCGACTCGGGTGCAACAATTTGTTATAGCGTCCCTTCAAGACAACCCGCCGAGCGTGGATTTCACTCTGGAGGGAATCGGGACATCCATCACGGAGAATGCTCTATTGCCGATTCGCAGCAAGATCAAAGATGATTACGAAGTGGATCGAGTGTGGCTCGAATCGGTGATCGATGAACAACCGGTACAGGCTTCGGATATCGCGATTACGGCACAAGGTGACGGAAGCAAGGAGTACGATCTGAAGGCTATGCGTGAAAGGGGCGAAGCGACTCCACAAGTAGGATCCATTTTTAGTCTCATGGTGGCCGCATCCGATTTCCTTGATTTTCAGTCCAGCCCGCATGTCGGTCGCTCGAGCCCGATCCAATTGAGCGTGGTCACGGTCGATCAACTGTTGATTTTGCTCGATCGCCGCGAAGCGGCAATGAGAGGTCGCGTCGAACAGATCATCAGCGAACTTGGCCAGCTAAGGGATATGTTTGTTTTGATGAGAAAGACCAATATCCCCGAAGCACCGACCGACGAATCGTCAGAAGGAACGGGGGCCGCCCCGTCCAATCCCGATGGCCCCTCGAATCCAACGGTTCTCGCCAGCCAAGAGACGGGCGCGGAACAGGCCGAAGATGGAATCGCTAAGCGAACTCGGTTGCTGGTCCTACGAGCGCAACAAGCATCGTCACAAGCCACGAAATCCGAAGGAGAATTGAAAGGTGTCCAATCGGAGATAACTCAAATTCTCGCCGAGTTGATCAACAACCGCATCGATAGCCAGGATCGCCGTGAACGATTGGAGGCAAAGGTCAAGCAACCTTTGGCGGAACTGCTCAATAACCGTTGGACCCCCTTCGCGGAGAATGTCCGATTGCTGGAAATAGCCGCTTCGAAAGAGGCTCCGGCTTCTATCGCAGGTAAGATAGAACAGGCCATGGCGCAGAACAATGAGATTATCGCCGCATTGAACGGGATCCTCAGTGACATGATTGAAATCCAGGATCTCACGGCACTGATCGACCAGGTTCGCGGATTGCTAGACAGTGAAGGCAAAGTCTTGGAACGCGCCAAAGAAGAACAAAAGAAACGCGTCCTGGATTTGCTGAAATAGAATCGGAATTCTCAACCAAGGAACAGTCCATGCGCCTGCATGACCGAACGCACGAAACGAATCCAGGGTCATCTGCTGCACTCCTTTTAACCATGGACTGTTGGCGCCATTGCGTCCGCCAAAAAGGGGCCGTTCTCTTTCTATTTGTCGCATGGGTCTGTTCGGGGGCGTGCGCAGTGGCCCAAAATACCGCTCCCCAGGGGGCGGAAGCCCCGAACACGAACAAAGAACTCGAACTGCAGCAAAAGCAAGTGGCAACCCAGTACTCCAAGCTGGAGGAAATGTTCTTGCGCATGAGCGAATTGGAAGCCGCTTCCAATCCGACGCGCGCCGGACTGCTGATGCAGGCAGCTCAACTCAGCAAACAACTGGCGACGCAACAACGCATGGTTCAGGCCAGCGATTTGCTCGGCAAAGGTCAATTCTCACGAGCCATCCCGGAACTCGAATCGAGTCGCGAGAACCTGAAAAAACTCCTGGAGCTTCTTCAGAGCGAGAATCGATCGACGCGCATAAAAGACGAACGCAAGCGATTGGAGGACGTGCTCAAGGATATTCGAAGGGTAGAGAATATTCAGCGCGCGACACGGGGTCGCACCGAAGCCGGACAGAATCGCGAGGATGCTGCCAACGATCAGCGCGATCTCGAAAAGCAACTAGGACAATCCGAAGAGGATTTGAAATCGGGCGATGAGCCCAAGGACTCTTCTACCGACTCGTCCAACGAAAACAAGTCCAAGCCCTCATCCGAATCCGACCCGTCCTCCAAGAGCGAAGGATCGGACAACAACCAAGATCCCTCGGAGAACTCGGAAAAGAAAACGGGTGATGGGAAGAGCAAAGATCCTCCCAAAAGTTCCCCCGACGGCGCGCGTTCGAAGAATAGTGAAGACCCAACTTCCGAAGGGCAAAATTCCGAAGGCAAAAAGAACGAGGGTGAGAATCAAGGCAATCCATCGGAAGGAAAATCAGGAGATCCCAAGGAAGGGGAGAATGGGGAGAAGGATCCCAAAAATGAATCCAATCCATCCGATCAGGATGCGTCTGCGTCCAAAGAGGACCCATCGAAGAACGATAATCCCGACAACAAGAATGCCGAAGACACAAAGGGCCAATCGGGACAGGATCCTAATTCTTCCGAAAAGAACAAGCAATCCGATCCGAACGGCAAGCCAAGCGATCCTTCGGAACAAGATGCATCCAAGAAACCTTCCTCGAAACCATCCTCAGAGCAGGATTCCCAATCGGGCGATAAACCGTCGTCCGACGAACCCTCTTCCGACGATGCAGAGATGGAATCGGACGATTCCGAGTCCGACGCGTCTGCCGACGGAAAGAAACCGCAATCCAAAGAGGAACAAGCTCGCAAGCGTGTTCAGCGCGCTCGCCAACGGATGAAACGAGCAGAACAAAAACTGCGCAATGACCAGCGCAAAGACGCTGTCCAGGAACAACAAAAAGCCGAAGAGGAATTGCAGAGGGCAATCGCCGAACTGGAACGCATCCTTACGCAATTGCGAGAGGAAGAGATTGATAGGGCCCTGGTCGATTTGGAGACGCGGCTGAAACGGATGTCCGATTGGGAGAAGACGATCCGCGACCAAACTGAAAAATTGTCCGCATTAACAGGTGAAGATCGCGATCGACAATTGGAAATCCAAGCCAACAGATTATCGATCGAACAATTGAAAGTCGTCATGGAAGGGCAGAGGGCCATGATGCTGCTCAAGGATGAAGGCTCCAGCCAAGCCTTCCCAGAAGCGCTTGAACAAGTCATGAGCGATTCGCAGATCGTGGTCAAGCGATTGGCGGCGGCTGATGTTTCCGTGAGCACGCGATCGATCGAAGATGAGATTCTCGGTTCCCTCGAGGAAATGATCGAGTCCCTCAAGCAAGTGCAAAAGAAACGCGAAGAAGAGAAACAGCAACAGCAAAACGGTGGGCAACCCTCGGGCGGTTCGCCGCAAGATCAGCCGTTGGTCGATAAGCTATCCGAATTGCGATTGATCAAGGCGTTGCAATTGCGCGTCAATCGCCGCACGAATCGCCTTGCCAACGAAAGCGAGAGCTCCAGTGATTGGATCGGACAAGTCGGTGAGTCCCGTTTCCGTGAAGAACTAATCGAACTATCGGTGCGTCAGCAAAAGATTCAGGAAGTGACGCGCGAAATCTTGTTGGAACAAGCCAAGAAGTAAACTGCATCGACCGTACCGAGCATCCACCGATAAGACCTTGATCTAGTTCCTATCTCGCACCCATCTTGTCGATCGGACTTCATGGACGAACTCCCTTCATTGGGGGCCGCAGGAGCCCAGGCTGAGCATCGAGATCCAGCGCATCGGTTTCTCCGCGCGCTAGCCGTTCCCAGGCCAGTGCACCCATCACCGCATTGTCCGTGCAAAGTTCCGGACGCGCGAGGAAGAGTTCCCATCCATGTTGGTCGCAGGCGGTTTGTAGCTGCTGGCGAAAAATTCGGTTCGCGGCGACACCCCCTCCGACGCAGATACGAGCCAAGCCACTTCGTTTTGTGGCGAGAACAGCTTTGCCCACCAAACAGTCGACCACGGCTTGTTGAAAACCTGCCGCGATATTGGCCCGCTCGGTTTCCGAGATCACTACGCGCGTCCAATCTTGTTGTCCGGTTCCCGCAATGCGATAGCGAACGGCCGTTTTCAGTCCTGAGAAGCTGAAGTCCAATCGCTTCGGATCATCGAGCAATGGGCGGGGAAAATGGATTGCGGTCGGGTCTCCCAGGTTTGCGAGCTGCGATAGTTGTGGACCCCCTGGAAATGGCAGTCCCAACATCACGGCCACTTTGTCAAACGCTTCTCCAGCCGCATCGTCGATCGTGCCACCGAGCAATTCCCAATCGATGGCGGTCTCGCAACGATAGAGCGACGTGTGGCCGCCACTGACCACGAAGCCAATGCATGGATAGACGTTGATCTCACGACCGATACCGCAAGCATAGATATGGGCTTGGACATGGTTGATGCCCACCAGCGGTTTCTTCCACGCAAACGCGAGTGCCTTGGCCGTCGACAATCCGACCAGAAGTGAACCAGGCAAGCCTGGATGGGTGGCGACAGCGATGGCCGTCAGTCGATCTGGAGAGAGCCCCGATTGCTTCAAGGCCGTATCGATCACGGGCATGAGCCGTTCCAAATGGGCCCGAGCGGCTATCTCGGGGGCGACTCCCGAAAACTGCTGATGGAGTTCTTCCTGCGTGGCGATGCATTCACCGAGAATGCGACCATCCCGCGTGATCACTGCGGCGGCTGTCTCATCGCACGTCGATTCGATGGCGAGCAAACAATCGCTTGCGAGTGTGCCGGACGAGGGAGGATCTGTTAGCGACATGTGGGTCCCGTTTCCACGGACAGGCTGGAAGCAATCCAATACGAATCAAACATGATACCCGGTAAGAATACATTTGCCGTTGCGCCGAGGGCGCCGAAAAGAAACCTTGTTCCCGCGGATGTAGGTACTGGACAATGACTCAGACCATATTCGGACGGAGTCTCGTCGAGTACCCTAGAACGTTCGGGACAATCGCCCAAATCTGCAAAGCAATTCAGGAACTCGTATCGGATGCCAAAATGGTTCCCATGCGCGATTCGATCAGATGTTCAATGCGAGGCCATTCGCTGGCGACCATTTCCATGGCCAGCGGCTTGGCTATTGGAATCGAATAGCGGATTCGTTTGAGCGATGTATCATCGACCAGCAGCAGTGCTTCCAACCATTCTTCCAGTGCGTGAAAGTCGTAGACCATGACTTCTGCAACCCGTGTTGCATCCTGAACGATGAATTCGCGTCCGTAGGGTAGCAAAAAGCGAAGCAAATCAGAGGATTGAGGCAACCGCATCCGTTTGACCACGTCGATCGCTCGAAGCTGACCCGAGCGAGTCAGTTTTTGAAATCGATCGGCGATTTGCTGTTGCGTTTTCGCGCTGCGGCTGCGGACCAAGGCGATGGTGGCTAGATCCGCGATAGTCGCATCATCCCGATCCATCAGCCCTATCAATTCCGCTTCGAACCCATGGATCGAATGTCTCGAGGCCAACTCCAGAACCGCGACGGCCAGCGGCGTTCGTTCCGCATCGTCTGTCCATTGGTCGAATGCCCTTGAGATCCATGGATCGGCTTCCCCTCGTCCGTTGAGACACTCGAGAGCGATCGCGATATCGGTCGGCTGACCATCTTGAAAATCAAGTTGCAATGACGAAGTCGAGCGACCTAGCGCTGAGGCTCGTTCCGTCATCTCGACCAGCGGAATGCGAAAGAAGACTTTCGATGAGTTCTTCAGTTCGCCGATGGAGGCTATGTGTTCGGCGAAGGTCGAGGCTTCACCGACGGAGATGGCTTCGACTAGTTTTCCCGCACAGCGACAGGCGCGGTCCGTGATCTTTCGACCGGCGGACATCGTGGCTGCGCGGCGAATCGATTCCTCGACCATTTCCTTGGGGATTGGCAAATGGGAGATCAATGGAAAATCATGGAATGCGATTTCCGGGCCATAGCGATCCCAGGCTTGAAAGACAGCCGTCAAGATAGAGCCATCGGAACAGTAACTGCTGGTGATCAGTTCCAGCGCTGCTCCACGGACCAGAGAATCCGGATGGGACATCCAAGAAATAAGTTGCGCGTCCGTCACTGCCATTTTGGGTTAAACTAGAATAATCTTTTTGATTCTTGCCTCTCCACAGTCGCCTTCAGGATGACCCACAGCATGAAAATCAACAACTCCAAATCGAGCCTTTTCCGTGTTGGCCGATCTCTTGCAAGCCGTTCCGAGGCCGAGTACTGGACGCGATTTCCGTGGTTTTGTGTTCTGTTGGTTTCCTGCAGCATGACAGCGATTGTTCGAGCCGAAGATCCTCCTAAAGGTCCCATCTCGGTCCGGCCCGAAGTGCAAAACGCCGATTGGGCCGTCTCGTGGTGGATGCCTCGGCACGAAGAAAAGCTCAAGGAAAAATCCAAGTTGAAGGATTGCCGTTTGGTCTGGATTGGGGATTCGATCACCCATGGCTGGGAAGGTGATGGCAAGGACATTTGGAACGATCGCTATGCCAAATACGATGCGCTGAACCTTGGATTTAGCGGCGACCGCACGGAGCACGTACTATGGAGGCTGCAACATGGGGCGGTGGAGTCCCTGCACCCCAAGCTGATCGTGATCATGATCGGTACCAACAACGCCGGGCATCGCCAGGAACCATCGGAGGAAACGGCAGCAGGTGTGAAGGCCATCGTCGAGGATCTGCGCAAACGTCTGCCCGATGCGAAGATCTTGCTCTTGGGCGTCTTTCCACGAGGTGATACCAACGAAGATCCGATGCGCAAACTGAACATCAAGACCAACGACATCATTTCCAAATTGGCCGATGGCGAGAAAGTTGTGTTCTTGGATATCGGAGCCAAGTTCCTTGATGCGGACGGAAATCTACCCGCCGAAATCATGCCAGACAAACTCCATCCGAATCGAAAAGGATATGAGGTCTGGGCACAGGCCATCGATGAAAAATTGACCGACTTGCTCAAGTAAACGAACTGCGCCTGGGGCGTTGCTGCAAAGAGCGTTTGTGCGGTGCTTTTTTGCCTAACTCAGATCGCAATACATCACCACGCGCGATGGCAAGGAATGCTGCGAGATTCAATCGTCGAATCAGACGCCCATGGTGAAGGTCACGATGTCCGCCCTTGGATTTTGTTCCGTAGCTGGACCGTGATCAACTGCAGTCGATCGAACGATTGACCTTGGAAACTCGACTCCTCGCTGATCGGTTCGCCGAGGATTTCCTGAAGTGTGCGGATCAGCTTGATCTCACCTTTGATCTCACCCCGGATCTCCCCCTCTTCACGGCCTTTCTCGATGCCCTCTTCACGGCTGGCGTTCAGCGCCCACTGGCGGTCGCGAATGGCTTTTTCTCGGGTATCGTACATGGCCTTATCCACGGTGATTTCGGTGATCCGTGTGATCGTATCGGTCGCTTGCTGAAACGCAGGTTGGGGAAACAACCCGGTCAGCGTCTTCGAATCGTACTCGTGTGCGTGAAGCAACCAAAATAACCAGCGATCCAGAATACTCGCCGTGTCTAAGTCGCTCTCTCCTAGATTATAGCATCCGAGTTCGAGAGTGTGAATTTCCAAGGTCTCGGCCAGGAAACGTCCGGAATCGTGGTCAGCAAAGCGAAATGCGTGATGCACCTTGTTTGAATCCTGCCAAAGTCGTCCCTCCAATAGGCAGATCGAGTAAACCGGTTTTAGGTCCTTGTAATCATCACCCGCCTTGAGCTGGCCTGCGTAAACCTCGCAGCCGTAAAACACGATCCGCTTCGCCGCATTATCAAGAAAACGCCAATCCAATCGCCGAACCTACAAGCGTTCGTCGAACGAGTTATTCAGACACTCAAGCACGAGGTGTTGAACGGCTTCTGCGTCGTCAACGAGCGGCAATTGGATCACATCCTGAAAATCGGGGCCGACTGGTACAACAAACGACGCGGACATTCCGGTCGAGACCACCTGCCGCCAGTGCGTGAAAGTGACGATCCACCTAGGCTCGATCTTACAAAGCACAAGCTCATCTGCCACACCGAACTTGGTGGGCACCTGAAGTCATACCGAGCTGCGGCTTGAGCTACTGAGGCTAAAAACGATGACATAACCGGAGATCGCTGCTGCGCCGATCTTGAATGCAACGTCGATCGGCCTCTGGAGTGGTGATGCGAAACGCCCAACTAGCCGCAACCGAGCCCGCATATCGCGCTGTTTCGGTGTAGCGACATTTTTGAACCGCGAGCGCACTACTATTATCCATCCGAGATTGCAGATCTGCCAATAGATCGCGAGAATCCGTTTTTACAGTTTCTTCAAGCTCTGCTCATTGTCAAATGGAGTGACTCACTTGAACCCACTGCTGTTGCCATACATTTTCAACATTATCGTCCTCGTTCCTATCGGTCTCTTGACGCTAATTGGTGGCGAGCGAGGCGGTCAATTAGCCAGTCAAGGAAAGTTCCCTGAGAGCGAAGGATTTCGCACAATCCTCGGATCACTATGGACCGCGATCCTCCTCGGTTCGGTACTGGGCTTTTTCTATCCCGTTACGATGTCTTCGCTTCTACTGATCCAGGTCATATACAAAACTCTCTGGCTGATGGTGTTCGTGATACCAAAGTTGCTCGGAGGGCGTAGTAGAGAAGTTCCATGGGGCATCTCGTTGACGTTCCTGGTGATTGTCGCGAGTTACCCGTTAGTAATTCCTTGGGGGCAATTGTTCGGAAGTTGATCGGAATTAGAGTCTGTGGTTCTTGGACAGAGTACCCTTTTATCGTTTGCGAAAATTGAGAATGGATGGGAAAAACATTCCCGTTTTTGCCCTGTAGTTTAGATAGTCGCTTCCGAATTTGTCCACCAATTTCTGTTCCTACTTCGGCGTTCGCAATGCGAGACACGTGAGCACAAGAACGCAGCCTAATCCGACAATCCAGTTGGCCGTGAGGATTGTCACAGATAACATGATGATTGCGGTCGTTGAATAGTATGGATGCCGCACCCAGAGGTAAGGACCACACGTTACCAAGAATGCGTCCGACTTCGTTACCACGGACTGTGGCGGATCGCGAGGAAAGCGGTTCAGGTTGCTTTAGACAATTAAAAACATTTCTATTTCTGAAAGGTACATAAAATGAAAAATACAGAACTGATCATTGGCATCGATGTAGGATGGAGCGAGAAAAGACCATCATGTGGTGTTGCGATAAAGGATCCACTGGATCAGATTCAATGGCCAAATTCGACGGTCACCTATGGCGGTACCTCGTCAACTAAATGCTGTAAATTCAGGCTCTCGGAACTCCTTGATTTTCTCGGAAGGATACCATCTTTACGTTACACAAAAATAGTCGTTGTAATTGATGGACCTTTGGGACCTGAAGGGCCTCCTCAGAAAAATCGCGAAGTCGATTCCGCATTCAGGTGTAATGAGTTTAACGGACGCATGCAGCCCATGGATATCGAGGGGAAGGATGGTGGGACATATGTCGAGGCAACGTATAGAGTAGCCAACTTCTTTGCAGATTCTGTAAAGCCTTGGCCATTTTCGCAAGCTGAAAGTAAATTGCTCATTGCGGAAACACACCCGACCGTTGGCCTAGCACTCTTCAATCGAAAACACAACGTCAGAGAACTTCCCTCGCGAAAAAGGCCTCTTGTTCCACCTTCAGGTCAAGCAAACGAAGGTGCGATTCGAGCTAAATCTGATTTCTATTGGCGAATAGGTGGCAACAGACAATGTGAGAGTATGCTTGATTGCACCGGGATAGCGGAGGAGCGGGATCACGAGCGAGTAGCGGCTTTGTATTGCCTCGCAGTAGCAGTATCACTCGCGAACGGACAAGCCACTGCTGTTGGAAAAAAGGACTCGGGTGTATATGTTTTTCCGAAGGTTTTTCACCAAGATTGGATTGAAGATATAAAAAGTATCGGAGTGATAGGAAACGATCCACTTGAATTAATGGACGTCGCCAATACAGATTGTTTCACGAAATGGCAACCAGCCCATGTCGCCACAACTGTCCCAGCGAATGGCTCTACAAACTTGGAAGAAGAGAATGACAATGCATCCGATCCTGAGCAGCGTGGTGATGTTGGCTGGCTTTTGTTAAATGATAATGGCGGCGTGCACGAAAAACATAACTTGTGGCTCACAAATTTCACCAATTGTGTTCAGGTTCGCTTGATCAAGCGAAATCTAGAAGCAACACTCATCAAAGCAAATAGCCCAACGCAATGGAAAATCGACTCAAACAGTGATAAAGCCTTGGGGATTGCCAAGCAATATGGATTTGTTTTTGATCATCTATCCAACGCGAATGCTTTTTCAATAGAGTTTGAAGTTGTGAAGGACTGTGGCCAAAACATCGATGTTTAGTCACCGAGTTCGAACCTTGCGAGCCAAAGATATGCTCAACCGTATTCAAACCATTGATCGTTTTGATTTCGAGGAAGCGTTCCCTTCGGAGGATCCGTATTTGCTGATCACGATCCGCAAGCCGGGTACGCATTATGTTTGCATTCCCGAAGGATCAACCTGTGTCGAGCAATGTCGCTTGATGCTGCACGAGAAAATGGTTTCCGCTTTAACTCACGCGGCGTGATCGTGCCGCTTTGTAATCGGCAAGCGACCAAGCTCGTTGATTTCGTGTTCAACAGTCGAAGCTCGGCTTCGCTTCTTGTCATCCAAAGCGAGTATGCCAGCCAGCAGCTGATTGCCATTGCAAAATGCATTGGTAGATGGCTCAAGATACCTGTGACTTGGGATGATTTGCACATCGATCCTGATCCAGCAACTACAGCAGTTGTCGAGCAAGCGATTGCTGCATTACCGATTGAGGTGGAACAGCGTGGAGATGCGTAGTAGATGACTTTTGATGCCGAATGGGCTATGGCTGTATTGCGAGTGATTCAAGCAACCAATGTTGTAATGGTGTATACCTCCCCGAACGGGACTCGAACTCGGCCTCTACAATCGCATAGACCCGCAAAAGAGCTGCACTTAGGCCATGTTATCTGACGTCGAGTTCCTCTTCTTTGGGCCGTAACGGTAGGCATCTCCCGACGCCCCGCTGATGGACTAGACTCGTCTGCGACACCGAACTTGGTGGGCACCTGAAGTCATACCAAGCCGCGGCTTGATCTTCTGACGCTAAAAACGATGGCATAACCTGAGTTCGCTGCTGCGCCGATCTTGAATGTAACGTCGATCGGCCTCTGGAGTGGCGATGCGAAACGCCCAACTAGCCGCAACCGAGCCAGCGTATCACGCTGTTTCGGTGTGGCGACATTTTGTACCGCGCGTGATAGATTATAACTTGCCTTTCCCACATCGCACTTGGCATACGGTACGAATCAAAAATACCCCTCGATTCCATAGTGAGCCTTTCTTGGCCGGTGAAAGTCAGGTAACTATCATTTCCGAGGTTGGCTCGCTTCTTTCAATACCAATTAGGTTTTCGGATAGGCTCTAAGTCACAGGTTCTATGCCAGTGGCTGTCTAAACAGATCCATGAAGAACAAACTCAACTAGGAAATCTCTTTTTTTGCCATAAAACCGCATTTTTTTTCAGCGACCGGAATAGTTCGGATCGCTACTTCGAGTAAGGTTATTTGCGCAGTTCCCAAGCGTTATCCCCTCGCGGATCATTGGCCATCTTCCAAGCGGGAAAGTCCATCAGCATGCATTCCAAAAGTCGTCGAAAATTGGTTTTTGAAAGACTAGAGAGCCGACGTTTGTTGGCGCTAACGACTACCTTTCTTCCAGATCCCTATGAGAACACGGCACCGAAGATCTTCGACCGATCGGCCATGGCAATCTCTGGCTCGCTTTTACGAACTCCCAGTGTGGTCCTGGGACAATTCGACGTTGAATCGGATCCTTTGAAACTGGTCTCTTACACCAGTCCATCCCATGGGAGGGTCATCTCCAACGGCGATGGAACGCTAAACTACACCTCAGAAGATGGCTATGTTGGCCGGGATTCGTTTCAGTTCACCATTGGTGATGGCAGAGGAGGACTGTCTACTGGGACGTTTTCTATCGAGGTAATCGCATCGGGGAAGTCTGGAGGTACATCCAGTTTCACAGGCTTTGCCAAGATACAAGCTGGCGGTATCGATGTGGATTTTGGGCAATCCTCCACGGTTGCTCCGCGCGCGATCGATTATGACGCTGATGGCCGAAACGATATTCTTGCTGGAGCCAATGGAAGGATTCTTCTGTACCGAAACATCGGGACCGCATACGCACCTGTTTTTGCTTCCGGTGTGCCGTTGAAGGCTGCTGGAACGGACATCTCGATTGGTAATGGTCGCTTAGCCATCTCGACGGTAGATATAGATTCTGATGGTCGATTTGATCTTGTGGCTACGAGTTCTCAGGATTTTAAAACTCGTTGGTACCGAAATGTAGGAACGGCGACCAATCCGATTTTCAATTCTGCGATCCTTTTCAAGCAGCAAGACGGAGTTAACGATCATATCGCCGCGGACCTTCGGGTCGAAGTCGCCGATTGGAACGGCGATGGCCTTGCAGATATCATCACCGGATCGTTCGATGGGTTCTTTCTAGTTGCGTATAACATCGGAACACCGATGAGCCCCCGGTTCGCCGTACCGACCAATGTCATCGATTCCCGGGGACGCACAATTCAAGGTGCTTATAACCTCAATCCGCGGGTCTTTGATCTTAATGGAGATGGCAGGCCGGAATTCATCGATTCCTACAATTGGGGAAATATCAACTTTCGAATCAATCAAGGTACAGCTAGGCTTCCTGACTTACCCGATTCTTCGACGTTGTTGATCACCGATATAAATGGGGTTAGGGTGGATCTGCACCCGATAATCGATGGCCCTATTGTTGATTTCCGAGACTTCAACGGAGATGGAATTCTCGATTTGATCTCGGGAGGTGAACTGTCTGGAACGATTTATTTAGCGTATGGGCAAAGCGGATTGGATTATCTGACTGAGATCGAGACACTGGTGTCTAAACATCCGGAAGATCTTGGACAATTCTTGAATTCACCAACCAATGCTGCAGATCAAGCGCGCCTAAAGCAGATTCTCGGAGGTCTGTATGACGATGTCGTCTATTGGGCAATGCCACAGCAGAAGGAATTGATTTTCGAACGGCTGCATCATTTGATAAACAGCAATCCGAAGTACTTCAAGCTGCAGACTCTGGATCTCACATTGCAACCTGGTATACCGTCCCTTGCCGCCCAGTTGTGGCTGACGGCATTGATGACCAACTATTACGATCCTTATACACGCAAGGCTATCTGTGATGCGGCAGGCTTTCCACAACTTGACGAGCCGGGTGGAGCGTATCGAAAACTGGTACAGGATCTTGGGCTATTTCTAATCGATAATTATCAAAGTCCTAGCGGAGCCGAAGCGATCTATCAGAGCGTCCGGAATATCCCTCGGAATGTGTATCCGGGAACCGGTCTTACCATGAACGATTGGCTAGGAGCACCAACTTATCTGGTCCGTGGTAGTTTGAAAAACAATTTCAACGGCTATCCAGACCAAGGATATCCAGAGTTTGGATTCGGATACGATGCCATAGCGGTTATCGGTGGTAGGGGCTACGAGAACCAATACATGACCGTCATTCATCATGAGATCATGCATGATATGGACGCTTTTGTCAGCCGCTCACCCGATCTGTACCGCCGCTGGGGTCAAATGTTGGTGCGTGCAGCCGGGCGGGACAAAAACGGCACAAGTTTTATCATTGCCGACCCTCAAACAGGTTGGTTCAGCGTTCCGCTAACTCAGGAACACTGGAGGAATCAAGGCTGGTGGAACGGAACGGATAGCTGGCGGTCTACTTACACTGATTTCTTTAACAGCGGATTGGGTAAAGACTGGAACAAGCGAGGCTTTATGCGAGGAGATATCGCTTGGTTTCTCGACAATCCTCAAGAGAGCCTTGCCACCCAAGGCAATCAGTACTGGAACAGCGGCGAAGGGCGACTGCAGGTGGCGATCAATCGTTGGTATCAGGGTTACGATACGAATATCACCGAAGTCCTGTTCTTTATGGATGTACTCTCGTTGGGCCTGAGCAAGATACTACTTTGCGAAAATGATGGATATTCAGATCAAGTCATCTCCTTTGCTAAGCTGAGCAGGAATCAGTGGGGCTTTATCGACGGAGTTTTCGTCAATGGGCGTGAATACCGATTCTCCGTCGACAACAAGGGGAAAGTCACCCAAGTGCTCAGTCCTTTGGCGCCCAATGTTTCGATGTCGGCCATCGCAATACCTAGCATCGTTACGACCACCAGTACTCAGTTGTCTGTTTCTGCAACTTCGACCAACGGCAGCGATCCATCGAGCCTCATCTATCACTGGACTGCCACGGAGTTACCGCAAGGAGCGACGATGCCCCGGTTTGGTACGAATGGTTCCAATGCGGCCAAGGAAACCGTCGTTGAATTCGATAACCCAGGAACGTATGTGCTGACAGCCACGATCGTCGACAAATACGCGACAGGTTTTCCCTTCAAAACCTCAAGCACAACCGTCTCGGTCGTTCCCACGCCCTCTGGGATTTCAATCGTTCCCGAGCTTAGCGTGGTTAACCCTGGGGATCGCATCCAATTCCGGGCGTATCTATCCGACCAATTTGGTAACCCTCTGACAACGCCAACGAATGTGCAATGGAGTGTGATTTCTGACCTCGGAACGATCGATGCCCGTGGTCTGTATACCGCACCGGCAAACCCAAACTCAGCCACGATCGTCGCAACGCAAGGCAGTGTAGCAGCATATTCTACGGTTCGAACAGGTTCAGTTTCGTCATGGAGTCAACGGAGTGGTGGCAGTTGGACAGCAAGTACGAATTGGGCATCAGGCATAGCTCCAGGCAAGTCGGATGTTGTCGCCGACTTTAGCCGCGTCAATTTAACGCAAGACGCAGTGGTCACACTTGACGGAGATCGCATCGCAGGTGGTCTTTTGTTTGGGGATCAAGTTCCCGGACAGAACTGGGCGTTGGAAACCGGGACCGGTGGAAAACTGACGCTCGATACAAATAGCGGGCAGCCTACAATCTTTGTCGCAAACGGGAAAGCAACGATCTCGGGGCGTTTGGCCAGCGGCGATGGGTTGCGAAAGACCGGTCAAGGCACCCTGAAACAAAATGCCAATTTCGATATCGTTGGTGGTGTTACGATTGACGAAGGAGTTTATGAGATTTCCGCAGGCGGATGGAATTCGAATCCGTTTACCCAATCCAATCAGATCCTAGTGAATCGCGATGGAACGCTAAGAACAACGGGTTCGCAATCTCTGGGTGTTGCGAACAATCGCATCTGGATCAATGGTGGTACGCTACAACTGGGTGCCGACAATTACTTGTATGATTTGAGGATGACTGGTGGCCGAGTGATTGGTGGAGACCTAGAACTTCTCGGTGGAACGATCCCGATCGATCCATCCGAAGAAACAGCCCGAATTGAGTCCAATGTCCAATTCACTTACGAGACGACTCTCGATGTGGGTGATGGTTCTCCAGATGTCGATTTGGTACTTGCTGGCGGAATCCTCAATCCATTTTCTATAACCAAGACCGGGAAAGGAACATTGCTTGTTTCCAGTCCTGCTGTTTACACAGGCGGAACCATTGTTCAACAAGGAGCGATGTTCTTTGATGATGGAGGAGGAGCAGGCGCCGCGACCGGGACCATGCGTGTAAGCGATGGAGCAACAGTGGGTGGTATTGGGATGATTGCAAGCCAACTGACAGTCAACCCGGGTGCCAAGATCATTCCCAAACCCAACGGAATCGGGCAGCTTAAGCTCGGTGAAAGCTTGTCTCTAGCAGGAACCTCACTTTTTGAGATCGATCCTTCCAATAAGAAATTCGATCAAATCGTAGCCGGTTCAAAGATCGCCTTGGGTGGTTCGCTGATCGTCAGCAGTCTAGGGGGCAGGTTCAACGCCAAGGATAGATTCCAACTGTTCTCAGCTCCCACGTTTGCCGGTTCGTTTGCTTCGGTTACCCTACCAGCACTCGATTCAGGATTGCTTTGGGACTTATCGAAATTGTCGAGCAGTGGCCTGATTCAAGTTGTCGAGGTCAATGCTCCAGTTGGGATCAGTCTGTCTCCACGATTTGTCAAGGAAAATCTCATTCCTGCGAACACCGTCGGAACTCTCAGTACGAACGATCCAGAGCCAAACGACACCTTTGTATATTCGCTTGTGAGAGGACCAGGGGATTTAGACAATGGATCATTCACTATTGTAGAGAGTAAGCTCATAGCGATTCAAAGTTTCGACTATGAGTCCAAGTCCAAGTATAGCGTTCGTGTTCGGTCAACCGACCGACGGGGGCTGTATACCGAGGAAGTGTTTTCGATTGGGATCGAGGATGTCAATGAAGCACCAGTGGCCAAGGATGACAAATTCTGGATGATCATGGGATCGACAAAACTGCTGGATATCCTCGGTAACGATATCGATAGCGAAGGCATGATCGATCCAGCGACCGTTGTAATAGTATCTCCATCGAGCCATGGATTTGTCCAGGTTCAAACAGATGGTTTGATTCAGCTCACGGCCGCTGCTGGTTATATCGGGGAGATCAGTTTCCAATATACCGTCCGAGATTCGATGTACTCAGAGAGCAATCCAGCCACAGTTAGAGTGACGGTGGTAGGATCGGCGTATCAGAATCCGACCAATCGGTACGATGTCAACAACGATCGATCAGTATCGCCGTTGGATGTCTTGTCGCTCATCAATCTGTTGAACTCCAAAGGAGTGTCGCTTCCTGTAGAGGGATTGCCTGGACCACCTGATTACGTGGATGTCAACGGGGATAAGCGTGTCGATCCGCTCGATATCCTCGAACTGATCAACTTCATCAACAAAGGGTCTCTGGGGAGCGGAGAAGGTCTAGGAGTTTTCGACGAGTCAGTCATACAAGAAGCATTCTATTCCGGCTTGGAGTTCGAACCGCCGAATGGATCAACTCGGAAACGTAGAAGGTAGGGTCTCCCCGAACAGGACTCGAACTCGGCCACTACAATCACTACAAACCGCAAACCAACCGCCCTTAGGCGAACTTATCTGACGTTGAGAGTCAGTCTTCTCGCCACAAGCCATGCGATCCCTAAATAGCCGCTGGCAACCTTCATTGAAGAATTGAGCGATCCGAGACCTTCGGTTGGCTATCCCGGAATCGAGTGATGGAACTGTCAGACGCAAACATCGAAGCATCGACTTCTGTTTGCTGCTCTATTTGAGCATGGCGACTGGATAAGCGGCGCTGATGGGTCCGAGATCTAGTGCTGAAAGTGCTGGTGCGGAGCAAGATGACTTTGCCAGACAGTATAAAAGTATCGTTCAAATTCGTCGAGTAATCTATCCACAAGGCGTTTTTTCACTCAAATTGTAAGCGCTCGGTGAACCGCATCTTGACGGATACTCTTTGACTATGCAGGTGTTCAGAATTTTGTCGAAAAGATCGCAGGTCTGGAAGTGCTGGCAATCGCTGCACGTGGAAATGCATGTTGAATTGCAAGGATTTCCAACCGCCGCCGAACGGCAAAAAGACCTTCCCGCATTGCTTATTCCCGTAATCGGAATTTACCTACCTAATTGAGGCGTTTTATGGATGCAGGAAACGACGTAAGCACTAGCGAACCAAAGCCGCATGTGGCAAGGAAGACTTTGACTGGCCGTACTGACGCAGATCTGTTGTTTTTCCAACGCTCGTACGCATGTCTCAATGCCTGTGTTCTTGTAGCTTTGGGATGTGTCGTCCTTTTTTTTGCAGGGTTGTCTTTACCTGCTTCGACGGCCAATGCGGTTGTACCTGTGTGTGCAATCGTACCTACTGTCATCTTCGCCGTATGTTCATTTATTATTGCCAACCGTTTGCATGGCCTCTTGGTAGGAATGCTTTGTGGGTTCATCTCCGCGACAATTGTCGGATGGTTGGTGTTGTTGGTTTTGCGTAAAAATCTCGCCGGCATTCTGAAACGAAATGGCTATCGAGTTGCGCTCTTTACCGCAATTAAAAAATGATAAACAGACAAGTGCTCCGCTGGATCTCGTCAACTCTAGTAAGAGCATCTTCGGTTCGATCTCGATTCAGTGCCTTTGTGTCTACGTGTGATTTACCGCGGCAATCCTGAAACCAACCGCACGTAGCGAAGCGTATCCAACGGTGAGGCTTTTCGAATGTCAGATCGAGTTGACTTTACGTTTACACGCGAAGAGTTCTGCAACAAGCTTTGGGAGATGCCAATCGGTCGACCAGAAGTCCAATGAGATCACGGCTATTCCCGAATTAATCAAGAAGCTTGAACTCACGCAGGAAGCTTGAACTCAAAGGGGCGATCATCACCATGGATGCCTCGGCACGCAGAAAAGCTCAAGGAAAAATCCAAGTTGAAAGATTGCCGTTTGGTCTGGATTGGGGACTCGATCACCGATGGCTGGGAAGGTGATGGCAAGGACATAGGGAACGATCGTTATGCCAAATACGATGGGTTGAACCTTGGATTTAGCGGCGACCGAAAAGAGCGATTTTGCCGCGCCGTTGTGCCTATCTCAGATAGCCATAGCGAGCCGCGTAATCATGCCATTCGTTCAGGACGAACGCCTCTTCTTCGGGCGACAATTCTAACTTGTTCGTCTGATAGTTTTTTTCACTTTGAACCCGTTCTGTCAGTCGCTTTCGAACGTCGTCGTAGGACCCCATTTCCAATTGGTCGTAGATTCTTCCGACCACAGCCACGGGATCCGCGATGAGTTCTTCGTAGGTCACCTCGATGAGCTGATCCGGCGCAAGCGATGCGCGATCGATCTCGAACGCGCTGTACATCGACTTGAGGGATTGAATCACGAAGGCTTGCAGTTGCGATGGTTCCGTCGTGGACTGCAAGGACTGAACGGTGTCCAGTGAATTCCATAGCTTGAGCGTGGAGGGATATAGCTTGCGTGGGTCGCGCGTGATGTGAACGAATTTGGCATCGGGATACATCCCACGCAGGATGCCGACGCGGCCGGTGTGAGGAGGGCTTTTTAGGAGCAGGCGTTTTTGAGTCTTGTAGGTGACCGCTTTGAGGAACCAATCGAGGTGACGCTTCCAGGATTCAAGGTGCGCGGGCTCGAAGTCTTGGGTGCTCAGCGTATCCATGTAGGGGACTGGATGATTGGGGAACAAGATCCGCAAATAGGGTGTCGGCGCTCCGAGGTTCATGAGCGCAAACTCATCTTCCTGCGGCAGAGCCCAGCCCGCTTTCATGTTGTCCATCGGACGCTTTTCGGGGAGTAAAAAACCTCCGAATCGAGTGACCAAACCTTCCGTCAACAGGAAATGCCAAGGGGCAAAGCATTGAAACGTGGTCGGGCTGGCCAGACGGTCGTCCAACGACAGATATTCATGCAACAGGGTCGTGCCGCTGCGCCAGTGACCAAGAACAAAAATGGGGGGACGTTCAATGGTGGTGTTGGCGATCGCTTTTCCAAAGAAAAGGCGTTGGGCCAATGACATCATTGCTGTCGAGGCAGTGAAGAGGGAGACGCTGATTGCTAAAGGCCAGCGCGAAGGGGAGATGCGAAATCCATTTTTGGCCAGGAGAGGAAACCACACATGAGCAGGCATTCCGTGCCAGAAGCGTGGAACGAGAGGAGAGTATTCGTTGATTTTGGGTCGGGCAACCGGAGGCATAGGATTGATTTGGCACGAAGTGGGAACGGCGAACGGGCGGAGCGAATATCGAGGAACTGGAGAGAAGTTTGCGGATTCAGCGCCGCCGTATCGAGGAGAGATTGAACCTGCCAGTGGCCTGATTTTAGACACATCTGACCCGTTTTAAACTCACCTGAGAGTGAAACCGATATAGACATTATGCAGACTGGGAGGGTAGTTTCCCATGCGTCTGATCGCAATATGGGTTGCGCATTGACTCGAATTCCAGGGAACGCGTATTCGCATGGCATCTGTGGCAAAAGTCTTGAACCAATATCGGGATGCGATCGTGCCGATCTCGATCGTGGCTTGCCTGGCCGTGCTGATGGTCCCGTTGCCTCCGTGGTTGCTCGATCTGCTTTTGGCGGGAAACATTGCCATCGCCGTGCTGATCTTGTTAACGACGATTTACGTCGGAAACCCGCTCGAATTCAACATCTTCCCGTCGATGCTACTCGCCACGACGCTATCGAGACTGGTACTAAATATTGCATCGACTCGACTTATTCTGACGCAAGACGCCAGTGGCGGACCTACGTCGGCAGGGCATGTCATCGCCGCGTTCGGAGAGTTTGTATCGGGGGATCGCATCGAGGTCGGTGTCATCCTTTTCGTGATGATCTTTTTGATCAACTTTGTGGTGATTACTAAGGGTGCAACGCGTATTGGAGAAGTTGCAGCCAGGTTTGCACTGGATGGAATGCCAGGTCGGCAGATGGCCATCGATGCCGATCTGAGCGCAGGTGCAATCGATGACAAGGAAGCGCGTCGTCGTCGCGACGATGTCACGCGACAAGCGGACTTTTACGGAGCGATGGATGGTGCGAGCAAGTTCGTGCGCGGGGATGCGGTCGCGGGGATTGCGATTACCTTCCTGAATCTCGTGGGTGGACTGTACATGGGTTGTATGGTGTTCGGTATGCCCGTGTCCCGCGCTGCCGAGGTGTATTGCAAACTGACCATTGGGGATGGCTTGGTCAGTCAAGTGCCCGCGTTCTTGATTTCGCTCGCGGCAGCTTTGCTGACCACCCGAAGCACGCAGACTTCGAACTTCTCTCAAGAGTTTCTTCGTCAAATATTTTCCAAGCCAGCTCCATTGATCGTCAGTGGCGTTTTTCTCTGCTTGATGATTTTCACGTCTCTTCCCGCCATTCCCATGCTGACCATGGGCACTGGCTGTATCGGATTGGCTTGGATTCTGCAAAAGCAACAGCGTGCGGAAGAGCTTCAAGCACAAGACCAAGCAAAGGAAGTGGCGAAGCGGCAGGCGAGCGGTGCCGAGCGCAAAGCCGAAGAACTCCTTGATGTGGATCCGCTGCGACTCGAATTGGGTGCACGTCTAATCGTCCTGGCCGATCCGAATCGCAATGGCGATCTGATCCAGCGCATTGCGAACGTTCGCGCGGAACTGGCTACCGACATGGGAATCCTATTGCCCATGGTCCGAATCAAAGATCGGATGAGTTTACCACCGTATGAGTATGAGTTATCTCTGTCTGGGACCCGGATTGCACAAGGCGAATTGCGGCCGGGCAAGCTGCTGGCGGTCGATCGCTGGAGTCGATGTGCACCGCTCGATGCGGAGGAAGTCAAAGAACCGATTGGCGGACATCGAGCGTATTGGATAGCGCTCGAACAGCGACAGAAAGCGGAATCGGCTGGATACGAAGTCATGGATTGTGGGACGGTATTAGCCCTGCACGTCCAGGAAAGTGCGCGACGCTTTGCCGATGAATTGCTGACTCGCGAAGTTACGAAGCAATTGATCAGCCAGCTTCGAAAAGGACATACCACGATCGTCGATGAATTGATCCCGGAGGTGATGAAACTAGCCGAGGTGCAGCATGTCCTGCAAAACCTACTCCGCGAAGACGTGCCCATTCGACCGCTAAACGTGATCATTGAGACGCTCGGGGATCATGCCCATCGAACACGCGATCCGGAAGCGTTGACGGAGATAGTTCGGGAACGCATGGCTCGCACGCTCTCGCAACGCTACCGAGATGAACATGGGGTATTGCGTGTCATCACTCTCGATCCGGCGTTGGAAGAATGGATCGCATCCGCAGCGAGTTCCGGTGAACAAGGGTTGTGGGCTCGCATTCCTTCGGCTTCGATTCAATGGTTGCGCCAACACTTCTCGTCCGAGCTGGAAAAATTGGACGCGCTCGGTTTGCCACGCGTGGTATTGGTGCGATCACGTATCCGCAGGGCGCTGCATCGACTCCTCCGAGAATCGTTGCCGGAAGTCAAGTTTCTGGCGTACAACGAGATTTCGAAAGAAACTCGGATTGAATCGGTCGGTATGCTCGAAAAAGGATCTGCAACTCAGGCCGCATAAAACGCGGTACACTTCTCGCAACCAAGATCTCCGGTAGGCTGACTCAGGCCTATGCGACAAATAGCCGTTCATAAAGATTTCTTTCATACGACTTTCCTTGAATACATCCCAGCACTCGAAGGTGCTGGGAGATGGGGCAAGGCTAACAAAGTCTTTGACGGCAACTTAAAGGAACTATTGATCGAACTGAACGCGGCTTTAGCCGCCTAACATTCTTTCTCCCCCTCGCCCCGCTTCGGGGAGAGGGAGTCGGGGGGTGAGGGGTTTACGCAGCAAGTCAAGCGTCGTTGCAGCATCAGCCCCCTCATCCCCAGCCCTTCTCCCCCGCAGGGGCGAAGGGAGCCAGAGTGTTTTGTGGAAGGGAGTCGACGTATGAGCGTCCGGTCACAACCCAACCGGGAGCGCAAGGCTCCCGCCGAGCCGGACATTGATGGAGGCGTGTTGCCGGAAGGATGGGCGTCATGCAAGTTGTCTGATGTCGGACAAATCGTCACAGGAAACACGCCACCGAAGAAAGATGCCAACAATTACGGACGGGCGTATCCTTGGGTGAAGCCACCATACTTGGGAACGGACGTTCCAATTACGTCAACCGCAGAGTGTTTATCCGAAGCCGGTGCCGAACAAGCAAGACTCCTCCCTCCCGGTTCCGTCATGATTTCGTGCATCGGCCTGCTTGGCAAAGTCGGAATTGCCGGGACGATTCTGACAACAAACCAGCAAATCAACGCCGTCGTTTTTGACGAACGGATCGTACTACCAAAGTTCGGCTTTTACTTCTGCAATACTCTTCGCCCGTGGATGGACGAGAATTCGTCATCAACTACGGTCGCCATCATCAACAAAGGCCGATTCTCCGAAGCGCCGTTCATCATTGCGCCACTTTCGGAGCAGCGGCGGATTGTGCTTAAGCTGGAGTTGCTGTTGGTGAAGGTGTCGTCGAGCCAGCAGCGCATCGAGTACGAGAGAAAGCCAAAATTGGTTAACATCGAAGCGGACTCGTCGATATCGTGATCTCAAATCGGCTAGCGTTTTCGACTGAAGTAGAAACAATCAGTGCGTCAACGTTTTGTTCAAGATGCGCCGATTGAGAACCCATTGGAACTTTGAAGATGTATCCCTTTGATAATCGTTTCGTCCGAGAACTTCCAGGCGATCCGGACACCTCGCAAGGTTCCCGCCAAGTGCTTAGGGCTTGCTATTCGCGTGTAAGCCCCGTCGTCCCGAGCCAGCCACGATTGGTGGCGGTTGCCAGCGAGGTGGCGGAACGATTGGGAATCGATGAGGCGACCATGCACGGAGAGGCATTTTTAAACGCGTTTTCTGGACATACGCTGCTTCCCGGTATGGAGCCATTTGCCATGTGTTATGGGGGGCACCAGTTCGGCCATTGGGCGGGGCAGTTGGGGGATGGTCGCGCGATCAACTTGGGTGAAGTCGTCAATCCCGATGGCGAGCGCTGGATGTTGCAACTCAAAGGGGCCGGACCGACTCCCTATTCGAGGCATGCCGACGGATATGCCGTTCTGAGGTCCAGCGTGCGAGAGTTTCTTTGCAGTGAAGCCATGCATCATTTGGGAGTCCCGACAACGCGCGCGCTGTCGTTGGTTGAGACTGGGGATCGCGTGGTCCGGGATATGTTTTACGATGGCCGTCCACGACGGGAGCCCGGTGCGATCGTTTGTCGTGTGGCACCGACCTTTGTTCGTTTTGGAAACTTTGAGATCTTCGCCGCTCGCCAAGACGTCGAAAACCTCAAACGGTTGGTGGACTATGTGATTCGAACCGACTTCGCAGAACTCCTTCCGAATCCAACAGCCGATCCATCCTCGGTCTATCGTGAATGGTTCATGGAAGTGTGCCGACGCACGGCAGTCATGATCATGCACTGGATGCGGGTTGGATTTGTGCATGGTGTGATGAACACCGACAATATGTCGATCCTAGGCTTGACCATCGACTACGGACCCTATGGATGGCTGGAAGACTACGATCCGAATTGGACTCCCAATACGACCGATGCCGAAGGCCGACGCTATTGCTATGGCCAACAACCGCAGATCGCCTACTGGAATCTAGTGCAATTGGCAAACGCCTTGTACCCCTGTTTTCAGGACAAGACAGCCTTGGAAGCAGGGATCGCCACGTATGTTGAGACCTTGCAGAGCGAGTGGCAGTCGACCATGGTAGGCAAGCTGGGTTTGGAGGGCTGGCGAGATTCGGATGCCGCGTTGGCGGAGAGTCTCTTTGAGTTGCTCAAAAGAGCCGAAACCGACATGACTTGGTTCTATCGGCTGTTGGGGGATCTGCGATTCGAGGGTTGGGAAGAAACAGATGCCACCGGTAGGCTAGACGGTGCGTTTGCACAGATGGCGTCTGCACTTTATGAACCGATTGCGGATGCAGACACATTGAAGGGGGAGTACGGTCGATGGTTGGATGCGTATGCGCATCGGTTGCGCGAAGCGGGTATTCGGGACATCGACCGAACCGAACGGATGCGGCGATGGAATCCAAAGTATGTGCTTCGGAACTATCTGGCCCAGACGGCGATCGAAGCGGCGGAGAATGGGGACTACAGCGAAATAACGACGCTGCTGGACGTGTTGCGGCATCCCTATGACGATCAACCCGATCGGGAACGCTTTGCCGAGAAGCGACCTGATTGGGCAAGGCAGAAAGCGGGTTGTTCGATGCTCTCGTGCAGTTCTTAGAGGGTCGAGTGTGTGATGCGATCGACGGATCTTGGTTCGGTGGGATCGCAAGTCCAATCGACCGATTCGCGGGCCCATTGAAGGTACGCCGGATCGACCCATTCGACCGAACGGGCGGTGATCTCAGGAACCGAATAGGGATGCCTCTCGCGGATTGCTTCGACGACGCGAGGCATCAATGGAGCCAGCGTTTTCACCACCAATCGGCACTCCGTGCTTTGCTCGAGATCTCCCTGCCAGTGGTAAGTGCTGGTAATCGGGCAGGACACTTGCGCGCATGCCACCCATCGATGCCTGACGAGAAACTTGGCGATACCATCTGCCACGACATCATCGGGAAGGGTCGTCGAGATTTCAACCAACGGTTGGCTGTCCGTCGATGGGATCGAATCCTTCATGCTAATCCTCGCTCGACGAGCCATCGTTCTTGGGATTCTTCGACCAGAATGTCTCGATGGAGCGAACGGAACTGTTCGAACATGTCTCCAATCCAGTCTCGTTCTGGATCGTAGTTTTGCACATCGTGCACCAATGCATCCAGCACGTCGATCAACCGAAGCTGACAGTACTCGATTTCTCGCAATTCAGGATACAGTCCAGGAGTACGAGACGCGATGTTTTCCAAATAGCCTTCCCCAGCCACGCGCGTAAAATGCTGGTCGAGAACCCAGCGAAAACTGATCAAGTGTTCGATCAGTTTGCTCCACAATGTTCGCTGATGAGGATGGTGAAGCCAACTTCGGAAGTCGCTTTCCAACTCCGTCAACGATTCTTCGATACCGGACTGCGAGTGATTGAGGCACATCTTCAGTCCATCCAAACTTCGATCATGAGAATCCATAGCCAAACCTCATCTTGCCAAAGGACGACGACTTGGAAAACCGCATGCAATGTTGGCAGAACGTGCGGCTAGTGATCGATGCGAAGCGTCGCGGTTGTCACCATCGAAGTGGAAGTCTTCACGGTGTCGCGACGATTCACACGATGCATCTACTCGTTAGTGTCCCTGAGTGCGCGACACCGCGTCAAGCAATTTCATCAAATAAAAGAATGTGCTTGAAGACAACGTTTCGGCTTCCCTCGTACTCGTACTCGAAGATACCGCATCGAGTACGAGTACCGCTATCGCTGAGTACGA
>JBAWXH010000019.1:0-76940 GCA_037144155.1 Planctomycetota bacterium | reverse complement strand
TACGCTCGCGTCCGCTGCGGGTGGGAACAAACCAGGCGGCGCCGCGTCAAGGGGCCGTACTGAAGGAGATGCGTTGTGCTGCGTTGGGGGGATCGGGGCGCGAACGACCGATTGCGCAATCTCCGCTTGTTGCAATCTCTGCACCATTCGCTGAAATGCGCTCAGTTCTTCCTCTTGAAGGACGTTTTTGACTCGCCCAAACTGAATGAGTCGAACCGCAGCCGCGATGTCGGAGTTCAAATCGGGCTTCGGGATATTGGCACCCTGTGGGCGGCAATGCGCACATGTGAATTCTCGCGTCAATGTTCGATCGCACTGGCTGCAGCGATTCCCCATCAGGGATCGATAGATCCAACTCAGAAACAGCCAAAACAAGTGACCGAGAAAGGATAAGATGAGTAATGCGATGCAACCGATTAGAAACTCACCCATGATTTCTTCCTTTTAGTTTCCACGCATTAGATGCGTCGCATCGAAAAGACATTGCGAATGCGACCGATCATGCTGGTCAGCGTCAGCCCCAAGACACCCATTCCGATCACAAAGATGGCTTGGAAATCCTGGCGAGCCAACGAATCATCACCCGTCCACCAAGGTAAGACTAGGAATCCGACGACGCATAGAAGCGTCATTCCGATAACCATCTGTGTGCGATAGAAGAGTCCGCTGGCAGCGATCATCATTGGATACGCGATGAGCAGTAGGGCTCGTGGAGGTTCAGCGTTGGCGATAAGACATGTCGTAAATGCAACATCGGCTATGCCCCAAACGCATCCCCCCGACCATCCATTGAGTCCCTGCTGCAGCGTCCATCGCTGAAGCGGAAAGCAGAGTACTAGCCACGAACTCAGCAATCCGATTTTGATCAGGAAGTTGGAATTCGATACATCGAACGCATGTGCCAACATCACGACTCCCATCACAGCCGCGATAGCAATAACGTGGCTCACCAAACCGGGCACCTTGCGCCAACACTGAAGCCATCGCATTCGCCAACTGAGCGCCGGCAGTTGGATGGGTGTACCATCGAGCCAACACTGCAAATCCGAAGCGAGATCAGCGGAACGCGCATAGCGCTGGCTTGGATCCTTTTCCATCGCCCGACCACAGATCGCATCGATTTCATGACCCGCAGAGCGATTCCATGTCGAGGGTGCCAGAGGTTCACGATCTTTGACTTGCAACAAGATGTCAAAGACGGTCGACCCCACAAAGGGAGGGCGTCCCGTAACAACAAAATAGAGGATTGCGCCGAGAGAATAGATATCGCATGCCGATTCCTGCTCGCGGGAAGCACCTCGCAATTGCTCCGGTGCCATGTAGGAAGGTGTACCTACCATTCCGCTCCCGGTTAGTTCCTGTTCCTGCTGCGATATCTTGGCCAACCCGAAATCGATAACAATGGGGTTTAAGTTCGAATCCAGAAGGACATTGCTAGGCTTCAAATCGCGATGGATGATTCCGCGATCATGTGCGTAGTCGATGGCAAGAGCCAATCGATGGACAATATAGACGGCCTCGCGCAAGGCTAATCGCTGATTGGTTGTATACGAAGCGAGCGTCTTTCCTTCGACCAAGGGCATGGTGTAGAAGAGAAGAGCCCCGTCTTGGCCGACTTCGTAGATGGGGATAATACCGGGATGAACCAGTCTCGCCGCGGCTTGGGCTTCGCGACGAAACCGTAGAATCTCCATTTCATCTGCCAGTTCTCCCGATCGTATGATTTTGAGTGCGACGACTCGCTCAAGCTGCGGATGGCGAGCGCGGTAGACAATCCCCATTCCACCTCGGTCCAACTCATCCAGAAGTTCGTAGGCTCCAAGCTGCGAACCGATCCGCGAGCCACGGAACGATGGTTGGTTGGAAAAAGTTCGCGTGGCATCGGTGGACGATCGAAGCTCTTGATGGATCTTCCAACATTCTTCGATCTCGCTCGCGAAGCGAGGAAACTGCTCGATGAGCGAGCGGATCGTTTGGTCCGCCCCTTCGCCCTGTGTTGACAGGACTTCCGCCAGGACTGTGTCCAAATCAGCTTCGGGGGGGAGTTTGGAAAATGTCATGACGCCAAATCATTCCAGCAGCAAAAGATCGCGTTACCAATAAGTGGTAGGTAGAACAACGTCATTCCTTATAGTCGGTAGATGCTGCACCCTTGTGCGGCATGACGAGAAAAAGCTGAGGAGCCCGAAAAAAGGCTTCGTATGCGCAAATAATCGCTACCAACTCGGTTCGGCAATCGCGTCCAGTTTGGCGGCTAGGCTAGTTCGTTTCGCATCAATTTCATCGCCCGATAGAGCAGGCTGGCCACGGCATCGGGAGATTTTCCCATAGTTTCACCGATTTCTGCCAGGGATTGATCCTGCCAATACCGCATGACCATGGCCTGACGCTGTTCCTCGGTCAGGCTTTCGATCGCTCGAGCAATCCGCTGACGATCTTCATCGGATTGCAGCCAGTGGGACGGGCTCGTTTGGTCCGCCGCTAGGTCCATCGCTTGGCCGGAGGATTTGGCCGTCGAACCCAAACCCATTTCGCGATCGACATTCCGGCTTTCCCGATGGAAACTGCGCGCTAGTCCGTTCACAACGTTTTGCAAGATCGCCTTCAACCAACCCGCCTTGGCTTGGTCATCCTGTCCATGGCATTGCGAAGAGGCCGCCACGGCTTGCAACAGCGTTTGCTGAACCACGTCGGATGGATCAATTTTTTTGCGAAGATTCGCGTGCAACTGATTCTCTGCCAGAGCCCTCAAAAAAGGGCGAAAACGCTGAAGGTCATCGGCTTCGCTTACAGATTTGGTCATGTCGACGGCTCGAACAGATTGAGGATCAACTTTTTGACAACCCGGCTTGAAATGCCTGACCTGAAATGGCAGTTTAGATCCAAGCGAATCCAGTCATCCCGGATGATTGTAGTCCAGCGAATGCCCCCGGGCGGGCAAGCAAAGAATAAAACACCTCATGCGAATGCAACACGTGGATCGTAGAGGGTGGATCGCATGGAAGCGTTACGAAGTGCATTGCCGAAACGCTTCGTACAGGCCGACGCCGGCCGAAACGGCCAGATTCAAGCTGCGTACCGGGCCGGTCATCGGCAGTCGGACACAACGATCATGATTTTCTGTGCGGATGCTTTCTGGCAATCCCGTCGATTCGGCTCCGAACACTAGCCAATCTCCCGGCTCGAAACGGACCTCGGTGTGCAGTTGGGTGGCGAATTTGGTGAAGAACCATGTCCGCTCGATGGGCATGCGTCTCCGTAGGACTTCCCACGAATCGACCACTTCCCAATCGAGGTGCTGCCAATAATCCAATCCGGCTCTTTGCAGTTGTGTCGCATCCAAACGGAATCCAGTAGGACGCACGATCCACAGTTTGGCATCGAGGGCCACGCACGAACGACCGATGTTCCCAGTATTTTGAGGGATCTCGGGCTGGAACAGGACCACGTGAAACGAAGGTTTTGGCAGAGTTTTCTCGGGCATAACGCGGCGGGCCAATCGATTGCCGTTGATGGCGAACATTGGATCTGGTCGGTTGAGGTAATCCGTCCCGATATCGTACCCCTTGCCTTCTCGAATGCCAACTCTCGATAGACTTTGTACAATGCATGCAGTCGATTCCCACACTCCTGCGCGGCCCCCGAACGCTATGCCTATCCCAGTTACTTGCCCTAGTTGCCTTGCCCGTTTTACTGTCAGTGACAAGTATTCTGGCAAGCAGGGTCCCTGTCCCAAGTGCAAACAGGTCATCACGGTTCCTGACAAATCCCAGGAGGTCGTGATTCATGCACCGGAAACCTCGGGTCCCAAGGATTCGACCGGGCGTCCTGTGCTCAAGCCGTTGCGACGTGTTGAATTCTCCCTTTCGACGGCTCAAATCATCCTTGCGTCGGCCCTGTCCGTGATCTTCTTGTTCGGTGCCTTGGGGGCGCGAGCAATGAATGTCGTTCCACCCACTTGGGCTCTGGCATTGGTCGCCATCGGACTGGCGTATCCCCTCGCTGCGGTTGGATACACCTTCTTCAAGGAAGATGAGTTAGGGGGCTATGTCGGCAAAGAGCGTTGGATTCGTCTAGGAATCTGTGCGGCCGTGTTCGCGTTCACGTGGGGAATGTACTGGTTCTTGTCCTATTACTTCGGAAACAAATCCCTTGCGGACATCGATGCGTTGCAACTGTTGATCTTCGTAGGCCTAATGTTCGCTGCAGGCATCGGCGCGTCACTGGGTGCATGCGAACTCGAAGTCGGCCAGTCGTTTCTCCATTATTCCATTTACTTCCTGGCGACGCTGATCCTAGCCTTGCTGGCCGGCGTGCCCTTGGCCGAACCCATTTTGGGTGGCGCAGCGCCCGATCCTTATGGACTTCCCAAACAGAAGATCGAGCTCCCGCCTGGCAGTGCGACCGATGCCGTCACGCCTCCCACCACCCTTGCTCCGGATTGATCTCATATCTCTATGCATTTCCAATCGATTGCGTTTCTTTGCTGCCTGTCGATCACTGCGACTTCCCTTCGAGGTGCCGATCCGTTGCCATCCTGGAATGACACGGCCACCAAACGCTCCATCGTTGCGTTCGTCAATAAAGTCACCACCGATGGAACGCCAGACTGGCTCCCTCCCTCCGAACGAATCGCCGTTTTCGATAACGATGGTGCCTTGTGGCCAGAAAATCCTATTCCGTTTCAATTGGCTTTCGCTATCGATAGCCTCCCGGACAAGATGGCTGTCCAGCCGGAATTAGCCGAGGACCCATTCGTCCAAGCCGCATTGGCAGGAGACTTAAAAACACTGTTGGCCGATCACTACAAGGGCCTATTCCGCTTGTTGTCCATCACACACAGCGGAATCACCACCGAAGAATTCGCTTCGCAAGTCGATCGTTGGATTCGAACCGCCAAACATCCTAGGTATGGAATCCCTTACGACCAATGCACGTACTTGCCGATGCGAGAGTTGCTCGAATTCCTTCGGTCCAAGGGATTCAAAACATTTATCGTTTCCGGCGGAGGGGTCGATTTCATGCGCGTATGGACGGAACGGGTCTACGGCATTCCGCCGGAAAATGTGGTGGGATCGTATGGAGGCTACACGTTTGAACTACGGGATGGCAAACCTATCCTGGTGAAGACATTGAGCAACGTCTTCGTGGACGACAAAGAGGGTAAGCCCGTTGGCATTCAGCAGTGCATCGGTCGAAGACCGGTGTTGGCATTTGGCAACAGCGACGGGGACAAGGCCATGCTCGAATACACCACGATCAACAACCCCCGCCCAAGTCTTGGGCTGATTTTGCACCATACAGATAGCGATCGAGAATACGCTTACGATGCACAGCCGAAAAGTTCGGGCAAACTCGTCGAAGCTCTAGCCGATGCTGGGAAACGAGGATGGGTCATTGTTGACATGAAGAATGATTGGAACCGGGTTATTGAAATTACCCCATGAAGCTTGGTTCGTCGTCAACCAGCCCCTTACTTTTTCGATGAGCTTTGTTCTGCACGGGTCCCATGGAACGGATTTCCCGCCTCGTTCGGGGTATACTAGAGAATCCTGCCCTGCCTCCCTCCCCTGCGGTCTGTGCCATGATGCGTTGGTCTAGACGTTTATCACTGCTGTGCATTGGTTTCTCGGGACTTGCGATCCCAGCCACTACAGCCATCGCTCAGAGTGATGACATTGCGTTCTTTGAGGCGCACATCCGACCGCTGCTGATCGAACATTGCTACGGATGCCATAGCGCCGAAAAGAATTCTGGCGGCTTGGGGCTCGATCATCGAGCGGCTGTTGCGAAGGGGGGTGATTCCGGTCCTGTGATCGTCTCAGGCAATCCTGAAGAGAGCCGATTGATTCGAGCCATTCGGCATGAAGACCTCGAAATGCCCCCGGACAAGAAACTGTCGGATGAAGAAATCCAGAAGCTGGTCGAATGGGTTCGCCGAGGTGCCCCAGACCCTCGCGAATCGGAAACCAAACTGGGTGGCATGTCGATCGAGACGGCGAAAACTTGGTGGGCCTTTCAAGCCTTGCCAGTCCCGACCAAATCTTTTTCTTCGGAGTCGATCGATGCTGCCATCGACGCAGCCTGGCGCGAGAGGGATATTGAACCCGCTGGGACGGCGGACAAGCGAACGTTACTGCGGCGCGTCACCTATGACTTGACGGGATTGCCACCCACTTCCAGTGAGATGGAAGCATTTCAAAACGATTCATCCCCCGATGCCTTTTCCAGAGTTGTGGATCGGTTGCTGGATTCTCCCGAGTACGGGGCGCAATGGGGCAGGCATTGGCTCGATGTGGTCCGATACGCGGATACTGCCGGGGAGAATACAGACCGGCCGCTAGTCCATGCATGGCGTTATCGCAATTGGGTGCTGGATGCGTTTCGTCAAGACATGCCCTACGATCAATTCATTCGAATGCAAATCGCCGGAGACATGTTGGATCCGCAAGCTCCTTCATCGCAGCGTGCTGAGGGCATCATCGCCACGGGTTATCTCGCAATCGCTCGGCGCTTCGGTCATGACATCGAAAAGGACATGCATCTGACCATCGAAGATGTCATCGACAACGTGGGCAAATCGTATCTCGGATTGACGGCCAGTTGCGCACGATGCCACGATCACAAATACGATCCGATCACCGCAGACGATTACTACGGTCTCTATGGCATCTTTGCCAGTTCCAAATTTTCGTTTCCAGGTTGCGAGCCCAAGGGGCAACCGCGCGATATGGTTCCGTTGCCTTCGGCTGCTGAGACGGAAGCCATCATGAAGCCATGGCAGGAGCGACGCGACGCCATCGAAGCGGAAAAGAAACGACGCACGGTTGTCACGGATTCGGCGCGCATGCGTTGGAAGGAAACCTATGCAACTGCCCGTCGTGAGCTTGGGTCTTTCGCAGTCGCTGAAGGAGCTTCCGTGGATGTAATGACCATTTCGGGCGAGCCAATCCCAGGAATAGCCGTCCGGGCAGGTGAAGTCATTCAATGGACGGTGCAGCCAAACGGCAATCACGGAGCCGATACGACGCTGGTCGATTGTATCATCGAGGAAATCGGCGGCATGGAACGAACGTGGTCGACGGCCGATTTGATCGATGACTTCAGCATCGCCAATCCACGCACCACCCGTGACGGTGCTGTATGGTGCTTCTACGAATCAACCGATGGTCCAGTGTTTCTCTCGGACAAGCGATCCGCCAATGGCGGCAGCGATGCGTTGCCTTCATGGAGTTTGGGAAGCGAACCTTCGGTGTTCGTCAATCGCACCAACAATCCCGTATCGGTCTGGACCACCTTGCCCCCAAGATCCTTTTTCGTCCATCCCGGACCTGGTCGTCCCGTGTCGTTGGTATGGGTCAGCCCCGTCGATGCGACGATTCGTATTCGCGGCCGCGTGGCCGATTCGCATCCGGCCGCACTCGATGGTGTCTCGTTCACGGTAGAACATATCGCTGCACCGGAGTTGGGCCCTTTGCTGATCGAGATGGGAACGATGCAAACCGCACCCCTCGACGACGCTGGGCCACCACCGGCGATTCCGGTCGCCTATGCTGTGATCGAAGGCAATCCTGCCAATGCACGCTTGCAATTGCGAGGGGATCCAGAGAAGCCGGGCGAAGAAATCGAACGTCATTGGCCTGCGATCTTGGGTGGACAATCGTTGAGCAATGGTTCAGCCAGCGGTCGAAGAGAACTGGCGGACTGGATCGCAACCCATCCCCTAACCGCCCGTGTTCTGGTCAATCGCGTATGGCAATGGCACTTTGGAGCGGGCCTGGTGCGAACTCCGAACGATTTCGGGTCGCGAGGCGAGCTTCCCAGCCATCCGGAATTGCTCGATCAATTGGCATCGCAGTTCGTGGCAGGTGGCAATCGCATCAAGCCACTCCATCGATGGATCCTTCTTTCGCAGGCCTACCAAAGGTCATCCGAGCCGACTTCCACCGCCGCAATCGCGGATCCGGAGAATCGATGGCTGACCCATTTCCATCGCCGGCGACTGACGGCTGAGGAAATTCGGGATAGCCTCCTTGCGGCTAGCGGGCAATTGGATCGCTCGATCCCGGAAGCCCATCCATTCCCTCCCGAAGCCAGTTGGACCTTCTCGCAGCACGATCCTTTCAACGCCGTTTACGAATCGAATTGCCGGAGTGTTTTTCTAATGGTGCAGCGGCAGCGTCGTCATCCTTTCCTAGCGCTGTTCGACGGTGCTGATCCGAATGCCAGCACCCCCGTTCGTCAGCAGTCGACCGTTCCCACGCAAGCTCTGTACTTTCTGAACGATCCCTTCGTCCACGCACAAGCAACCCGGATCGCCGAATCATTGCAAACTTTGCCTGACCAAACGCAACAGGTCAACGAGCTTTATCATCGCTTGCTGCAACGTCCACCGACAGCGATCGAATTGCGGCGAATGACCGATTTTCTAGAGCATTATCCAACGCCAGTGCCAGAGCGATGGAGTGCCGCCGTTCGCATATTGTTTGCTTCCAGCGAAGCCCTTTACTTGGATTGAAGCCGATGCGAAACCTTCCGATCTTAAGACGTGAAATGCTGCGGTCGACAGTCGCTTCGTCGATGTTGCTGTCTGGAGTTTTGCAGCAACTCATCGCCGACGAGGCCAGTACCAATAGCGATCCTCTTTCTCCACGCGTCCCCCACTTCCCGGTACAAGCAAAACGGGTGATCTTTCTATTCATGACTGGGGGAGTATCCCATGTCGATACGTTCGATCCCAAGCCTGCATTGACGCGTGATCATGGCCAAGAGATTCACGCGGATCACCCAGAGATTAAGGACCGGCCTGGATACGAGCGGATCTTTTTAAAGCGCCCTCAGTGGGAGTTTGCCAAACATGGTCAGTGCGGCACAGAAGTCAGCACCTTGTTCCCGCATGTCGCTTCCTGTGTTGACGATATCGCGCTGATTCGCTCGATGCATACGTCCCATTCAAACCACTACAACGCAACATTGGGCATGCATACAGGGTCATTTGCGCAATCGCGACCCAGCATCGGTTCTTGGATGACGTATGGGCTTGGTTCCGAGAGCCGTAACTTGCCTGGTTTCGTGGTCATCGCCCCGAAACAAACCTATGCGGGTACCCAGGTATATGCCAATGATTTCCTCCCCGGGGCCTGTCAAGGAACCTTGGTAGTTCCCGGAGCGGAACCGATACGCAATGTGGTCCCCCGCGTCAAAACATCCCAGCAAGAACTAGAATTGGCAACGCTCCGCGAGATCAATGCCGAACATTCGAAACAACGATCAGGAGATTCTGAGCTCGAAGCCAGGTTGCGCTCCTTTGAGACAGCCTTCGGCATGCAAACGGCCGTACCGGAGGTTTTCGATCTCTCTCGCGAGAGCGAGGAGACGCTGAAGCAATATGGCCTCCAGCCAGGACAGACCAACGGTTTCGCATGGCAGTGCTTGACCGCGCGGCGATTGATCGAAAGGGGTGTGCGTTTCGTTGAGCTGATCGACACGGGATCATCGGGCAATTGGGATGCGCACGGTGACATGATGACTCATGAACCATTGGCAAAGAACGTGGATCAACCGATCGCGGCCCTATTGAAGGATCTTAAGCAACGAGGCTTGCTGGAAGATACCCTGGTCGTTTGGACCACGGAATTTGGACGCACGCCATTTAACAACACAGCCGATGCCAAAGGACGGGAACACCATCCGTGGGCATTCAGTTCTTGGCTAGCAGGGGCCGGAGTAAAACCGGGGATCGTGTACGGCGAGACCGACGAGCATGGTGTGCGTGTCGCCAAAGATGGTGTGCACGTTCATGATTTTCATGCGACTATTTTGCGATTGATGGGATTCGATCATGAGAAACTAACGTATCGGCATAGCGGTCGCGATTACCGATTGACCGATGTTGCAGGCAAAGTGGTCCAAGGTCTTTTGGCGTGATCGCGTTCCGTTTGCAAGACATTCGGCGTGATGTGTGATGTCCCGGTTGACGCTCGCCGCTCTGAAAATGCGTTGTTGACGGTTTATCAGAGCCCTAAGCGTGAGCGCCGGGCAGAGGGACAACGAAACCGCGAGTCCTACAGCGACGCGTCATCGACGAGCGTAATTTGAATACTGGCACCAATTCATCGTGACGGAGCACGACTGGAGAAAAAAACCGCAAATTCCGAGAGCGTGAGCCGGGGTCATCGGTGCATCACGATCGTATCGGATGGCGATTAAAGCAGCACGCCGAATCGCGAAGGAGGCTACAATCAGGTCGGTACCCTATGTTTCCTCTCTTCGCCGAATCCCTCCTCATGGCCTCTTTGCATCTGTCCCTGGTTTGCCCGTGTCGAGACTGGGCTGCAGTTCTCGCCGCTATCCCTTCCTATGGTTGGTTGCCTGGCAAACGGCGATGGATTCCCATCGGTGCATGGTTCATTGCGATCGCGATGCTTTGCGCAGATGCCAAGGCTGAGGATCCTCCGTTGTCTAGCACGGCGTTTCTTCATTTGGATGCGGCGACGTTGGGCCACGTTTCTAAGGACGGCAACAACAAACCTCTCGCATCGGGGGAACGCGTGGATCGATGGCCCGATGGATCAGGTCATCAACCGGACTTCGTGGCAACCGGGAATGCAAGACCGACGTTTCATACAAACGGGGAAGCTAGCAGCGTTCGGTTCGATGGTGTTGAGAACGCGATGCGAATGATTTCTGACGTAGCATCGCTTGATCAAGTCACTCTGTTTCTCATGATCGCACCGCATTCGAATCCAGGAGACTTTCGCGGATTGCTGGCCACCAATGCTCCTAACGAAAAGGACTATTCATCTGGGTTGAATGTAGACCTAGGTCCAGGACCTTCTCGGAGTTGGACTGCGCTCAACATCGAAGGTAAGGGGTTTTCCGGAGCAAAAAACCTTTCTCAAAGCGATTTTCCGTTCCGCACGCCCCACCTCGTCGAAGTTCGCATCGATAGAGTGTCTCGCTCCGTAACTCTCTTGCTAGATGGTAAGTATCAAGCTGCTCGGCCGATGGACAACGTTTCGTTTAGCACGGCCGAATGGACTCTCGGCGCACGTTTCTACACCCATGGTCCAGGAGACCAACAAGCGCGCGGACATGCGGCGTTGGATCTCTCCGAAGTGATCGTCTGGGATCGTTTGCTGACAAGTTCCGAATCCGAGCAGATCCGCGAATACTTGGCCAACAAACATTCGAAACTGGCAGCCATGTTGTCGGAGGAGTTGTCGTTAGGCTCGTCATTACCACTCGTCAAAGTGGAAAATCCGCCTGCAATCCAGATGCTGCAACCAGGATTTAATGTGCGGCATTTGCCCGTGGAATTAACCAACGTCAACAACGTCGTGGTACGTCATGATGGGACCCTCGTCACCCTGGGATACAACGGCGACATCCACCTGTTGCGAGATACCGATGGAGATGGATTGGAGGACGAAGCGAACGTTTTCTACAAGAACACGGGAGCGTTGCGAGGCCCCATTGGGATGCAATGGACAACGCGAGGGGATTCTCGAGGCAACGGCGCCTTTGTGGCGAGCAAAGGAAAAATTTCGTTCATCAAGGACAATGACGGCGACGATCGAGCGGACGAAGAAGTGATTGTCGCAAAGGGATGGGAGGAAATTGCTCAGAACGTCGATGCCGTAGGACTGGCCCTCGGTGATGATGGCTCTATCTATTTTGGATTGGGGACAGCCAATTATGCCAATGCCTATTTGGTCGATGATTCTGGAAAGGCTGCGTATGACCTGAAAAGCGATCGGGGCACAATTCAGCGTATCTCACCCGACTTTTCAGAGCGAGAGACCATTTGCACGGGCGTTCGTTTCCCAATCGGCATTGCGTTCAACGTCGACGGTGAGTTGTTTTGTACAGATCAAGAAGGAGCGACATGGCTTCCGAATGGAAATCCGTTCGATGAACTACTGCACATCCAACGGAGCAAACACTACGGATTTCCACCCAGGCATCCACGGCACAATCCAGCGGTACTCGATGAGCCGTCCGTCTTTGATTATGGACCACAACACCAGTCCACGTGCGGTTTGTTCTTTAATCGTGGACCAGCCGATCCACATCGATTTGGTCCCAAGGCATGGGGAGACAATGCCATCGTGTGCGGTGAATCACGAGGCAAACTTTGGCGCACCCAATTGGTATCAACTCCGGATGGTTACGTCGCTCAATCGCAGTTGATCGCGTGTTTGCAAATGCTAACGGTTGATTCCTGCGTCACTCCGGACGGACAGCTCGTTGTTGCATGCCATAGTGGTCCACCCGACTGGGGGACTGGGCCTGCCGGAATTGGATCGCTATTCAAGATCCAAGCCGCGCCCGAGAACGTCGCGCGACCGATCCAGGTTTGGTCGGCATCTCCAACCGAATTTCGGATCGCGTTCGATCAACCCCTCAACACAGCCTTGTGGCGTGAATTGTCTAGCCAGATTCGTGTCGAAGCCGGTTCGTACGTGCGTGCCGGAGATCGATTGGAAACGCTCACTCCACCCTATGCTGTCGTTCAGGCTCAGAGCCTGAGTCCGCGAAGAAACGTCCTTGTGATCGGTGTCGGAGTCACAGCCGACCTGCGGACCCTGTTGATACAGGTTCCAGCTCAAACCAGGGACGAATCGTATGCAATCACGCTGCCGGGGGTAGTCGATGCAAAACCTTCCGATCCCAATGATGTTCCGCAGATGGCCGAGATCGATGTCGATTTGGCATTGAACGGGGTGCTGGCGACATGGACTCCCGATAGTAATGCATCGGATAAGACGCAAATTTGGTTACCTCATATCGATCTCGGTGTAGCACAACGATTGACAGCTCATAGCGCTTCGCACGAAGCGTTTTGGAAACAGATTCAAGCTGCAGGCATTCTGGAATTGGAAACCCAGATCGACCTTCGGAATGTGCTGCGACCCAAGATTCAGCCGGGTGCTGCAATCGACTATACGTGGCCTGACGAAGTCGTCTCGCTTCGATGGACACCAATGCATTCAGAATCGGAATGGCTTCTCCAGGAATTGCTTATCAATGACGAAACGCATACCCTTTCCGCGATTGGTAACAAGGATAGAGCCCAGTTGTTTGAGCAACCACCGGTAAACGGAACGGGACCCTTGGAGCCAATCCGATTGCGAATCCATACCCAGCCGGGCAGCCTGCCCACACAGGACTCAGTACTCACACTTCAAACCAACGAGGATCCAACTCCGAGAGCAATTCCATTGCATCGATTTCGACTTCCATGGGCGCGCGATGCAAAGGCCATTGAGCCTGAAACGACCCCCATGATTGCAGAAATCGAAGGGGGCAATTGGGGCCGAGGGCATCGATTATTCCATCGAAATGAGGTTGGATGTTCGAAATGCCATACGGCTCCCGGTTCAGGCATCGCACCTCGCATCGGACCAGATTTATCGAATCTTATGTTTCGGGATTATGCTTCGGTCCTGCGCGATATAAAGAACCCGAGCTACGCCATCAACCCTGAGTTCATCGGCCATCAAGTCCGTCTTGAAGACGGCACGGTACTGACAGGAGTTTTGCGTGAGGAAAGTGGTCGATTGTTGCTTGGGGATGCGAACGGCAAATCGACCGAGTTGGATCGCTCCCAGATCGAGGAGATGGTTCCCTCCCAATCGTCGATCATGCCCAATGGGTTGTTCGACAAATTGACAGCCGACGAAATCCGAGACTTGATGACCTATCTTCTGACCTCTCCTCCGCGGATGCCTATCGAAGGCGCGGTCGTCGCACCCAAGCTGCGCACCGTCGCCGACGTCGCCGATGTTCTGGCTGGTTCCACCCCCATGAGCGAGCCCCTGAAACGATTGAAGATCGTATTGGTGGCTGGTCCGAAGGATCATGGACCTGGCGAGCATGACTATCCCGCTTGGCTGCTGCAGTGGGGGCAATTGCTCACGGCAGCCGACGCAGTCGAGATCGAGACCGCATGGGAGTTTCCGTCTGCCGAACAGCTTCAATCCGCTGATGTCCTTTTGTTCTTTCAGAAGGGGAGTTGGGGACCGGACCGTGCGCAAGCCATGGATGCTTACTTTCAGCGCGGAGGGGGTGCGATGTACATCCATTGGGCAGTGAACGGGGATGACGAAGTCACCGAATTTTCGCGGCGTATCGGCTTGGCTTCCTGGGGAGGTAATATCCGTTATCGCCACGGGCCTCTAGATATCAACGTGGAAGATCGACATCACCCGATCATGCGCAATGTGCCCGATCTCGATTTGCTCGATGAAAGTTACTGGTTGCTGACGGGGGATCCGAAGCAGATTGGTTTATTGGCATCGAGTGTGGAAGAGGGAGAAATGCGCCCGCAGTTGTGGACTTATGAAAAGGGCCATGGGCGCGTCTTCGTCAGTATCCCCGGTCATTACAATTGGACCTTTGATGACCCGATCTTTCGGACGATCCTATTGCGCGCCATGGCCTGGACAGCTCGGGAACCGATCGATCGATTTAACGATTTGGTTCCCCTTGGGGCTCGTATGGCGAAGTAATGGCTGTCTACCCTGGCCGACCATAAGTAGAACGCTATGGAAAGAACATCGCGCTCGCAGAACGTCCCGATGCATTCCGACGATTCAGCATGAAACATAAAAGATCACGTCACCCGATTCTGGGATGAAATGCAAAACGCATTATCCATGCGGATCGTCCTGTAGAGACCGTCGCTCATTATCATGCGTCCATCATTGGCGAAGCGAGGCCATTGTTGCACCCATCCCTATCCTTCTGTGAAGGATGGAGGCTACGCTATGAATTCACTGTACCGCTATGGATTTTGCATCACCCCTTCCTTAAATTGATGGTTGAAGTGATGTGGAGTTATACCTGGCCAGTCTTTTCGTTTGACAGGGAGTGTCTATCGTGCGGCCCGTACTACCGAGAAAACAGGGTTTGGATCGACGCGTGCACAACAAGCGTCGTCGCGAGCTAATCGAACGGACGAGAACGCATCGGCGACTGATGTTTGAATCGCTCGAAGGGCGTCGGCTGCTGGCGTTTTCTGTCGGAGCCCAAGAGGTACAGGATCAAGCGGACGCAAGCATTCGTGAGGACCTTTATGGGAGGAATTATTGCGTTCTTCCAACAGCGACATCGATTGCGAAGGATGATTCCTTGGCACTTGCTCCGTTAACGGTAGGGAAACAGGGTTCGGGAGCATCGATAACGTTGCAGAGTCTCATCGTTCCGATCTATCATTCAAATCCAGGCGCCACCAAAAAGATCTATCTCGATTTCGATGGACAGACCGTGTTGAATACGGTTTGGAACAATCGAAATTATATCGGTACCAATTCCCCAAATCCCATCAATGCCCCTGCCTATTCAATGGACTCCGATTACGCCAATTTCTCGGCCGCGGAATTGACTTCGATTCGTGAGATTTGGGCTCGCGTATCCGAGGACTATGCCCCATTCAATGTCGATGTGACAACAGAAAACCCTGGAGAGGCTCAATTCACGCTGGGGAGTCGCGCGATGCGTGCATTGATCAGCACCGATTACGATGCGTTGACTGGCACTCCCTGGTTTGCAAATGCTGGAGGGGTTGCTTATCTGAACAGTTGGACATGGACAGATGCATCGCCCGTTTGGATCTTCGCGAACAAATTGGCAAACGGCACCACCAAATATGTCGCTGAGGCAGTATCCCACGAAGTGGGGCATGCGATGAACCTGCAGCATGATGGCAGGAACAATCCTTCGGAAGGATATTATCAAGGACATGGCAGCGGTGCGACTGGGTGGGCGCCCATTATGGGTGTTGGTTACTATCGCGAGCTAGTTCAATGGAGCAAGGGAGAATATGCGTCGGCGAATAACACAGAAGATGATTTGGCAATCATCGCTGCCAAACTTGGTTATCGTCTTGATGATCATGGAGATAATCCGTCGACAGCAACCGCTCTCAACGTCGCGGCGGACGCCACCATTGGTGCAACAGGAATCATTGCGTCGCGAACCGATATCGATGCATTTCGTTTTCCTACACAAGCTGGGCAGGTGACACTTTCTGCCAGTCCTTTTGAATTCGATAAAGGCAAAGCGAATCTAGACGTGCAGGTGACCGTGCTCAATGCTGCTGGAATAACCGTGGCAACCGTCAATCCGATCGATACCTTGAATGCTGCTGTAACGATCAATTTGGCCAAAGGATATTACACGGTGATGATCGACGGGGTTGGAAAAGCGGCGGTGAGCGGAGATCAAGGATACTCCGACTATGCTTCCATCGGCCAATACTCGCTTTCAGGCACGGTCGTCAAGAATCGGAATCCTGTTTTGACCGTTACAAATTCTGACGTCACGGGTTGGGAGGGGACGACGGTATCGAATTCAGGAACATGGTCCGACCCAGATGTTGGTGACATCGTTTCCCTTTCCGCTTCATCGGGAAATATCATCAAGAATTCGGATGGAAGCTGGTCTTGGTCCCTTTTTTTTCCAGATCAACAACCATTGACCACGGTAACGATTACAGCGACAGATGATCTTGGGGGCACAACGAGCCAAACATTTACCGTCGAAGTCTCCAATCAAGCTCCCCAGCTCACCGTTTCACAAGCATTGATCAGCGGAAGCGTCTTGGCTTCGTTTACGAATATGGGAGAGTGGCAAGACGTTCCTGGAGATAACGTAGTTTTGTCGGCTTCTCTTGGGCTGGTAACACGATACGACAATGGTACGTGGTCTTGGTCTTATGTACCAACGGCCGCGACAGCCAATCAAGTCGTCAGCATCTATGCCCTCGATAAAGATGGCGGTTCTTCCTCGGTGTCGTTTTCATTCCTTGCATTGGTGGATGTGGTGAACACCAAGGTCTATTACAAAGGTTCTTCCTTTGCAAACACGAGCGTCGACGCGGCGCTCGATTCGACAATTGAGATTGCGAAGTCGGGTGGAACATCCAAGACACTTTCTTTCGCCAATCTGATCAATTCCTCAAGCGGAATCAATGGGTTGTTACTTGACGTCGCAGGACTGGCATCGGCGAATTTACAAGGGTCGGATTTCACATTTCGCGTTAGCCCCACGGGGGCATTCAATGAAGCCACCAATCCACCCAGCTCCTGGATCGATGCCACCGCTCCCTCTCTCATTGATGTTATCGATGGCGGCGTGACTTCACCGTCCAGGGTCCGACTGGAATGGCCGGATGATTCGATCGTCAACCGCTGGTTACAGATCCGTATTTTGGCGTCGGCAAGAACTGGCCTATTAGCTCCCCAGACCTACTACATAGGACATCTTTATGGGGAGACGAATGGGACTTTGACGGATGGTTCTTTTCTCGTGCAAATAGCCGATATCAACGTGATTCGTCCGGGTGTTGGTTCGATTGCACCCGTTACGAGTCGAATCGACCTCAACAAGAACGGGCTGGTTCAGGTCAGCGATATCCTGTTGATGAGGTCATTCGTAGGCATCGGCATTCTCAGAAATATCACCATCCCGGCGTCGGGGTCAGATGCGGAAGGTGAAGGCAATAGCCAGTCAAATTCCCTTCCAATTCCCCTCGCTCAGGGGTTCGTTCGTGGAACAGAATCCCGAGTTACGATCGGCCTTCGGTGGACCGACCCAGAACAAAACGTGATTTTCACGTTCAATAAAACATTCGCGGCGCTACTTATCGATTCGCGAGTGCCACAACAGCAGCCTGTTCGCGATACGTCGGTGATCATCGATCCGCGAGCGGTGGATGATCTTTTTGGATCGCAGACACGAAAGCGTCGTTCTCTACTGCAGTCCCCGAATCCGGCAATCGAAGAGAATTGGATTCCAGATACGTTCGAAACCTGGAGTTAGTAATCAATCGACTCGTCGTCGACCTCAGGGCGTTTCTTGATGTCTTTCATCATGGTCGTGATGACTTGGATGAAACGCGTGATTGAACCGCGATAGTCTTTGGCCTCAATGCATTGATTCCCCTCCTGAATGCGGGTCTTGATGGCCGACATGCTGGCGCTCTGCTCTCGGCCGCGACTCCATTCCTGAAGTTCCTGGACGACGCTATGCAGTTGATGGCAGAACTCGGCATTGGGTTTGACCTGGTATCTGCGATGGGGGCCCTTCCCCAGTTGGCCTCGCGTTGGCGCGGCCGGTTGTCCCAATTGCATTTTGATCCAACCGGAGATCCCTGCGACCAGTGCGGCCCCGCCGGCAATCAAACCAAGTGGATATTGTTGAAGCAGTGCCAATACGATTCCCGTCAGAGCGCAAATCGCGGCCGTGATTCCAAATGCGGTTGGATAGGAACCGGTCAGGCCCAACGCAACTGGTGGGGATTTGCTAGGGTCCACTAAATCGTCGCCGATAACTTCCCCGACCACCACCGTGATGTTGTCCGGACCTCCTCGCAGGTTGGCCAGATCGATCATTGCACGAACGGCTAGTTCTTTATCAGGAGTGCCTAACAGAATGCCGATTTCCTCGTCGCTCAGTTGACCACTCAGGCCATCGCTGCACAGGAGAAATCGATCTCCCGGTTGGATGGGAAAGGGGCCTTCCAGATCGACTTCAACGCTCGGACTCGGGCCCAGAGAACGCGTGATAACGTTTTTGGGTATGTTCGCGCTCCAGTTGATATCCGGATTGAGCTTGCTAGAGGCCTTCATTTCCCAGACCAGCGAATGGTCGAACGTCAATTGTTCGAAAACGTTTTCCCGCAATCGATAGACTCGGCTATCACCCACATGTGCCACGACGGCCCCTATGGGCAAGATCGCTAGGACCGAAGTGGTGGTCCCCATGCTGCGAAACTCAGGATTCGCTTGACCGCGACGGTAGATTTCTTGATTTGTTTCCTCCATCGCGCGAAGAAGGGCTGCCGGGGAATCGCCACGATTCAGCTTGGCATAGTGGTGGGGAACCAGTTCGACGCTCAGGCGGCTCGCTAATTCTCCTGCGGCGTGGGCCCCCATGCCATCGGCAATTATCAAGAGATGTCCTGAACGCTCCCAATGTTCGCGGTCGTCCGCGATGACGACGGCAAAACTATCTTGATTGGAGCTTCGGCGCATGCCCACATCGGTAGCCGCTGCTGTCGAGAAGGCTTTGGACCAAGCGGAATCCTTGGTGTTACTTCGTATTTCGCGATTCGATGGGCTGGATGTCAACTGGTAATCAACCATGTGCATGAACGAGAGATGACGTACTACCCTCGGGCATCACAAGATACTCGAAGGAAGAACCGCAGGATAGCAAATTGACTGGGTTAGCCAACGAAAAATAACGCAATCCGACTGGCAAAATCCTACATTCCTCCGGCTCCAGAAACAACTTGGGGGAGACCATTGTGATGGAAGAATCAGGCAACCTACCAAAGACATAGGCGGAAGGTTGTGGGCTAGCGCCTTTTGAAGTTGCGCTAATTTGGCATCTCTCGTACTCGTACTCAATGAAATGGTACTCGTACTCGTACTCGTTGCGGTTTCTTCGAGTACGAGTACGAGTACTGCTAGCGCGGAGTACGAGTACGAAAAACCTCAGAAAATCGGTAATTGAAACTCCGAAACACTCGAATAGCGCAACTTCAAAACTAGCGCCTAGCGTAGGGAGTTCTTTGCATCCAAGTCCTTGGAAACTGCTTGGATCCGTTGGGATAGATCCTCACGATCCGAGGCATGGCTTGCCGCAAGCGCTTTTTCGACGGCACCTCGGGCTAGGTGGAATCGATCCTTATGAAGGATCGGGATACGCATCCATTCGGCGATGGCCAAATCCCGTTGGCCGGCTTGTTCGAGACGGGTGGCAAGCAGCATGGTCGGACCGGCTTGTGCGGGTAAGGGTAATCCATCTCGAATGTCAAACCATTGTGGGAGTTCGCTGGAGCGAATTTCGTTTGGCGGAACGGTGCGCCAGAGCTGGGCGCGGGCATAACCTGCAACGATGTTTGAGTCGGACTGCGCCATCGACTTCAGGAGTTCGATGGCTTGAGAGCGTTGGGGCCCCGAGATACTCCAAGCCGCCCCCAGCAACTTCATGGCTATCGCTTCTTCCTCGATCCAGCGCACGGCTTCGTTGGTCGTCGAGGGACCAGAGGTGAGCAATTCGTCAGACCATGGAAGTGGGATGGATGCCAAAAGAAGGTCTGGGGGTTCGTCTTTGGCGAGAAAACTAAAAACCCGTCCAGCCACTACCCACTTCCCGAGGGCGCTCGCCGATTGCACCATTTCGGTCACGAGGAGTCGCTGCTGCCAACGAGGAGCTCCGTTCAATTTCAAGGCGTCTTGACCCCGCTGGATGACGTCACTGAATTTCTTCTCAACGAACAGCTGGTGGACCGCTGCGAATTCATCGAGCTTCCAGCCTGGTTCGATGCCAATGACATTGTCTCCCGGAAAGGTCGTCGTCGCTGTCCCAGTAGGCTGGACGATGACGAGCTTCTTCGGATCCCATTCCGATATCACTCCTTGGATTTCGACGATGCGCCGGGGTTCCCATCGCTGCAGGGTGTTGCTGCCGGGCTCGGTCCATCGAATGCGACTGGGTTGACCCAATCTTTCGATTGCCGACCGATACAATTCGGATTCATTCTCATTCGTTTCCTGGGCTTGGGCGAACGGGAGATTTGGGAACACCATAGAGACCAAAACGAACAGTCCGTAACGCAACAAGCACGTAGAACGAGTGTCGTTCCTCATAATCATTCGGCCCTGGTTGCGGTTTACGAAATGCATCGCCAACGCCACAATAAAGATGCAAAGTCGGGTTGCGGAACTGCCGATCCTGCGTCGGTTCATCCATGCATTCAGGGCCTTCAGCCTTCTTCGTACCATTCCATGCTCCAATTAATAACCTATCCTCACCCGACCCTTCGGTACCCTTCCAAGCCTCTGGCTCGCGTGGATGCCCAATTGAAGGGGATGATCGCTGAAATGTTTGAAATCATGTACCTACACCGCGGTGTGGGGTTGGCAGCGAATCAAGTGAATTTACCCCTCCGCCTCTTTGTCGCCAATCCGACGGGAGAAAAAGAAACCGGTGAAGAGCTGGTTTTCATCAATCCCGTCATCAAACGCGCCACCGGGACGGCTGAATCCGAGGAAGGATGCCTCTCCCTACCCGGAGTCAATGCGACGGTCAAACGGAACAAAACGGTTCACGTGAATGCGTATGGATTGGATGGAAAAGAGATCGATCGGGAGGTCGATGGCTTTTTATCTCGAATCATTCAGCATGAAACAGATCATCTAGATGGAGTTCTGTTTATCGATCGATTGATCGATGAGTCCAAAAAGATGGTATTGGAAGAACTAGAGGGCCTTGAATCGACCTTTCTTATGAAGCGCAAGGCGGGTCTGATCGGTTCGGAAGAACAGTTGGCAGCGGAACGTCAGCGATGGGAATCGCATTACTGCTAAGCTGCAGTGTTTTGTAGGAGCAATTGAGGTCTGGATGCTGGATGGCGTTCTAGAGAACTATCCTAATCGGCCCAGGTGGATCAATCTCCGTGACGAACATGTCAGAGCCATCCAACTGCGATATCCCAGGAATGGATCCGAGCGGACCTGCAGGCTCACCGCGATGTTGCCGTGCGATGCCCCTGGTGTTTGAAGTAGCCTTCGGGTCGCGACACTAGCAACCAACAAAGAAAAACCCCCTCCGCCTGGTGAGGCAAAGGGGGTGAGAGATTGAAGAGACTCTTTGGACAGATTGCGATCTCGCGATCGCATTGCCGTCATCGAAGAATCGGTGCCCGCGATTACTTCTTGACCTCGAACTCAGCGTCGATCGCATCGTCGTCGTCGGCGTTGCTGGATGTCGAAGGTTCTCCACCAGGGACATCCTGCATTGGCTGGCTTGCATAAGACGCACGGAACGCAGAGGAAGCTTGTTCCAGATCTGCGGTCGCTGCCTTGATCTTTTCAGTATCCCGAGAATTGATCGCTTCGCGAAGCTTTGCGATGGACGATTCCAACGGTTCACGATCCGAAGCAGACAGCTTGTCTCCCTGATCCTTGATTCCCTTTTCCAAACCGTGAATCGTATTCTCGGCTCGGTTCTTGGCTTCGGCCAGTTCGACTTCCTTGCGATCCTCATCGGCATGCGACTCGGCATCCCGTCGCATCCGCTCAATCTCATCCTTGCTCAATCCGCTGGATTGCTCAATCTTGACACTCGCTTGCTTACCCGACTTCATGTCCTTTGCAGATACATTGAGAATCCCGTTTTGATCGATGTCGAACTTGACTTCGATTTGAGGCATCCCTCGAGGCGCAGCTTCGATCCCTTCCAAATTGAACTGTCCAAGCACGCGGTTGTGCTGAGCTAATTTGCGTTCCCCTTGGAAAACGCTGACGGTCACGGCCGTTTGGTTGTCCGCTGCGGTCGAAAAGACCTGTTTCTTTTCGACGGGTATGGTGGTGTTGCGTTCGATCAAGGCCGTCATGATGCCTCCCTCGGTTTCGATCCCGAGAGTCAGCGGGGTTACGTCCAGAAGCAAAACGTCTTTGCGTTCGCCCGAGAGAACGCTCCCTTGGATCGCAGCGCCGATGGCGACGACTTCGTCTGGGTTTACACCTTGGTGGGGCTCCTTGCCAAAAATGTCCTTGACGATTTGGCGAACTTTAGGGACTCGGGTCGAGCCACCCACGAGGACCACTTCGTCGATGTCGGCAGGCTTGAATTTGGCGTCTTGCAAAGCCTGCAACACCGGTTGCCGGCATCGTTCGATCAGATGATCGATCAAGCTCTCAAAGGTGCTGCGCGTGATGGTAAATTGCAAGTGCTTGGGACCGCTGGCATCCGCCGTGATGAACGGCAGGTTGATATCTGTTTGAGGGAGTGAGCTCAATTCTTTCTTGGCTTTTTCACACGCTTCCTGAAGCCGCTGCAGCGACATTGGCTCTTTGCGAACATCGATGCCAGTGTCTTTTTGGAACTGCGTTGCTACGTGATTCACGAGCGCTTGGTCGAAATCGTCACCGCCCAGGTGCGTATCGCCGTTGGTGCTGATGACTTCGAAGACTTTGCTGCTGGAATCCTCATCGCCACTGAGAGCGACTTCCAAAATGGAGACGTCGAACGTACCTCCACCCAAGTCGAACACGGCAATCTTTTGATCTTTTGTCTTGTCGAGGCCATAGGCCAAAGCGGCCGCAGTAGGCTCATTGATGATTCGCGCGACTTCGAGTCCGGCGATCTGCCCTGCATCCTTCGTGGCTTGTCGCTGCGCGTCATTGAAGTACGCGGGGACGGTGATCACCGCTTTGGAAACACGGTGGCCGAGATATGCTTCGGCGGCTTCCTTGAGCTTGCGAAGGACTTTGGCGGAGATTTCTTGCGGGGTGAACTGCTGATCTCCGATCTGTACCTTGACATATTCGTTGGGACCGCCGACCACTTGATAGGGGACGATCTTTTCTTCGGATTCGACTTCGGAGTGACGGCGGCCCATGAATCGCTTGACCGAGTAAACAGTCCGGCGAGGGTTGGTAACCGCTTGGCGACGCGCTGGTTCGCCAACGATCGTCTCGCTCTTGTCGGTGAAGGCAACCACGCTCGGAGTCAGGCGGTTTCCTTCAGCATTCGGAATAACTTTCACTTCCGAACCTTCCATCACAGCCACTACCGAATTGGTGGTGCCCAAATCGATGCCAATGATCTTCTCACCTGATGCCATAATTGGATTCTCCCGTTACGATGGTCTTTTTCGAGCGTGAAAGTCGCCAAGAAGACTGTCCGGCCTGCCATTTCACTGATGCCCGGTTTTGGAAAGCAATACTTGTGCCAATTTATCCTGCGACTTGGGTGATTTTGTCGCAAGCCTATCTATGATAAAGGTTTGCGTCGATGGAAGGGAGGCTCGGCTGACGGCGGCGGCCTCGGGAAGGGAAGTCATTACGCCAAATTGACAGAATTTCAAAGTGCAGATCGATCGATGAAAAACCGGCCACACGAGTCCGAAGCAGATCTAAAACAAACGTCGAATGGGCTCCCCAGAGACGAGGAACTGCACTGGATCGATGATCAACTGCTGGCCCTCATCACACGCCGGATCAAGCTTCTTCAAGACTGGCAGTCCACCGCGCCCCAGCCATTTCCCACCTTGCGTGAAATGGTTCACGATCTCAGATCGAAGTCCGAGTCTCCTGGTTCGGCTTCACCCTCGGATGCAAACCTCGAGGAGAGGCAGCGCTCTGTCCTCACGTATATCCGAGGGGCGACCTACGCACACTCCATCGGCACCTCGACAATCGCCTATCTCGGTCCCGAGCACTCCTACAGTTACTTGGCTGCGTGCAAGTTCTTTGGTGCGTCCTCGCCACTAGAATCCGTTCGCACCATCGGTGCTGTCTTCGAAGAAGTGGTCCGGGACCAAGCCCGTTATGGCGTTGTTCCCATCGAGAACTCGACAGACGGCCGAATCGCGGACACGTTGACCATGTTCATCAAAATGCCGGTGCAGATATGCGGTGAGGTCTTGCTCCCGATCCATCATAATCTCCTAGCCCGTTGCGATCGCTCGCAGATCCGAACCGTCCACAGCAAACCGCAAGCTCTCTCGCAGTGTCGCGATTGGCTGCAAGAGCACTTGCCCAACGCGCGTTGGGTCGAGGTGGCCAGCACAACAGCCGCAGCCAAGATCGCGTCGGAAGAAGAAGGTGCTGCCGCTGTTGCCTCGATCGAAGCCGCCATTCACCATCGACTCAACATCATTGCTCGTTCCATTGAAGACAATCCGAACAACATCACTCGCTTCGCGATCATTGGCAAGGAACGGCCACCATCGACCGGTAACGACAAAACCTCTCTTCTTTTCCAAGTCCCCCACAAACCGGGTGCGCTCGCAGATGTGATGCTGTTGTTCAAGGAACATGGCTTGAACCTGACATGGATCGAGTCGTTTCCGGTTCCTGGCTCAGCGAACGAGTATTTCTTTTTGGTGGAACTCGATGGGCATGGGGATCAACCGAATGTGCAATCGATGATTGCAAAATTGCGCCGTGAAGCATTGCGTTTGGATGTTCTCGGATCGTACCCCAAAGCGTTGGCTTAATCCCATGGCGCGGGCCCGCCCGTCGGCCTGATTCATCATGCATTTGACCGTCGAAGCACAGCGTATCTGTCGTGATTCTTTGTTTCCGGGAGCGATTGCCATCGATGCGACGGCTGGCAATGGCTTTGATACCCATTTCTTAGCGATGCACGTCGGGGATACCGGCTTTGTTTACGCGATCGATATCCAACCGGTCGCGATGGCTCGCGTGCAGCAAAGACTCGCGGAAGAAAACCTATCCCATCGCGTCCATTGTGTGATTGATTCGCATAGCCATTTAGAACAAATTGTTGCACCCGAGCATGTCGGCCAAGTCGCATGTGTTATGTTCAATTTGGGTTATTTGCCGCTATCCGATAAGTCCATCGTGACCTGCGCTGAAACGACGATGCCAGCGGTCCTGGCGGCTGCCAAGATGCTTCGCGCGGGCGGGCGATTATCGATACTGGCGTATGTTGGACAGTCGGGAGGTCGACAGGAAGTGGATCAAATTTCCAAATGGATAGCGTTCGTCCCCAATGAGTTTGAGGTCGAGAGGATCAGCGATTCGAGCAATCCCTTGAGCCCGATTCTTTGGTCTTTGCGCCGAAAATGACATGGTTCGGTCGGCAAAATACGCCTTTGCGTTACACCAGCTATCCCATCCCGCAGCGTTCGTTTTGAAGTTGCGCTATTTCGAGCCTCTCGGGCTCCAAATCCGTGTTATGCCCGGGTTTTTCGTACTCGTACTCAGCGTTAGCGGTACTCGTACTCGTACTCGAAAACACCGCATCGAGTACGAGTACCATTTCATTGAGCATGAGTACGAGAGAATGCCAACCGAGCGCAATTTCAAAAAGCGTTAGCACGGGACCCTTGGATAATTACCCGATGATCAATTCGGGTCCAACGCGTGAACTTCCCGCTCGTTTCCAAAGGACTTCACTCTTACTTCTTCTGCGGTTGGAAAAGATTTACGGCAACGCTGCAGACAAGAATCGTCAAAACAGCAGCCGCCCCCCAGTGCCCTTCCTGACTTCCACGCCGAGTACGTGGTGACTTCTCCTCGTAGGGTGCTAAGCACGTCGAGCGTGCATTCCAGCTTCATCGAGTCCAAATCATCGGACTGCGAGATATGCCAATGCGATTCGCTGAACTCAATCGTTAGTTCATCGTTCCAGGACTCAACGTTGAGCGAATCTCCCCATTCATCTTTTACGATCAAACGATGGACACCATCTGTCTTCGATTGGTGAATCGATTGGACCCGGTCTAGCTTCAACTGCCGAAGAAATTCCTCCAACGACAGAATGTAACGATCCAATTCCTCCGACACGGTATCCCCCAAAAAGTCTTCCAACAAAAATAGGTCGCCGATCACCCTTGCGATACTCGAGCGACGGCGCAGGTCTCTTTACGCTCGGCCGTAAACTCCCACCACGCTCGTGGTGGCTCGCCATCCACAAACCGAGTGATCGATAGAAAGACATCGATGACACATGGGTCGTGTCGAACGCCTGTCATTTCGCACAGCTTCTCATGCATGGCATAAGCGCATTGCCCAGCTAAGTCAGATGGCTTCTCGTAGCCTAATAATTTCAAATCCATCGCTGTCGCTCGGCCGACATTGGGCAAATCGGTGAATTGAACCACCTTGCTTCGATCTACCTTTGCAGGATTCATCTTTTGTTTTCTCCCATCGATGTGCCAAGCTCTCAAATTCCATGGTCGAGTGATTCCACGCGATCGATCATGGATCATCTTTCAATCGATAAAAGAGCAAAATAGGAAGGAGGAGCAATGACATCATCCAAAAGACAGACGATACCGGCCAACCCAGGGAGACGGCGATTGCGATAAAAAGTTGGTAAAGAGGGCCAGCGATCAAAATGCCAACGAAGTTCGCGAAGTTCATCGTCCCGATCATTCGTCCCTTCAATTCAGAAGGTGGTCGTTGCTGTAGGAAGACTTGCAATGGGATGACAAAAACGGCGGCTCCGATCCCCGCGCCAATGAGTGCGATTAGGGATCCCCAATATCCAAAGATGGGTTGGCCACCGGGAAGCCAGAACCCCAATAGGAACATCATCGTGACCATGATTCCCATTCCCAATCGGACTTGCCTCGAAGGTGTCATTCCTTTGAGTACGATATTTGCCCCGATAGCACCGATGATTATCCCGATCGCTAATCCTGCGGTCAGATTACTAATCTTTTCATCCGATTGGAGGAGGAGTTGTGTTTTCCCGAGGCTATTTACGACGGGTATCACAAGTCCTCCCACGAGCCAAAACATACTCGACACAATGATTGCAAGGAATAGAGGAGTGTCTTTGAGTAGCAACTCGCGAATCGGCTTGGGCGCGATACCATCGGTGAATGTGAAACGTGCATCGGGCTGAGCAGCGGGTGTGAAGCGAATCAGCATCGATGCCAGCGTACCGATGACGGCAACACCAGCGCATACCATGGATCCGATCCACAGCCGACTAAAATCTTCGGTGCCATCGGCAAGCTTGATCACCAGCAAGTCCTTGACCCTTCCAGCCATGATGACACCGAGGATGATGGCCAAGAATGTCGACATCAGAATCAAGCCATTGGCTCGCGGCAAATCGCGCTTCTCAAACAACTCGGGAAGAATGCCGTACTTGCCCGGGCCAAAGAATGTGCTGTGAATTCCCATCATGACCAGTACTGTCCAAGTTCCTGCGTTCCCCAATTGGGGATACCAAAGGAACGCCAAGACAGCCAGCAACGTAATGGCAATCTCTGCGAATTTGCACAGGACGATGATGCGGCTCTTGCTGTAACGATCGGAGAGGTATCCCGCCACTCCGCTGAGCAAAACAAATGGCAAGCTAAAGGCCATGGTGGCCCATCCCTGAGTATCCCCCTTGAGGGCTGCAGCCGCACCAGGCAATGCCATCAACAGCATCAATTGTTTGTAGAGGTTGTCATTGAATGCACCGAGAAATTGCGTGACCGCGATCCCCCAGAAAGAACGGTCCGAGAGAATTTTGCTTCGCCCGAGCTCATTCTCGACCTGTTCTTGGTCGGGTCCTTGGGATGACGTCGTAACTGAATCGACCTTCCCTGCTTTAACGTCGTCATCATGTGCATCCATGGTTCCTAGTTTCCGGTTTTCTCAAGAGCAAGTTTTTTCAGTCCCTGCAAATCCAGTTTGCCGGTCCCCAAGATCGGGATCGCAGCGACTTGAACAAAGCTGTCGACACCTGGAACATAAATCGGGGGCATTCCGGCCGTAAGCAGTTGTTTGACAATGTCGGAAGGGTCTTTGCTGAGTTGGGTATACAGGACGATGAGACGTTCTCCCTTCTTTTCATCCGGTACGCCGCAAACGGCCAGGTTGATCATTTCCTCACTACCGCCGAGAAGGGCATTGATCTCTTCCTCGACTTGGATGTGAGGCACCATCTCCCCACCGATCTTGGAAAAGCGACTTTGCCGACCGGTAATGTAGATGAATCCGTCTTGGTCGATATGGCCAACATCTCCCGAGATATACCATTCACCATCCATGGCCTTTGCGGTCAGCTCAGGCTTCTTCAAGTAACCCGGCATGACATTTGGACCCGCAAATTGCAGCATGCCCGTTTCCCCGGAGAGAAGCGGTTTGCCCCCTTCGAGAGAAACCGCGCGGGCTCGAACTCCTGGAAGTGGCTTGCCTACAGAGCCCTCGCGCGTCCCTTCACGCGGGGCTTCCGCCTTGGCGCGACTGGGTGGAACATTGACGGACACGACGGGACTGAGTTCGGTTGCGCCATAACCTTCGATAGGTCGGACTCCAAAGCGTTCTTCAAAGGCGTCCGCCAAAGCGATCGGCATCTTTTCAGCCCCCACGACGACCACTTCGACGGTCTTGAATTGCTCCGGCTCGATGCGTTTGATAAAGGACCTAAGAAAGGTAGGTGTTCCTAGTACCACTGTGGATTTACTAGTTTCAATGAGCTTGGCAATCTGCTTGGGCTCGAGAGGATTGTAGTGATAGGCGCCGGAGGATGGCAGCGTCATCGCGCCCCACAACGTGACCGTATATCCAAACGAATGGAAGAAAGGAAGGATGCCCAAAAAGCAATCGCTCTCTTTGACACCGATAATCGAATCAAAGCCCTGGACATTGGAGGCGATATTATTGAGGGTTAACGGCACTCCCTTGGGTGTACCGGTTGAGCCCGATGTAAAGATGATGGTTAACCAGTCGTCCGGTTGGTTGCGATTCAATCCGAATTGCGACGCCAACAACCACTCGGGGGTTAGCTTGGCTTGTGTCACGGCTACGATCTTGTCTGCAACCGTGGCTTTGTCCCTTAAGTCCTCCAAATAGACGACGGAAGCGTTGAGTTTCAAGCCTAGTTTTTCGATCACCTTGCGGCTGGTGATGACGTGTTGGATATCGGATTGCTCAATACATTGATTGATGATCGATTCCGATACGCTGTAATTCAAATTGACTGCGACACGCCGAGACAAAGCCAATGCCATATTGACGACGACGGCTGGGGCGGTCGGTGGCAATAGAACTCCGACAAATTTCTCGTCCGCTCGAATCGCTTCGCGCTCGATGATCCGCTTCAGGGCAAGTGTGCGCAGGAGGAGATCATTTCCGGATAACTTAGCTCCTGCGGAATCATATAACTTTACCTGTTGACCCTTTTGACGGCATCGGCGAATGAATAGCCTGGCGAGATTCCAGTCCCAAGCTTGAGTGTCGCGGGTCGAGGCAGACGAAGCATTCATATTGCAAGAGTGTCCGGAGAGGATGACGGTAAAACCGCCAGCATTCTAACGTAAGGGGCGGGAGCCGTGACGGTGGATGGGTATTTTGATCCACACCTAGAGCAGTCACGCTTTATTGGTGGCGCCAACCCCATGAGAATATGGATGCCACTAAGCTCCCGCCATGACGCAGTTCGGTCACATTTTTTCGCGAGCGCAAATGCTTTTCGTGATTGGTCCGGCTTAGGAACAGTTCGACAGCTTCTGCGGAAACATCAGGAAGGGAGCTTACTTCTTGCGTTTGTATTCTTCGGACAACTCGGGGACCGATTTGCCGATCGCACCGCGACCTTCTTTGAGCCGGAAGTCTACGTCGGCTTGGATATCCGGATTATCTACATCCCAAAACAAATGGCGTTGTTCTTGCGTTAGCGAAGCCGAGGACCGAACCAAACGCATGCCCACCATACGAGCGGGATCGGTCGTATACCACCACGGGCTCAGCGGCACATTGGGATCCGAATCTTTCCATTCTTCATCGGCCGAGCCCATGCGCGATGCGGATCGAAGTCGTTCGGCTGGATCTTGCCACCCGCCTCCTCGAACGCAACGCAGTTCCTTGTTGTCCGGAACCGTGATCGCTTCAAACACAGTCAGTTTCTTGCCTGCTCGATCGCCATACCCGTCGGCGGAGTATTGATCGATCGTCCACTCCCAAACACTTCCGTGCAAATCGTGCAATCCGAACGCATTCGGTTTCTTGCTTCCTACTTTCGGCGCCCCTTCGGGACTGTTCTCCGCAAAGGAAGCATACTCCAACAATTCCGATGCATTGTCCCCGAAGGAGTACGCCGCACTCGAACCGGCCCTAGCGGCATATTCCCATTCGGATTCTGTCGGCAGGCGATATTCGATTTGCGTCAATCCGCTGAGCCACTTCGTGTATTGCTTGGCCGCGTACTGAGTCATGGTCACGGCCGGTTGTTGCTTGTCATCGCCATACTCGTAGGTATGACTCGGCTCATAGAGGGGTGTCGGGATCGTGATTGCATCGGTTTCTTCTAGGCTGACGACTTTGCGAATGCCTTGCCGCGACAATCGTTTGAAGATGTCGTAGGTCTTCATGAAGGTTTTGTACTCAGCCCATGTCAATTCGGTTTTCGCCATCCAGAACGGTTCTACTTGGACAGTGAACTGAGGCCCTTCGTCTGCATTGCGACCAGGTTCGTTTTCGGGAGATCCCATCACGAATTCACCACCTGGAATCGGGATCATCTCAAACGAGACGTCGGTCGATTCCACCTTTTGTCGGTAGGGAACCATGAACGTACCGTTCTTGAGTTCGACGAATGGTCCCGAGTCCGGTTTGGTTTTGCTAATCCCCAGAGGGATCAAAGCGGAGCCCTCTTGGTCCACCGTTGCGTCGGTCGCGGTTTCGTTTGCGACCATGCACGCTTCGTTCGATCCAATTGCGATCATCCAAAGAGCACAAGCCAGCCCTATTGCACGGTACAGGATGTTTCGATGGGAGAATCGAGAGGGTGATTGTTCCGACGAATTGCTGTGCATTATCTGAAAATTCAATAGTGTCTGAGGAGGGCGAAATGGAATGGGAACAACTATCCGCTGGGGTAACGCAACCGTCTGATCGCGCGCCATGGAATGTGGAGTCAAACCGGCTAATTCTCTCGCCAAGGACGACGCCCGTGGGGGTGGAACAAATCCGTTTCGTCGGCCTTTCCGGAGCAGATCCTGCGAGATCGATTCATTAAAGCGTAACCCGAAATCCGGGTCCCTGCCAGGGTCCGATTGGCGGCATCGTTGTATTCCTCCAATCCTGGTTGGACTGCGTTGGAAAGTTTGCAAGTGGCGATCCCGCGGAATGAATGCACGGACCGGTTCATGCCGTGGATTCGTGGGGTGCTGGGATCCCTGGTACCCCGTTTCGGCTTGTGAATCGCTTGATATTTGTTAAACCAGAGGGAAGTCACCCCTATTGGCACGCCAGACAGGACCGGAGAAATCATTGCGATGGATATTCATACGTTGACCCGTGAACTTCAATTAGACAACGGCAGCAAGATTGTGATGCTGGTCGCCGACGGGTTGGGTGGTTTACCGATGACCCCGAGCGGATTGACGGAAATGGAAACCGCAAATACACCGAACTTGGATACGCTCGCGGCGATCGGTATCCAAGGTGCCAGCATCCCTGTTAAACCAGGGATTGCACCGGGGAGCGGACCAGGTCATTTGGGGCTCTTCGGATATGATCCGCTCCATTACCAAATTGGAAGAGGTGCATTGGAAGCGACCGGCATCGGCTTCGAACTCCAAGACGGAGACGTGGCTATTCGGTGCAACTTCTGTACGATCGACAGCGAAGGAAAGCTCACGGATCGACGGGCAGGACGCATTAGCAGCGAAGAAAGTGCACCCCTTGCCATCTCGCTCCGTCAGATCAAAATCCCTGGAGTCGAGATCTTCGTCGAACCGGTCAAAGAGCATCGCTTCGTCGTCGTCTTTCGAGGCCCTGGACTGGGAGGAAACGTAGCGGATACCGATCCTCAGAAGACGGGTGTTCCGCCGCTTGATCCCAGGGCCCATGACCCAAAGAGTCAACGCACAGCGGACGTTGCGAAAGAGTTTTTGGTCCAAGCCAAAAAGATTTTGGCTGGTCATCCCAAGGCAAACTTCCATACGATGCGAGGCTTTGCGAATAAGCCCACCCTCCCGAGCTATCGCGAAGTCTATGGACTGCGGGCTGCCGCCATCGCTGTCTATCCGATGTACAAAGGACTCGCACGATTGGTCGGGATGGATATCGTGGGCTCGGCCCAAACGCTGCACGAGCAAATCGATGTTCTCAAGAAGAATTGGGACAAATACGATTTCTTCTTCCTTCATTACAAATACACCGATAGCACAGGGGAAGATGGCAACTTTGCGGAGAAAGTCGCTCGCATCGAGGATCTCGATCTCGTCATTCCACAAATCATTGCTCTCAAACCGAGTGTGCTGATTGTCACAGGTGACCACAGCACACCGAGCTATCTCAAGAGCCATTCATGGCACCCCGTTCCGACACTGCTGGTTTCCGATTGCTGCCGTCCCGATCCGCACAAGGCATTCAATGAAACGACGTGCATCACGGGCGGACTGGGGCACTTCGAAGCCCAGTACCTTATGACACTGGCGTTAGCTAACGCCGGTCGATTGGGCAAGTTTGGTGCCTAGTTGTTAGGTCTCAATGCGTAGCGTGTTGCATATCGCGCGATCCCGATTCTCATCGATCGTCTGTCTTAAAAGGACTCGATCTCGATCGCGCGTACGTCGCTAGGAATAGAGATCCGACCGTCAATGCAACGGTGACCACCAGGATCGCTGTCGACCCAGGATCCAACTCCCATCTCCCCCTGCCGCGGATGGTCTGCATTGAAGCGAATGCCAACCATGTTCCGTTCGCGGCGACGGCGGACCCAATGGCCCATAGCGGCCAGCGTGCATGGAACCGATCGCACATCCAGGCCAGGATCACCAACCATTGGATCGCATGGAGTACGGCTCCGTGCGGGAATTTTAATACGCCTTTGGGTGGCCAGACTTCCGGCGGCCTACCGAGTGTCAAGTTCATGAACCCAAGATTCGTGATGGTGAACCCAAGGGCGCACGAGATCGCCAGAAACATCAATCCCCATCGGATGGCCAATCGCATGGCAGGTGAATCCCCTGACCAAGCGTTCCTTTGCCACGCGCGAATCGTCAGTAGGAAGACGACGAAGGAAGCGAACACGATCGACCACCACATGAGCGTTTCAATGACGGAATCCCATGTCGTCAAACGGTTGAAATGGCTCGCGCGCCCTCGCCATGCTTGAAGCGTAATCAAGGCGACTTCCAAGAGGAGGATCAGGCTGGTCGAGCGAGCTAGGATGCGATCGATGGGCCATGGGCGCATGCGTTGGATTGCATCGAGCAGGGACCAAAGTGTGACCCCAGTCGACAATCCAAAGAGAATCGGCTTGCGAAACGAAATAGGGGATTCCCAGGACGCGTCGGAAATCCAAAAGAGCGGGATATGAAGCAATCCCGAGAGGATCATCAACAGGACGCAGAATCTTCCCACGGCATCGAGGGCATTCCAAGAAAACGTGAGGATCATGACAATTGCAGTCGTGCGACAGGGAATGCATGGACTGTTGCCACGCACACAGAACAATTCATAGAGACCGACTCGCAGTTTAGTTCGGAGTCAACCACGGCACTGCATCCCAGAGCATGCATCCATGAATTGGTAGGCGTTCCATGAACACGTCGAAGCGTTCGTTACGAAGTTGCGATTTTCGAGTTTCTCGGAGTTTCAATCCGCGATTTTCCTGGTTTTTTCGTACTCGTACTCCGCGGTAGCAGTACTCGTACTCGAAGAAACCGCATCGAGTACGAGTACGAGTACCATTTCATTGAGTACGAGTACGAGGGAAGCCAAAACAGCGCAACTTCAAAAAGCGTTAGCTGACCTGAAGGGTCGCTTCCACCGAACGAATGATCTCTCGGACCGCGACCCGATTGTGTCCGATGGAGATGGAATCATCGGTCAAAAGCCAGGACTCGACCTTCTTTTGCGCGGAGATCACGGTGGAGTGCTGGCGATTTCCGAAATGCTCACCGATTTCGGACAAGGCCGAGCGGGTGTACTTCCGCGCCAAAAACATGGCCAACATTCGAGGTTGACTTATGCTCTGGCACTTGGTTTTCGCCCGTAGCATTTCTTCGCCGAGACCAAAAACCGAACACACGACGCGTTCGATATCGGTGAGTCGAACGATCGGTTGGCTTGCACGAACTAAGTCGAGTGTGCATCGAAGGGCATCGTCGGTGGAGAGTTCGGTCCCCTGGATTCGTTGCCGAGCAACCAATCGGTGAACGATTCCGTGAAGAACGCGGGCGTCCCCGCCACATTGACGCGAGAGTTGCTCGATGGCTTCTTCGGTGATCGATACGTTTTGCAACGCGCATAAGCGATGCATGAGTTGCTTGCGAGTTCCACCGTCCATCGGTTCGATCCCGCAGCTCATTCCGCCGGAGAGTCGCGCATAGAGATCCGTTCCGAGTCCCGCCAGTTCGTGCAGTCCACGATCCGAAACCAAGATGATTTGTCGTTTGTCTCGCAACAGCAAGTCGATCGTGTTGCGAAGCTCGACCAATGTTCCCGCTTTGCCTAAACAAAACTGAACATCGTCGATGACCAAGGCTTCGACATCGCGATACTTGCGTCGGAAACTGGCGAACCCTCCCCCTTTGGCACTCTCGGTGTACTCGATGGTAAATTGTTCGCCCGTTAAGAGCAGGACACGCCGATAGCGGTAGAGCTGTCGCAAGCGCTGCGCGAGAGCCAAGGCGAGATGGGTCTTGCCAACCCCGTGGGGGCCATGAATAAGAAATGGACTGATCTGTCCCGGTCGTTCGAGAACCATCTCCGCGCCGGTGGCCGCGAATCGATTGTGTTCTCCGACGATGAGGTCTTCCCATCGCCGTTCGTTTTGTCGACGGATGGCGAGCAGGCGATCCATTTCCATATCGGCGGGATCGATCGGCCGCGCCGTGGGAACCTCGATATCCTGAACAGGTGCCGTCGCCCAAGCGGACGCGACCGAATCATCCCGAACGACGCGGAGGCAAGGTCCCGATTGCAATCGGGGAGCGGCTTCCGGGCTGATGCTATCTCTCTCGATGGTGGCTCTGTCGATTGCGGGATTCAATTCCGCCTCTCGCAATTCCGCTAGGAACGCGTTGCGTTCGATCGTGACATCGCGTGCGTTCAGTCCGCTGGAGTCAGCGTTCAAATGGGCTGCTTCGTCCCCCGACAAAACCGTGGTTGCCGTATCGACTAGGCGCTTTTCGGATCGAGTTTGAGCAATGGCGGAATTCACAGACGATCGATCTGAGAGAGAACCCGAAGATTGATTAGAGACGCTGGAAAGTGGGCTCGCAACTAGCATTGGTTTCGGATGCTGTAACGACTCTCCATGGTAAGGTATTTGCTCTGCGTTGGGGGGCTCAACCGACGGATTCGGAACGGATTTGGGCAGAGCCCCCAGAACTTCAAACCCCCATTCGGTACCAGCCCCCTGCGCTACCGCAGCCTGCAAATCAGTACGAAGCATCCGCTTGATGAAATCCGCATGGAATTCCGTTTCGACTTCGATTCGAATCATTCCCTCGGCGGGAATCGACCAATGGGACTCACGGCCGAACCAAAGGTCCCAACGCGGCTTTCCGATCCTTTGTTGGACCGTGGATTCCACCACCCGCAGCAGTTGGGTATGACGCACAGCAACTTCTTGCGCTATCCGCATCGCGAACTCCTAGGCCTTGCGATTCTTTTGATCGGACGTTCAACGGGGCCTGAGGAGGAGACGACAAGCGGCCTGCGAACATCCAAATCGAATTCCATGCTAGCGGGAACCCTCCCGCCAGTGCCCAAACTCTGAGCGACGAGCCAAGCGCCCTTCGATCCTGCAATCGATGACCCAATAACTTGGGATCGGCATCGCAGAAGAAGTTTGCCTCGCATCGCTTCGATCAGAGATGAGCGGGTCAGGATTGTAAAATTGCTAGCTTTCGAGTCAAACAAAAACGGATCGCAACGTGGAAAGAATTTCGATCGATCGTGTGAAGATGCGGTAAAGAACTAGAGGAACGGTCGATCGGATTTTGATCGAAGGGATGTCCAGAGGATGTTGGTTTCCACAAGCCCGCGTGGAAAACCTGTTTGATGTTTTTGGTGCGATGATCGATTGCGTTGGTTTTCGTTGTGATCCGAAATTTGGCGTCGTTTCGGTGGCATGACGGCGATCGGCACGGGCTTGCGTTTGTCCCATCGAATCGCATGAACTGCATATGCGGACGGACCTGAATTATCCGATCCATGCTTGCTATCCATCCACCCTGGAAGGGGAGTCTTCACCGGCCGACATTACCCAGGATGTTCGAACGCTAGGGTGGGTCACGCGTGTGTCCTCACGCCGAGTGCGATTGGTTTCGATTCCAGTATTCGTAGCGCGTTGGCCACTCGTTCCGTTCGTCTGCACCGATCCATTCCGATTCGACCAATCGGAAATCATGCATCGGGAAGGGATCTAACTGCGTATCTCCAGACAGGTCGGCGAGAACATGGGTGATGTGCAGTCCATGGACCAGAGGCCAGACCAGCCGATAAATCTCCGCCCCACCAACAACAAACGGGCAGATCGTGGGAGGCAATGCATCGATCGCTTGTTCAATCGTCGCGAAGACTTGCGCTCCTTCGACGTGGTAACCGCTCTGACGGGACAAGATGATGGTTTGACGTCCTGGCAGTAAACGCCCGATCGATTCGTACGTTTTGCGTCCCATCAAGATCGCATGCCCCATCGTCAACCGCTTGAAGCGCGCCAAGTCCGCACTTAGTTTCCACGGCAGCCCATCTTGATCGCCGATGGTTCCATTGCGCGCTCTGGCAACAATCATCTGCAGGCCATTGGTTGAATGCATAGGCTCAATGCGAAGGGTACATGGACAGTAGGGGCGAAAACACCTTGCGGAACGGCTCCAACGTTAAGAGGGGCGTTCGATGCGAACGCGGTCGATGCTGTATTGCTTCAGCCATTCAAGCCACCGCTCCTGGTCATCGCTCAATTCGATGTCGGCCACCGTTTCTGCGTCCAAAGGGGAAACAACCGAAAACACCCCTTCTTCCAGCCATGTTTCTACATTTGTTGGCTCAATCCAGTATTCGTTGGCGGCCAGAATCGGCGCTCCCGGTCGATCGGTCGGGGTCATGAAGTAAACCACTTCGAGACGGAATCGTTCGGGCATTTCCAACGGAATCACTTCCGGGCGTCCCACTGCATGCACTCGCAAATTTCGAACCATCGGTTATGCCTCGGGTTTCGCAACGCTGCAGGCGAAATCCAAACGAGCCGCGAGTTGACCATCGACCGTGACGCGACCGGTCATGAAATAGGCTGTCGAAACAACTTCGTTCAGGGTCACATCGATATCGATCGTCTCGCCGGGTCGAACCATCCGTTTGAATTTCGCACCATCGATGCGTGTTGCTACCGGAACAACCCCTTCTGCGGGAGTTACGGTGGCCAATAAAATCGCTCCGCTTTGCAAGCAGCATTCGCACAGGATCACACCGGGGACCAAGGGGAAGTTTGGAAAATGCCCTTGAAGGAAGAATTCGTCCGATGTGAAGGTCTTGCGGCAATGAATCTTGCGTTCCGATTGCTGGACGACCTCGTCTACTAACAGCATCGGCTTGCGATGAGGAATCAGGCTCTGAATATGTTCGATCGAAGTGGAACTCATGAAAAATGGATCGACGAAGTGGCTCGAAAGAAAAAATACCGCATCACGGGGCATCGCGAAGGAAGCCGTACCAAATTAAGGAATGGCTAGCCTGGGAATGAATTGGAACGTGTAGAACCGCGATTGTCGGGCGGAGGTAACTCCGTATGAGAGGCGGACAGTGTTTCGAAATCCAGTTGAAGCTGCTCGTATTCACGGTGGCAACTGAATTCCTTAAACATCATGCTCGGTTGGATTTCTCGGCTGTTTTGGTACTTGTCGCTGCAATACTCTCGCAGCGAGCCGACGACTTCATGGTATGCCATCTGGCAAATCCGAATGCCTGCGTAGATACGGATGGGTTGGACGGCAAACATCTCGATCGTCCAATGCCCGCAGAATCCAACGTCGCCGAATCCAGAGGCACAGTGAATGAACAGCCCAAGTCGTGCCAACGAAGATCGCCCTTCGATCATCGGAACCAGATTGTGCGTTTCGGTGTATTCGACCGTTCTCGCAAGATAGAGCTGGCCCGGAGATAGAATAAGCCCTTCGTCCGGGATCCGGATTTTTCGATAGCGATTGGGTTCCTTGACGTCCAAGACGACTTCTTCATAAACCAGCAATTCGTCGTGAAGCGTCAGGTTGTAACTATTTGGATTGAGCGATTCCTCCGAGAACGGGCTGATGTGAATATCGGAATCCAGACGAGCGCGTATTTCATCACCTGAGAGAATCATTAGGAATCCTTGCCAACATGCAGATGGGGTTCGACAGGGGGACGGAAGCCAAATCCGAGATCCGTGGATCGATCGATCCTGATCGCCGAAAAAAGCCCAAGGAAAAGGGTCGCCTGGTACGCCAAAACGCCACGGGACGGGATTCGCTCCTGCCTGAGACGCCCGCTAGCAAGATACACGCAACAATGGATCGATTGCTAGCACTCAAGCCTAGACATGGGAAGAATCTTTTCGATTTCTGCCTGACACTCGGGATTCCCCGCTGTTTTTACAAGCAAACGAAATTCATCCGGAAAATCTTCCGCAATCGTCAAAGTTTGCCACGGCCAATGCCGATGAACGGAGTAGGCCGCAGTGCGTCAAACTCCCGAACAGGAATTTGGTGAACCGCAGCTTGTTAGGGGGGGCCTAACACCAATTTCGACAAACGCAGGTTCGAGCTCGTTTTGCTTTGTGGCAATATTGGGCGCGTCCAGATCCGCATGGGTTGCGTTGGCCGAGACACGTTGGATGGACCTCCCGGCAATGAAACGTATTTTCAAACAATGGTTGATTGGACTGCAGATCGGCTGGATCGCCTTTGCAGGTTGCCATCCCACGCAGCCATATTTCATTCGCGAAAGGGCAGATCTGGCCCATTATCTCGACCAAGCTCAACGGATCGAGTATCCCGATCTCGATATCAATCCGCTCCCAGAAGCGACACAGACCTTTGAGCCGCTGACGCTAGACAATCAAAAGTTTGAGTTCCTGGATCTGAGTCTCGAACAGTGCATTTCCTACGCCCTGGCCAATAGCAAACTCATCAAGACCATACCCGGTTTGCAGCGTCAAAACATCGATATGGCGGCCGCGATCCTATCCACCCCATCTCAGCAACTGGCGAGCGTCTACGATCCAGCCCTGGTTGCCACCACCACCAGTCCACAACAACTGGCCGTAGACCAAAACGGCAATCGCATTTTGCCCCGGGGCGCTTATAGAGCCAATCAAATTGGGGGTGTCGAAGATGCTCTCAGCGAATTCGACGCACAGTTCTCGGCATTTTGGTCGTACAGCAATACCGACCGCCCTCGCAACGTGGGTGCCAATAACATCTTCAACCCGCAGAACTATGTGGCCAAAGATGGCACGGGGCAGATGGCACTCTCGAAACGGATCGCAACCGGCGGTGTCGTCACCGCCCGATCGCAAACCATTTACAGTTACAACAACATCCCCGTCCAATCCCCATCGAGCCCGAACAACTTTGGTCGCGCGGTCCCTAACGATTACACGCAGATCCTCGAGTTCCAAGTCCAGCATCCTTTGCTTCGAGGACGTGGGACGGCCATCAACCGAATTCCTGTTGTGTTGGCTCGCATCAACGAAGACCTTTCCTTGGTCGATTTCGAAGAACGGGTTCGCAACGTGGTTCGCGATGTCGAATACGCTTACTGGGATTTGTATCTCGCCTATTGGAACGTAGAGAACGCACGCTTGGCTCGCGATAGTGCGGCTCAAGCCTATCACTTTGCGTACGAAAAATTGCAAAAGGGTTCTGCCGGAGCCGCTGAAGCGCAAGCCAAGTATACGTTCCACGATTTCCAAGCACAGTTGGATGCAGCGCTAGGTGGCGGGACCGTGTCTGGTGCCGATCCAGGACTCTTTGGTCGCGAACGGAACTTGCGGTTGCTCGTCGGTTGGGCCGCAACCGACGGTCGTTTGATTCGCCCTGCCGACAAGCCTTCGATCAGTCTGGCCCAATTCGATTACTACGATGCATTAAACGAAACGTTGCACCGAAGTTTGGATCTTCGTCGCCAGCGATGGTTGATCAAGCAACGTGAGCTGGAATTGGTTTCCTCGAAGAACAACCTCTTGCCTAGCTTGGACGCGTCGCTCATCTATCGCTATCTCGGTGTCGGCGGTTCGTGGCTAAACGCGAATGGGGGGCATGGAAACTTCCCACCGAACCCTGGACAAACGCCTCCGAGCTCATGGGAAACCTTGCTTTCGGGTGACTATCAGGAAGCGGCTTTTCGAATGGATTTCACTCCGAACGCCGTTGGAGCTCGTCGGGCCAGCAACGACATCCGAAACAAACAACTGGAATTGGCCAAAGCGACCAGTATCCTCGAAGAAAAAGAAATCGCAGCGTCGCATCGCATCAGTCAAGTGCTTGGCGAGTTGAATACGAACTACACGCAAATGACAGAACAACTCGCTGCCCTGGCTGCAGCCGATCGCATGGTCAAGCTGTTTCAAAAGAAATTCGATGTCGGAGATTCTTCCTCCGAGCAGACGATGGACCTGTTGCTGAGAGCACAGCAAAACCGTGCGAACGCTGGACGAAACTACGCCCGAGCCTTGTCTGAATACAACAAGTCGATTGCGGACGTGCACCTGCTGAAAGGCTCTCTGCTTGAATACAACAATATTACCTTGGAAGAAGGCCTGTGGCCTGACAAAGCCTACTGGGATGCTCATGAGCGATCGCGTGAACGAGGCGCTGCGGTCTACCTAGCCAATGGTGCCAGCCGCCCTCGCATCGTCAGCCAAGGGGAATTCCAACAGCACCAGGGGATCGCAACATCGGCAGTTGCAGCACCCAAGGCGGAGATCGTCAAACCGGCTCCGGCAAGCAAAGGGAACGAAGAAAAAGTGAGAGAAACAGTTCCAGCGATGCCTGCGGACAAGCCGGAGACCCCGCTCAAGAAAGCCAGTACCGAAACCAAACCCAAGTTCAATTGGGAAAAACAGCCCAACTAGATTGGGGAAAAAGACAAGAGAAGATTGAAAGCGAACAGCGAAAGCTGTGAACGAGAGGCAGGGGGAGTACTCGGGGATGGCCGGTTCTATGAACCGTCCATCCCTTGAGTCGTTTCTAGACGCAATAGCGCATTTATTGGTGACGAAGCGAACTGCGAATTGCCGTCCCGATGAAATACTGGCTGCGCATAATCCCGCAGGTATTTGCCTGAAGAGGCGCGCGCTGTGATGCCCCGCGATGCGATATAATAAAGCTTCACGGAATGAGGATCGCAATCCCGCATTTGCCATCGAAGTGGAAGGGTCCTTTGGATGTCGCATGACACCTCTCCCTTCTGCTGCGATGTCATCCACGGCTGTTTCTGCACTATGGCATCACGGAATTCCACTCTGGCAACGCGTAACTACGGCATCGTGTACCTACGGCATCGTGTACCTACGGCATCGTGTACCTACACAAATTGAACTTCTCCCTCGGCAATCCGCATGACCCCTCCCAATCAAGATTTGTTCGACGACGATTCGCGCGACGGATCACGCGACGATTCGCGCGACGGAACGAGCCAGAAACCCGATGAAGCTTCTAGTTCTCGCAACGATTCCTCACCCTCCGGAAATCCGGCAGACGAGCCCACCATTCGGCATGCCGATGAGAGTCTGACCGCCCTGCCGACTGCCCAGCCGAGCCTTCCATCAGACGAGTCCATGTCTCTCTCGTTCGAAGGGACGGCCGACCAAATCATCGGCCGCTATCGATTGCTTGAAAAGATCGGGCAAGGGGCGTTCGGCGTCGTTTATCGTGCAGAAGATGAAGTCCTACGGCGTCATGTCGCATTGAAATTGTTGACGAAATTTCAAACCGTGGCGGAAGTCAACGCTTGGTTGGATGAAGCCCGCATGTTGGCTAATCTAGACCACGCTTCGATTGTTCCTGTGTTCGATGTTGGTAAAACAGACAGTGGTCAACCGTACATTGTTTCGAAGCTCATCGAAGGTGGATCGCTGGGGCAGCGTGCCGTAAGGGACGATTGGTCGTTGCTCGATTCGTTGCGTGTGACCACTCAGCTTGCAAAAGCACTCAACTATCTGCATGGCAAGGGGACCATGCATCGGGACATTAAGCCTTCGAATATTCTGGTCACTTCCGAAGGCAACGCCATTCTGGTCGACTTTGGTCTAGCCCTTCCCGAATCGGGCTTTGGCCGCGGGGCTAGGTTCGTCGGTACGCCGGCTTACATGAGCCCAGAACAAGCCCGCTTTGAAGGGCATCGCGTGGATGGCAGAAGCGACATCTATAGTCTTGGGGTCGTGTTCTATGAATTGCTCACGGGCAAACGCCCCTTTCAAGCGACCGACCGCGAACAGTTGCTCGATTGCATTCGCAACGTCGAAGTCCGCCCTCCTCGGCAACTCAACGCGGCCATTCCTCGCGAGTTGGAGCGGATCTGCATGAAGGCGCTCAACAAGAAAATCTCCGATCGGTACAACACTGCAGGCGATTTCGCAGAAGAGCTGGAGCAATGGCGAACCGGGGATCTCAGCGTCGGCAGTGTCGGTAGTGTACGACTGGATTCGTATGCTATTCCGGAAACGGTCACCACCGACCAATCCATCGATTTGGATACCATTGCGGTTGTACCGCATGGCCTGCGCCCCTTTGACGCGAACGATGCAGATTTCTTTCGTTACCTGCTCACCGGTGCCCGTGATCGGCATGGAATCCCGGAAAGTGTCAGTTTCTGGACGCGGCGTATTGTAAGCCGCGTGGTCGATAGCACCTTTCGGGTCGGAGTTCTGTTCGGCCCCAGCGGCAGTGGCAAGTCCTCCCTCATGCGCGCCGGCGTCTTGCCCTTGGTCGAGAGTCAAGTCGCTGTTGTCTATGTCGATGCGAAACCCGACCTGTTGGAATCCATGCTGGCTCGGCAGATCAAGCAAGTCGCTGGCTCCAAAGCTGTCGAGGGCTCTCTCACCGACATGCTCATCGCCATTCGAGAAGCAGGAGGAGTTCGATCGCGCAAAAAATTGGTCCTAGTCATCGACCAATTCGAACAATGGCTCAATCACAATCGGAATCAACCAGAAACACTCTTACGCGATGCATTGCGTCAATGCGATGGCGTCACGATTCAAGTGATCTTAATCGTTCGCGATGACTTTGTGCTCGGTGTTTCTTCCTTCATGGATGAGCTTGAGGAGTCCCTCCAGCAAAACAAGAATTTCGTTACGGTCGAACCCTTTGGCGAGTTGCATGCAAGACAAGTTCTAACTGCGTTTGGTCGAGCGTACGGCGCTATCAGCCATCCGCCGACCCAGTCCCAGACCGCCTTCGTCGACGAAGCAGTCCAAGGATTTGCAAGCATCGGCCGAATCGATCCACTGCAAATCGCCCTGTTGGCGGATATGACCAAGGGCAAGACTTGGTCCCCAGCCACGCTCAAGCAAATGGGGGGCATCGAAGGGCTCGGTGTCGCGTTCCTCGAAGAGAAATTGGTGGGACCCTCTGCCCATCCCTTTCTCAAAGCCAACGAAGTCGCTGTCCGTCGATTGCTAACCGAGTTACTTCCCCCAGACGACACGACGATTAAACCACCAGCCATTGCTGAGAGTGACTTGCTTGCTCGTATGCGAGACTGCGCTCAGGAAGAGACCGTTCGCAAAATGCTGCAATCGCTCGATACCGAAGTGAGGTTGATCACTCCGACCAGCGGCATGCAATCCACCGTCGGTAGCCAAACGGGGTCCTCCATGACCGAGCCCGCATATCAGCTATCCCACGATTATCTTGTGGCAACGACGCGCAAGTGGTTAGCGTTCCAACAGTCCGAAACGCGAGCCGGGCGCGTTCGTGAGCAGTTGCGTGAAATCACTTCCGCATGGGTTGCGAAGCCGACGAGCAAGCGGCTGCCTACCATGACCGAGTGGATCGCGATCCATTGGTTCACCACCAAAAGTCAATGGACCTCGGCGGAGTCCAAGATGATGCGTATCGCAAACCAGCGATGGTTCCGCAGCGCGGCCATGTCGTTGTTGATTCTCCTCGGGGTCGCGACGTTGGCAGGATTTGGCAATCACCAAATCAAAGGCCAATACCTGTCTAAGAGTCTTGCCAATTTCGAGACTTCGGAGGTGCCACGATTGATCCGCGAGATCGACCAGTTTCGTCGTTCATTCTTCTATCCTGTGGCCGGCTTGCCCAAACCTTCCCCTTCCTCAAATGCTGCGGCAAAAGCTCGCTCCGATCTCCATTTCGCACTCGCGAATGCCTCCATCTCTCCTGAGGATGCGGATTATGCGCTGGACCATATCAACGAGGTCGAAGACAAGGATCTAAAAGGAATTTTGGAAACGCTTTCCCGTTCCAAAGCCATTGATAACCAAGCATTGGTCGACAAAACCCAAAACGCACTGAATGCGAAGCAGCCCAACGCACTCCCGTTGCTCAGCTTGCTGGCCAATCGCAAGGATCCCCGGCACGATGCCTGGCAACCACTTGCTTCGCAATCGATCCCGATTTTGTTGCGTGAACCCGCATCCCGTTTGTCGCAGTGGACTTCGTTCTTGCTCCCTGTGAAGCAGCATTTTACCGCTCCCTTGCTGGAAGCGGCGGAGAAACATGAACGCGATCCCAACGGTTTACCCGATGCTGTGGTAACGCTTCTGGCTACGCTGTCCAACGATGATCCGGGGACGATAGCGCGGGCCACATCGAATGCCACTGGCGAACAAATGATCCCTGTATTGAGGAATGTAAGTTCCCAGTCGGAGCTGGCCACCGAACTGCGAGCACGTTTAAAGGAACTGACGTCGCCCAACGACATGCCCCTTTCGATTTCCCCAGAGCTCAAAGCAAAACTGGCCAGTTGGGGAGGCGCCATCTACCCCAAAGGGGGCTGGTCCGAGACGATCCCGGAAAAAGAACTGCTGGCGGGCGTTCAAGCGATGCAAAGAGAAGGATTCGTCCCCAGTTCCATTCGTTGCAGTAGCATGTCGTTACCGCTGACCTTCAGTGCGACCTGGATTCCGGCGAAGCACGAAGTCGAGGTGCTTTTACCTCTCTCGAAGGATTCCTTCCGTCAGACCTTTGATTCGCACCAAGAAGAGCATTGGGACTTGGTGGATTTCGACCGCCTCCCAGAAGACTCACCCGCTCGCCCCGATCATCCTGAACCAAAATGGATCGCCGTATGGCATCGCGGCCCAAAAAAGCTATCCGCCGGTCAACAACTTCAATTGAATGTGTCGGCAGAAGAACAGCAAAGCGACCTCTGGCAGAACGCACTGCGAGAGTTGGAATTCCGCCGTCATTTAGAGGTGTTGGATGACGACGGGGATTTGACGATCAGCGACGCCCTTTTCGTCGTGCCTGGATTCGATCCGTCGGAACTTGTGGAGAGCGAGGACGACTCCACAGACGATATTCGTATGTCAATCACCGTTAGCGAATTGCAGTTCTTCGCCGGCAATAAGTATCCGGCTTACGTCATGAGCGACTTGCGCAGCCAGAGAACGGTTAATAAAAACGATCGGGCGGAGATCTGGAAGGAATATTGGAGACATGAGAATAGTTACCAATCAAATTTGGAAGAGCTAAACAAGCAGCTCGTTTCTGGGGAAAATCGGGCCGCCAACCTAGAGACGCTTCGCAAAAAAATCGAGACGGCTCTACTCAATAAACTGTTGCGACTTTCGAACTGCGGTCACTCGGACGAGGCCCTTCGGCAACTAGACGACTTCGAGCAAGAGAACATTCAGGCTGGTACGACAATCTCTTCAACTCGCTTCCTGCTTCAAAGAGCGACCTATCTGGCACGTCTTGGACGGGACCAGGAACTCGAAATGCTGCTTCAAGAAATTGATGAGAGCACGATCTCTGTCGGGGATAAGCTCCTTCTTCAACTGCGACTGGCATTGATACAGGAGCCGTTCGAGAATCTTCTCGTTCCATTGAAAGCACTTGAAGATTTGAAATTGGAAAGCAATTCCGAGGCGGACAAATTGCTTGAGAATCAAGTGCGAGGATTGGCGTTGATGGCGACCTCGGCCAAGAAAATGGGGTCCAGCGAATATCCAGCGATCCGATCTCGTCTCATCGCCAAGTCCCGCTCCCTCGTGAATCGGAAAGATACCGACAAGGTCCGTGTCTTGGATTGCGATTTCGACGGACTGATCGATGACGGAGAATGGATCGAATTTCTCGATGCGCAAAAGTTAGCCCAACGGATAACGACGACCTTTGTCATTCAACCGAAGTTGGAAACGCGACTGTTGCCAGAACACAATAGCGCTGATTTCAATGCGGCAAGTCATCGCGTTCAAGCGGCGCGACTACTGGCCGAAGGATTTCGTCCCGATGTTCTCGAGTACCACAAAGACAATGGTAAGAAGGAGCGGTTCTCGTCGATTTGGGTGCGTGAGACTTTGACGCCGGAACGAGCCTCTCGACGTGCCCGATCCATCGCTTCCTTGTCGTTGGCTTTGGCCTATCTAGGACAAATCGATGAAGTGATTCCGGGGCTTGAGAACCGGCACGGGCGGAGCGTACAAACCGCTTTGATCGCTTCGCTGGCGAAAGTTCTCCCGCCCAAGGAACTAGTCAAAATTTTTCAGTCGACAGCATCTGCGAAATTGCATGCTAGCTTGATCTCGGCCTTAGGGGAGGTTGCCTGGAGCGATATCGATTCTGCTAGCCAACAGTACTTGAAACAAACCCTACCCAACCTCGTTCGAACATCCGATGATCCCCGTTTGGCATCGCTGGCGAAATGGGGGTGCAATCGATGGGACCTTCAATCGGACGGTTCCACTCCAATCGAACTTGCTTTGAATCTTTCACATCGCTCCAAAACGAGCGAGGGACACGAAATGATTCGAATCGACCGTCCAGAGTCTGATTTTGTTCTTGAAAAACTCGACCTCATCCAACAGCAGGGTGACTTTCGCGATGAGACGATCGATCCCAAACGACTAAAAGAAAGGGTGTGGAGCAAGCTCGATCGAGATTTTCGAATTTCTTCCACCGAAGTGACCGAGGGCCAATTCAGACAGTTCTTGAAAGACACCAAAGTGCAGGATTGGATTCGCCGTGCGTATCACAAAACGATCCCTCGCTCGGTGGTTGAGGAGCCAGAGATGCCAAGAAACTTTATCTCTTGGGACCTAGCCATTCGCTACTGCCAATGGCTCAACGAACAGGAATCCATCCCTAAAGACCAATGGTGCTATGACAACGTCTGGTCAGAGGATATCGAGGCTTGCCGACCCAATCCCAATTATTTGATGCGCGGTGGATATCGTTTGCCAACACTTGCAGAATGGACGTGGGCTTGTTCCAGCGACAGTTCTGAGGATTGGCACTTTGGAAGCGATGAGAAAAGCATCGGCATGTACGAATGGACTAAACCACATTCAGACGCGATGCGACATCCCGTTGCCCAGCTAAGGCCGAACGCTTTTGGACTGTTTGATATGGGGGGGAATCTCGCCGAGTGGATCGATACGACATTTAGACCCCGCACTCGTTCGAATCGCTACTACATCAGCGACGATGGGAACAGTTTTCCGCTACCACAGGGAGACGACTTCGTGTTATGCGGAGGGAGATTCGGTTTCTCCCCAAAATCTGCAGTTTCCAGTTCGATGATCCGCGACCCGGCCGACTACCAAACGGCGACGACCGGGTTTCGCATTGTTCAGACGATCATAAAGGAGTAACCGCGGTCGGCGTACGAGGTGGCAAGGCTGTACCCGGTGCATTGGTGTACTTGCTGCTGGCAGCGAACTGCTCTTCCTCTCCGATATCGTCCGTTGGTGGACCTGCGCAGGGATCGGTAAGGGTTGGATTCACTGGCTTCACTTTCTTGCGGTCAAATCGAACTGTTGTCGTCGACTGATCGCGACTGGTTGGCCCTTCCTTGAATACCACCCATCCCAAAATCACTTTGGTGCCAGGGGGTGTCGTTGTTATCTTCTGGGTAAACACAGTGGGTTCGCGGTCGTCATAAACGATATCCCACGATGGATAGCGCAGGCCCGCATCGGCTCGAGACTCCAGACGGATTGGAATCACGTCGATCGATTGGGTCGTTGCCATTGGAAAAGTACCAGTTCCGGCTGGATCGACGGAAAAAGTTTCCTTGATCACGCCTCCTTCGCCATCCGATTTGTATTGGCGAAGGGTTCCGATCAATGGTGCACCGCCAGCGCCAGTATCTGTGATTGTCAGGGCAGTGGCGGACTTGTCACCGAAACGGCTGACCCAGGAATTCACTTGACCAGCGGGAGCAGTGTTGTTTGCCACGCTGCCCGGCGGATCGGTCACCGCGGTCGGAGTTGGAGACGGTCCAAATCCTCCTTGTGCAAAACACGCCGAAGGGCTGATGGCGACCAAGCAAGCCAGCGCAAAACCAAAAAATTTCAACATCGATTTTCTCCTTGAAGGGAAGGAAACATAAAACGCGGCATTACAAAACGCCATTACTGGAAGAGCCCGTATCAGGACTGGGCTCGTCGATTCTTTGAGGTTTGAATAGCTACCATGGACCATGATGAACATCCCGAGTCTTACTGAGCAACCACAGCAGCGTTTGGCGTTTTCGATACTGTTTTGCTCGGTTGATTCGTCGAATCGGGATCCACGTCGAAGAGTTCTTCTTCACCGATGTCATCCGTTGGAGGACCGTCGCACGGATCGTTGGTGGCTGTGCCAGAAGCATCCTTTATCTTGCCCCGGTTCAACCGAATGAGAGTTCGCGATCGGGTTCGGTCCCCTGTTCCGGGTCGAAACGCTACCCACCCAAGCGCACCTTCTGTCTTCTTTCCCTTCGCATAAATGACGAAGGTCTTATATCCTCGCTTGTCACCCGCCAATTCCAACTCGATATCGACTCGATCGCTGGAAACGTTGCCAGTACTCTGCACGAGCGTCGTCGCTTGCAATTCATATTGATCCAGACCGTGGGTCGAGGGAATATACTGGCTCAGCTTGCCAGGAATCGTAGTCGAGCCTGATACCGGGTTCTCGATCTTGAGTACGACCGCACTGAGCCCGTTCCGTCCAATCCAAGCGTTCACTTTGCCACTTGTCGTCGATGCCGTACTGCGAATATCGTCGGCGGGTGCGGCTTTGGTGCCTGGTCCAATCGTTTGAGCAAACGACCAAGGTGAAAAGACGGGGACAAATAGAATCAAACCAAGAAGAGTACGCACCATCGATTGAACCCTCATGTGAGATATGGACAGCTGCGTGGGAAGTCTTTGTGAAGCGACTTGGAGCGAGCTGAGGATTCTGTTTATGGTAATTCCATGAAGCTATGTGACGGTCAATTCCTCCGGAATTATCAAAAAAGAGCACTTACGCGAAGATGCTGGTCGAAATGGGCGGTCGCAACCAGCCCGGTTGCAGAATCAAAATCCATGTCCCGCGCCAAGCTCGGCAACATCGCCCGGTGGATTTCTTTTTCTTGAGTGGCATTGAAAAAAAGAAGGATTCCGCCCGTCGATCCCCCCGAGACCGCCCCGACAATCGTTTCGTTGATCGAGCAAGTCCGGTACAGCAATCCCCCTGGAATCCCGTCGCACACATGCGACTTGGTCAATAACCCATCGGACCATTGAAACCGCAATAGCAACGGCTCATGCACGGCCCCAAAAGGGTTGCTCGCTTTGTAGGTTCCACTGGCAAACACTTCGTTTCCGCTCGGACTGATGGCCAACGACCGAATCCCTCCGAACTCCGCGTTCTGTCCTTTGTTCTCGGCATACAACGTCGAACCATCGAGCGTTCGGACCAGCGAACGGTCGTCGAGTTTCCAAACACAAATTTTCCCCAACAGATCGCCGGTGAGCAAATGAAGACCATCGGGATGGAATGCAGCGCTATAGATATGCCGTTCATGCGCCGGCCATTCATGCAGCTTCTCACCCGTGTCCATCTTCCACAAGCGAATCACACGATCATTACCGACGCTGACCAGCGTCTGTCCATCGTGGGAACGCTCGACGGCTCGTATCCAGCCTGTATGGGCGTCAATCGATCGGACGACTTTGGGCTCAGCATCGGCGACCGACCACCAAATCAAACGCCCGTCGCATCCTCCGGAAACAAGGAGATCCCCGTTCTTTGAAAACGTGAGACCGTGGACCCAACTCTCATGGCCCGTCAAAAGCGATTTTTCACCATTGGACATATTCCAACGCTGCAGCGTGAAGTCTTGGGCCGAACTAACACAAACCCCTCCTGCGGGTGATAGCCTGCACGCGATCAGGGGCGATTCGCACTTCCACTGGTGAAGGACCTTGGATTTGGTGACATCGAGTTCGATCACGTCAAAACCTTCCAAATCGGCTCGGCAGCAGGATCTGCAATTGGCATCTCTCGGCCATCCACGAACAGCGACTGGCCGGAGTCGACTCCTACCGATCTTAGAATGGTATGGAAGATATCTCCGTGATCGACTTGTCCATCGATGACTTCGGTTCCTTCGCTATTGGTTGCCCCAAACGCCGCGCCGCGCACGACTCCTGCCCCGGCCATCGCGATGGACCATGCTTTCGACCAGTGGTCTCGTCCATAATACAGATTGATATTCGGTGTCCGACCGAATTCACTCAGGACGACCACAAGGGTTGTCTCGAGCATTCCGCGCTGGGCCAGATCATCGACAAAAGCGGCAAACGATTGATCGAATTCGCCTACTTGTTCGATATGAAAATTGAAGTTGTCGTTGTGGGTGTCGTAATTGGAGTGAGTGACTTGGACGAAGGACACCCCCTGCTCTAGCAAACGCCTGGCCATCAAGCACTGCCGCCCCAAATCGCTCTTGCCGTAGCGATCCTGAGCCTCTTGCGGTTCCCTGGCGACTTCAAACACTTCGCGCCGCTCCATCAATCGCAATGCTTGTTCGTAGGAATGGGTATACGCATCCGTAACGGCCGATCGCCTCTGACTTAGGAATTGTTCATTGACCTTGCGACGAAAATCATGGCGGCGCTGTTCCGCATCCGCGGTGATCGCTTCCGGTTTATTGGAATTGAGGGGTGGCTTGTCTCCTCCCAAATGGATGCTCGAATACTTGGGACCCAGGTAAGCCGCTTCGTTCCCCCTCGCACCACCTCCGCCTGGCGTCACTACGATATGGCCCGGCAAACCCGATTGATCATCGTGCAACATCTTGGCCGCCACCGATCCGATTTGAGGATACTCGGCCGCCGGGGTTTGACGCCGACCCGTGAGCATCATGTAAGCACCCTTGCCGTGATCATCCTCCGATGTGTTCACCCCTCGCAACAAACAGAGATGATGCATCTGCCGAGCCGTTTGTGGCATGAGTTCGCTGATGTGGATTCCGGGGACGGAGGTCGGAATAGCTCGGAATGGACCGCCGGTTTTTGCCCCTGGCTTCGGATCCCAGCTTTCCAACTGGCTCAGTCCCCCATGCATATTGAAGACGACAATGCGCATTCCTTTTTTGGCCATTTCTTGAGCGGCTAGTCCCATGGGCAAACTTCCCAACCCACCGAGCATGGCACCCCCTGCTGTCATTGCGCTCATACCACTCAAAAAGCGGCGGCGATTGACCCCATGATCGGCGGTCCAACATGCATAATGTGCCTTCTTCATCGTGGACTCCTGGATTCGGTTCTTTTAGGAACGACCGTTTGGTGCTTGATAAGGATTGGGAAGTAAAATTAGGGATACAATCGAAACTCGACACCTGCCAATACACCCCATACCAACTCCTGCGCAATGGCGGGTTTGGTCTCCGGGGGGCGTTGAGTGAATTCACTTGTGATCCATTGTTGCTCGATTGGGTTGGGCTCGCGAGCTAGGAGGTTCCAAGTGAGTAGTCGGGCCAATTGATTTGGCTCTGCAGCTTGGACCAGTTGGCTAGTGATATTGCTACCGTTGGGCGCGGACCATCCATACACACTGCCGCCATTAGACAGAAACAGCGCCTGATCGGGAGAAGCGAAGAATTCATCGCTGGTTTGCCCCACGCCGGATGCGAACAACGTGGCGAAACCATCGACGTTGCTCTGAAGCGTGTCCATGGCTTTCCGAGTCGCTTGCAATTCGCGTTCTCTCTTCTGTTCGTCGTTGGCGTCCGCAGGAAGGGGGGATTGTTTTTCCAGTTCATCCCGTGCGACTTGGCGATAGTAGGGGAACTGACCCGTAACCATCAGCATCGACAGCCCGAATTGCTCTGGACTGAGTGGCCTTTCGACAGCGATGGCCATTTGAGATTCGAGATCGCTGCGAATCTCCGTTCGCAACAGACCGCATTCCTCTCGGAGTTTGCCTTGACCCGCCTCCGTTTCGGCGATCTTGATTTCGATTTGCTGCCGCTGACTTTGATGCTCCATAACAAGCTGCTCATGCAATGTGAGTTGCACGCGCGACGCGTTGACCGTCGATTCCATCTGCGCTTGGAGAGCGACGACTGTTTTCAATTCGCTATCCATTAAGTCCATTTGGGACATTCGCATCGCAATGGATTGATCCAGGGCTTGGACGGCTCCATCGATCGACGTCGGCTCGCTGAGCAATGCAGAGGACGCAATCAGGGATTGTTTGGTCTGCGTCAACTGATCGCGCTGCGATAGGACGGCTCCCAATTTGGCGGTCAGTTCATTCTTGGTTGCCACGACCGCATCCCATCGCGTTCGAAGTTCTTCATACGACTTGATCGATTCGGATTGCTTTGTTCCGAGGACGACCAATTGGTCTTCCAGTTCCTTCTTGGATTGTGCCAATCGAAGGCGTTCCGTTTGAAAGGATTCGATCTCGCGCGAAAGATGCATCCATTGTTGCAGTCGCTGCGTTTGTTGGATCCGCCGACTGTGCCATGCCGATTGACGGCGGGCAGCTTGGAATTGCGATCGAGCGTCCATAAAGGCTTGATCCGCGACACCCAGTCTTTGCTCGACAGGTTGCAGTCGATCCACGATGGATTGCCACTTCGATCGTTCTGCTTCCCGCACTTGGTGAGCCGCATCCCGTGCGGTCGAGGCGGCGACCGCAGCGGTTTCGAGTCCTGGAAGTTGGCCCTTGAGCGCTTCGGCTTTGGTGCGGGTGGCTGCGATCGAAACGCCGATTTCTGCATCGTCTCCCAATGTCTTGGCTTGTTCCAACTTGGTCGCGGCTTCTTCGAGCAATGCGATTTTTTGCGTCAGGTTTTTATGGTTGGTCGTCGCGGTATTCGCGGATGCGAGCGCCTCGTTCCATCTCTTGTGGGTGTCTTGAAATGCGGTCTCCGCAGCATCCAATTCCGCTCGAGTCGTGACCCGTTCCTTTTGAATTTCGCGCCAAATGTCCGAGGCTTGGTCCATCATCGCATGCTTGGCGGACACCTCTGTTTCCGCAATGGCTTCCTTCTTTTTCTCTTCCTCAATCCAGACTGCGACCTGCTGACTCCAGGCTTCGACGGGTTGACCGGAGGATGCGAGCACGGAATGCTCATTTGCAAAGGAATCCAGTGGAATCGTTCGGCCGCGTCGATACATTTTGCTCAGGGCCATCTCTCTCATGACACTCGACACATCGAAATTCGATGCGATCAATGCATCGGTAATCGCTGCCAGAAGTTCTGGATTGCATGCCGGATTATCGAAGTGATGCATGTCCAGCGGCTGCACCAATCCCCGTCCAAACATCAAAGCCCAAATGCGATTGGCCCAATTCTCTGCGAATGCTCGGTTGTTACCATCGAGTTGGGAGGCGAGTAGCGTGCGGCGGCTTGCGACCGGTGGAGCAGGCACGCCGGCAAAGGATTCGGACATCGGCTGCGCTTGGTATCTGCCGTCGGGCGCCAAACTTGTCTCCAGTTTCTCGGTCCTGCCTGGAAGTCGTGTCGCGGTTCGAAAGGCAACCCCCTTATTGAAGACCGATTCGAAAGGCGCATCCCCGGCAGCCTTTTCAATATACATCTGAAGCTTTTGTTCAGCCCCTTTGTCATCGGTTGTCTTTCCTTCCGCCATCGAACTGGCGGAGACAAAGGCCAATAGGCCGTGATAATCGATTTGAAGATAGTCATCGAGCTGTGGATGATCATGGCATTGAGCGCATTGCATGTCCCGTCCGAAGAGGACACGTCCTAAATCTCGGGCGATGGCGTTAGAGTCTCCTCCTCGATCCAGAAAGAAGCGTTGTTGACCCCGTTGGCTTCGGTTCCACCAAACACTTTGAATCCAATCGCGAATCCATTGATCGAGTGGCACTTTTTGATCGACCGAGGTTCTCAAGTAAGCCAACCACGTTGCCCGATCGACATGCTGATACGGTCGACGTTGCATCAACGTCTTGTCATACCAGTCCACCATGCGCTCGCGATACATTGGGTCGGCCAGGAAGCGATCGACCCATCGAGCCCACTTGCCCTCCGATGCATCGGCCGCAAATGCATCCAGTTCTTCCGACGAAGGAACGACGTTGCGAAGATCGAGGGACAATCGGCGGAGACTTTGGCTCTCGGCGAGCGGAACTCCCACCATCCAATCGGCGACGTGACCGGCATGACGATCGATTCGTTCATGCAACGATTCGGCTTGGCCGAAACCGTTTGCAGTGCAAGCGGCCGACACGATCCAGGCGATGATCCAGGATGCAACGCCGGATGGTTGTCGAGAGAATGGGTACCTCAGGCCGTTCCCCCGTCTCGCCCGAATGGACGACACGAACGGAAGGACCTGACTCGCAAAGTCGAGACGATCCATAAGAGTTCGATGGTAAAAGGTGGGACGTCTCGGATGAGACGCGAGCTTTAGCCGGGCTAAAACTCAATTCGGGTGGGAGGGATATTTTATCAGCTTTGCTTACCAGGCTGTTGCCTTAATTAGCCGCACCGCGTTAGCGGCGGTTGCCTTTCCGAAAACCGGGGCTAACGCCCATCGGCTAATTGTGGCAATTGTGTTTCCAATTTAAATCAACAAGCCGTTGCGGTCACGGCTGTACCTCTATTGTGACTGCGTATGGGATCCGCCGTCAACTGGGCTGGATACCGGTGGAGACAGGTATCCGGTTCCTCGCATGATCGTTTCGATGTTTTGCCCCAAGCCATCGATTTGCTCAAGTAACGAGTCATATCGCCTCAGTAGGTCGTCGATTTTTTTCGGATCGTCGACACGTAGGGAAGAATACGCATCATCCCCCTGGAGGGACTTCTCGAGATCTACGGGCAAAATCGCGTCATCGACTGTCGAGTGCATACGGACCGAAAGTTGAAGGAAGGGGACCCATCTTTTAGCCCCAATCATATTGAGATGGACCTATGTTCACTCGGTAGGAAACGGCCAACCCCCGCAATGCAATGGCGTTTGTTCCGGTCGTGACGATCTGGAAGAAGAGGCAAGATTGGCGAATTTTGAGGGCAGGATATGTTTCGTCGGACTCTTGCTGGCACTGTTCTGATCCGCGCCGCTCCAGTGAAACTTTTGAAGTTGCGATGTTTTGGCTTCTCTCGTACTCGTACTCAATGAAATGGTACTCGTACTCGTACTCGATGCGGTATCTTCGAGTACGAGTACGAGTACTGCTAACGCGGAGTACGAGTACGAAAGACCTAAGTAAATCGCGGATTGAAACTCCGACGCACTCGGACAGCGCAATTTCAAAGGGTGCAACCCCGAGCCGATTAGTTTCCTGCAGGCCGTTTTTCTATCGGTTTGTCGATGGCTTGTATTTGTCCCTCCAGCCAATCGATGGCTGCCTCGCGAGACGGGAGTTCATTATCCAGTTGCTTGCTCCTCGCTTCCGAGAGAATTTTGGAAAAATCAGGCCCCGGTCGCAGCCCGGCCCGAATCAAGTCGGAGCCATCCAACCAAGGCCTCGGGTCCCATTGCTCGACGGGTTCCTTCAATCGAGATCGACAATAGGCAATTCCTGTCGCGGGGACACCTTTCAATGCCGTGGTCGCCTCGGCAATATCCAAGGCATGCTCGACCCACGGCGAAGTGAGAAGTGGTTGGATGCATGACCACGGATGCTGCGTCGCGTCCACCAACATTCCCGCATGCACCACAGCAAAACGGATCGCATCGATCTCGCGATTGGACAGCTTCCAACGATTCTTCAGCGCATGCAGCAACGTGTCGAATGGTTCTTTGGCTGCGGAAGGATTCATTCCATAGAGTCGTTCATACCATGGCTGAAAAATAGCACCGATGGCCGTTTCGGCCACGATCGCCCGAGATGGTAAGTGCATGAGGAGTTGGATGCCTCGCTCCCGATCGCTGTGTTCAGATAGCGGGCTAACCGAGTGCGCGGAACCGTCAGTATCGTTAGATGCTGGGTACCATTCGGGAAGAATATGGGAGAGCAAGCCGGTGTCCATCAGTTCTCGCCACGCCCAAACACGCTGTGGGTGGGATAGGATTTTGTTCATTTCAACGCCGACCCGCTCGCCACTGACTTGTGTGATCGTAGTCGCATGACGAACGATGGCTTGTCGTGTCTCGTTATCGATCGTAAGAGCGAACCTAGCCGCAAAACGTATGGCGCGCAGCATTCGTAACTTGTCCTCTTCGATCCGCGCATTCGGGCTTCCGATGGCTCGAAGAATCCTTCGCTGCAAATCGTCTTCTCCTGCCACATAATCGAGAACCCGTTCTGCGATGGGGTCATAGAAGAGACCATTGACAGTAAAATCCCTGCGCTGCGCATCCTCCTCGGGGGTCGAATAGACGACCCAGTCTGGCCTTCGGCCATCCGAGTAGGTCCCATCCGAGCGAAAGGTCGCCACTTCGACCTGGGACTTGGTTCCCTCGATTCGGCCCCGGACCAGGATCACGCCGAATGCCTCCCCAACGGCCAACGTATTCTTCGATCCGAACAAAGACCGGACCTGTTCCGACGAAGCGGATGTCGCCACATCGAAATCCGAAGGCGCGATGTTCAGCAATGCGTCGCGCACGCAGCCACCCGCGAAATAGGCAACGAACCCCGCGTCTACCAATCGATGGACGACTGTGCAAGCGAACTGGAATGCGATGGATTGGGGAGAATAGAGGCGCCGTGGCGTCATGCAAATCGGTCGAGAAAGGCAATAGTGTTGAAGCGATGGAACTTTCGTGGCAGAAGTCATGCGACCTTTGCCAGACGGTCATACAGTATGGTCGATCGGGGGATCCTTCGTCGACTCGTAACCCGCGATCGTAGACCGTTGTTGTCGTTGGTTTTCAGTGGCCAGCGATTTTGTCCGCATGATCCACCTGTTCGTGGCGTCCAATCTACGCATAATGCTCCGTTATTCCGAGACTAGTTCCTAACCTGCGCGACCGTGAATGACCCATCTGGAACCTCAACCCAACCGCGATCAAGGCCGCCATGCGGTCGTAGGGATTTTGTGCGAGCAAGATCGTTTTCTGGTCATCCGTCGCTCGCAATGGGTCCGTGCTCCTGGCTTGATCTGCTTCCCGGGAGGTGGAATCGAAGAAGGAGAAGACATTCCCACGGCAGCACGGCGTGAACTTCTGGAAGAGCTTGGATTGGAGGTCGAGGTTCACGAACACCTGTGGACCAGCGTCACACGCTGGGGTACCCGCTTGGAATGGGTTCGATGCAGCCGATCCGCAGTGCAAGAACCGGTCCCGGCTCCCTCCGAAGTGGCGGAAGTGCTGTGGCTCGGTGCCCATGAGTTGGCCAAGCGCGACGACCTATTAGGTAGCATGCCGGAATTCTTGAGGGCCTTTCGCTCAGGACAGTTCGCTCCCTATCTCGTGTCGCGATAATTGCCATTCAAAACGCTTTTTGCGTTCGCTCCGTCCGTTTTGCCAAACGCGTTCCCATCCCATTCCCAACCATAGCCCATCGACGGGCTCGTGATATCTTTAGAACCGGACTGTCCTTGTCGTCCATTCCGAGTTGGTACTTCGAACGAACCTTTGTGTCCCTATGGCTATAACTGCAACCCATTTTCGAGTGATCGATTCCCATACAGGGGGTGAACCAACCCGGACTCTCATCGCCGGAGGACCCAATCTCGACGGATCGGAGACGTCGCCGCACGATCTTTCCTCGTTGTTGAGGCCGAAAGGAAACGGGACGGGCGTAGGATCGACGTTCACGGTGAAGCAAAGGGTCGACATTTTCAAAACCCAGTTCGATCACTACCGTCGCTCCTTAGTCAACGAACCGCGTGGCTCCGAAGTCATGGTGGGCGCATTGGTGATTCCTCCGCATGACCCAAAAAATCTCGCCGGGGTCATCTTCTTCAATAACGTGGGTTACTTGGGGATGTGCGGGCACGGCACAATCGGAGTGGTCGAAACACTTCGTTATCTGGGCCTCCTCGAACCCGGTTTGCAGACGCTGGAGACCTGTGTCGGGGATGTGCGTGTGAAGCTTCATCCGGACTGTCGTGTCACCGTTGAAAACGTTCCCAGCTATCGCATCCAAACGAAACACGTCGTTACGATCGCAGGATTGCCGGCGTTGCATGCCGATATTGCGTATGGTGGCAATTGGTTCTGCTTGATCGAATGCCCGGATCCGGCATGGCTCGATTTGAGCCATTCGGAATTGATCGCACTCACGCAAAAGATCCTCGAGGAAGTTCGCAAGGACTACCCGGAAGTCGATCACGTCGAATTGTTCGGTCCGCCTCGCGACCCTCGCCATCATTCCCGTTCGTTTGTGCTCTGTCCTGGAGGGCAATTCGATCGATCACCTTGTGGTACGGGGACCAGCGCGAAATTGGCTTGCTTGGCTGCCGATGGCAAACTCTCTCCAGGTGAGTTATGGCGACAGGAGAGCATCATCGGCAGCGTGTTTGAAGCCGAGTATCAATGGAAGGACTTTGAAAACAAGATGATCCTTCCCAGCATCACCGCGCGTGCGTTTGTGAATGGCGACTTCACCGTCATCGCCGACGAAGAGGATCCGTTTGCGTGGGGGATCCGCTGAAGCATGATGGTTCGTCGCCATGGGCGTCCTGACGGAAACGATTTCTCGAACCGTATTCCTTTCTTGGGACGATAAGATGTGCTGCACCTGTTTGTCTTCGGTTCTATTACAATAGAGCGAAGGAGCGACTCGTCGCAGTGTTTCCGTCCAGCCCGACCTCGGTTCGACGACTTAAACCCTTTTTCGAAAAAGACATTGTGGCAAGCATTGAATTGTTGGTCGTCGCCGGGATGGTGTTCGTCAACGGTTTGTTCGCGGCCTATGAAATCGCGCTCGCTTCGGTAACGGTCTCTCGCCTGCAACTTCTGGCCACGCAAGGCCGTTGGGGTGCTGCAGCCGCCTTGTCCATGAAGGATGGAATCGAAAAAAGTCTGGCCGTGGTGCAACTCGGTATCACCTTGGTCGGGTTGATCGCAGGTGCGACAGGTGGGGCGAGCGCCAGTGAAGATCTGGCTCCCTTCTTGCGAGACATGGGACTGAATGAGCGTTGGTCGAACGTCGTCGCCATCACGCTGATCGTCATTCCGCTGACGATCATTACCATCGTGATCGGCGAACTGGTTCCCAAGCTCTTTGCGCTTCGAAATAAGGAATGGGTTTGTTTGACCCTCTCCCCGTGGATGCGTTGGTTCGCCTTGAGCGCGTGGCCACTGGTCTGGATCCTTGAGGCCTCGGCATCCAATCTGATGGATTTGATCGAGCGACTGTGGAGTCCCAAGCCCCATGCGGACTCCCGTACGGAAGCGATCGAGTTGCAGGAGTTGAGAGCTATCGCCAGTCTTGCACGCACCTCGAGCTTGATCGGCTCCCGAGAGGAAAACATCATTCTCGGCGCGGCCAGACTCGCCAGTCGAACGCTGAAAGAGATTGCTTTGCCTGCTGAGCAGATCCACATGCTGTCGTTGCAAAGCACTCTCGGCCAATGTTTGATTGCTGCCCATATGGACATGCACACCCGGTTTCCCGTGGCGCAGCATGCTGGGGATCCTCAGTCCATCGTCGGGTATGTGACCTTCAAAGACATCGTTTCCGTGATGCGGATCAATCCGAACGAGCCCACTTTGGCGGGGATCCTGAGATCGATTCCCGAACTGAATGAATCCTTGCCAATTTCGATCGCGCTCGAGCGATTGTTGCGAGAACATACCCACATCGCGCTCGTCACCAACGAGGAACGCATCATCGTTGGAATGATCACACTCGAAGACATCGTCGAGGAACTACTGGGAGATATTCAAGACGAATACGATTTGTTGCCGGTGCACATGGTCCGTTCCGGGGCGGGTTGGGTGATCGGTGGGGGTGCGTCGCTACAGCGCCTGCGGGACGTGACCGGGCTCCATGTTCCTGTGGGGGAGAAGCACCAAAATCTAAATGCATTCGTCACGGAGCAATTGGGTCATCCACCGGCGGGTGGAGATGCGTTTTTAGTGGATGGCATTCGGGTTCTCGTCCGCAAAGTACGTCGGCAACGTGTTCTGGAAGCGTTTTTAAGTGACTCCCACCCGTCTCGATCGTCGAAGCCATAACGATCCGTCGCGACGCAAATAGCCCATTCAGCAGCAATGGCGTGTGCAGGTTGTTGCGAGACATTTGTTTGCTTCGCGTTGCATTCTAGTTCGCAATGGAAGGATGGTTTAGTCCCGGATGTCTTGTTCTTGTACCACTTGTTTGAGCATTTCGTTAAAGCGGACGCGAAGTGCATGTGGATTTCTTCCCAAGGTAAGCCCGATTTCTTTCCATGTATGCCCATGAAGTCGCAGTTGCCAAATCGGGAGGAAGGGAGTTGGGATGCGCGATCGAACGTTTTCCAGTGATTCTTCGAAAATGAGGTTCGATGAAACACAGGTATGGCTATCCGCAACGCCCTCGATAGTACATGACGAGGGCGCAGTGAATGGACTCACGTGCAATCGATCCAGGTCGTATCGTGATCTGCGAGATTGGTCGGTAATGGCATTCAGCGTCATGCGCCGGAGCATTGCACACCAGTTGACAACCTCCTCATGTGTCTCGGATTCGATGATTTGGAAACAGGCTCGAAAAACAACGACTTGAGCAATATCAGACGCGTCAATCCACCGTGAGAGTCGGTTGCCGTGCAGTCTCTCTCGAGCGATAGGGGTGACAAACTGGAGAGCCAATTGGGCGAATTGCTCTCTTGCTTGCAAGTCTCCTGATCGGGTCGCGGTTGCTAGATGCTTAAGCTTTTTGCCCAGGCTCACGGCTCTCGTCTCCAAACTTGGGAAGAGACCACGGCGTGATGCGGCGATCTCAAGAAACTGCTATTCCTGTGCACAGTGGACTGAACGGGCGACGGGGCGTGAATCGAGCGAATCACTAATTCTGGATGGCGGAAACCAGGACACAGGCATCAGGGAATCCCTGATGGCGCATGGTGAAATCCACCAGGAGATCCCCAGGCATGCGGCATTTTCCACTGGTTGCGTGAGCCTTGATGGGTTTGGTGACCAAGCAATGCCGATCGATGAAAGGAACGACTACTTGCAAGAGTCGCCGTGGCTATCGTGCTTCGAGCACCCGGGGTGATCCCGCAATCAATCGAGGGAAGTACGGTGTTTTCGTAGCCTCGAATTTTATTTTTGGGGAAACGTTTATTTTTCGTGCGCTCATTGCTATCGAATGCGTCTTGGCTAGTGGCAAATCGATGCCATCCCGAAATCGTTGTTTCCTACACGACCAGTTCCCGCCTTTGGAAGCACGCTTTCGGTTGCTTAGCCCACCTTCGGAGACTGCCATGTCCACATAAGCTCTTGTGTGTGTAATCGCGCTGCCATCACCTCGAAAAGTGATCGAGTATCGATGAACAATCCCCTCACGCAGGGTGATTGATGTGATCAAGCATTGCTCAGAGTTGCTTGACGTTTGCATTGGTTTGGTTGGTTGGTTTTCTCTCGCCCCCGTTGGGTGAGTGAAGAATAATCGGTCCTCGTGAGGCGATATTCTGTTTGCAAACGCAAAAATAGCAGTCAAGTGATACGACCGCGCGGCACGGTCCCTCATTCAACTTGGATGTTCGCGTGTGCATCAGTAAGCAATCACGGGTTCCGACCGCGACAATTTTTTTGTTCTCGTTTCTTTGATCAAGGAAAAAGATATCAATGACTATTAAGAAATCCTTTGCTAAAGCCTCAACGGGACTTGCCACGATGGCATTGACACTTTTGATATTCGTTCAAGGGAGTACCCTCCAGGGAGCGGCGATCTCGAACACAGTGGTCACGGATGATGTGGAGCATCTGAAGGTAACTTGGAGTGGTGTCCTGACTGACGGTCAGAACAACACCCTGGACCTGCCTACGCTGGTCAATTGGGATGTCGGCCCGAATCCGATTACTCTCACCTACTTGGGTGGTGGACTTGGATGGAGTGGCCCATTGACAGCCCAACATATCTCGGAACCCCACCCAGGAGTAGATGGCATCCCGGGCGGCCTCCAGCTCTTCACTTTCGCCTTTACGAACACGAGCTCTGGTTCCTACAGCTCTTCTGGGATCCAAGGGCATGGGCCTCACTATGACGTATACACGCTGAATTACGAGTATACGGTCGGGACGAATGCGTTCACAGCAGAATTGACTGGTGCGCACGTTCCCGAGCCAGCGAGTTTTGCCATTTTCTGCCTCGGCACTGTAGGCGCTGTGGTCCGAGCCAAGTTGCGACGCAAGAAGGTCGCTTCGGTTTAGTAAATTGGACGGGAGGGTTTGAGCCCTTAGGCTCCGCGTCATAGTCACGCTTGCAATTCCTATCGCCATCTCACAGAGGACTCCACAGGACACGCATGAGTTCCGTGGGATGGCGTCCGTGGTAGCGAGTGCTGCCCGATCGATCACAATTCTGCATCGAATCCCCTTCTGGGAAACCCAATTCTCGGGTTGCTGTCGCCAATCGCATTCGATATCGACGGTGGGTTTAAATCGTAGGACGTGTTTCTTCACTCGTTCGGAAAGCAAAGTTGTTGATGTTTGCGGTCAACGACAATTGAACATGTTTACGCAATGCTGATGACAAGCCTGAGGCTTATCCCACATTCGAGCTAGCCTACCCACTCGTTTGCAACTCAGTGACACCCACGAATGGCACTGTCGGATTCGCGACGGGGCGCAATCTCTCTAGCGGCAGCGTGGGGATTTCCTTTAAATTCCACGCACCTTGGCATCTGCTATCGCTAAATATCCCTTGCCCTGGCTAAAGTTTGTGAAGCCCTCCTTGCTCTCTTGATCGCGAAGCCAAGGAGGGCTTTTTACTTTGGTCGCTTTACCATTTTCTGCCGGTCGTGTCAGCTTCGGTTTTCGGGAATCGGTCCAGGCCTTTCTCGGGTGCCCCGATCTGCCCTTCGCCTCGCAGCTCGAGCCCAACCAGATCCGCGAGGTTTTTTCAAAACACAACGCTCTGTTTGGTGGTCTCTACACGACTGCCATCGTGTTATGGGCCTTCATGGGGCAAACTCTCAGCGACGGCAAGGAGGCCTCTTGCCAATCGGCAGTCGCCAAGATCTCGGCCTACTTTGCACGCCTGGGCAGGAAAGCCCCTAGGGCTGACACGGGAGCCTATTGTCGCGCACGAATCAAGCTTCCTGAAGCCGCTTTACGAGAGCTCAGCCACCTCGTTGCCAAACGGGCGCAGGAGCAATACGACGTTGCCAAGAAATGGAAGAATCGAAACGTCTACAAAGCGGCGAAGAGCGACGGCCAAGCGTAAGGGACCCTTGATACCTCGCGATGGATGGTTGGCTCCGTTGTCCCTCAACCCTCGTGCGCATGGCCCTGTGGCGCACAAGCATGGGTTGCGTGCCAGCGATCAAGGATTCCTCGACATGTCCATGGAAGACTACTTGAAGCTGCTGGACTGGACGGGCCGCCAAGGGCGGCTGGATAAGCGAGGAAAGATCCCGGAGACCTATGCGCCGATCTTAGAGCGGTTGGGGATTGATGACGGGATGTGGTGCAATTTGGTTTGGAGCTTTAAAAGGTACTTTGGACGGAGTCGTGGCGCTGGTTCACCCGATCGCATGCGTGAGATGGCGGTGGCGGGTGATCTGTCCTTTCATCCTGGGCAGCGTCGTGCTCGGGAATGCTTTGCCTGATCGCGAGCAAAGAGGGATCGAGTCATTCCTGCAATGTGGGCCGGAAGCGAATTGTTGCAGTCGTGGCAGGCAGGTTCCCCTTGCTCGAACGATTCCCCTACTGACTTCCCCCTGATGCATTGTCACTTTGCGTTTTTGCGTGACACCTCCTTCAACGTCACGAGCCGCTTCAACTCGTGCAAGGCACCGAGTGATTTAAGTTCTCCGTCATGTTACAACATCGACTGGGACGCCAATCATCTTTGCTATTGGCGTGTACAAATCGGTTTCAACCGACGTCTCCAATGAAACGATTAGGCTGTAACGAACCGATTTCATCCATCCTTTCAGATGATGACGCTCTTTCCACCAGCCGGTAACGGGAAACACGGCAAGCATTCCACAGTTAGCAAGGTTCACAGCACTTCCTGTCCATGAGTCTGAATGAACAGACCCCTTCTTGCGAAGGTTACTTCCCAGCGACCATTCTCTATCGTCAGACCCTGTACCAACATACTCTTCGTCCTCATCACGCAAAGCTGCTGAGACACGGTTGGTAAACTCAGATACCATTTCCAGCGGTCGCTTCACTTCAAATCGAAGGCCGCAAGATTGATAACGATTTCCTCTTGTCCAACCGCGCCGGCCAGGACTAGGCTCAATAAAGTACGAAAGTGTCACTCGCATTGTAACCGTAGCCTCTCCAAGCGATTCGAGAACTTCCTTCGGCCAGGGCAACGAATGCAAATGCATGTCCTTTGTTTTGCACTTTCCGCTGACAAGTTTAAATGGCTGTAGCTCGCCTTCAATGATTTGTGTGGCTTCTCGGCTTGCGCTCGACATTGCCTTTTGAAAATTGGGAACTCCATAGCCGTAAACCCGTAAACGGTCATGACGTTTTGAATGCGGAAATTCTTGCAGCATCGCGTTTGTCCACCTAGCAGAATGAATCAACAATCCGCGAATGGTTTCCGGCCAAAGTGTTGGATATGATGCCCAGATTTTCGCGGCAAACCGAGAAGCTAGTGCCGCAGCTCCACTTGTATCTCCAGTCGTCGTTAGCAGACTGCCAGTAGCGGAAAGTCTCGTCGTCAACAAGGAAAGGTCGTCGACGGCGTCAGCCCGTTTCGTCGCGGGATCTAGTGCACTGTTCCCGCCTTCCATGACAACATCAGGCTTAATTGGCCATGTTTTGTCGCCCCAAGACTTTGACGTACGGCTACAAGGGCTCAGGCTGTCTTTTTCTGCGATTGGATTCCAATTGTCGTATCCAACTTGCTCAATCAATTTTTTGTTCGTGAACGCTCCGACTGTCACCGCGTTCCACGACTGAGCTGGATCTTCTATACTCTCGAGGTAGTTTCGATCTGGATATTCGTGTTGATGCTCCAATTCAATGTTGCCCGCAGAGACAACAAACAATTGACTTTCGAAAACTGTCCCGTCGCGAGACGAAGCGAGTTGATCGATGGCCGCTGACCAAGACGACGGATAGCATGCATCGCGTCCATCTGAAGTTATCGTGAGGCAAAAAACTCTGGCAACTCGATCGGAAGCAGCTATTCGCATCCGCGATACGGCTTGCGAGGTTAGCTCTCCATATAAATCGGGATCATTTGCTCCATGATTGGGCAATAACTTTACCGACTCAAGGCAATGATTCAACTGAATTGCACCATAGCTATTGAGTGCATCTGCTAAACATCCCCAAAGTGCTAATCCCGCCATCTCTGTGCCATGACCACGAATGTCGGCCAATGGCCAATCGGGATCGACCGCAATAACATGCTGGTCCTGAACTGCAAATTGAATTAAAGGGTGTCCGTGGTTTATCCCCATATCCAAATGACAGACAGCGGGACCGGCCTGAGGATTACCTTCGACCCTATCTAACAATGATTCGGCAAACTCACGTTGTGACGCTGGTCCGAGCGACATGTAATCGCCAGAAAGTGCCTTCGCCATTCGGATTTCTGCAAGGAAATCGAAAAGCCCAGGAACTCCAAGAAGTTGATTGAAAGATGCGGACACAACTACAACGCTTCGCTCAGGAAAATACAAAACCCGATTGCGAATTGTGATTCCAGATGCACCTGCACGCTTTATGAAATCGGCAACTCGATCTCTGGACGAGCTACGCAGCCAAAGTTCAAACCATCGTTGTTCAGATGAGGTCGGGATCGCGAGGCTATCAGTCCAAAGTGACTCAAGGGATGCAAGACAAATGGAGGAAATGCTTTCCGCCAACTTCTGGTTCTTTGGCTTTCCGGATTTCTCGTTGATCTCCGTTGCGTAGGATTTTAGTTTGTTGATGAACAAAGAGATTTTTTCAAACGGGACGAATACCGTTGCCTTCATCACGCTCCCGACTGTCTTTGCACTCAGTAATTCAATCTTGCTAGCCCTTGCTTCGAGGCTTTTCAAGTAGAGATCAAATTCTGGAGCACTGGTAAACTCCAAAACGATTCCGTTTTCGTGTGCTTGTGATGCTGCTATGTCGGAATCTTCTTTTGCTTGTTCGATCTCGTCAATGAGCTTCTTTCCGTGAACTTGTGGTGCGTCACGGGGTGGCGTAGCGAAGTTGTCTCGTCCCAAATTCGGTGAAGTATACTTTTCAACCTTAGCTGTTTCTTTGGGAAACAAGTGCCTTAAGTTTTCCATTGCGCCCAGAACTCTACCCCTTCCCTAATTCATTCTTCGAACGGTGGCGTTCGGAGAGAAACGAAACCACGTCTTCCGTTTTGAGTTTCGGCACCCCATTGAGGACGCAATGTTTCAGCGCATCATCACAAGCTTTCGAGATTTCCGCATGACTCAATCCCAATGCAGTGGAAAGAATTCTTTGCCATGAAATTCGGTTTGCAATGTGTCCTCCAAGTCGATTGACTAGGAGCTGCTTCGTTTGTTCAGCGTTGGGTCTGGTATACGTGACGATATCGTCGAAACGTCTGAATAGTGCCTCATCCAACATTGCCTCAAAGTTGGTAGCCGCAACGATCAAACTATCTGAATTGTCTTGCTCTAGGAATTGGAGAAACGAGTTCAATACACGTCGGATTTCCCCGACGTCATTCGCGGCTCCGCGCTCTGCGCCGATAGCGTCGAACTCGTCAAAAAAGTACACGCCTCTCGTTTGCTGCATCGCATCAAAGATCATCCGCAGTTTTGTTGCGGTCTCCCCCATGAATTTTGTGATCACACCGTGAAGTTGTACGTTGAACAAAGGCAATTTAAGCTCTCCAGCCAAAGCGGTGGCAGTCATTGTCTTGCCACAGCCAGGCGGTCCAACTAGCAATAGTTTCCGACGAGGCTGTAAACCATGCCCCCGCAATTTGTCTGTTGCTCTAAACTCGTGTCGAACTCTCTCAAGCTTCTTCAGGGTCTGCTGATCAAGGACCATTTCCGAAAATCGAGTCTGAGGATAGACAGCGGTGAGAAGCCCAGCAAGCTCCCCGGTGGGTTTCGTAATTGGCACAGCCCTATGTGATCGCGATCCACTCCTGTTCCGCTTGATTTCATCAGCCAAGTCACGAAGTTCTTCGGCTAAAGTTGATCTCCCTGCTTTAGCTTCTGACGCAGCAATCTGCAACGCAACGGAAACGAAGTGCTCTTCGTCGCCGTTTGCGATGCTTTTTACCAGTGCCTTTACTTGATCTGCGTTTGCCATAATTTCACGTGGGTGGAATTGATTCGTTGTCGTTGAGTCCTTCCGCAATTGCTGTCAGCCACACTATCACAATCCGTAATTGTATGACTCGCGAAACCAGTGCGGCAGACTGATTGCCCAAAAGCGTGAACATTGCAGCCGAAAAATCGTTAAACCTCTTCAGCTCCTACCACGACGCTAAACGGAATTGCCAAGCGTCCGAAGTGTTTTTGGCCACTTCGGACTTTGTCAGCTTCGCTGGTGCGAAGCCTTCGGAAGTCGCGTGTCGATTTGGTTTCGCGATCCAGATACAAGGACTCATCGTTGTGCTTGACCATTGCCCAGTCTGGATTGTATTCCCCGTCCGGGGTGTCGATCGCAGGGACCAATAGCAGGAGACCAAAAGGGACACACGCAAACGACCATACCACGATTTTCTTCCCCTCAGAGTTAATCGGTAAATGCAATTGTCTGCAAGCGAGAATTTACGTTCACTATCTTCCCAGGGACCAAAAGCGGATGCTTTTCCATTTTGCTCGGTGCTAGGTACCGGTTGTACGCGGAAAGAAATTGTCGAAGAGCTCTTGAGAGATATCCAAGTCGAATACGATTTGTCGACGGTGCACATGGTCCGTTCCGGCACGGGCTGGGCGACAGGAGGAGCGGCCTCGCTACAGCGATTGCGATAAGCATTTCATTCTGAATGCATTGGTCATAGAACAATTGGGGCATCCACCCTCGGGTGGAGATGCGTTTTTAGTGGATGGGATTCGAGTCCTAGTCCGCAAAGTACGTCGGCAACGGGTTCTGGAAGCGTTTTTAAGCGAATCGCATTCGTCTCGCTCGACTTCGCATTGATAGTCCGCAGGATGATCGAATGGAAGTCTTGTTGAAACGAATCGACTGACACATTTAACGTTGTTACCAGGAATCTTTTGTCCAACTCACTGCTAGGGCTACGACGCAGGCGATGATCACCACGATACTTGTCCAACCGAAAATCACTGATACTCGGCCAATCTTGGCCTGGCCAACGACCTTGGGATCACTTGCTAATAGCTGCAATGCAACAACATGGAAGGGCAATAGCACCGCATTCACGACTTGGCTCATATAAATCATTGGAATAAGCGATAAACCGGGGAGCGAAACGATGCTCACGGCTGCGACTGTCAGCCCGACAAAGGCTGCGTAAAAGAATTGAAAGTGATGAGAATCCAGGTCGAGTGAAGCGGGTGCGCCGATCCCTTCTGCAATGGAATAAGCCGTCGCAAGCGGAACAATGGCTGCGGCCAAGAGGGAAGCACCTAGCAGCCCAGTACCAAACAGGATCGTCGCAAAAGATCCTGCGAGGGGCCGAAGAGCAAGCGCCGCATCGCTAGCATCCTGGATTCGAATGCCTGCCGGATGGAGTGTCGCGGCACAAGCGACGGCGATCGAAAGTCCAATCACTCCAGTCAGCACTGAACCGACAACCACATCGATACGCTCCCATTTTAGATCGGCGACGGTGATTTTCTTGTCCACTGCATACGATTGAAGAAACGCTAGTCCCCAAGGCGCAAGCGTCGTCCCCAATGTCGCTGTGACTGCTATCCAACCGGCATTGTTCAGTGGCATGCTTGGGATCAAAGAGTTTCGAATCACAAGCGACCAATCGGGAGCGGCTAAAATGCCGTTGAGGACATACAAAGCCAATGTAGATGAGATGACCAAGAGGATAACTTCGACTCGATGAAAAGACCCCAACACAACTACTAAACAGATTAAAAGGCCCGCGATGGGCGTGCTTATCCATGAAGGAATGTTGATTAAAGAGGCGGCAGCAGAAATGCCCGCATATTCGGCACAGATCGTTCCAAAATTTGCTAAGAGAAGACCGATGACTGCTAGATATCCCATTTGAGCTCCCCATCGCTCGCGTATGACACCAACAAAGCCTTTTCCACTGGCGGCACCGATACGCACGGCTAACAGATGGAAATAGACAAGCAGGATTGTCGATGCTGGAATGATCCAAAGCAATTGATAGCCGTGATCGGTCCCGAGCAACGAATAAGTCGTGATGCCCGCCGGGTCGTCGTCGGACAGTCCCGCAAGCATCCCGGGACCAAGGACGGCTAGTAGCGAGGCAAGTGCTCCAGCACCAGCGCTTCGCAACTCGGCAAAGCGTCGCGATATCCCGCGACGTTGGTGCGCAACAGCATGGGGCGGCGCGTGTGACCGCTCTCGTTGTTGCCCAGCCGCACGATGCAGCGCGATATGGATTTTGCGAAGCCGGACAACTATTGGCTTTTCCCTGCGACGACGATTACTCATGCCTTCTCTATGGGCTTCATGGGGAGCCACCAAAAATGCTCGTGGAACGCCGAAGCGCCGTTGATGTAGTCAGCGCCGCTTTAGCGCCCGATGATGCTTTTGTTTCTCTCGGTCATCCCTTGACCGAAATCGTTTTCGCCTTCGCGCTTTCTGCTTTTGGTAGAGTAAGATTATCTACGCCAAATTCTCTTTGATTCTCGCTGTACAGTTCTTTCATTACCTTGTAACCAGAACTTGAAAACTTGTCCATGGTGATCGCAATTCTGCTACAGTGCCTGGATCATGTGCGCGACGAGGTAGCTTGATTTTCGCCCTGGCCGCTTAGGATCAAGCTTCTTGGGTTCGCGAAACGGCGCTGCCTGACGCTGAGACTCACGCTCGAGCTTTACCAGCCGAGCCGCAAATCTGCTATGATCTTTTCGAGTTCACGGCATCGCGGGCATAAGGGAGTTGCTGCTTCTTCCATGATCCTTACAGCCTGCCCGATTTCCCCTTTTTTTGTCCAGATCAATTTCCATCACGGTAAACAAGTACAAGTAACCATATCATTGTCCTGCGTCGAGAAAGAGAACAACACGATGAAAGCTTATGCGAAAGTCAAAGCCGAACTCCAAGCAAAACTAAAGACCCTCTACCCGCGGGCGCTGGAAATCGAGGATATCTTGAGCGACCAAGGCAATAGTGACTGGGAAGAGAATGCCATTGAGATGGAGAACGACGAGGCCTGGGCTGCAGTGGGGCAAGTTACCAAAGACGAGATTCGCGAAATCCGCTTGGCCCTAAAACGTATCGAGCGTGGTGACTATGGCAAGTGCGAAACGTGCGGAAAGCCGATCGCACAGGAAAGACTCGATGCATTGCCATGGACTGCATATTGCATCGGCTGTGCTTGAGCGGGCGATTGCCAAGCGAGTAAGCTCAATTGTTCGTATAGCGATCCTGTGATTCAAACTCGCTTTCGACCAATCCAAACAGAGCACGAACCTTCGCGTATCACGTAAAGAGAAACGCTACCGAGAAAGAGTCGCGATCGTCTTACAGTCATCATGAAAACGACTCTTGTCCTATTCGTAACCCGGCTCAATAGCCCCCAAGACCTCAGAGGGCCCTTCGGTAGGTGCCACGCACCTACCTCGACAGGCGTTCACTGGTATCGCGGATCCTTCCTCGATCCTTGTCGACGTAACACCTGCGGCCCATTCGGATGCGTTGATTGAATGGGATCCGATCGCTCGCAAGATTCGGTATCTAAACGTGGGCTATGGCTTTCTCGGATTCGATCAATTCGCCTATACCCTACGAACGCCGTCCGGCGTCGCATCGCGGGCAATTGTCACGGTACTGTTGAAGTAAAGCAGTACTAGTGAAGCTATTGTCTTTCCCGACGATAGATGATGACTCCATGCCGTCCCGATCGAGAATTCCGATCGACGGCCGGGCCGCAGAGAAAACTATTGGTCAAGTTTCTCTTGGAGTCGTTGGAGTGCCAACCAAAGCTGTGCGTCTTCGGGTAACGAAGCATCGGGATTGGCTTCTCGAATTGCGCCGCCATCCTTCTTATCACTCGTTTGGGTACTCTCGTCAGCGGGAGCCTGAGCAGGAATCATTCCGTTGCTGATAGGGTCGCTTCGTGATCGGAATCGCTGGACGGCTGCGGTCAGTTGTTCCGCCGTTAGTCCTATCTCGCAGTCCTCGGTTGGGTCGACTCCCCAACTCCCTTCCTCCGACGTGAGATCTCGGCGATGGATACGTCGACCGCTTGGGGGATAGTAATAAGCCGTCGTCAAGCGCATGGCGGCACGTCCCCCTTCGAGCGGGATCACGTTTTGAACGCTTCCTTTTCCGAAGGATCGTTTTCCGACCACGATGGCTCGTTTTCGATCTTTCAAGCAAGCTGCGACCACTTCGCTCGCACTGGCCGAATGCTCATTGATAAGAATCGCGATCGGCACGTTGTTCGGGACAATCGTTCCGATCTTCGCTTTCACTTCTTCGTCGACGCGATCATTGCGTCCGCGCGTGGTCACGATTTGACCGTCGTCGAGAAACATGTCGCAGATCTGGGTGGCGGCGATCAGCAGTCCACCACTGTTATCGCGCAGATCGATGATCAGCGCTTCGGGAGGAGGGTCGCATGACTCGATCGCTTTTTGCAGTTCGGCGGCTGTCTTTTCACCGAACAGTTCGATGCGGAGATACGCCACGCGCGGGTCGGCTTGCATCAAGAATTCCCAACTCCCATCGCCGCGCCGGCGATCGCCGATCACACTTTCCACGTCGATCCGACCACGAACGATGGTTTTCTCAAACAGTTCCCCTTGGCGGTCGATCTTGAGCTGGACCGACGTCCCTTCCTTGCCTCGCAATATGTCGGAAACTTTTTCGACCGGCCATGTCATCACGTCCTCGCCGTCGACGCGAGCGATGATATCTCCAGGCCGCAAACCGGCTTTGAATGCGGGCGAGTTGAAGAGAGTGGTCATGACGGTGAGTTGGGGCCGACGGGGCGGTCCATCGAGGCTGACGCCGAGTCCACCAAATTGCTGTTCAAAGACCGATTGGAAGGAAGGGAGTTTTTGTGCTGCGATGTAGCTGGAGTGTGGGTCGAGCGACCTCATCATGCCTGCCATCGCCGCTTCGTAGAGACGCTTGGAATCGGCTGGCTCAACGTACTCTTGGTCGATTATGCTCATGGCCAATCCGAGATCGCGCGTCATGCGATAGCGGACCGCATTGCCGTAGCACAGCAAGCAGATAAACGCGAATAGGAAAAGACTTCGTAGGTTTTTGAATGGCACCGAGGGGACCTGCGACAGGGAACGGGTTGAGAGCTCGGAATTCGAAGCCCGATGGCTGCGTGACCTGCAAGCAGCAGATTATCCCTCGCTGGCTCGCGATTGCAATTCGCTGAATGCGCAACGAGCCCGAGAAATGAGATAGCATGGTAGGTTTATCCGAGAATCGCGTGCAACGACAGGCTGTCGGCTCGGGTATCCACGGCGCGAAGATGGCGATTTTTGCTACGATAGGCGCATGCCATCCTCAACTGCGAAGCTCCCGGATCGCGATGCGATCGCTTCAGAATACTTTGAAAAACTTCTCTACCCGCCCTATCCGGTGCAGGAAGAAGCCTTGCTGGCATGGTTTACTGCCGAGCACGGTGTCCTCGTATGTGCCCCCACAGGAACGGGAAAAACCCTGATTGCCGAAGGGGCCATCTACGAAGCCCTGAGATTGGGTAAGAAGTGTTACTACACGACCCCATTGATCGCACTGACCGACCAGAAGTTGCAGGAATTGCAAGAATCGGTAGTGCGATGGGGCTTTCCGATTTCGTCCGTCGGATTGGTGACCGGCAATCGCAAGGTCAATCCCGATGCTCCCATCCTCGTCGTCGTCGCGGAAATTTTGCTCAATCGATTGCTGGAGGTCGATGGCCCGTCCATGGAGGATGTGGCCAGTGTCGTGATGGACGAGTTCCACAGTTTCAATGACATCGAACGGGGGATCGTGTGGGAACTGAGTATCGGTATGCTCCCCAAACACGTTCGGTTGATGCTGCTCTCGGCCACGATTGGGAACAGCGTCGAATTCTGCAGTTGGATGACGCGTGCCCACGGACGGAACGTTGAGTTGGTTCAAAGCACGGACCGCAAAATCCCCCTTCAGTTCGAATGGGTTGATGATGCTTACCTGGACGAACACCTGGAACGCATCGCAGAAGGAGACGACGCACGCCGGCGCACGCCTGGATTGGTGTTCTGTTTCAATCGCGACCAATGTTGGCAGGTCGCAGAACTTCTCAAGGGAAAGAAGCTGATCGATAAAGAACGCCAAGCCGTCATCACCAAACGGTTGGAGTTGTTCGATCTTTCGGAAGGGGCAGGCCCCAAGCTCAAGCAGATCCTCATCCGTGGAGTCGGTATCCACCATGCGGGCATCTTGCCCAAATACCGGCGGGTCGTTGAATCGCTCTTTCAAGAAAAACTGCTCAGCGTGTGTGTTTGTACGGAGACACTTTCGGCAGGAATCAATTTGCCGGCGCGCAGCGTGATTCTCCCGAGTTTGGTCAAAGGTCCATTTGGTAAGAAAGCACTGATCGAACCCAGCACAGCCCAGCAGATTTTCGGTCGTTCCGGGCGTCCTCAATTCGATCGCGAGGGTTTTGTGTACGCTCTTGCGCACGAGGATGACGTCAAGCACTTCCGATGGAAGCTTCAATACGATCAGATTCCCGAAGACACGCGCGACCCGAATCTGATCAAGATGAAGAAACAACTCAAAAAGAAAATGCCGACCCGTCGGGCTGGGGAAACGTACTGGAGCCGCGAGCAATTCGAAAAGCTTCGGGTAGCCCCTGCCGCGCGGCTTGTCAGCCGTGGGCAGCTCCCGTGGCGACTCCTCGCGTACATGCTTCAACAAAACGTTCAGGTCCAACCGCTGCGTGATTTGGTAGCGAAGAGACTTCAGGTGCCGGCCGAAATTGCCAAGAGCCAAAAGGAGCTGAACCAGATGTTGGTCACTCTCTGGACCGCCGGCTTCTTGGAATTGATCCCAAAGCCGCAACCCAAAAGCGCCGTTGCGACGCCCTTGATTCAGCCCAAGCCAGGCTCCTCCAAACAGGCATGGTTGATTGTCAAAACGCCTGCAAATCCACCTGCCGGAAGTATTGATTCGGCTCCCCCCGTGGATGCAGAGGATGACGACGAGTTGAACGCCATAGGATCCGCTGCGATCGATGAGGAAGCAGGCCGTGGATATGAACTCGAGGGTTATTTGCCGGAGAGGATTGAAGCCAGACCGCGTTTGGAACTGCTGACAGAGATTCGAAGCATCAATCCGATCTATGCCTTGTTCTTGATTAGCCATCTGCAATTCGCCGATGCATTGGAACGGGTACAGGCCCTGGAAAGTGTGCTCGAGTTACCTGGAAACATCGCCAAAATCGTCCGCGTCCCGCCACCTCAAGAAATGCCCTTTGGTCCGCTTGCTTCTGAGATCCTGCATCCCAAGCTGTTGGAATTGGGATTGGTCGGCGTGGCTGAAATCACCGGAAGTTGGGGAGATGAGGACGAGGATGAGGACGAGGCTAGCCAACGGGATCGAGACAACGATCGTTTTCGTCCTCCGCCCCCCCGCCCTTTGGCATTGGGAGAAAAACTGCGCCGGTTGTTCGACTATGACTTCCCTGGAGTTCACGATGTGTACACGCGGAGCGTATGGGTGGTCGGCGAACTGATGGAATTCAATTGCGATTTCAACAAGTACATCCTCGCCAAGGGTTTTCAGAAGCAAGAAGGGATGCTGTTCCGTCACGTGCTTCGGTTCATTTTGTTGGTCAACGAGATCAGTGGCATCGCTCCCGAGAATACAACACCGGAAGAATGGGAAGAACCTTTTGATCTATTGGCGAATCGACTGGTTGAATGCTGTCGCCGCGTCGATCCAGAGAGTACGAACGAAGTGCTGCAATCGCTCAACGATCGTAGCGCCAGTGGAGCAAAGGGCCGCCGGGCATGATGGAATGGTGGGAATGGGTTCAGTCCGCCGCTGGCGAAATGCCTCTCTCGGCATGGGTGCTGTTAGCCATCGCGGCGCTAGGGATCGGCATCACGAAGAGTGGGTTTTCCGGCGTGAGTCTCGTTCATGTGCTTGTGTTTGCCTATGTCTTCGGTGCAAGAGCGTCGACGGGAATCGTACTGCCGTTGTTGATAGCGGGCGATGTCATGGCGATGTGGATCTACGGGAAGGATGCGGACTGGACGTACGTGCGTCGCATGTTGCCACCGGCAATGATCGGCGTGATTCTCGGATGGTGGTTGATGGGGAGGCTGAACGAGGCCTATTACCGGCCACTGATCGGCGGCATCATTCTCTCCCTCGCGGCACTGCAGTTGCTAAGAATCCAGCGCGAGGCATGGTTTGCTCACGTACCGCATTCACAGGCTTTTGCTTGGGGGATGGGGATCTTGGTTGGTATCACAACCATGCTGGCCAATGCCGCCGGGCCTGTCTTCGGATTGTTTCTACTTGCGATCGGATTGCCGAAGCGCGAGTTTGTTGCGACATCAGCCTGGTTCTTTCTGATCTTGAACGTGAGCAAGCTTCCCTTTAGTGCGCACCTGGGATTGATCCAGAGGGAATCATTGATTCTGAATCTCTTGTTGCTTCCGATCGTCGTGGCGGGCTTGTGGATAGGACGCATGGTCATCAAACGCATTCCGCAAAAGACGTTTGATGCGGTCATCCTTTGTTTTTCGGCAGTGGCGGCGGTGCATATGTTGGTGAGCAGTTGGCTGGTTTTGTGAGTTGCGACGATCAGAGCCCTAATCGCGAGTTTTTTAGTTGCGATGCTATGGCTTTCTCTCCTGTTCGTGCTCGTGCTCAATCCGCCTAGGCGGATGGTGCTCGTGCTCGTAATCGAACGG
>JBAWXH010000018.1:0-80772 GCA_037144155.1 Planctomycetota bacterium | reverse complement strand
CCTTGGCTGGTGAAAGTGTGGTAACTCTCATTTCCAAGGTTGGCTCGCTTTTTTCGATACCAATCAGGTTTTCGGATAGGCTCTTAATGGCAATCCCAGATTTTCAAACAATCATGCTACCGTTCGTTCAGGCTTTGAATGACGGTCAGACCTGGACAATGAAGGAACTGACGGAACGGTTGGCAATCCATTTCAATCTGACTGATTCGGAGCGGCACGAGCTTCTTCCCAGCGGATCGCAGACGGTTTTTAGCAACCGAGTTGCATGGGCAAAGTCTCACCTGAAGAACGCTGGCCTTATCGCCAATCCAAGCCGTGGTAAGGTAACAATTGCCGAAGTTGGAAGACAGATACTCCAACAGAACCCAGGGACGATCAACTGCAAGTTCCTGAAACAATTTCCCTCGTATTTGAAGTTCATCGGCGCTGTCCCTTCCGGCGATTCCATCAACGAGACTTCAACGACTGATGAGACGGTGATGGAGAGCATTCAAACGCCTCTTGAGCTAATTGAGTCATCGTTTCAAACGCTGCGAAAGGAAACAGAAGAGGAACTACTGTCTAAACTGAAAACATGCAGCCCTACATTTTTCGAGCGAGTGGTTGTTCAACTTCTTAGGGCAATGGGATACGGTGGCGTAACAGGTGATGGTTCTGTTACTGGCCAGAGTGGTGACGGCGGTATTGACGGAATCATCAAAGAAGACAAGTTGGGTTTGGATGTTGTTTGTATCCAGGCGAAACGATATTCGGATTCAACAGTTGGCAGACCAATCGTCCAGCAGTTTGTTGGCAGTATGGACTTTGTTCAAGCAAACAAAGGCGTTATCCTCACCACGTCCCAGTTTAGCGCTGAGGCTTACAATTTTGTCCAAAAGATTGTGGGCAAAAAGGTTGTTCTGATTGACGGTCAAAAAGTCGCTGGCCTTATGCTAGATCACAATGTTGGCGTTAGCCGTTCCAAAATTTACGAACTCAAAGAAGTCTCCAATGATTTCTTTGATGAAGATGAAGGTTAATTGAATACCCTATGACCACTGAGCAACCCATCCGTGAACCCAATCAAATCCGCCAAGACTGCGCTCGTAAACTTCGAGTGGTGCAAGTCAGCGATCACTTTCAAGCTATCCTTGGTAGCTTGCTGGGTGAAGACTGGACATCGCCACGTTTAGTCGAAATGGTTGTAACTTCTGACGGTCATTTACTTGGTCGATGCGATGGCGAAGCTGATTTCAAAGCGTTCCTGGGTGAAGTGGATGATCTCATAAGAAACATCCACGGAGTTGCATCAGTGGCCGGACTTGACGGCGATGAAGTTGGCTACCTTGTTGCGAAGGTGGCTGAGATTAAGAGGCGAAAGTAGCACGGAGTAGCGAAATCCCTGACGCACGACTGACTCTATGCAGCCTTCGGGTAAAAGAATATGAACGACAACCCCCTACAAAACCGAGCCACCGATATCATCAAGCCCCTCGTGCCACCAGACGCCGAGGAGCGGGTCAATCGTTCGTTCAAGCAGTGGAACCAGATCGTCAGGGATCATATTCGCACCGAGACTGGCTTGAAGCTCTCTGACGGCGACAGCCGCTACGCTATTCCGGTACGGGTAGTAAAAGGCTTTCCAGTCACGCTGGCTCAATTGATCGACCAGTATCGTGATCCCGTGATGTGGCGGCTCATCATCGGACAGCCGAAGTTGGGTGGACTCATCGAAGGACTAAAGTTCCTGTTGCCAGAGTGGGATCAATTCGAGCAATGGAAATCCTTGCCAGAACCAGCCAAGAACGGACGTTCGGTGCTAGACCGCTCGTTGCAGATCGCCACTTCTCTTCAACAAGTTGCTCTTGCTGACGAGGTAATTCAACAGATTAAAGAGATTCACGAAGACATCTTGGGTGTCTATCGCTTCGCATTGGGACAGGGATCAAACGTCGATTTGTACTGGCTACCTATAGCAATGGTCGCCGCCATGATTGACGTGGCAATCGAAGACCTGACCGTTGTGGTTTTGATCCACGAGCTTGCTCACGGGTACACGCACATCGGACGTAACATTGATGGTACAAGCTGGGACTATGATAGTTTCCGTAACAGCGACCTGGGAGTTGTCGAAGGGCTGGCACAGTTCTACACGGAAGTAATTTCCGAACGTCTCGCCGTCAGAACCCCAGGGCTGTTCAAAGCGTACCAGGCGTTACTTAAACTTCAGAGCGGACCCTATTTGGCTCACCAAGATTGGATGAAGGGCGACAAACGGCAGATCGGCGAAACGGTACGCTTTACACTTATCGCTGCACGAGGCCAAAAGAAGGTCGGTTACGCTCTCTGGCAACAGTTGATGGCGGACACGAGAAAAAATTTAACTAGGTGATACGGACGTCCTGAAACTTGATTCGGCGAGTGATATGCGATCCGGCCCAGGGCCGAGGTTGGGCCATCGTAAAGGGCGACGAACTCCACGGCATGATCAACTTCCACGGCGGCGATGATTCGGAATTCATGGCAAAGAAGAAGGGTGAGAGCCAGAAGAAGCCGAAGAAGTAGTTCATAATCATCAGCGATAGACCATAACTGACCACAACCACAACAACTCTCGAAAAGGAAACTGACGCATGGCAACATTCATCACCAACATCAAATTCAGCCAGCAGGGCATCAAGGACATCGACCACACAACGAAGCGGACTGCGATCTTCAAAGCTGAAGCCAAGAAGATGGGCGTGAAGGTCAAGGACATCTATTGGACCTTGGGTGACCACGACGGCCTGCTGATCCTTGAAGCCCCTGATGATGAAACAGCAACCGCCGCCATTCTGCACTTGGGAGCGATGGGCAACGTCCACACGACAACATGCCGTGCCTTCACCGCCGCCGAGATGGACAAGATCGTGGCGAAGGTGCATGGAGGCTGAAAGACCGATGCTCGAAGCAGCGGACAGCACACGACCAAGATACGCCCATAAACAAAAAGCCCCGCTCTGCTTGGTCATCTACGCCCTTGCCGTGGTGTTTATCGTATTGGGCTACATAGTTGAAGAGGCACCACCGATTCAATGGCTGTTCCCGCCAATTGGATTGTTGATGTTCGTGGTTGCCGCTTCGTTCCATTCCTTCTTCGTCCGATATTCCTCGGATTTCTTCAGAAGCGAGTCAGCCAGCTTGACCTTTTGCCATCGGTGAACAAAGAACAGCGTGGGCGCCTAAACGATCAGTAACAACCAGGAAGCGCCAAACACTGTCCAATTCCAATGCAGCTTCGACTCCTGTTGGATTGGATCAGTGATTGGATCAATCTCGGTCATGCTGTCTCATCCGGCCCCCTAGGCGAGGGGCTGTTCGAAAGTAGGTCAAGGAATCGGAATATCAAAGCGAGCGAAGCGTATTCATACGGAGGAGGCGGTCGACGAAATGGATTCCCCCGATTCAAAAACTGCCACCAAGCCCCCCGCCAGAGGGTGGTTGGGTGGTTTCACGTCCCGGCATAACCGTGATGTAAACGGAGGGTGGATCTACGTTTGTTTTTATCGTAACCCAACGTGTTTGCGAGAGAACGTTTAGCCCACGTTTAGGCTGCAGGTTTTGAATTTATCTTTTCGTCGACCAAAACCCAGTCGTCGACCAAAACCCAGCAAATCAAAAAGCGGAAACGTTTTTCAGCTATTTCTAATTTCCGAGAAATTCTTGGCGATGTACTCGGCGGTGAAGGTCCCTGCTAGACACCCTCGATTTGACTCAGTCGAATCAATGAGATGAGCTCATCGGTACTCAATTTACCGGCTCGGTCGGCACCATCCAATACGCCGCTTATCAATTCCCGTTTATCTTCATGCAAAGCCAGGATTTGTTGCTCAATGGTGTCCTTGGCGACAAGCCGATAGACGGTCACCGCTCTTTGTTGCCCGAGCCGGTGTGCACGGTCGGTGGCCTGATCTTCCACGGCTGGGTTCCACCACGGATCCATATGGATAACGTAATCCGCGGCTGTCAAATTCAGCCCTGTGCCTCCTGCCTTGAGGGAGATCAAGAACAGATCCCCTTCCCCAGCTTGGAACCGATCGACCGCTTCCTGCCGTTTTGCCGCAGGTGTCGCGCCATCTAAGTATTGATAGGTAATGCCTAACCGATCGAGCGATTCTCGCAAGATCGTCAGGTGTTGGACAAACTGACTGAAAACCAGGGCGCGATGTTCGCCTTCTCGCAACTCGCCGACGATTTCCATAAACAGATCGAGTTTCGCTGAGGACTTGTCCCAGCGCTTATCGACCAGTCTTGGATGGCACGAGAGTTGTCGCAAACGGGTCAACCATGAGAGGACACGAATGCGCATTTGAGACTCGGTATCGCCACTCCCACTCGGCTTCGTCAATTCGCTGAGGGCCGCCATACGGGCCGCGTCGTATCTTTTGCGTTCCCCTTCGGAAAGTTCCGCGAGTCGAATGACTTCGGTCCGTTCTGGAAGTTCGGAAAGCACTTCCTTTTTTGTGCGCCTCAAGATAAACGGCCGCACGACGCGCCCGAGCGCTTGCAGCCGATCGCGGTTGTTGTGCCGTTCGATGGGTTCTGCAAAGTTTTTTCGGAATTTATCCCACGAGCCGAGAAGCCCCGGGCTGACCGTGCGCATGAGGCTCCACAATTCACCCAGATGATTTTCCAAGGGGGTTCCAGAAAGAGCCAAATGCCAATCGGCTTGGATCTGCCGGACGGCTTGCGCCGTCTTGGTCTGATAGTTCTTGATGAACTGCGCCTCGTCAAGCACCAACGTATTCCAAGCTCGGGCGGAGAATCGCTCGATATCGCGCTGCAGCAATTGGTAACTGGTAATGACCAAATCGCCAGGGCCAGCCGTATCGATCAGGGTTTGTCGATCATGTTCTCGATACAGAAGAGGGCGCAGAGATGGGGCGAACTTTTCGGTTTCTCGTTGCCAATTGGATCCGACGCTGGTCGGTGCGATGATGAGAGCCGATCCATGTTTCGCACGTTCCAGGAGAATGCCCAGAGCTTGGACGGTCTTGCCCAGACCCATGTCATCGGCCAGCACACCGCCGATACCCCAATGCGAGAGTTTGGCGAGCCACTCGTAGCCGGAGACTTGGTAATCACGAAGATCGGCCTGAAGTGTTTTTGGAACTACGGGCTTCAGGGATTTGGCACCGGCCAAACGTGCGAGCGCATCCTTCCACGACATGTCCGCTTCGACGCTGATGTCGCTTCCCAGCGCTTCCTCGATCACGGCGGTTCCAGCCCGTGACACGCGAATCTGGCCTTGATCTCCGATCGATACATCCTGGATGACTCCAAGCCGTTGCCGAAGGGCTTCGGAGATCAGCGCAAACTGTCCGTCACCCAAGGGAACGAATCGCCGGCCTTGTCGCAGGGCAGCAAGCAATTCGGCGAGCGGGATTTCCAAACCGTCCAAATTGGCGACTCCGTCGACTCCGAACCAGTCTCGACCGCTGGTCAGTTTCACCTGCAATCGTTGGGGTGTGATTTCTCCAAGGACCTGCATCGGTTGGCTCTTGGGCCAGCACACCGTCGGAGCGGCATCTCCGAGTTGCTCGATGCGTTGCAGCAAGTCAAGCGCTTCATCCGGAGTCAATGCCAGCCATGTGTATTGGCTATCGAATGCCATCAAGTGGAGTTGCAGTTGCTCGACGATCTCATCGGCCCGAGATGCTTCTTCATCCAACGCACGCAACAACTGGAATCGACCCGCAGGCGTGGCGATCCGCAATCGCTCTGGTTCCATACCAGGGATTGGCTGATCGGCCAATGCATCGCATGCCACACGCAATCCGATCTGAATACCTTCTTTGCCTCTCGGAGAGAGATGAAGTTCGATCTTCGGTTCGAGGGGTTGTTCTGGACCTGCCAGGGACTCGGGCAACTGGATTTCTAGTCTCCGAGGTTCGGCAACGTGCACGATCAAGTCGGCGAAGCGCTCCGCAGATTCTCGATCGAGGACCGCTTCACGACGTTCGGCAGTGCTGAGGTCATTGATCAATCGGAGGATCCGTTGATCCAAAGTGCTCATCCACAAGATCCGGCGTTCGCGATCCATTCGCAGCAACAACGATTCGCGACTGTTAATGTTTCCCAAAAAGAAAGAGGGTTGTTCATGAATCGCATCGATCGAGGCATCGGCTTGGAATACGGTCGGTTTGTACACCTCACCCTGTGTCTCCAAGCGAACTTCGACCGGGACCTCCCGAATGCGCAGAGGGGATTGGATTGCATCGTCGATCGTTACGTTGGGATGGTCGATCAACATCCGGAGGCATTCGCGGATGATTCGAGGCGTTTGACCGCGATACGAATCTTCGGCACTTTGCAACATCAGTACCAACATTTTGTCGGCAGGATGCGTTAGCGCCGCTTCAGGGACAGTCTCCAGGCTTTCGCGGATGGGACGCCCTTTGTTCCACCCCCCTTTTTTGCGAGAGGTTTGGAGAAACGTATGGATCTGTACGCCATAATTCGAAAAATTGAGTCGCCACTGCAATCGCTTGAGTCGCTCAGGTTCTTCGTCGGTATCTTCGATTTCACGAGGAACATCTAAATCGGGCTTCAGGTACTCCAGCGACTCGACCAATTTGCGACCCGCTTGCCTGCCATCGGAAACGCAACTTTGCATCCACTCGATGGCCGCGTCCGCCGATCGCTGACTGAGTTGTCGTCGAAGGTAGTTCAAGCAAAAGACTTGATGCACGCACGGCTTGATGTTTTCGACGCAGGAACACGTCATCCCGATATTGCGGATGACCCGATCGGAGGAAAGCTCATCGAGATTGCCGATCTGCCGCGGATCGAGTTCGACGTTGATCGTCGTCGAGAATTGGCCTCGTACCGGAGAAACACCTTCCAACTCAAAATGCCATTGAAGCGAGGCTTCGGACTTCTTGAGGCGGGGCAGATCCTGAGACGAGAAGTAGCGGCTCATCAGCAATTGCTGAGGTCGAAACTTTTTTTCCAGTTGCGCTATCGAGCTCAGAATGTGTACGACCAGACCACTCGCTTTCGGCGAATCCAATTGTGCCAAACTCGTCATTCCGTGAGGTAACCCGTCAATGGAGTAAGTCGCGAAGGTCAAACCGCCTAGTGTCGCCGATGACGCCCCTTCCTGACAAGTCGAAAAAGGGCAGCGTATTCGATTGGATGTGCATTGACAGCTTTAATCCTGACCACTTTCCGACTTGGGATCGGCGACTGGCTGTGGCTGAATCGCGGATTCATAGGCCATCGACCCTCCGACAATCGGCAGAGTCAATTGGGTGCCGGACAGATCGATTTGCAATTGAGTCCCCGGTTCTGGCCAAAGTGTAAAATCGCGATCACTCGCGAAAATCATCAATCCGATCTGTTCGCCGGCCGCGATGACTTGATCGTCTGGCTGCAGTGAAAACTCCACATCCCGAAATTCACCCGGTTTCATTGGGTTTTGCTCGGTTAAGGAATTGGCATTGGAGGGATCTGCCCACCCGCGTGTGATGACATCGTCCGTGATGCGTTCGCTGCCAGTCCACGGAAGGGATACCAACCACACCGACAGGCACGAGGTGGGCTGATCGCAGGCCAATCGAATTTTTATTTTCGGTATGCCGGACAGATGGAGGGGAGCAGTGAGCTTGGGAGTCGCATATAGCAGCCGATGGTTGCTCCATTCGGCGGCAAGCAATTGAGGTCCGCTGAAAGAAAAATTATCGATGATCTCTTCGATCGAAGTTTTGGATGAAGCGAGGCTACCGTCTGCTTGCGTCGGATCCGACGGCGATAGCGCTCCCGTCTTGCGACCACCTAGTTGAGGTCGGAAAACCACAGGTGTTGCTTCAGGGTTCGGGTACTCGACATACGTTTCTGGCTTGCTGCTCCGTTTTCCTTCCCGCACGATCCAAGCGTTGGGTTCGTCCTCCACGTGGTTTTCTACACCATACAAATAATGCGAGAACCAACGATTGAGCAATTGCAAAGGTGGCTGACCACCGTGGCCTCCTTGGTGGTAATAGACTTTGCTCGGCACACCTTTCTTTTTGACCGCGTCATAGATTCGGAAACTGTGTTCTGGCATGACATTCCAGTCGTTGAAGGCATGTGCCATCAGCATGGGTGCATGGAGTTTATCCAGTTGGTTGAGATAATCGCGGCTTGCCCAAAAATCGTTGTAGTCACCGCTCGTACGATCGAATTTGGCCAACATGCCTTCGTCTCGAACGTTGCAGTCGCAGTACTTGCGGTTGGCGTCGTAACCGGAATGGATGAAGTCGTACAGCACGTCGATATCTTCTCCCATATAGCCCCCTGGATGCCGTACCAAGCCATTGGATCGGTAGTAGTGATAGTACGAGGTGTTGGGAGCGATGGGGACAAAACACTCCAAACCTTCGACACCTGTCGTCGCGGCCGCCAAAGCCAAGGTTCCGTTGTACGACGTTCCGATCATTCCCACCTTGCCTGTGGTCCAAGTGGCTTTGACTTCTTCATCGCCATCGACCGAGGTGAATCCTTTGGCGCGTCCATTCAGCCAATCGATCACGGCTTTCGGAGCCAACGATTCATTGATTCCACCCACCGTAGGGCAGCCTTGCGAGAGACCCGTGCCGGGGGACGAGGAGTGGACGACGGCAAACCCGCGTGGGACCCACTCCCCCAAATGCTCTCCAGAGAGCCTTGGACGCTTGGATTCCTGGGGAATCCCTGGCGGCGTCTCGTGCTTGGGTGGGGGGCTGTTGAGATTTTGACGGGGGCTCCACATGTGGGCTGGAGCGGTCGAACCGATCCCCGCATAGTAGGGGCTCGATTGGTAAATCACCGGTACCTTGAGACCGTCGGTTTCGGTGGGGCGCGGTCGGGTGACACTGACATGCATCCGGTCAAGCTTGCCATCCCCATCCGAATCGAAGTCGGTTTCAACAAATAAATCTTGCTCGACCCAATTGTCTTTGAATGCAGGCACAACCTGAGCCATCCCGTCGACAAATGCAGGTCGAGAACTTTCTCCTGCAGAGGAGACTGTCTCGGTTTGTCCCATTGCGGATGGAGTCGATTTCCCAACGGAAGCTGCAACCATCGTAGCGATGGCCAAGGAGCAAAACCACGATGGGGACACGAAACGCGGAATGGCGTTCCAGCAAGCGGTCCAAAAACGGAGATTCATTCGGTCGCGTTGCATAAGATCTATCTCTCGTCGATAACGCATGGTCTTCCCTCGAATACTCATGAAGTGATGCCGTCGCAGGTGAACCGACCTAGCAAAGTACGCAGTTGCCCATTTTTTGCAGGTCGCATGTTCGCAGGTGGAAGAGAATCGGAGCCGCGCATTGTAGTCCAACCGGAACCGGAATGCTCACGGTTCTCGCAACCAATTCTTGCCAGCCATGGCTACCGCATCCGAGGCCTGTCCGGACTGTGCCAGCGAGCGTTCCATGACGCGATGGATCCATGCTTCGGATATCGCGCGATCATCCAAGGACGCAGCGAGCGGTTCGTTCAACCCCATAGGAATCTCCGCAGCCATTGTTTCGTCGACGCCACGAGCGGTTTCGGAGATAGCGAGCTCCGCGAGCCTTTCGCGTTGCTGCCGCATCCTCAACCCCCAATCATCCGGTTGTCCTACCAAAACTCGGATCCGCGCCGATCGAAACAAGGGACTAAAGATGGATGGGCCGACAGGAGCACCTTCGATCCATAGTGGAACAATAGGGACTCCCGCACGCAAAGCCACCGTGGCTGCTCCCGGCCGAATGGAAAGAAGAGGCGCAGCCGTTCGATTGATCCTTCCTTCTGGAAACATTCCCACAAATCGACCCGAAGCAGCGAGGGCGATCGCACGCTTGATGGCGTTCGTATCGACCCCACCACGATTGGTCGGGATGGCTTCGTAGGTGCGGAGCAGATTGCCTAACATCGGCGCCTTGAAGTACTCTCCGGCGACCATCCAATGAACCCGTCGACCTGCGATCAACTGAACAAAGAATGGGTCGATAGAACATCGATGATTCGCGATCAGGATAGCGCCACCTTGCAATCGGTCGGTGAGCAAGAGTTCTCGATCGGATCGAATGCCGATTCCAGAGCCGTCCGCGGGTGGTACCGACGATGCCGACAAACCGATCGAAGACGATGGCCTGTGCTCGACCACCGTTGCATCCACCCACTCGATATCGACTCTCCACAGAACCCTCGACAAGAGGTAAACCGGCGCGTAAATCAACCGCTCCAGCGGTGTATATCGGCCAGGTCGAACCAGCCCCCAGATCATGGCTGCCAGGGCCAGCAATACGAAAGAGATCAGTATTGCTAATGCTGTGTTTTCGGTCGTCATGGGGCAAGCGTCCTGCGCAAGTCTAGATCATTCTTAAGGTTACATCCTTTCGAAACCGGCCAAGTCGGATTCCGAGGGGACTAGAAGGATAGCAAATGCTGGGATTTCGAGGAGGATTGGCGATCGGATTGATCAAAAAGAGAGTAGCCAGAAGTGGTGCTTTTCGGGTATTGTAGGAGATGTCGCAATTCAAACGATCTCAGCCGGTCGGAGAGTGCGGCGTCTCCACCATCGAAGCGATGTGTGATTGGAATTTCGGGTAGGATTTGAGCCTCGCGGCCACGGGCTCAAGACGTCAACGGATCGAGAAGCAGAGATCGGTTGCCCAGGATTCCAGAGCACACGCACGCTCCTATGAAGACCGCAACAGTGTACCACTTGTGGCACCTTGTTGTGTTCGAACCAGCAAAGCGCATTGAATGGACTATCAGGGTGCATGCTGCGATGGTTTCACGTGAGATGCTGCCCCCGACCGGCTTTTTTTATGACTTCTCCAACTGTCCATGTTCCCGTACTGCTCAATGCCGTCCTCGAAGGGTGCGGCATCGCTGAAGACGCGCGGACGGATTCTACGACTTCCTCCGACGTTGCGGCGAACGTGTCTGATTCAGCGACAACCGATCCATCGCAAAACTCATCCGCTTCGGACCATCCGCTGCCCTCTTCATCGCTGTCTTCCGCGAGCCGTTCACTCTCCGCGCCGGAACGTCGCATCCTAGTGGACGGGACACTTGGCGGGGGTGGCCATGCAATCCAAATGGCGGACCGTCTTGGTCCGGGCGATTTGCTGATTGGAATCGATCGGGATCCGGCTGCCGTGGAACGATTTCGAACGAGGCTTCAGGACGAATTCCAACGAGAAACCCACGCGATCGATGACGCATGGAAAGGCGTGTTACCCTCAGGCTGTGATTTGTTGCTCGAGTGTGGTAGCTATTGCGATCTTCCCGAGATCCTCGCGCAGCATGGGCTGAGTGCCGTCTCCGCCATTCTGCTCGATCTCGGGTTGTCCAGCGATCAATTGCAGGATCCCGAGAGAGGCTTTTCGTTTCGATCGTCGGGACCGCTCGATCTGAGATTCGATCCAACCCGTGGAATCAGCGCGGCCGAATTGCTGCAACGTCGTTCGGAGGAAGAAATCGCCAACATCATCTATCGTTACGGCGAGGAACGATTTTCGCGACGCATCGCACGCGCTATCGTTGAGCGACGACGCACTCAACCTGTCGAGACGTCCGAGGAACTGGCGGACCTCGTCCATCGGTGCGTGCCTGGTCGGGTACACGGTCGGGTCGACAGCGCAACGCGTACCTTTCAAGCGCTCCGAATCGCGGTCAACAGTGAATTAGAGCATGTCGAGCGCGCCATGAATTTGCTTCCAGGATGCTTGTCGGTCCGCGGCCGAATTGTCATCATTTCGTTTCACTCGCTCGAAGATCGGATTGTCAAGCATTCCATGCGAGGCGACCCAAGGCTTCAGGTCCTAACCAAAAAACCAATCGAGGCGGACGAAGAAGAAGTTCGACAGAATCCGAGAAGCCGGTCTGCTAAGCTGCGCATCGCGGAACGACGCGACGATGCCGCGCCCTCGAAGCCGCGATCCAAATGGAGTTGAGTGGACATGCATCGCTCAGTCCGAAGATCGTTCGGCTAACACCCAGTCCTTTCGGAAACCCATTCCGCGTGCGCGTTTCGTCTCTACATCTGCCCCCTTCCCTACCTCAGGATCTGCGACATGGCTGGCTCGGTGTTTGTCATCGGAACCATGGATACCAAAGGTGTCGAGGTTCAATTTGTCGCGGAAGTGCTTCGAAGTCGCGGCGTGCAAGCCCTCACCGTTGACGTCGGCACGAAATCCGAACCCGTGGATCGTGCGGATATACCCAGATCGCGTATCACGGAACTGGCGGGCGAGTCGATGTCCGTGTTGGAACGGGGCCAAGCCGTTGCTCAGATGGGCCAAGCCCTGATCCCTTTTTTGGTTCAAGCATGGGAACGAGGTGAACTGTCGGGAGTCATCGGATTGGGAGGGAGTGGCGGCACCGCCTTGATCACTCCCGCCATGCGCGCGTTGCCGATCGGAATCCCCAAAGTCATGGTCTCGACGGTCGCCAGTGGCAACGTCGCACCCTACGTCGGCTGTTCCGATATTTTGATGTTCCCGTCGATCGTGGATGTGGCAGGCTTGAACGCCGTGTCCACTCGCATCCTTTCCAACGCGGCCAATGCGATGGCGGGGATGGTTTCCGGATCGATCCCTTCGCGCCCCAATCATCCCGCGTTGGGACTGACCATGTTTGGAGTGACGACTCCCTGCGTGAACGCCGTTCGGGCGAAGCTGGAATCCTCTGGGTTTGATTGCCTCGTGTTTCATGCGACAGGAGTCGGGGGACAAGCCATGGAAGGATTGGTTCAAAGCCGCTTTCTTGAAGGGCTGTTGGACTTGACGACGACCGAAGTCGCGGATGAAGTCGTCGGTGGCGTCTTTCCGGCGGGACCACAACGCTTCGATGTTCTCGCGACAAGGCCGATTCCCTGTGTGCTCAGCGTAGGAGCGATGGACATGGTGAACTTTGGAGCCATGCAAACGGTCCCGGAAAAATTTCGATCGCGGCGACTGCACGTGCACAATTCCAATGTGACACTGATGCGTACGACCCCGGAGGAAAATAGGAAATGCGCCCAATGGATGGCAGCCAAACTGAGAAACGCTGCCGGACCTTTGGTGGTTTTGCTACCAGAGCTGGGGGTGTCAGCGCTCGATGCGCCCGGACAACCATTCTATGATCCCGAGGCGGATGCAGCCCTGTTTGAGGAACTTGAAAAGATGTTGCAAGGGAAATCGAATGTTCGCGTCGAGCGTCTTTCTAGCCACATCAATGATCCGGCCTTCAGCCATCGGGCAGTGGCCGTTTTCCAGGAAATCTATCACCGATGAGAGGCTACTCGGTCTGACGGTCCGAAGTCTCCCGACATGGATCGTTCGTTCTAAAGACATCCTCTTCAAAAACCTCTCCACGACGAAAGTGAGTTTGAACCATGAAAGCAACCCGAACAGAAATACTGGAGCGCCTGCGAGCCAAAGTGGCGAGAGGAGAACCGATCGTTGGAGGTGGGGCAGGCACGGGCATATCGGCCAAGTGCGAAGAAGAAGGTGGGATCGATTTGATCGTTATCTACAATTCGGGGCGTTATCGCATGGCTGGCAGAGGCTCCCTCTCGGGATTGTTGGCCTATGGCAACGCAAATCAAATCGTGAAAGAAATGGCCTATGAAGTGCTCACTGCCGTCAAGCACACTCCCGTCCTGGCAGGAGTCAATGGCACCGATCCTTTTATGCTGCGCGATGTCTTTCTGCGCGAGCTGAAGGATCTCGGATTCGCGGGCATACAGAACTTCCCGACGGTGGGATTGATCGATGGCCTGTTCCGCGCGAACCTGGAGGAAACGGGGATGAGTTACTCCCAAGAAGTCGAGTTGATCGCCGCAGCCCATGAAGCGGATCTGTTGACCACTCCCTATGTTTTCAATACTGAAGAAGCAACGCATATGGTCGACGCGGGCGCCGATATCATCGTGGCGCACATGGGATTGACCACGAGTGGTACGATCGGAGCGCATAGCGCAAAGACGCTGGACGAATCGGTGCGCGAAGTGCAGTCCATCACGGATGTATGCAAGTCGCGCCGAAGCGATTGCCTGGTGCTGTGTCATGGTGGTCCGATCGCTACACCTCACGATGCGCAGTATGTGCTCGATCGCTGTCGCAATGTCGACGGATTTTATGGAGCAAGTTCGATGGAGCGGCTACCGACGGAAATCGCCATCACCCAACAAGTACGCGACTTCATGTGTTTGCGTCCAAACCGAAAATAGCCTTCGGCCCGTTTTTTCGTCTACCACATAACATTGAGTCAACGCACCCCTCCGATCGCTAGATGCCATGGAATCACCTCCCCACTATTTCGTCCATCAAGGACGTTTTCGTATCCCCGTTCTGCGCAATGTCGTTGAATACGCGGGAATCATTCTGTGGTGGATGTTGTGCAGCTATGCCATCACCTCCCTTGGCCATAATGGCCTTTGGGCATCGATCGTTGTCATCGCGGCATGCTGGGTCAAATCGATTTTTTTTGGACAGGAGAATCTGCAGCAACTCTACGATGCTGCCCGTAGCGATTTATCCCATCATCGATTCCTGTTGTTGATGGCGATCAACATGACGCAGATGATCTTGTCCTTTGCCTTAGATTTTCATCTTCTGTATTTGATCGATCCGGCTGCATTTCTCGGGATCGGCATGGATTTACCGATGGCCGAAGTCTTGTTCGACTTTTTCTACTTGAGCACGTTGAATTTTTCGTTCTTCGGCTACAGCGAAATTCTTCCGCAAACGATACCTGCCAAACTGGTGAACTTGACGGAAATCGTGTTGGCTTTCATCACCGTGATCTTTTTACTGTCGGACTTTGTCAGTTTGAAGGACTCGCTGCGGTCGTCCGGTGGATCATCGGGTGGGCCTTCGGGGGCAAAGGCGACTTAGCATGTTCCGCTGGCACTTGCTGCAGTGTGTGGATCGGGAGGGTGAAGGATTCGTGGCATTGGGGAAGAAAATTGGGGAAAATAAACTTTTCTTCGAATAGTGTTTAAAATCCTGTTAAAATCCTGTTGCGTTTTATGGACAGATGGTTGAAAACACTCTTCATGCACTTTGTCGGTTGGGCTTCGGGCGACCGACGCGATCGGGCTTTGGACTTTGGATTCCAAGGGCTCGGTGTTCTGTTGAGAAGTGCTTTTTTGTTTTTCGTTTCCGTGTAGGGATTTACGCTCATGTCGAATCAAAAGAAGTTCACGCAACGTCTGGCGGCTGCGGCCGGGACGATCGCTGGGGTTGCAGCCATTCCGGCCACGGCCGAGGCAGGTGTCGTATCGGTTACCGGCGCCCCGGTCAGTTTGAATCTGTCGGCGGCCAATGGCACTTCCGTTACCTGGGATATCGATGGCGATAGTGTCAGCGATTTCCGGCTGTGGAACCGGACATCTAATTTTTCTTTTACCTCTAGTGGCAATCCCTACGTCGGGAGGACTGCTACGATATTTATGGCGAGCAACACCGTTTTAGGCGGACAGGGCAATGGTCGAGGATTGGTCGGGCCGACGTTCTTTACGGACAATGTGCAGGCTCTGGCTGCTAGCTTTGTCGTAGGGCCGTCAGTGTCCCCCTTCGTTTGGGGAAATGGGAGCGGATTTTATGCAAACAGAAATGCCATGGGGAGTAACTTATTCAACGGGTCACCGTTTGGGCCGGCCATCGGATATGACTTTAACTATGGCTTCGTGCCTGGCAGCAACTACTTTGGATTTCGATTCGATGATGGGATCGGCACTGGACTCAACTACGGGTACGGAGTGATTGATTTTGACCTCACGAGTGGCACGGTAACGATTTCGGAATGGCACTACGAGACCGATGACGACGTGGGCGTCCACGTCGTGCCCGAACCCAACTCGTTAGCGTTGCTCGCGGCTGGCGCGGCTGGCGTTGCAGCGTATCGCCGTCGACGCACGGCCAAAGCGTCCCCCGAGAGCACGGATGCTGAATCCGACGCTGCCAACTAAGGTAGGATAGTCGATGACTTGTTTCCTCACTGGGTGCTACCCGTTGTGTCTGGGTAGCATTCAACGTGTTGCGAACGAATCGGCCCCTCGTCCGCTTTGCCGTTCAACGCGACTTGGTCTGCATCCTGAGTTGGGTCTCGTTTCTTCCATCTGCAAGGCTGTTTGTTGAAACGCAATTTGATGGTCGCTCTCTTCCTTTCTCTTTTCTGCTCGCTCTGTTCACTATGCCAGATCGCCTCGCGAACAAGGTTCTTTTGATTGGCTGGGATGCTGCGGATTGGAAAGTGGCCGCGCCGCTGATGGATGAGGGCCAGATGCCCAACCTAGAGCGGTTGGTCAACGGCGGCGTGATGGGCAACCTCTCCACGCTCTACCCGGTCCTTTCTCCCATGCTTTGGACTTCGATCGCGACGGGCAAGCATGCTCACAAGCATGGCGTGCATGGCTTTGCCGAGCCCGACATGCGCTCGGGGGGCGTGCGTCCGATCACCAACCTCAGCCGGACGTGCAAAGCGGTCTGGAACATACTTCAACAGAACGGATTGAAATCGAATGTCGTCGGCTGGTGGCCCTCGTATCCGGCCGAGCCGATTTCCGGAGTGATGGTCTCCAATCACTTTCAAGATGCCACGGTCGCTTATGGAAAGGAATGGCCGGTAAAGCCGCATTCCGTGCATCCGCCCCGACTGGCCAAGCAGCTCGGCAAGTTCCGAGTGCACCCCGGTGAATTGGCCGAGCAGCAGGTCTTGCCCTTTGTGCCGAAGCTGGCGGAGTTCGACGACCAGGCGAAAAAGGGGCTGTCCGGATTGATGAACACGTTGGCTCACACGGCTTCGATCCAATCGGTGGCGACAGCCATCATGCAGCACGAACCCTGGGACTTCATGGCTGTCTACTTCGATGGCATCGATCACTTTTGCCATGGCTTCATGAAATACCACCCGCCCCGTTTGGACTGGGTCCCGGAGCAAGAGTACGAGTGGTTCAAGGATGTCATCAACACTGCGTATAAGTTCCACGACATGATGCTCGGTGCCCTGCTGACGCTGGCCGGGGAGGACACGACGGTGATCGTGATGTCGGACCATGGATTTCACTCGGATCATTTGCGTCCGCAAGTCCTCCCCAACGAACCGGCGGGACCGGCCGATGAGCATCGAGGATTCGGCATTTTTGCGATGCGTGGAGCTGGGATCAAACAGGATGAATTGATCCATGGCGCGAGTCTACTGGATATCACCCCAACATTGTTGACTTTGTTCGGGTTGCCGATCGGTAGCGATATGGATGGCAAGCCACTGACACAAGCGTTTGTCGAGCCTCCTGAGGTGGAGTGGATCGAGAGTTGGGAAGGGGTGCCGGGTGACTGCGGTCGCCATCCGCCCGAGATGCAGGTCGATCTCGTCGATGCCAAGGAATCCATGCAACAGCTCGTAGCGCTCGGGTACATCGACAAGCCTGACGAAGACAAGGACAAAGCCGTCGCACAGACCATTCGAGAGCTCCGCTACAACTTGGCCCGCAACTACATGGCCAGTCGGAAACTCCCTGAGGCCATCGAGCTGTTTCAAAGCTTGTGGGACGACTTTCCAGACGAAGGTCGGTTTGGGGTGAAACTGTTCGAATGCCAATTGCAGTCGAAGCAAACCGAGGCGGCTTCGTTGACGCTCGATCGATTGATCGAGGAGAAGCAGCGTTACGCTCAAGTTGCGCTGAGCGAATTGGCGGAACTGAAAGAAAAGTGGAAAGACAAAAAGCCCGAGGATTGGACCCAGCCAGAGACGATGAAGCTGCGAGGGCTGCAGCGCAAGGCCGCCGTGAATCCATCAACCATGGCGTATCTGCGCGGTTCGCTGCTTCATGCGCAATCGCATTACGCGGACGCTTTGATCGAGCTCACACGCGCAGAGCAGGTCGAGTTGCACAATCGCCCGAGTCTCTATGCCAAGATCGGTGATTGCCATATCGGATTAAAGCAATGGGATGCGGCTTTGGAGTGTTACCACAAGATCTTGGAGTGGGATCCGCTCAGCGTAGACGCTCGGATCGGATTGGCTCGCGCGCATTTAGGACTGGATCAGAATCGCGAAGCGCTTCGCGAGGCGACGGCGGCCGTGGGATTGATCTACCACCATCCGTTGGGACATTATCTACGCGGTCGGGCCTTGTGTCGCCTTCGTCGTTACAAGTCCAGCGTGGATGCATTCCAAGTCGCCATCGCACAGCATTCAGTATTTCCCCATGCCCATCGGCGATTGGCTCGTGTTTATGAACTCGCCAACCGACCGAAAATGGCTCGCAAACACAGGCGGTTGGCCAAGGCAGCGACGGAGCGCATCGCAACCTATCGGGCGGGTGGGAGTGTGCCCAATGATCAAGATCTCCAGTTGGATTTGCTCTGGAAGGAGCCGATCCGAATCAACGCGTTGTCGGGTGAACGCATAGGGCATCGCTCGGGTCAGCCGATCGGGCCCGACACCGTGGTCATCGTCTCTGGTCTCCCCAGATCAGGGACATCGATGATGATGCAAATGCTGGAGGCTGGCGGGGTGATGGCATTGACCGATGGCGAGCGCGTGGCCGACGCCGACAACCCACGGGGATACTTGGAATTCGAACCGGCGAAGAAGCCCAGCGGAGACAAAAGCTGGGTCGAAGATGCACGAGGCAAATCGGTCAAGTTGATTGCGCATCTATTGCCTGGATTGCCGGCAGGTCCCGATTATCGCATCGTGTTCATGGAACGCTGCCTCGCGGATGTGGTCCAGTCCCAACGCGCGATGCTGGAGCGATTGCAGAAGCAAGGGGCTCGCATTCCTGATCGACGCTTGGCTGCGACCTTTCGACGGCAAGTCGAGGAGGTTCGAAAGTACTTGATGCAGCACCCCGATCGATTCACGGTGTTGGGAATCGACTATGACCTGTCGGTTGCTAAGCCTGCGTTGGTTGCGGCCCAAATCAATGCGTTTTTTGGCGGGACGCTGGATGAAGCGACCATGGCCACAGCGGTGGTGCCGGGGTTGCGCCGGCAAGGGGCTAGTCGCGATTGATGCACTTCGCGGTGTTTAGCCAATGCTGGCTGCATGGGCGCGGATGATTTTGCATTCGCCGCGATGAAGTCACTCAGTTGCTGTTTTCATAGAGCATGGCTTTGTCGTCCAGCGGTCGGATCCAGACATTGCGAAAGCGCGTGGGGCTTTCGTGGTCTTGCAAAAAGACCGGACCCACCTGCGTTTTAAGCTGTCGTTCCGAAATCGCTTTCAGATAAGGTGTGGTTCCGTATCGGAATGGATGATAGACAGATCGAGGTTCTTCGAATCGCGTATTGTCCTGAACCAACTGACCATTGAGCCATGCCGAGATGGAACCAGGTTCTACGATTTTACCTTCGGCGTTTCGGCGCGGCGCGCGATAGCGAATGTCGTAGACTTGCCACTCGCCTGGAGGTTTGGCAGCATTGACCAGCGGCTTGGAAAAGCCGTAGAGTGCTCCTTCGTCTTGCTCGGTAACTTCCTTCTTGCCAAACGAATTGAATATTTGCAATTCGTAGTTGCCATGGATGTAGATGCCGCTGTTTCCCTCAGCTTTTTCCGATACGTTGAATTCCACGTGGATGTCGGCATCGCGAAAGTGCCACCGTGACACGATGTGATTCACGCGATTCTCGCTTCGTTGCGAAACGAGACACCCGTTCTCGATCGGCCAGTTGATAGATTCCCCTGACATGCTTCGGAATTGAGGTTCCTTGCCGTCGAAAAGTACGATGGCTCCTTCCGGTGGAGAGATCAGCAGTTTCGTCTGATCGGGACGGAAGTTCTCGCCGTCCTGACCGATGCTCGTGGAGTTGACAATCAGCGTCAGTACGAACGCGTGCAAAAAATAACGCGACATGGAAACCGAGAAAAGACAACTTCGGTGCAATGCATTGTTTAAACGAGACATCGGAATTGGACTCCGGTAGCAAGAGGCAATGTGATTCATTGGGATGCATGGATCCACATCATTGTCATCATCATAGCGGGAACGCAGGGCGAAGCGCGCTTGCCGAGACCCAACTTCGCTTCGCAATCGACGGTAGGGCACTCAATCGCCGAAGAATTTGGTCGCCCGAGAAAAAAACCGCCAATCATGTTTTCGAATCGAGCGGTTCCGCATTCCGCTGATCGGTGCTTGAAAGTGGTTGCCAAGACCGTTCATCGAGATTGCAAGACAGGACTTCAATGGAACCTTGACGGCTGCCAGGCAGGATCGCCAGGACCCCGATCTCCGGATGGGATTTGCAAAACTCGATTGTCCGCTCGACACCGAGCACGTACAGTCCCGTTGCCAAAGCGTCGGCCCAAGCAGCCGACTCGTGGACGACGCTCAAACTCAATGGGCCATCGACCGGCCATCCGGTTCTCGGGTCGATGATGTGTCCATAGCGCACACCGCGAAAGTAGAAAAACTGGTTGGCGGGGCCACTCGTCCCCAGAGATTGATTGCACAAGACCAATGTTCCCAGGATGCGTTCGGTCATTTCTGGATGCCGCACTGCGATGTTCCAGCCCGCGCCAGGTTGTGTTAGCAACTGACGTCCGTGAACGCGAATACTGCTCTTTCCTCCATGGATCGCGAATTCCTCAACCCCACGTTCCAGAAGGAGTTCTGCCGCTCGATCGATTGCGTAGCCTTTTCCTATTCCGCCAGGGTTGACCGAAATAGGTTTGCGGAAGCGAACCTGTTGCTTGACTTGATCGAGTTCGAGATGCTCTGTTCCAACCTGTTCGAGAGCGCGGCGAATCGATTCTTCGTTTGGCATTCGCCCTTCCCGACTTGAAAATCCCCAAGCCCTGGACAAGCTTGCAGCCGTGATGTCGAAGGCGCCTTCGGTCAAGCGATGGATCTCGATGGCCAGTTGCAACAGGTCGAACGCTGGCAGCGAAACATCGACGGGTACTTCCGATGCGCGATGGTTTAATCGGCTCAAGTCGCTGGTGGGAATATAGACGCTGAGAAGCTGTTCCAGGTACTCCACCATTTCCAACGCCTCCACTGCCGCTTCGGGCCCCTGGGGTGGATAAGCTGGGTGCAGAAGCACATCAAACTGACAGGCCATCGCCTTCTTGGTGAATTCCAACCAGATGGCTTGCGGTCCCGTCGATGCAACCTGTCTTAACAAGTCCATGATCAGCGACCGCGAGGTGCGGTTCCACTCCGGCGTGCGCGGTCGCGAATCAATCGCCTGCTGACCGCCGGGTCCGCCAAATCGATCTCTTCCCGCGCTTCGCGGCGCAACCGATCGTAGGCTTCCAGCAATCGCGCGCTGTTGTTGATGCCATCCGGAACGAGCCACGTCGAGATGACATTGAGTTGGTCATTGCGATGGATCCCATCGATCAATTGTTTGGCGAAAGGGGACAAACCCTTGGCCAATTCCGCCACAATTTCATCTTGATTGTTCAAGCGGAATCCGTCTTCTACGGGACGTTGGGAATAGAGAGCCATCAAGATCGTACGAACATCCGTTTCACGACGCAGAAAGGGGACTGTCGCGATCAATTCGGGCAGAAGATGATTCTTGCTCCAGTCTTCGATGGCCACTGTGTCTTCTGCTGACAACTCCCCGGCGTAAAGCATGGCGGCGCGCAAATACAATTGCTCGCGCAAAAATCGGATCCTTTGGTCGGTGGTCATGCCATCGAGGTCTTGACGCTTCGTGCTCGGCATGGTGTCGAGTACCGTACCGACCATGCGGATCGTCTGGTTCAAATCATCCGAGTCGCTCTTCGCATCGATTTGGGCTTGGATCGCTTCCAATCGAAACCGATTTTCAAGGGGCAATTTAAGCATCATGTCCTTGGCGCTGTCTAGCTTGGCAATTTGCGTTGCGTTCAAACTCCTGAACCAGCTTTGACGCTGCCAAAGGGAGTCGGGGACCATCGGAATTGACCGATCGGAGTAGCGATCATGCAAGTATTCGATCAACGATTTCTCTTTGGCTAACTCGGTCGCTACGCTCACTTCGGCGATGTCTTCGAGGCCCGGTAAATTGGCGACCAACCCCAAGAGGGACAGTTCAATCCGCATGTTCAGGAACGCTGCCGCCGTACCGAGCATTGTGCCTAATGCGAGCATCGTTCCGACCGTGATCATAAGGCGAGGCCATGCAAACCAACTGCCACTGCGGATTGGTTTCTGTTGGATCGAGGACGAGGATGAGGCGGTGTTTGGTTGTTCGATCGACTTCTTCACATCTGCCAGCACCCATTCCATGGTGCTCTGAGTGAAGTTGTTGTTCTGTGGAGTTTCTGGCAACTCGTCCAGCATTTCGTATGCCTTGCGAAGCGTTGCCAAGCGATGTCGCAACGCGGATTCGTGAACAAGCCGTTGCTCCAACGCCGACGCTTCCATGGTGGACAATTCACCGTCCAGATACGCGGTCAGTTCTTCGTCGAGCAATTCCGATTCGTTAGAACTCATGGCTCGTCCTCCGAGGAAGAGGCTGAAGCTTTGTCATGCGCTTCGCTGGCTTCACCATTGCCCATAGATTGGGAAGTCGCGTTGGAAATCGAAGCGATCCCATCCTGAATGTAAGGATCGAGCAAGTTCTTCAAATTGACGCGGGCGCGCATCAACAGCGACTTGACAGCCTGAACTGTCATTCCCATCGTATCGCCGATCTCTTGGTAGCTCATCCCCTCAAACTTGCTCAGCAAAATGGCGGTTTTCTGCCTTTCCCCCAATGCTTCGAGGGCCATTAGAACGACTTGCGATCGCTCTTGTCGATCGAGCCTTCGAACAGGTTGAAAGCCACTCGGAGCGACCGCGATATTCTCGATTAACATTCCAGCGGTCGAGCTGTTCTCCGCTTTTGATAATTGGTATTCACGACGGACGCCGTTATCTCGCACGTAATTGGAGGCAACATTGTGGGCGATACGATAGAGCCAAGTCGCGAATTTGGCCGTCGGCATGTAGTTCTTTCGCGATTTGTAGACCCTAAGAAATACTTCTTGGGCCAAGTCTTCGGCTTGTTCAGGGCTCCGCGTCCAACCGCTCATGAATCGTACGATCTTCTTTTGAAATCGATCGACCAGCATTTCAAACGCGAGCGCATCATCATCCCGGACCCTCAACATCAAACTGACATCGGGATCGGCTCGAGCATTTTCCAACGGATCGTTCGAGTTGGGCAAGATTCAATGGCTGCGTCTAGGAGGGTGATGATGGATTGAACCCGGCAATCGCGAAAAGGTTCTGCCCCATTCGATCGCCCGTGCTGCCACACGCAAGAGAATCTTATTCTACGAAGAGGGGAGTGAGCCGTCCAAAAATTTCTTTGGACCATGGTTGGTCGGTTTCGACGGCGAATAGACTGCCGGCATTGGGGGATTCGGCTCGGCGTCCTGCCGGCATATGCTCGATGGCGGTGGTGATCACCAGCATCGCTTTGCCCTGGTACTCGACCCACTGTGGGCAGGTAGCTTGGGGACTGCCGAGGGTTTGCCATTCCTCCTCCACGCGTCCAGAATCGAGCGACACACCAATCGTTCGACCGAAGGGCGCTGGATCGGGATTGTAAAGAGAGATGATCAGACGGGATGCGTCGGGCGAAAGGGTCATACCATCGGGAACGCCCAGTTCGTGTTGGAGGTCCACGACCGTGCGCGGTTCGCTCGCTGTTCCTCGTTCGAGGTCGATCCGATAGGCCACTACCTTTCGGGTCGGGGAGTCGATATCCAACAAATCGATTGTTTTTTCCCCGACGGGAAGCACGCACTTGCCGTTGCTACAGATCTGGTCATCACGAAGTTGAAACAGTTTCCGATCGCGACCTCGCCAAAGATACAGGCCAGCCTTCTTCGATTTGAATTCTAGATCTTTCGTGCCAAAGATGAGATTGCCATCCCAGGTGATCCCATCGTTGACGATCGTGTTTTCGATCGACGCATCGATCCCGTCGACCAGCGGTTCCCAGGAGCCATCGCTAGGGGAGAAAATACCGACCGATCGCTCGCACCCGATCACGAAGTTCCCACGATCGGTGGGGAACGCAAAACCGGGCCTTCCTGGGAGTGGATAGCTGCGATTCACACCGGTGCTCAAATCATAGATGTTGAGCGAACCCGTGGTGGCCGTAGCCCCATGTTGGATTGCGACCCAGGAGAACCGATTCGGACCATTGGGATAGGGACCTTCCGGCAGAAATCGCAAGGCATCCGAATCGGGTTGGAATAGCAATTTGGCAAACGATTGTATCACGCTTGTTCCTTGTCGAAGGCGGAATCGAAAGCACGATGGCTCGGGGCGAAATCCAATCCCTTGACGAAGCTGGCCGCTTCGCGAGCGCCGAATTCACGATCCATACCACTGTCTTCCCATTCGACACTCAACGGGCCTTGGTACCCAATGTCATTGAGTGTACGGATGATTTCCTCGAAGTTGACGCTGCCTCGTCCTGGGCTGCGGAAGTCCCAACCTCGTCGCGGATCGCCAAAGTTCAAGTGGCTCGAAAGAATGCCTGATTTCCCATTGAGCTTCGTGGTCGCGTCCTTAATGTGGACGTGGTAGATGCGATCGGGGAACTCACGGAGGAATTCCACAGGGTCCACACTTTGCCATAGCAAGTGGCTGGGGTCAAAGTTGAATCCAAACTCAGGCCGGTGCTTAATGGCTTCCAGCGTTCGCTTTGCCGAATAAATGTCGAATGCGATTTCGGTCGGGTGGACTTCGAGCGCGAATTTGACTCCCGCGGCTTTGAACTCGTCCAGGATCGGATTGAAACGATCTGCAAAAAGCTGATATCCATCGTCGATCATCGATTGAGGGACAGGTGGGAAGGAGTAGTTGAGGTGCCAAATACTCGAACCGGTGAAACCGTTGACGACCTGGACACCGAATTTTTTGGCGGCGTGCGCGGTCTTCTTCAACTCTTCGATGGCTCGTTTGTTCACCCCTTCTGGATTGCCATCTCCCCAGACATAACCTGGAAGAATCGCCTTGTGCCTCGAATCGATCACGTCGCAGACGGCTTGTCCGACCAAGTGCGCGCTGATGGCATGGCATTGCAGTCCGAGCTTGTCCAGCAGCTCGCGCTTTGCTTTCGTGTAATTCGGATCGGAGTGCGCTTTATCGACTTCGAAATGGTCCCCCCAGCAGGCCAATTCAATCCCATCGTAGCCTGCGTCCTTGGTGAACTGCGCCATCTTGGTTAGAGGCAGGTCGGCCCATTGGCCGGTAAAAAGGGTAACGGGTCTAGCCATCGCGCTACAAACTCCAGTGGTGATGAAGGGGAAGGATGACGGCTCCGCCTATCGCATACGCAACATGGTCCATTCACCAACGTCGCGGTCGACGGAAACCGACTTGGGAGCGATTCGCTAGGATAGCATCCGTTCACGATTCTTGGCACTAGGCCCCACCTGCATTTGCTCGGAGAAAAGATTGGCATGCTCAATTGACCACCAAAGTAATAAACCATTATGCATCCTCGTGCTGCGGACCCAATCCCCGAATTTCCGCCAAGGGTTTTGGTTGGATGCAGTGCAAAAGTCAGGACAAGTCGTGCGCCCAATCGCAGGCGATACGAGATTACAATGAAAGTTTCCAAGATTGGTTTTTCGCATACGAGCACGGAAAACCTACCCCCTGCAAAGCGGTTTCCTCCCACCCCTCCCATCTCGCCATGCAATTCTTCGGTAACTCTTCCGATTCCCAACTCCGTCGTTGGCATCGCCCTGCCCTGCGTTGGCATCGTCCTGCCCTGGTGTTCGATGGTGGGGTGATCCGTTGTGGTCTGGAATCCCTGGCGGTACGACACAGAATGCCAGTCGCTGGTCTCAAGGGATGGTGCGCGCAGTTGCCAGTGCTGATCGCCGCGTTTGCGATGTTCGCTCTTCTCGCCATCGCAGCATCAGCCGATCCGCCGGACTACGGCAAGGAGATCCGGCCGATCTTCACGAAGTACTGTTTGGGTTGCCACAACGCACAAGAATCCGAAGGTGGCCTGCGCATGCATAGTCTTGCCGCCCTTCGCCTCGGCGGAGAAACGGGCAAGTCGGTCGAGGCAGGTTCCTTGGAAGGCTCTCTCCTTTGGCAACGCATTCGCGGAACCGTGGAACCGAAAATGCCCCCCGCCGACATGCCGCAATTGACCGAGGGAGATATCGATTCGATCGGTCGATGGATTGCCGATGGAGCCAAAGGGGACGATCGGGATTTGCCGCTCGAACAACGATTGCCGACTTCCACGTCACAGCGTGCTTTCTCCGGCCCTTCTCCTATTACCGCTGCGATCCAAGTCCCGAACACGGACCTCCTTCTTCTCGGGCGGCATGGAGGACTCGACATTCTGCAAGGTCAATTGCGATCCCAGCTTGAGCTTCCTATCGTCGGTAAAGTGACTCAGATTCGATCCAGCCCGGACGGTCGTTGGCTCGCAGTCGCGTCGGGATTGCCGGGGATCGGTGGTCGCGTTTTGGTGATCGATGCTGCGAGTGTTTCTTCGACCAAGGGACGTCCAAGCGTACGGCGGACGATCAACGCGCATAACGATATCATTACTTCTGCTGTCATCAGTCCCAACAGTCAGTACTTGGCCACCGCCGGATATGATCGTGCGATTCATCTGTGGGACTTGGCTTCGGGGGATCTCGTCCGTTCCTTCCTCGGCCACAACGGAGCCGTTTACGATCTCGATTTTGATGCCAGCGGCGAAGTCCTGGCCAGCGCCAGTGCGGATGAAACGGTCAAGATCTGGAGTGTTGCCACCGGGCAGCGATTGGATACGCTCGGCCAGCCCGAATCGGAACAATACGCGGTGCGATTTGATCCCTCGGGAAACAAGATCATCGCGGTTGGAGCGGATCGCCGACTCAGAGTATGGCGACTGCTATCCAAAGACAAGCCGACAGTAAGCCCCATGGAAGCCTCTATCTTTGCGCACGAAGCTCCCATTGTATTGATGGCCATTTCACGGGATGGGAATTGGATTGCAACCGCCGCCGAAGATCGAACGATCAAGCGATGGCACACGGGTGATTGGCAAACGACGGGACTGATCGACAAGTTGGACGACGTTGCAACATCCCTGCAGTGGAGTGCCGATGGGAATACACTTTGGACGACTTCTTTGGCAGGTGACATTCGATCGATTCCGGTCCCTCGCATGCGAAAGGAAAACGATTCCCCCCTACCCCATAGCGAATCTGCCGACCGAGAGAAAGCTTCGATTCCGTTTGAAGAAACGGCGACTGTGCTAGAGTCCAAGAACGGACCGCGTCAGCCCTCGACCGCTCAGCATCTGCTACTCCCCTGCTCTGTGGTCGGCGTTCTCGCTCCCGAGGATGTCGGATCGTCTTCGTTGGATACCGATGGGGTCGCCGGGGACTGGTATGCGTTCGATGCCCAGGCTGGGCAAGAATGGATCGTATCCATCGATGCGGCCAAGAGTGGCTCGCCACTCGATAGCGCGATCGATATCACCGACGCAGTAGGAAAGCCTTTGCTGCGCACGCGATTGCAAGCGGTACGAGAAAGCTACTTTACGTTTCGAGGCAAGGACTCAAGTAACGTCGACGACTTTCGACTGCACCGATGGGAAGACATGGAGCTCAATCAATGGCTCTATGCAGGAGGGGAAGTTGTCAAGCTGTGGCTCTATCCACGCGGCCCGGATTCGGGATTCAAAGTGTACCCCGGCAGTGGAAATCGACAAACGTTCTATGGTACCTCAGCATCCACCCACGCCCTGAATGAACCAGCATGGGTCGTGCGTGAATTGAAGAGCGACGAAGACCCGTTGTCCAATGGCTTGCCGATCTTTCCCGTCTACTATTCGAATGACGACGATCCTGGTCGGCGTTTGGGTAAAGATTCTTTGATTCACTTCACGGCACCTGCCGATGGCCGTTATTTGGTTCGAGTTCGGGATGCTCGAGGGCAGTCCGGAGAGAACTATCAATACACGTTGTCCATCGCTCAGCCCAATCCTCGGATTGTCTTTCGGGCAGAACAATCCGAAATGACGCTTCGCCCTGGAGTCGGCTCCGAATTCAGTGTGCTGGTCGATCGCATCGATGGAATGGATGGACGAATCGATGTGACCGTCGAGGGACTCCCCGAGGGGGTTCAACTGGCACAACCGCTGTACATCGAATCCAATCAGATCCGAGCCATAGGTCAGATCTTTGCTTCCAAAGAGATTCTCGAAAAATTACCGGACGAGTTGGAATGGACTTTGGTTGCCAAGGCATCCTGGGATGGAAGAGAGATCCTATCGGACCCCGTCCGCATGAAGATCAAACGAAATCTCAAGTCCACTCTGATCCCCAAAATCGTAGGGCGCGACGATCCCTCGGATGCCCAGCCCATCCACGTCCTGAGAATCCGTCCGGGCCAGACGATCTCCGCGAAACTAGTCATCGAGCGAGGTGAGAATCTCGGTGATATCGCATTCGGTGGAGATGATTGCGGTCGAAACTTGCCTCACGGTTGCCTTGTTAGCAACATCGGCCTGAATGGCTTGCTGATCCCGGCCGATCAATCCTCACGTGAGGTCTTCATTACCGCCGCTCCAACGGTTCTGCCTCAGCAGCGTCTGTTTCACTTACGAGCTCAAGTCGATGGCAATCCCACCACTTCACCGGTCCTATTGATCGTCGAGTGATCTCCAATGACCGCCCGCGCAAAGCAATTCACTCCATGCATTATTTGCTGATTTATGATGTCGTCGATTCCTATGTAGAACGACGCGCACCCTATCGAGCCGAGCATCTGTTGCTAGCCAATCAGCACGCACAACGAGGTGAACTGATCTTGGGCGGCGCCTTGGAGGATCCTGTGGATCAAGCGATCCTGGTTTTCCAGGTCGAAGACCCCGCCATTATCGAACACTTTGTAAGCAAGGATCCCTACGTCCAGAACGGTTTGATCCGTTCGTGGCGGATTAGACGGTGGAAGGTAGCGGCTGGGTGTTGTTTGAACAGCAATGATTCAAACAACACACAGTCTGACGCGGTCGAATAGAAGGCTCCCTCCTGCACTCCAGGCCCCCCCAATTAGCCACCGACGACGCGTTAGTTTTGATGTTGCGCGTTCTGGCTTTTTCTCCTGCTCGTGCTCAAGCCGCCGAGGCGGATGGTGCTCGTAATCGAAAGATCTTCTTCGAGCACGATTGCTAACACGAGCACGAGAAAGCACGGGGAAACCTGGATTGGGGCTTCGAGCGGCTCGAAAAGCACAACTTCAAAACGCGTTAGCCACCGACGACGGGGGTAGGCAGTACGTTCGTCCCGGTTGTTTCCAGTATGGGTGTCGATGGAATTGGCTGTCCGCTCGCGTTTGCAAATTCGTCCATCATCTTTTCAAAGTCGAGTTGCATGGTTTCCAGCAATTCGGTCAATCGCGCAATCACGTCCAGTGTCTCGCGATCACTATGCCGACCAATGAACTCAATCCGACCGAAAACCCTTCCTTGATGCACCAAAGGCAGCTTGATCGTCCATCGTTCGGAATACTCAGGCATGTTCTTGTGATGCCAATTCGCATGAAAACCTTCGTGAAGCCAAGGCATATTCAGGTCCAAATTCACTTGGGCCATTCGATGCTTTTCACAGAACTCGACCAGGGTGCTCCAGACGATTTCCCAATTTCGAGTCCCCTGCAGCTGAACGACTTGCTGCGTAGCCGCATAGGATGGGCCGCGGCTCGACACCAAACTGATCAGAAAACTGCGGACTCGATGCCAGAGCAACATCAACTCTGCGAATCCAAAAAGTCGAGATACGACCAGCGAGCCCAACGCAAACATCATCGTCGCCAAGGAAATCCAATCGGATTTGAGAATCACGCCGGCCACTGCACCACTGGCAGTGACCAACGACAAAAAGGTGATCATCGCAACCAAGGATCGGTTGGTGATTCCGTGCCGCATCAAATTGTGATGGAGATGACCGCGATCCACGGTGAACACGCTGCGGCCCGTCAGTTTGCGGCGCAGGATAGCCATGGCAGAATCGAACAGGGGAATGGACATCAATACGATCGGTGTGGTTAAGGACATGGACGATTCCTTTGAGAACCAAGCTCGCATCGTCAGAACACCCAGGAACAGCCCGATCAGCATGCTCCCCGCATCTCCTAAATACACTCGGGCCGGAGGTAGGTTGTAGAACAGAAAACCGAGCAGTGCACCCGCCATGGCACCTGCCATAACGGCTTCCATTCGATTGCCAGTAAACGAACTGATGATCGAGACTGCTGCAAAGGCGATCCATCCGATACTTGAGCACAGTCCGTCCGCGCCATCGATGAGGTTGATCGAGTTGATGCACAACAGCAACCAAAGAAGGGTCACAGGAACGGTGATCAATCCCAATTCGATTTGGTAGCCAAAGATCTGTAGGTTGCTGATCGAAAATCCAAACGCGATCATCGATAGACAAATCAAAATTTGGCCGGCCAATTTCTGTCGACCGCGCAAAACAAAACGATCGTCGAGCAACCCGAGAATGACGATGGCGACAGCACCGATGCCCAGCGAGATCGCTTGATGGGAGCTCTTATCCAAGTGAATGGTTAGCTCAGGAAAGACAATCAAAGCCACGGCAACGCTGACGAACAAACTCAGCAAGATCGAAATCCCACCGCACAGTGCGACGGGCTCCCGATGCAATTTTCGAATGTTGTCCGGATGGTCGACCAAACCGATCGCGAGCGCGATCTGACGCGCGACAGGTGTCGTGAGCAATGCGGCTAACAAGCCGACTGCAAGGGCAACCAGCGGGAAAGTCAAGGATGTAAACATCTCGTGCTGAACATCGCGGCGGAGTAGGATCGAGGCTAAGGGTGAGCAATCTCCCTGGACAGCCATTAGTCTCCTTCCATGGTCTTCTCAACAGCCAGAAAAGTCTAGATACGCAATATGGAACAAACCATGAAGATTTTCGGTCCGGGGGGATTTTGACGGTCTCGACCGTACGAATAAAGCGAAAAAAGGGGGCGGTTGCGTTTTTCACGAAAAGATGCGAGTGGAAGCGCAAACCCCCTTGTTGCCGAGGTTGGGTTGAGGTTTGCGCATTGACAGGACAAATCAACCAACCGAAGAGTCGTTGGAATTCGCAATGTGGATCCACCGTGTTCGAAAACGAATTTTCCACCCTACTCAGTCCGGTGGTTTACAATCGGATCCCAAACGAATCGGGACTTTGGGTGCGACGGTTGAACGCTCTGTGTCGCGTCGAAAGTCCGCACGATTTCCCCAAAATCCGATCTCTCCAGAACCTCGTGGAAGGAATGCCGATGGCTTTTCGGACCTTTTTTGCCGCAACGATCGTGCCGGTTACGTTGGCGGTATTTTGCCTCGCCTCTGCCAACACCTTGGGTACTCAGGGAGCGGAAGGGACCACCTCGCCTTCGGTTCAGCCCCGTATCGTTTTGCGCATCCAACCTCATTGGATTCAACCGCACGAGTTCTGGTACTCGGTGCCTGCAAACGGGGGGGCCGAGGGAGAGAAAATCAAGGAATTCGTTTGGGTCGATGCAATTGCAAAGAAAAGGCTAACGGCACCGACGTGGGAGGAACTGGAAAAGGCAGTGGGCCATCCTTTGGGTGAGGCCTCTGGTCCTGCAAAGATCGAGCCCTCGGAAACGATAGAGGATCGCAGGATCGACATCCAGATCCGTAATGATTTGGATCAAGCCGTCGACCTGTTTTGGATGGATTTCGAAGGGCGCCCGCGCCCGTATGGCTCCATTCAGCCAGGAGGCATTCAGAGCCAATCGACTTTCCCCGGCCATTCTTGGCTGGCTACCGATTCCAAGCGTCAACCTTTATGGACAAGCAAGTCCATGAACGCGGGGGAGGTCCTAGCGATCCGAGCGATGGAGTTGCAACCTTCAAATCTACTTGGTCGACGAGGCCGAGGCCGCCGCGCCAGTCCCGCGGGTTCGAATCCAAGCGTTCCATGGAAAGTGGAACATGCCGATTTCAATTTGCGATTCATCGCCGAGTCGGGGGAGGTGGCGCTCGATACGTCCAGCCTGGGAGCGGAAGCAGGAAGTGAAGCCTGCAGTTATGGCCCGGACGTGCAGTGGTCCCCTAATGGTCGCTATGCATTCACATTGCAGACGCAACAAGGAGATCACCGCCAGGTGACCCTGGTGGAATCCGCACCGCGCGATCAATTGCAACCTCGCGTGAAAACGATTCGCTATGACAAGCCTGGCGATCGATTGGATCAGCCCATTCCACGCTTGTTCGACCTTGAACAAAAACGAAGCGTACCCTTGGATACCGCCAACTTCCCCAATCCATGGTCGATCGAGGAGATTCGCTGGAGCGAGGATAGTGGCCGCATTACTTTTCTGTACAACCAACGTGGCCACCAAACGATCCGTTGGATTGCCGTCGATCCCAGCACCGGAAAATCCTCTGTCCTGATCGACGAAACGAGTGCGACTTACATCGATTACGCCGCCAAGGCCTACCGAGAATTCTTCGACGATTCCAAGGAAGTTCTTTGGGGAAGCGAACGGGATGGATGGTACCACCTCTACCGTTACTCGGCAGAGGATGGACGACTGTTGAACCAATGCACGCATGGCCCATGGGTGGTTCGATCGGTGGAGAAAGTCGATCGTACCAAGCGTCAGATTTGGTTCTTGGCCGGTGGCATCGATCCGAACCAAGATCCGTATTATCGCCATCTATGCCGAGTTGATTTCGATGGCGATCACATGGTCCAATTGACCCGTGGCGACGGAGATCATCAAACCCAGTTCTCGCCGGCGAATGAGTGGTTGATCGATACCTATTCGCGTGTGGATTTGCCCCCTGTGCATGAACTGAGGAATGCCGAGACGGGTGAACTGGTGATGGAGTTAGAACGCTCTTCCACCGATGGATTATGGGAAGGAACCTCGCGTCCTGAACGATTTGTGGCCAAGGGTCGAGATGGCATCACCGACATCCATGGCATCCTCGTGCGACCGAAGAATGTCCCGCCTGGTACCAAACTCCCTGTGATCGAAGATATCTACGCGGGGCCGCAAGACTCCTTCGTGCCCAAATCGTATTCGGGACTTCAGGAGCTTCATCGACTGGCCGAACTCGGTTTCGTGGTGGTCAAGATCGACGGTATGGGGACCTCGAATCGAAGCAAAGCGTTTCATGACGTGAGCTATCGCAATCTATCGGACGGTGGATTCCCTGACCGCAAACTGTGGATCCGCGCCGCGGCTGAAACATTTCCAGAGATGGACATCGAGCGTGTCGGTATCTTTGGAGGTTCCGCAGGGGGACAGAATGCGCTCGCCGCAGTGCTCTTTCATGGGGACTTTTATGACGCAGCCGTCGCCGATTGCGGTTGCCATGACAATCGCATGGACAAAGTTTGGTGGAATGAGCTCTATATGGGTTGGCCCATCGGGGAGCACTACGAATCCAACTCGAATGTCGTCAATGCGCATCGCCTGCAAGGGGACTTGATGCTGGTCGTTGGGGAACTCGATACGAATGTCGATCCAGCGTCGACCATGCAGGTCGTGGATGCCTTGATCCGCGCGGACAAGGACTTTGAATTGCTCGTTGTCCCCGGCGGGGGCCACGGCATTGGATCCTCCGCGTATGGTAAACGTCGGCGGGATGGCTTCTTCAAGAAGCATTTGTTAGGCATCGACGCCAATCACAACGCGGAAGCAGCGAGTTCGTCGGCGGGATCGCGATAGAGCGGTAGCAAGATAATCGGTGGCAAGATAATTCCGTGTAACAACGACGGCAAGCGGACGCTAACGCGTTCCGGCTGATCGGATCGGATGCATCAGCCGTTGTGCGTTAGCACCCGGTTTCTGTTTATCTGCCCGCGACGTCAGCCAATCGGCGACGTATTCCATTCCATCGTAGAAACTCGGATGTCGAGGAGCTTTCGCATCCAAATAAAAAAGCCGGCACTGGGTGCCGGCTTTGGGGTTGTGGTTGAACCGCAGAAGAATGCGACGCTAGATCGAAAGGCCGAGCGATTATCGGTTTTGGCTGCGTCGACGGAAGCGAGCCCAAGCCCCAGTACCGAGAGCCATTCCCACTAATGCCAGGGAAGTTGGCTCGGGAACTGCCGTAGTTGTCACCGACAAGTTAAAGTTATCGATCGCGAGACCAGCGTCGTTGCCAGCGTCGTTAACATCTTGCCAGCGGAAGTACATCACATCCCCAGCCAGGAACGTGAGCCCGCTGATTGTCGTTGAGCGAGAAACTTGATTGGCGGCGTCATTTCCGTTGAGAGCACCGTTGCTCGCGACGGGAGCAGGCCCTACCAGGTTCAAATCGGAGACAGTGGTGAATCCGCTTGCCGTGAGGTAGTTGCTGCTCGTCGCACCACTTGCGGAAGTTGCGTAACTGGCAGCGATAGTGTTCACGATGGACGTCGAACTGCGCCAGTTCTCTTGCGTGAAGCCGATGGTGATCGAATCGATCGTCTCGCCCGTGGAATTCCGAAGTTGAAAACCAAACCCCATGATGTTTGTTCCGGAGGCGACCGCGCCGAGTGCTCGATCGGAACTGAGCGACGCACCGTAGTTGTAGATGCCGCCGGAAGTTCCCGCCCCAGTGTCGGCCACAAAATTGGTGGCGGCGGTTCCCGTACCGCCGATCTTGGCACCATCCCATTCGGAACTCAAATTCGGGATGTTGGCGATGGTTCCAATGGTGCTGCTAAAAACATTGGTGACAGTGGTCGTACCAAAATTGTCGAAGTTTTGACTATAGGTCGTCGTACTAAGAACGATTTCGGCATGGGCGGCCGAATCAAATGCAAGGCCGAGCAATGCGGCGATGCTGAGAGCAAAAAATTTCTTCATGATGGCGAATTAAAGGGTCCTAGAAATTCCGGCGTCAGGAACTCAACTCGATTGACAACAGCAAAAGTCTAAATAGTGGCGCGGTGAAATCCAAGCATTGAGTATGCCGATTAGGCAAATAAAACCGAAACTTCATCGAGCGTCGAAAGTGCCAATTTTGAGAGATGCACCACAGAAAATGTTGGTTAGGCTAAGGACGCGTGAAGAAGCCGGAGGGAAGAATGTTTGTCCGTGGATACGGGTAAGTAACCGGCAATTGTTGCCCCCGCCTAGACGCGTCCGGCGGAAGGCAGAATGATCACGCGGGGAGTTGGTCGTTTCGAAAATTCTTGCTTTGCGAAAAGAACTGGCGAGGGTTTTCGTAAACGATCTTGCGAATGAGGGCTCGCGAATGGCCTCGGCGTTTCAATTCCATGATGAGATCGGGAATGGCGGTGGGTTTGCTCGGTCCCCAATCGCCAGCAGAATTGGCCATTAAACGCTCCGTGCCAAACCGTTCGATCATATCCGCCGCACGCTGCGGCGTGCATTTGGTAACTGGGTACAGCGTCATGCCGGCCCAAAATCCATTGTCGAGGACCGTTTGGATCGTATGTTCTTCGACGTGATCAACGAGCACCCTGGACCGATCGACGCGTGAATTTTGCATTAGCATATCCAGAATCATTCGCGTCCCTTGGTATTTGTCTTCGAGGTGGGGCGTGTGAATCAGGATCTGTTGGTCGTACTTCACCGCTAGATCGACGTGTTCGAGAAAAATGGTGGATTCGTTTTTGGTGTTTTTGTTCAGTCCGATTTCGCCGATGCCCAGGACATTGCTGGCGGAGAGGAACTCGGGGATCATCGCGATGACTTCGCGCGACAGGGAGACATTCTCGGCCTCCTTGGCGTTGATGCACAACCACGTGTAGTGTTGGATACCGAATTGAGCGGCCCGTTTCGGTTCGAACTGAGTGAGTTGTCGAAAGTAATCCCAAAAGCTCTCGACACTGCCGCGATCGAAGCCTGCCCAGAAAGCGGGTTCGCTCATCGCCACGCAACCCATTCTGGCCAGCGTCTCGTAATCGTCGGTGGTTCGAGACACCATATGAATATGAGGGTCAATGTAGTCCATAGGTTTTTCGCCAATCGGGATCGTAGGGGCGACTCAGGAGCAGTTGCACGCGCTTCGCTTTATCGGGTTGATCGTCTTGAAGAATCGCCATTCCCTGTTCGAGGAGTTTCATTTGGGTGAGTGCTTCGACAGATCCATTCGCGCGATCCAATCGATCCAAGGTCGCGGCCAGATCGAGGATCTTGGAGCGTGCGATCAAGTACTCCTCGGAGAGAATCTGCTCGGCTGTACGAGCCGATGGGGTGCGATCAGTACTCATGGCTGGTGGGTCCCGAGGCGTCTTCGGGCTCTGTTGGATTGGTCGGCGTTGCTTTGGAATCGGTTGTTTGGCGGATGCGTCGTGAGTTCACTTCCTCGGACAGCATGGCAAAGACCTCTTCAACCGACTTGATTCCCAACTCCCCAGCGATGCGATCGCGCAGGGCGATGGTTTGGGTTTCGGCTTCGCGTGGACCGATGACCGCCATGTAGGGAATCAATTCTAATTGCGCATCTCGAATCTTGGCTTGGACTTTGGCTCCCCGAAGATCGGTCGTGACGCGAAAACCAGAATCGGTAAATCGACGCTGGAGATCGAGCGCATAGTCATTCGATTTTTCGCTCAAGGGGCATATGCGGATTTGCTCGGGAGCAAGCCACATTGGGAATGCGCCGGCGAAATGCTCCGTCAACATTCCAACAAATCTCTCCAGCGATCCGAAAGGAGCCCGGTGGATCATCACGGGTCGATGCGATTTGTTATCGGCCCCGGTGTATTCCAATTGGAATCTCTCGGGCAAGTTGTAATCCAACTGAACGGTACCCAATTGCCATTGTCGACCGATGCAATCGCGCACCATGAAGTCGGCCTTGGGGCCATAGAACGCGGCCTCCCCTTCCGCGGCCGAATAGGGAAGTCCCGATTCATCCAGCACGCGGCGCAGAGCCGCCTCAGCCTTCTGCCAATTCTCTTCGCTGCCGACGTATTTATCACTCTTCGGATCGCGAAGAGACAATTGCACGCGGTAGTCTTGCAATCCGACCGATTCGAGAACGAAGCGGGTCAATTCGATCGTGTTGCGAAACTCTTGTTCGACTTGTTCGGCCGTACAAAAGATATGGGCGTCGTCTTGGGTTAGACCTCGAACGCGGAGCATGCCGTTAAGTTCGCCCGTTTGCTCATAGCGATAAACGGTTCCAAATTCGAAGAGACGAAGAGGGAGATCGCGGTACGAGCGGGGTTGGGCTTTAAAAATCTGGGCATGGTGCGGGCAGTTCATCGGCTTCACGAGGAAGCGTTCGTGTTGCCTTTGCCAGTGGTCCAGGGCCGCGATCTTCTCGGCAGGACTGGATGCCTTTTGGTATTGGCTGCCGTCAAAGCCGAGGATCTCTGCCGCTTGCAGGAACATGGCCTCGCTCTGCTCGGTGAAGGAAGGGTCATCCTTTAAGCGGCGGATCCATGCATCGACCAAGGCACCCGCATCATGAACAAACAAAGGCGGGAATTGGCTATCCCGATAGTAGGGGAAGTGTCCGCTGGTCTCGTAGAGTTCGACGCGACCGAGATGGGGACTGTAAACGGGCTCGTACCCGCGCCGAAGCATTTCGCGGCGCAGGAAGTCCTCGAGCAGCGCTCGGATCCGGGCTCCCTTGGGCATCCACAAGCACATGCCTTGACCAACATCGGGAGTGATTTGGAACAGCCCCAATTTCTTTCCGATCACGCGGTGATCCCGCTTCTTGGCTTCCTCCAATTGATCCAGATGCGCTTGCATGTCTTTCGGGCTGAACCAAGCAGTGCCGTACAACCGTTGCAGATGCGGGCCTTGGGTATCTCCCTTCCAGTGGGAACCGGCGACCGTCATCAGCTTGAAGGCCTTGATGCGACCAGCATCGGGGATATGGGGACCACGACAGAGGTCGACGAATTCCCCTTGGCGATAAAATCCTAGCTTTTCGTGGGACGCAAGTCCGGTGGCAATGTGCTCGACCTTGAGATCCTGCTGCATGTCGCGACACAGTGCGGTGGCTTCGTCCCGATCGAGTGAGAACTGCTCGAACGGTTCGGCCTTCTCGACGATGACCGCCATCTCCTTTTCGATTCTTTCGAAATCGTCTTCGCTTAGTTTGTGTGGCAACTGAAAATCGTAGTAGAAACCATTCGTGATGGTCGGTCCGAAGGCGAGGGAAACATTGGGAAAGACACGCATGACCGCCCGTGCCATGACGTGTGCGCAGGAGTGTCTCAAGACATCCAAAGCTTCCGGATCGCGCTCGGTCAGCAGCCGCAGTGCGATGGGCCCATTGCCAGCAAAACTTTTGAGGGGGCGGGTGGCATCGATGACGGTGTCACCGATTTTTGCCGCAACCACGGCTTTCGCCAATCGAGCACCAATCGATTGGGCGACCGTGAGAGGAGTGGCGTCTTCGGGGTGGGAGACAACGGTTCCATCTGGCAACAGGATTTCGAGCATTTCCATCAGCTTCCTAAGGGGAAGAAATCGTCAGGACAAACGACGTATTTCCACAGAACCCCATGGTCGCGTCCGTTGCCACGCTTGGCAAGTAGGGGAAGGTGGGTCGAGGCGCACGGAACGAGTGGTAGACACAGCCGACAAAAGTGAGTCTGAGGCGTTAGTTTTGATGTGCGCTGTTTGGGCTTCGATCGTACTCGTACTCAATGAAATGGTACTCGTACTCGAAGATACCGCATCGAGTACGAGTACCGCTAACGCTGAGTAAGAGTGCGAAAAAATTAGGGAAAACATGGATTGGGACTCCGAGAGGCTCAAATAGCGCAACTTCAAAAGGCGCTAGGCTAGCTCTTTCGACGTGCAAAAATCGGCTAGCGCCTCAGGCTCAAAAAACGAAAATCGACTTTTGTCGGCTGTGTCGTCGTAAGGGAACGATTCAAGTCGTTCAGGGTGAATGAGAGACGAAGGACGCTCGCCAGAGGCATAGGGTTCGCTGGTAACCAGCGCGCTCTATGGAGTGTTCTGCGAAATGACCCAGCTGCGAAGTGACCCAGGGAGCCATGCACAAATGAGCCCGTTGCACAAATGGGCCCGTTGCAACTGATGAATCCTTGACGCTTGTGTTAGACTGCCCAATCTCACGACTCCGTTCCGGCCGCATGGGTATTTTATCCGCTAGGCTGGTGGTCACTGTACCCAACCTTTCATCCACTTGCTTTCGACACGCCCAATGAGCATTCTGGTCTTCGGTCACCGCAATCCCGATACGGACGCGATCTGTTCTGCGCTCGCTTATGCGGATCTCCTTCAGCAAACCACACGCCCTGATGCCATCGCCGCCTGTTGTGGAACTCCCAACAAACGGACGGAATACGTGCTCAAGTGCGCCAAGGTGGCCCCGCCGCGGATCGTGATGGATGTTCGCCCTGAATTGTCAGACCTGTGCGATCGCAATTCGATTACCGCTTCACCTGGTGAAGTTTTTTACGAAGTCTATCAACGGATGAAAAATCACGACGTGCGAGCTATCCCGATTGTGGATGCGGATCGCAAGGTCGTAGGAGTCTTGACGTTGTTGCAATTGATGGACTTGATCTTCCGCGATGATGCGAACCCGCTCAAAACACGGACGGTCAGTACCAGTCTCGAAAAGATTGCCGAAATCTTGGGAGGCAAATTTCAACACTCGCTCGATCCGACACAGTTGGACGAACTTTTGGTGATGGTGGGCGCCATGAGTGCGGAAGGCTTTACGGAGCGCATGCAGAGATTTCCAGCGTCGCGCTTAATCGTGGTGTGTGGCGACCGACCGACCATTCAGCTTCCCGCGCTGGAACATGGCGTGAGGGCGTTGGTGGTGACCGGGGGCTATGCTTTGTCAGACGGTTTGGTCGAATTGGCGAAATCGCGAGGGGTGGCAGTGATCCAAAGCCCTCACGACACGGCCACGACCACCATGCGGATCAAGTCTTCTCATTTCATCGATTCGGCCGTCGATACCACGTTTGTCCCACTCAATGCCAAACAACCGGTCGATGAGGCACGCGCAAAACTGGACAAAGTCAACGAACCGATCTTTCCGGTGGTCAACGACGCAAATGTTCTCGTCGGCGTGTTGACCAAGTCCGATTTGATCAATCCTCCGAAGCCTAAACTCATCTTGGTGGATCACAATGAATTGAGCCAAGCGGTCAAGGGTGCCGAGGATGCCGAGATTTTGGAAGTGCTCGATCACCATCGCATCGGTGGCGGGCTGAAATCGACGCAGCCGATTCGATTCGTGAACGAACCCGTCGGTTCTACGTGCACTTTGGTTGCTCGACAATTTCGAGCCGCTGGAATCCAGCCTCGGCCTGGCATTGCCTTGTGCATGGCCTCCGGCATCATTTCCGACACTTTGTTTTTGAGGTCACCGACCACGACGGACGTCGATCGAGAAACGCTTGACTGGCTGGCGGGATTGTGCGAAGTGGATCTCGAGCAATACGCCAAGGAGTTCTTCGAAATCGGTTCGGCACTTCGCAACTGCACCCCCGCAGAAGTCGTTCGAGAGGACTGCAAAGAATTCACGGAAAACGGAGTGCGATTTTCGATCTCGCAAATCGAGGAAACCGGCTTTGATCTCTTTTGGGATCGCAAAGAAGATCTTCGGAAGGCCCTCGAGGAGATGGCTGCCAAGAATCGATTGCACTTTTCGGCCCTGCTCGTCACAGATGTGGTTCGTAACGGTTCCCTGCTGCTGCTCTCGCATGAGTCCGAAGCATGGGATGAAATCAACTATCCCTATTTGGATCGAGGTTTGTATGAACTCCCTGATGTGGTCAGCCGCAAAAAACAATTGCTGCCGCTGATTGCCCAATTGCTGGATGCGGAGCGAAAGTAGGTTTCCATTTCATCGCTGACGCGAGATCCGATTTGATTATTGCGGTTGCCCCGAGGAATCGGTAGCATCGTTTGGCGTTTTGTCTGCAACGCCATTGTTTTCTGGGCCGCTTGTATCTGCATCGGCTCCTTCAGTCGCCGATGCTCCCTGTGTTTTCCAAGTAGGCTTGCGGCGTCGGGCCTTGGGATGGTGAGCCGCACGGTGCTCCGGGATCGCTTCTTCTTCCAAGCGATGGTACAGGGGCTGGGACGGCGTTTGAACAATCACCGCTTCCAGCTTTTGTTTGTTGAGGCGCAGCAGCTCATCGATCTCGAATTCGACCTCTTGGCCGATTCGCAATCGATTGGGGTTGAGATCCTTCAGTGTGGAGAAGTGAAAGAAGACGTCGTCGCGGAAGTGTTCCGTTCGGATGAAACCGAACTTGCGGTCTTGGATGACGGTGATGATTTGGCCGATTCGCATAGGATTTGGTTCGATGAATACGAGAGCAAAGCTCACTCAGGATAATTGCGAACACGGCCAACGCTGCTCTGAAAAATCCTCTTTCGGCGTTCCGTCGACGTGGGTTGTCCTTGAAGTTCTCGCAAATCGACAAGATTGGCTTGGCAATAGCGGCATCCAACGATTTCGATATGGAACTGCAAATAGTCTGCGGTTTCGTCCGCGATCGCGCCGAGAAGGAAGCTTCCCAGTTCCTCGCGCGTGGCGCAGCTTAGTCGATGGCGGCGCCAAATGTCCCCGACCGAATGAACGCCACTTTCTCGGCGCGAGATCAGTTCGGCCAACCTCTTCCGCAGCGATTCGTCGCTGCGAAACGCACTTTCCAACTCGGCCATTTTTTGGCTAGGAAGGGATTCATCGAGATAGGCCAGCAAAATGGGATCGCTAATCATGCGTGAGTCCCATGGCGAAGTGTTCCCACAGCCAGCGTCACATTCTGGCCACCGAAACCAAAACTATTATTGAGTGCAACCTGGATCTTGGCAGGTCTCGCAACGTTGGGAACGTAGTCCAAATCGCAAGCTGGGTCCGGCGACTCTTGATTGATGGTCGGGGGAAGGATGCCGTCGCGAATGGCCAGCAGGCAGACGATCATTTCCGTCGCGCCGGCCGCTGCGATGAGGTGCCCCATCATGCTCTTGGTGCTCGATACAGGGATTTGCGAGGCTCGCTCGCCAAAGACTCCTTTGCATGCCAAGGTTTCGGTTTTGTCGTTGACCGAAGTGCTCGTACCGTGCGCATTGACATAACCGATTTCATCGATGTTGAGATGGGCATCGGCGATGGCTTGTCTCATGCAGCCGATCGCTCCGCGACCTTCGGGGTGAATGTCGGTGATGCGGTAGGCATCTGCAGTGCTTCCATACCCCAGGATCTCGCCATAGATAGCGGCTCCACGGCGACGGGCATGTTCGTATTCTTCGAGGATGACAATCGCGGCCCCTTCACCCAATACGAATCCATCTCGTTCTTTGTCGAAGGGACGCGAGGCCTTGGTCGGATCCGAGTTGCGTTCGGAAAGCGTTGTCAGCAAACTGAAGCCTGTCAGACCGAAGGGATGGATCATGCTGTGGCATCCCCCTGCGATCATCGCATCGACATCTCCTGCCCGAATCAGTTCGGTCGCTTCGCCGACGGCTTGGCTACTCGCGGCACAGGCGGTCAAACAATTCGAGTTTGGTCCTTGAGCATCAAACAGAGCCGCCAGATGGGCCGCAGGCATGTTCGGCTCCTGTTCCATCTCAGCTCTGGTGTCCATGATGTCGAAACCTCGCTGGAGGAATTTGGAAAGGTCGAAGTGCTCCGCACCAACTCCAGCCGCCACCATGTTCGTAAAGCTGTCGAAATTTTGATTTCCTTCACCTGCGCCGAGATAGACTCCCAAACGCGTAGGGTCCATGCGGCTCTCCAAGATTCCTGATTGGGCAACCGCTTGCTTTGCCGCTCCCACAGCGAACCGAGTATGGCGGCCGCGCTGCTCCCAATAGGCCGGATTCTCCCCGACTTGAGCAACGCTCCAGTTCTTGACCTCCGCCGCGATGGTGGTGGGATAGCCGGAGGCGTCAAAAATGGTGATGGGGCCTACCCCGCTTCGGCTTTCCACCAGAGCTTTCCACATGGTGGAAACGTCATGCCCCAATGGATTGACGACTCCCATACCAGTCACGACAACACGTCGGCGCATCGATAGATCCCATTTGAAAGTGATGATGAGGCAAAGAGCGAGGAAGCGCCTGCAATTTTCCAGGCCGGATTCCATCCCGAACAAGGCGGTCCAAAACTGAAGCTGATGGCTGCAACAAAGGACGATGGAGTTATCGAAGGGAACCAGGCTCCTCCTTCCCAGGCAAACCACGAACCCTACGTTCGACAATCATTCCGGTCCAATTGCATCAGTTGTAACGGAGATACCGCTTCCTTGCCAACGCCTGCCGGAAAACGGGAGGACCGCCGCTAAAATCGCGACAAGCCGAAGAAACGAGCTTCATCGGACTACACCGGCTTCGAACGGGCCGCATTCTTTGCGGCCGTCCGAAAGGCCTCGGCGGCGTTTCGTTCGGCTTCGAGCATATGGGCCGGTGGCTGAAGTCGATTTCCGTCAGAATCGACACCCACCTCGAAGAGCTTCATGATGCGAAGGGTCCGAAGGAGATCGTCCGGATCAAACAACGCGGTCTCTCCAAAGCGTTCATCGAGGAACGCGAACCACAGTTCCGTTTCTGCTATCAGCTCCCCGTCAACCTCGATCGTTCCATGGACAACTGCCCCCGAGGGCTGCTTGTCTTGGACGACCGCGGTCAACTTAAGGATATCCCCAGGCACGACCAATCGCTTGAAAACGGCCTTGGAAACCTTGGCCAAGACCGTTTTTCGCGTAAAGCCCTCGGCCTCAGAAACCAGCAAACCGCCGGTTTGGGCCAGTCCTTCGATCATCAAAGAATGGGGGTAATGAGGATGTCCTGGAAGGTAGTCGTCAATGGCTTCTTCGCCGAAGCAAATCGCCTTGACTGTCACCGCGCGCGTGTCGCGGACAAATTCCAAAAACCGATCGATCCAGAACCAACGCACCGCATACCACCTAGCTATTAATTGGCCGCCTTTAAGCAAGCTTCGACTGAACGTACCTACAAAGATCGCTCACGGTCAACAAGTCGCCAAAATCCTGAACGCGAGGATTGGACTCAAACTTGGAGAGATCCGCCCAGGGCATTCGCTTCTTCAATTCCGCCAAGCCATTCACGTTGACTTTGCCGTCATGGACAAAGCTGCTCTCGGTCAAAATATCCTTCGGAAACAGGTCTTCAGTTTGAATCTTGATGCCAAAAGACTTCTCAAGTTTGAAGACGATGTCCAAAAAATCGATCGATTCAGCACCCAAGTCACCTACCATGGTGGCTTGTGGTGTGACCTCGTCGTCGTCTACTCCAAGAGCATCGACGAGTGCGGATTGGACCTTGGAAAAAACCTCATCATTTACTGCCATGTCGTCGTTCCTCGAACAAAAACGAATCTTCGTTTCCTGTGCAGAAGTTCAAAAAGCTGCGTGATTCCCTCACGCGGGGCACCTTAAATAACCTTTTTCTCAATTATTTACCAGCCCCGATCGTTAATTTTCGGCGGGCTCTTCCGGACTCTATTTGGCCCTTCGGTAGGTAACGACCATCATCGACTGCTCAGCACTGCCATCCGGTTTCAGCAGCATTTCAAAGGTATGTTCGTCGGGTGAGACGATTTTTGTCACACTCCGCCACTTGGCCGGTTTCCCATTAGGCCCCAAAGCATCGCTCTTCATTTCTAGGATTTTCCCAGAATCATCGTAATTCCCTTCGAAGATCATCGGCGCGGTCGAAAAGGAGTCGACCCACACCGAGACATATTTTTTCTTGATGGGATCGTACCCGTCCAGCCCTTTGCCCTGGAACGGAGCACCTCCCAAATCGGTCCGGAAATCACCCACTAGCCACAGACAGCCACATTCAAGCTTGTTGACGGCGACTCCTTTGCTTTCCGAGCCATCGCTCGTTTTGAGAACAAAATCCCATTTTCCTTCGGCTTCTTTAAGTCGCTCATGCTCCGGTCCAGGTCCTGGAAGCTGGCCGATCGCGGCTTGAAGCGAAACAAGTCCGAAAAAGCATGCTGCGGAAATCAATCGTTTGCTTGTCGTCATTGGAAACTCTCTCGCGAAGGGTGTGGGGGAAAGAACGTAACATAGGGCGATCGATCTCGAAGCCGATTGGACTTGCAAGCGACACGCCGACAATGCAATTCGAGTATGCGAATGTCTTCAACGCAAATTCTCTTCGCAACTTTCCATTCGATTTTAGCATCCTGCCGACTCAGCAAGGAAACAGTCGGGGTGGTCTGATGGAATTTCCAATCTTGCCCGCGCCCCCCTTTGAGTCCACTCATTTCGACACGTCATTTTCCTTCTTGGGTTCCTCGGCGATGTTGAGCCAGCCGTTCCAACGCTGCGTTTGCTCAGGAGTCGGAGTCTCAACTCGCACCAAACTCCCTAATTCTACGGGGATGGATTCCAGTTCGACAGGGATTTCGAGTAGCTTTCCGCGGCGTGCTACGGAGGCGACCACGCGATCGCTAACGTGATACAGGCCGACGCGTTCACTCCACTGCTCGGCCGTGATCCGATATCCCCCCCATCCAATCAGCTCATCTCCAACTTGCAGGCCTGCGGCGCTTCCTGCCCCGCCGCGTGCTACCTTGTCGATGATGGTTTTGCCCGATTGATTGCTCAGCTCAATGCCGATCAAAGCAGTTGTCGCCGGGGGACGGGAATCCTTGTCCGCGTCTGGATCTTTCTCTTTGGTCTTCCACTTGAGCCCGTAACAATCCAACAGTTCGGAGAAGTCCGAATCCGAGGTCGTCGATAGCTGTTCTTGAAGCCAGCCTTCGAGGGGGACTCCTGCCACCTCGGAGGCGATCTTTGCAAAGTCCTGGTTGTCGTACCCGGTCGCACGGTGTCGTTTCCAAAGGAGCCTCATGCAGTCGTCGAGCGATTTGCTATTTCCCGTCGCGACACGAATCTTTGCGTCTAACAGCAATCCGATAATAGCTCCTTTGACGTAGTAGCTGATTCGGCTGTTGGCAGCGTTCTCGTCCGGGCGATAGAACTTGATCCACGTATCAAAGCTGCTTTCTTCAAGACTCTGCACTTTGCGACCGGGAGTGGCCTGAAAGCCCTGGATTTGCTTGCTCAGACGCTCCAGGAATTCCTTGGGAGTGCTCAAGCCGGCTCGGGTGACAAACAGCTCGTCGTAGTAGCTTGTCAGCCCTTCCGCGATCCAAAGTTCCTGCATGTATTGCTCTTGATTGTAGTCGTACGTTTGCAGGACCTTGGGCCTTAGACGGCGCACGTTCCACGCGTGAAAGAACTCATGCGCAACGAGTGCAAGCCAGTCGATGTATTTGCTTCTCGATCGCTGCGACCAGCGGCCGGTCATCAGCACGCAACTGTTGTCGTGTTCGAGCCCACCTCCGGACTCGGTGACGAGATTCAAGAACCAATAGTCCGCATAGGGGACCTCTCCCCAAAACGACTGTTCCAGCTCGATGAGCTTGGCGATGTCCTTCGTAGCCTTGGCCGTATCCCAAAGACCATCTGTTCCGACACTGGCCAGGTGATGCTGGGCATCTCCGACCTTGACCGTTTGCAGATCCATATTCCCCAGTACGATTGGGCTGTCGACCAGGACATCAAAATGGCTAGCCACTCGATTCCATTCGTCGCGCGGATCAAGCTTGGGTAGAGACGTAGCGATGTGAGGCCATTGAGGGAGCCCCTCGATGCGGACCAAATGAGGGCGAGCGAGGGCATCTTCGCGGGTAATGAACGTGGCCGCGCCCGTTAGGAATGCAAAATCGTTTTCGATCCAGTTCGTGCGAACACTCATTTCGCGACCATAAATGAGATATCGCAATACGAATTCTTTAGACCCGTCGCACTGCACCACCCAATGGTTCTTGTCGATTTTTTCGATCGGAAGTTGCTTGTTGGCCGCCTCGTCGCGGGCCGAAATCTCTTCGATTTGACGGGCGTATTCGCGGACCAAGTAACTTCCGGGGGTCCAAACCGGCATCATGAGCTTGACGCTCTTTGCACCCTCGGTCGGAATCGATGCCTCGATCTCGACCCGATGGTTTGCGGCTTGGCGAAAGGACAATCGATAACGAATGGTGCCCGGCGTTTCGGGCTGAGCGTGCGCGATGTTCATCGAGCTTGCAAGCGTGGTCATGGTCAAGATGATCCCTAAGACACATGTCGGGCAAAAATGGCGTGCACAAGCATCGCGAAGCGATTCTACCAAAGGCATGATGGTGTCGATCCAGCGCGCTCTAACGGAGTCTGTAGAGAGCACGAAAAATTGTTTCGGTTCAGGAAAGTTGATCGCGGGTTTGAGAGGAACCAGCCAAATTTTGGGCTGAGACCAAGACGATCCCGGCAGGGAGACTCCACGACCTTCCTTCGACCGTAATAAGAAAGACTCGATTCAACAAGCGTTCTCCATCCGAAAAAGATGGAATCGGCAGTGGAGGCATCAACCGAACGGAACGCCTGCCGCGCTTTGGGACTAGGCGGCTTGTTGGCGCCACGAGCGGAACCATTGCTCGGTCCAGAGAGTCCATTTCCAACGCGCTCGGACCGGTGGCAAGATTTGAAGTGCGCACTTGGCAAACAATAGCTCATTTTCGATGGCTTGTTCGCGTGTTAAATCATTCCGTTCGGCGTCGATGACGGAACCGACGAACTCGCCAAAGGGTCGCCGCAGTGGAAACGGTCGCCGCTGCTCTCCATGGTAATAGTAAAAATCGCTGTGGACTAAGGAGTCGTTGCTGAATCGCAGATAGACCGTATCCCGCAAAAAGTCTTGATCCTGACCCTTCTTTGCCCATAACTTCCAGGCTTCAATCAGCTCTTGAATGTCGGGAATGGATTCGCCTCGACAGCCCCACATCCCCCCCAAAATTGGGACACGATGATCCGGATGGTCGCGCATAATGTGCAAACGCTTACCACTATCCAACCATTCCTTTACCGCCGAGCTCTCACGCAGATTCAACCGAGAATCCACATCGCGAACGATGACCGCATCCAATCCTGGTTCCGACGCTGGAAGAAACCGCCAAAACATCCCATCGATGAGGCCGACCCGCTCTTTTCTAATGACTTCCGCATCCGCTGCTTCAAGCTGTCGAACGACCGATTCCGGGATCTCTTGGGAAACATAGAACCGAGCCACCCACCCCGGATAAACGCGATGGATCAATTGCGCGTTGCGAACGGCTCCTTCGAGATAGAGAGGAGACGATCCAAATAAAGAGAAAGAAACAAGTCGCTTTTTCATGACGGTTTCCCCTAAGCGGTCTTTGCAAGCGTTCGATCGACTTGAACCCAACAATGATTGGTGGCCGTTCCCAATGGACGATCCGGGTATCGGAAGTTGTGATAGAACAGCCTGCAATGACTCATGTCGAGCGATTCAATCATGCAGCGAATCGAACTTTCCATGCAATGCACTTCGGTAGCATGCTCTAACAACAAACCCAGATGAAAAATACTTTCGGTCACATCGTTGCGGACAATAGGCATGTCGATCGCGTCAGTGTCGATCACGTATCCACGGCTGATATCATCGTGGACAAAGGCATAGCGAGGGCCTGGACGAAGCTTGCGATAAACCCTCTCTTCTTCGTCCATGTCGCGCTGCCAGTAGCAATGGCTGAAACGAACGTCGTAGGGAACTCCAGCCTGCATGTAGAAGAGTTGATCGAAAAATGTGTGGGGGTATTGGCGTTCCAATCGCCTGAGTGGCCGGTGGCCGATACTGAGGTAATTCGTGGCGTTGCGTTCTCGGAGGGTGCGTTGTACTGCCTCCGATTCATTGCTCCCGTCACGGACGCATTCTAGCTGGATCCTCGGCTCATCCCGATACATCCAACCGGTCATCGCGGCGTTCCGTTCCTTGCAAAAGACATGGATACGGCAATTCGGATGGAGTTCCTTCAGGAGATAGCGAACCATTCCATTCAGGTGGATCATGTCCCCCAATCCCAGGTGGTGATAGACATACAGATCCTCAGAGGGAGAAATCTCCGACAGCGACAAGGAAGGAATATCAAACCAACGAGCGATATTGATCTCGAACATAGGAGGAACACCTCTGCCGACGTTGCGTCCGAACTGGCCAGGAAGGTCTTGGTCACAGATCCACAACGTTTGATGAATAATCAAGAGCACCGTGCAAATGCAATCATGCAAAATCAATGCCGACGCATCTCGAACTTTGGGATAGGAGGTCGACATCGGGTCGCGACCCTAACAGGATGTAGCCGATTGTGTCCCATCGGGGGAATAGCAAAATAGGAGGTTTGGCGAAGGTCGGTCCCTTCGACAGAGGCTTTCTATACGGATTGGTAGATTGCTATGGCACTGAACGGCCGAAGGCTTGTATAGGCAGTGGATGCGGAGGTTCGAATCGGTTTGGGCCTGCGGTGCGCTCCGAGTCTTACTTTACGTTCCAGACTAATGACATCATTCACGCGACGCAGACGATCCCGCAGGCGATTCTATTGGCCGGAACTCGGCTTTCTTATTCTGGGAATCATTGGTCTCAAGCCAGAAATTATCACGGCGTTGCTCCCATCATCGAGAAACCCATCGATGGTGCGCGTCGTCGATGGAACCCCTTTGAATGGAGTTGGATATCCTAACAACGGTACAGGCAACCTTTGGAACTTGGGAACCGAACCAAGCATTCGAACCAACTACTCGAGCTATTACCCGAGCGTGACCGCTGCGACCAATTATCCATCAATTCAAACAGCCTCGCAGTCGTGGTACGCGACACCCGATCTAGGTCAGGGAACCCTATCCAATCACTTCGGAACGGGGCATCCTCCAGTCGTGTGGCCCGACAAATACGCACCGAATTCGGGAATGCCTTCCAACGGATCCTATCTTGCGGCTCTTCCGACGGTATCGACATCCCCTGGAATTGCATACTCGCCCAACCCATCGAACTACGCTGGCCCCTCTGGATACGCTGGCTCTTCTGGATACACGGCTCAGTATCCAAGCAATTACGCGGGCAGTCCGACAACAAACGCCTCGCAATCGCCCTCGGGATATTCTTACGCAAACAACAACTACCCTTCCAACGGGATCGCTTTGCAACCGATGCATGCAGTTCCCAATCCCACCTCTGCATCCACAGCTGCAAACCTGAGTACGCGGCCAGCGTCTAGCCCGTATTACGTGGCAAGCGCCTACCCGTCCACGTATCCCCCTGGAAACTATCCTTCCGCCGTTTCCTCAGCGCCGACCTATCCCTCAGCGCCGACGTATCCAACATCCACTTATCCAACGTATCCCTCGAATGCCTCTTCGGCATCGACTTATCCGACATCGACGTATCCAACCAGTACGAATTCGACCGCCAGTCCGTACATGCGCTATCCAACAGCACCAGCCTCTGGCCCTTCGACGGCGGCTCCCATCAACACCAATGCATGGCAGCAGTACGGGGTTCCTCCGACTACCAATTCGAACATTGGTCGATATTGATTCTTTGAATCGGTATTCAATCCCTCTGCGGTCGCATGCAGATAGTATTGTCTACCGTGCCTGATTCTCGGAATCGGCATTGGACGATCGCGATGGTACCTTCTTATACTGGTCCTGAAGTGATTGAATGGGAAGCTGCCCCTGCATCGTGAGCATGGCGCTTCCTCCTTCTCGAATAGAACCTAGCCAGTAAGTATGCATTTACCCTTTCAAAGTTCTGCTCCGGTGCAGCATCTCCGCCGTCGCGCGGGATTGGCCAAGGAATTGCGGTCGTTCTTCGACGAACGTGGCTTTGTAGAAGTGCAAACGCCCATTCTCTCGCGGTACTGCATCATCGATCGGCACTTGGATCCCATCCGAGTCCCGGCCGTATCGGTCGGAGTCGGGCGAGGCAACAACGACTGGTATCTGCAGACCTCTCCGGAGCAATCGATGAAGCGGTTGCTCGCTTCCGGGATTGGAGACTGTTATCAGTTGGGACCAGTCTTTCGCTCCGGGGAATTCGGCCAAGTCCACAATCCTGAATTCACGATGGCCGAGTGGTACGAAGTGGGGGCCGATTTGGAGGCAGGATTGACGCTGCTGGATGAACTATGCAAACGGCTGCTCGCCACTCCGACGGCGGAGCGAGTTCGATTTGCGGATGCATTCCAGCATGCCACAAACATGGAGTTGTTCGAAACCACGAACGAGAGTCTAGGGGCATGGTGTGTCGAACGTGGCTGGGTGGACTCCGACTCCTGGAGTGCGGATTGGGACGATTGGGTGAACGTCATCTTTTCGATGGCCATCCAGCCCAGTTTGGGTCACCACCGCCCAGTCTTGATCACTCATTTTCCAGCCTCCCAAGCTGCCCTGGCTCAGCTTGATCCCTCCGATACTCGAACGGCAGAGCGTTATGAGCTTTTTTATCGCGGCGTCGAACTGGCCAATGGCTATCACGAACTGCTAAGTGGCACGGATCTTCGAGGCCGGGCCGGGTTGGCAAACGAGCAGCGATTGAAAGATGGCAAGTTTCCATTACCCATCGACAACCCATTGCTGGATGCGATGGAGCACGGCTTGCCGGCATCGTGCGGATGTGCCTTGGGTTTTGATCGGGTGGTGATGCTGGCGTGTGGTGCCAGTCGACTAGAAGAAGTCTGTGCCTTCACCACCGACCGAGCGTGAGCGATCGGAGATCGCGCATCAAGCCTCGCCTCGCTTCCACATGCCTTCCGCTGAGTTCGTCTCAGCGAAGGCTACCAATGGGCAGTTACAAGTTGTCGCTTGTTTATTGAATCAACGTGGCGTTGGCAATCCAATAAACTTGGCCAACTTCTGTGCCCAAATTGGTGAGTGTGATTCGAGCACTCTCGTCATCCCATGGCCCGTCGAACGGGAATTCCACTTTCATCCATTTCGAGGAAACGGAAACTTCTTTTTCCGTCGAATGTTCCCAAGGCTCGTGATCCTGCATGCAAATGGCCTTAAGCATTCCGTTTCGACTCGATTTCACCCAAAAGGATAAAACGTAGGGTTTCCCTTTCTTGATCTGAAGTCCCCGTTGGAACAGTTGCAATCGCCATGGCTCATCGGCAGTTTCCAAAACTTCCACCCGCAGTGCGGATTCCCCGTTCGGCCCCTCCGGTACGACTTCAAATTTTGCCTTAGCGCCGTTTTGTTGTTCGACTACCCAATGGTCATCGCCGCTCTTGAAATTGCCGTTCAGTAGCAATTCTTTGGGAGATGCTACAGGGGAAGTTTTCTGTCCTGAAGCGACGATTGGAGAAGTGATGTCGTAGCAGAAGATCTGGTCTTGAGATCGCACATAGAGCTTGCCATCGGCAATGGATGGGTGCGCCCAGGAAGGGCGTTTGCCGCTCCCAGGGATCTTGAAATGACTGACAACGGTGTATTTCGACGGGTCCGCTTGAACGAGAGCGATTTCGCCATCTTGGAATTGCATGTACAGCATTTCACCACCGCCGACGACCACGGTGGAACCTTTTCCTGGCCCACGTCCCTTCCACTTGATGTCGCCTGTCATCAGTTCGGCACAGAAAGGATTGCCCCGGTCATCGGAGTCGCCATAAATATAATCACCGATTAAGACGACCCCACCATGCCGATTGTCGAGTTTCGGATTCAGACCGTAAATCTCTTGAACCTTTACGGAGCCTTTGCCATCGGGCACTTGTTTGAGCAGCGCTCCGCCCCGTCCGTAGCCGGCCGTAAAAAAGACCAAATCATCGCGAATAATCGGAGTGGGAATGACCGCGGTCGTCTTTTCAATCGGATAGGACCAAAGGAGTTTGCCGTCTTTGGCATTGACCCCGAGCGCACCGCTGCCGGTGGTCTGCACATACACGCGAAGCTCGCCAATCTCGGAGATCACAATGGAGGAGTGACCGGCACCGATGTCGCCGGAACGACTGGTCTTCCATACGACATTGCCATTGGTCTTATCCAATGCAACCATCGTTGCCTTGTCTCCTCCCGGGGTACAAATCAGATGTTTGCCATCGATCAAAACCGATTCGCTATAGCCCCATGGGTCATCTTTCTTCCCCCCCAATTCGCCAGCGAGATCCTTGCGCCAAACTTCCTTACCATCGGCGGTATTGCATGCGACCAAAACACCTTTGGGGGTGATGACGTAAACCATCGAACCATCCACCGTCGGAGTACTTCGCGAATTGTGCCAATCCGGTTCCATTTCCTTCCACGCGGGACCGGTCTTCGTAGCCCACAGTTGCTTTCCAGTCTTGCGATCGTACGCCGTGAGGTATTCTTCTTCATCGTTCTTGGTGGAAAGAGCATCACCCAGCGTGTATAGCTGGTCGCCTGCGACCGCAACGCTTGAGTACCCTCGCCCTGCCCCGGCGGTTTCCCAGACTAGTTTGGGACCTTGTTCAGGCCACGATCGCAAGAGATTCTTGTCGGTTGCGACTGCGGTTCGTTGCGCGCCTCGAAACGTCGGCCAGTCCTGGCCCGATACGCGAGAAAGCGAACAAAGGGATGAAACGATCGAGAGACTGCACGCGACGACAGCGGCCGTGCGGGGAAGAAGTCGAATAGGTAGCATTGATTATCCATCTTGAGAAAGGGAGTTGGTCATTTTTGGGCCAATCCTGGCGGATGCGGCTCCAGAGTTGTATCAGAACGAAATTTTTCAAGAAGGATACGACAGCGTGTCCTGCTAGCGTAAGCAGGTTTCGTTTATCCTTCGGCCCAAAACGCGGAGAATGACTCGTCGACAACCCAGGGTACGCAAACGAACGATTTTGAACTAGTACGGAGAGCCGTGGTCGCGCGATGGATGTCCGAAAAGTAAGTTGCTCCTCGAGATCGTTCAATCGTTCACTCTGGCTACTTCACGGCGTGTTTTTTTCGTTAGAATCCAACGGCGAATTGAAGTATGCCACCGGCTCGATTCCAATCGGAACACATGGATAAAAAGGATATCACCCACCATGAAGGAAATACCGCGTCATCGTCGAACCTAGTTCGACTCATCGTCTTGTAGGGCATTCGTGAAACCCACCAATATCGGGTATAGCTTTCGGCATGTTCTGGGGCCAACGGCAATCGGCCACACGACGCTAACGTATTTAGCTGCAAACTTTAATCATTCGACGTTGAGCGAATGGCAACAAAGGATCGATGCCCAGGAGATTGAACTCGCTGGACGAATTGCGTTGGGACGGGAAGTACTCCGACCTGGACAAGAATTGGTTTGGCATCGTCCCGGTTGGTCCGAGCCGGATGTCACGACAGGATTCACCCTTCTTTATCAAGACGAGTACTTGCTAGCGGTCAACAAACCCAGCGGGCTCCCGACGCTACCAGGAGCAGGGTTTTTTCAAAACACTTTGCTCAACCAAGTCCAACTCGAATACCCCACAGCGACGCCTCTTCATCGGCTCGGCCGAGCAACTTCAGGAGTGGTGCTGTTTGCCCTCGACAAGCAGACGTGTTCTGCGATGACAGGCCGTTGGGGCGTGATGCAGAAAGAATACCGGGCCTTGGCCACAGGGATCGCTTCCTTTGATTCGATCGGTATTCGAACTCCGATCGGATTGGTGACACATCCGCGATTAGGAACGGTTCATGCCGCAAATTGGAATGGCAAGCCATCCCGCAGCGTGGCGGATGTTTTGGAACGCCGAGACGGGGCGACCTTGATCTCTGTAAAAATCTTGACCGGGAGACCTCATCAAATCAGGATCCATCTGGCATCGATCGGCCATCCGCTCGTGGGTGATCCACTCTATACGTTCGGAGGTAACCTACTTGCCGAGAATCCTGGCTTACCGGGTGATCCAGGTTATTGGTTGCATGCGCATCGCCTGCGATTCCAGCATCCAAATAGTGAACGATCCATTTGTATCGAGGCACCTCCACCGGATTGTCTGTGTACTGGAAACGCGGGTTAGCAACTTTTTTCTTGCCGTTCGCAGTTCTGTGTTTTCGCGCAAAGTCGCCAATGCGCAAAGAATCCGAGGCTGCTCTGCGGACAACACCTAAAATGGATGGGTGGCCCCACAAGATTCGGCCCCAATCATCGAATGACAATCAAACTATCGGATGCCAAGCTCCATCTATCAGGCCCGGATGGGCCGACAAGATCCCATGCCGGTGGTCCTTGGCCACCGGACTTGATCCCCCTGTCTGTCCGCAAGCCCCGGCAGGGGCGGTGAGAATGCTTGTTGAAGGTCGTTCCTGTTGCGAAACATCGAGAACATCCCAATGGAATTCGTTATCGCGTTGGATTTTCGAACCAGTAGAGCCCGGACTTGCCAGGTGCGACGATATCGAGGTCTCCATCGGCATCCATATCGTGCAATGCCATTTGCAAACCGGTGCCCGCGGAACCCGGTCGAAAATCCTTCAATGCGTCCCGTTGCTCGGGGTTGATCGGCGCCGCAGGTGCTGGCTCACCGCGATAGACAGTGATTTTTTTCCATTGGGACGAAGAGCGATCGAATTTGAAAATGTAGAGGCAGGGTTCGGCGGTCGCACCAGGTTCACTCGCGTGCGCGTAAATCCGTTTACCCGTTACAAATTCCTTTTCGCCATCACCATCGAAGTCTGCAAGATGCAGCGTATGCACTTGAGAGAAACTCGTATCGATGTCTTCCTTGGTCCAAATTCGCTTGCCCACCGCATCGGTCGATTGCTTGAGCCAATGCAATCCAAAATCATGACCCATGCCCCACACAACATCGGTATCGCCATCCCCATCAAAATCATGCCCAATGATCTCAATGCTTGCCGTTCCGAGTTGGAACTCCGGATGAAATGCCCATTCTGACGCGCGATCCAATGGCTGCTCGTACCATCCCATCGGCGTGATCAAGTCGATCCGACCATCCTGATTGATGTCTCCGTGCCCAACCCCATGCCCGGCACCTTGGGGGGCAAGTTTACGTGTCTTCCACTCAACCTTAGGGGACTTCGAAACGAGCTCGTAGAGGAGGACTTGTCCTCCGACGTTGGGGATCAGCACGGGTGTCTTATCGCCATAGAGATCGAGCAAGTAACTCGTCTCCATGGAGCCAGGCAATTCGATATCGTGTTCTGTCCACGGTTGCGTCGGATCTGCCGGATGTTCGACCCAGGCGATCCTTCGGCTAAAGTACGCGCAGGTAACGATGTCCACTTTTCCATCCCCGTTGACATCGAGCGGAGCGTCCGCGAAATCTTCATGGTACTGCGGGTTTGTACCTGGGGGTACATTTCGAACCTTGTGTTGGATCCAGTCCGGAGCGGCGTACCAAGAATCGCCACAAAACACATCCGGTTTCCCATCCCCATTGAAATCGGCGACCCCTACTGCCTCGAAGGGGGAACGGTTGTTGATGACATGTTTTTTCCATGCCGCCGATTCTATGGCTAACAGTTCGTCCGCATTCGATGTCGGACAACCTATAGCACAGAACAATACGCTCATGGCGCCTAAAAGGAGAGAGGACCGTAAGTGGAATCGCTCAGTCTCGATGGGTTGCGGCATGATGAAGCTCCGGGAGAGGGTTGGGAAATGGATTGCGGAGTAAAGTTTGGCGGGCATATGTTTTGAAGTTTGGCTAGTAAGGCCTCTGTCTCGTACTCGTACTTAATGAAATGGTACTCGTGCTCGTGCTCGTGCTCGTGGCATCGTAGTGGAATTTTCGAGTACGAGTACGAGTACCGCTAACGCTGAGTACGAGTACGATAAGCGATGGGAGAATACGGATTGGGGCTCGCAGTAGCTCCAACAGCGCATTATTAAAAGGCATATCCTGGGCTCCAGCGTCCGGCATTATAGCATGCCCCCAACATGCCCCGCGTGCTCCCCTCCCCGTCCTACCAACGCTAGAACCTTCCCTCGGAATGCGACCCATGGCCTTCAAGCTTTCCTCTCATCATCGATGGTTTCGAGCTTCTTGTTTCGCGCTGGCATGGTTTGCCATCGGAATCGAAAGCATGGTTGAACTGCACCGCACCTATGGGCAATCCGCAACGAGTGAGAAAACCTCGCAAACTGTTGCCGGGATGGGTGGCGGGCAAACGCGTCCGACCCGCGATCCCAATCAACTGAGGCATTGGCTGGAAAACATGGTATGGCATCATCGCTACAGTCGCGATGAGATCCTGAATGTTACGGGGCTAAATCCGCAATCGCTCGAAGCGGCACTCGTGGAGTTCAATGTTAGACCGGACAATCAACCTCAACCCGAGGTTGACCCGCCGATCCTGGTGCTTCCTTATCCAGGTGGCAGGCATCCACGGATTGGATTTCTCGATGGTGCGGTCGATCCTCAGCGGGAAACGAAATTGAGCATCTTTCCACCGTGGGATCGAACCAGCTACACCGTGCTGGATGTTCCGGAAGCGATCTGGTCGAATTTGGGCCTGACTTATTTGGCCCACACGCACGTCGATACGATATGGTCGAAACAAGGGATCCAATTGCCCAAACTCGAATGGGAGCTCCTTCCCGATGGTAGCTTCCGCCAGAGTCGTGAATTGCCGAACAAGATCTCGTACGAGGTAACAGCGACGCCTCACCAAGACCATTTGGCGGTTCGCATGTCGCTGTTCAATGGCACGGATGCGGAGCTCAGCGATCTTCGGATCCAAATGTGCGCGATGCTAAAATCGATGAAGGGATTCGAGGAACAAACGAACGACAACAAAGTGTTTCGAGGGGCCCTCGCCGCGTGCCGCAACAGCGCGGGGGATAAGTGGGTCATCCTCGGGTTCCAAAAGAACCAACGCACCTGGGGGAATGCACCCTGCCCTTGCCTCCACTCCGATCCGATCTTCGATAATTGCCCTTCCGGCGAAACGCGATCGGTGAATGGTCGGCTCTCGTTTTATCAGGGCTCCGATATCAACGCTGAACTCGATCGCATCGAGGCCAATTGGCGTCCTTTGGAAGACGTTTCTATTCAGGTAGAGATACTGGATGAAGCGACAGGAGAGCCGGTCGCAGCCAGGCTCTATGTGCATTCGAATAGGGGGACTTGGCATTTTGCGGAACCCGCATCGGCAGATGGTTGCGTGATACGCTACGAAAAACAAAATTGGATCAACGCGAACTCGCAGGAGTTTCATAGCAGCATCTCTCCCCATCCATTTCGTCTACGGCTTTCTCCTGGTACATACCAACTCACCGTCGAGCGAGGCAAAGAGTATCTGCCATGGACACAGGAGCTGACGGTATCGAGCGATACCAAGCCGATTTCCATTCGTATTCGGCGATGGATCGATATGGCGAGCCGAGGTTGGTTCAGTGGCGATACGCATGTTCATCGCCCAATCCGACAAATCGGAATTCCAATGCTTGCAGAGGACGTGAACGTCGCGCTCCCGATGGTCTACTGGACCACACGCAGCGAGTTAACCGCCGCCCTTGGTGACCGAACCGATCGCGACGATTCCAGGTTGCCGTCCGAGGTGATATCTATCGACGCAACGCATGCCATCTGGCCAAAAAACACCGAGTGGGAGATTTTCTCAGTCAACGGAAAGCCTCATACACTCGGAGCTCTCTTCGCGATGAACCACAAGAGCCCCTTTGAAGTCGGTATCCCTCCTGTACAGAAAGTGCTCGAACAAGCCCGACGCGAAGGGGCGTTTCTAGATATGGACAAGCATGATTGGCCCTTTGCGATGGCTCTGCCACCACTCTTGGGGAACCAATTGACCTTTGAGCTCGCGAACAATCACATGTGGCGTACAGAGTTCGCATTTACGAATTGGAATACTCCGGCCCCCCAATGGATGGAACTCGGGGATGGCAAATCGGGAGGTGAGAAGGAATGGATCGAGTTCACGCATCAAACGTATTGGGCGTTGCTCAATTGCGGAATGCGATTGCAGCCGACTGCGGGGACAGCAACCGGTGTGCATCCAGTCCCGATCGGTTTCGGAAGGGTTTACGTCCACACGCCAAGTGGCTTCCAATACGATCGATGGATCGAAGGGCTCAAGCGGGGCGACTCGTTCGTTACGACCGGTCCGATGCTCTTTGTTCGTTCGAACGGGGATACGTTGGAGGCCGTTGTCGAAGCCGACGGCCCTTTGGAATCGCTCGAGTGGGTCATCAATGGAGTCGTTCAGCCAGCGATTTTGAAATCGAACATCTCGAATCAGGATGGGTGTGTGCGATTAGAATCGTCGATCGAAAGCACGTTTCGCAGTACCTCTTGGGTAGCGCTGCGGGCATGGCAAAAGTCAGCCGATGGTCGTTGGCGATTCGCCCACACCGCGCCCGTCTGGTTCGATGTTCCCGACCAGCCAATCCGACCGACCGTGAACCAGCAGCAATATCTGCTCCATCGGGTCGAGCAAGAACTCGCGCGGAGTCGCGCCCTGCTACCCGAAGACGCATTGGACGAATACAAGACCGCGATCCAGCATTATCGCGAACTTAGTAAGAAGCCCGAATCGAAATGAATCCCTCGAAAGCTTTGAAATCACAAACGAAGGAATAGCGATCTCGGGGTGATTTTCGGAAACGCACACGGTTTGCTTGGAAGAGTGAGGTTCCTGCCGAGTCATTGCGTCGCCAGTTCGGCAGGAGCCTCACCCCACCGCTCTTAACATGTTTTCATCGGCCTAGCCAAATCAATTCATTGGTAGGGAGGGCGACGCTCCTGCCGAGCCATTGCGTCACCAGCTCGGCAGGAGCCTCGCCCTCCCTTTGTGTCCTAGACGGTTCTGTGTCCTGAAGGATGGTGAGTGCGGTGGCCTCGCCCTCCCTTTTGTTTTTCGTTTGGTTTGTTGCACGAAGAGACGCGATGCCGGTCCTCGTTTTCCCTTCTTCGGGTAACGAGGAACGGGCTGAATGTGCCGGGCTGAATGTGCCACCCATCGATTAAATGGCGTGAGCAACCATCCTTGGGACCAATCACCCTTTGCTCGACAAAGTCAAACAGGCTTCCAGGGAGGCCAAGCGGGAACGCTTTTGCATTGATTTGCGGCTCGATACTCCTCCATCCCAGGGGCGAGTCGTCACAGAGATGTTGAACAAATCGATTCAATCGGAAATACCGGAAAGTTTCGGTTGCGAATCCTGGACGGCTCAAGGCAAAAAATCCGACTTTTCCGACTGGGCAGGCTATCATTGCGGGATCGAAGTTGTGGCGTTCCGAGGAGGTTCCCGCAGCGTGATTTTCCGGATTTTTCTAGTGCAATCTTTTCTCACGATAGGTTGTTTCAGGGTACTGCTGCATGATGGGCCTCAACCGACTAAGTATTCAGTCGAAAATGATTTTGATCCTCCTCGCGGTCAGTCTCGCGTCCATCGCGTTGATGGGTTGGATTGGTTACGTTTCAGGGGAATCTGCCATTCGGCAATCGGTTGAGAACCAACTGCAGGGAATGCAGGTTTCAAAGACCAACACGCTCCGAACGCGTTTGGAATCCTTGCGCGACCAAGTCATCTCGATGTCGGACAGCCGGATCTCTATCGACGGCGTCAAGCTCTTCTCAGAAGCATTCAAAGAGATCGAGGGCAAGACCATTAGCAAGGCCGAATCGGACCAGTTGGTGCGGTTTTATCGGGAGGATTTTTTGTCCGAACTCGGGAAATGGGTCGAGGGTACGCCCGTTTTGGAGAACTATCTTCCAGCTTCCCCCACCGCTCAGTATTTGCAATTTCATTATATGGCATCCAATCCCCATCCGTATGAATCGAAGCAACGACTCGATGACGCTGTCGAAGACCAATCTACTTATCGCAATGTGCATAACGAACTGCACAAGAAGTTCTCTCGCGCCGTTGAAATCTTTGGATTCGAGGATTTGCTGCTTATTGATGCGAATAGTCTGAATGTGGTTTACAGCTACCTAAAGACCACCGAGTTCGCGACCAGTTTAGAAGATGGTCCATACTCGAATACAAAGCTCGGCACCGCCGTACGTTCGATGCGATTGGCGAAAGATCGCGACAGTTACAAGATCGTTGATTTCGAATCGTATCGGCCCAGCTTGGGCAAATACATGGCGTTCGTGATGAGCCCGATCTTCGATGGTCCCAAGATGGTTGGGATCCTGGTGTTGCAATTCCCAGTAGATGATCTCAACGATGTTCTGACAGGTGGCTTTAAATGGGTTGAGGAAGGGCTTGGAGATACCGGTGAGTGCTATGCAGTCGGCCCAGACAAGACCATGCGCAGCCGAGGCCGTTTCATGGTGGAGGACTCGACAAGTTTCCTAAAAGCACTGCGTGAAAATGGCTTGAGTCCGAGCATCTGCGATCAAATTGAAAAGCAGAGTAGCACGATTGGTGTCTTGCCAGTGCCTACGGAGAGTGTTGAACTGGCACTGCGAGGGAAATCGGGAATTCGAGAAGTGGTCGATGCGCGGGGCAAAAGGGTACTCAGTGCCTACGGGCCTATCGAATTGGATTCGCTGCGTTGGGCTATATTGGCAGAAAAGGATATCGATGAAGCCTATTCACCGATTCGGAAATTCGGGCGCACGGTGATCATCGTGGCTAGCGGGATGGCGTTGCTGGTATCGCTTCTGGCTCTCGTCTGTTCGAGCTTGTTGACGCGTCCTCTGCGATTGCTGACCGAGGGAGCTAAGAGACTTGGATCGGGCGATACAGGTGTACGGGTCAACATCAAATCGAAAGACGAATTTGGTGAATTGGGTCGGGTCTTCAATGAAATGGCGGAAAGCATTAAATCGCAGACGTCGAAATTGGAAGAGCAGGTCCATGAAAACCAAGAGTTGCTCCTGAGCATCCTCCCGGCATCGGCCGTAGAACAACGCAAAGAAGGGGATGAACGGGCGAGCCGCCAGTTCGCTGATGTATCCGTGCTGTTCGCGGAACTGCTAGGTTTGGAAGAATTCAGCAGCCATGTCGGCGAGACAAAGGCCCTCGAGGTACTCGGTGATTTGATCGCTGCGTTTGATGAAGCTGCCGAGAAGCACGGTATCGAGAAAGTAAGGACAATCGGCGGAGCGTACCTCGCCGTCTGTGGCCTGTCGGTCAATCGTCCCGACCATGTGCGCCGTATCATTCAGTTCGCGCAGGACATGACTCGCATCGTCTCGATGTTCAATCGAGAGTATCGTTCGGAACTCAATATTCTGGTGGGTATCAATTCGGGCCCCGTCGTAGGAGGTGTCGTCGGTCGGCGTAAATTCCTTTACGATTTGTGGGGTGACACCGTCTCAATCGCTAAGAAGCTAGCAGCGGGAAGTGTTGATTCGCAGATCCGCGTTACCTCGAACGTGCGTGAACGGATCGGAGATCAAGTTTCATTTGAGGGGCCGTTTCGGGTTGAGATTTCGGGCAAGCCACCCATCGATGCGTGGCAAGTGAATGCTTGATGTGTACTGGATCAACAACGGGTTAGCTCGATAGCAAGATCATGAACGATTTTTTCACTTCGCAATCTCTCGACGTTTGGCCGGCAATCGGTCTAGCACTCGGCTTCCCTCTGATTTTGCTGGTGCTCAACGAATGGATTTCATCGTTGGAGCGACGCGGAAATCCGTTGGCTCGGACGCTGCGAACCTTCCGAAACTTGGTCGTGCCGGCGCTGGCGGTCGTTATCTTCATTGTGTACATCGTCGAGGCGCCGGCGGATGGAATCTTAGCCCGCGTGGCTGAGACTGTATTCTGGATCGTGCTGCTCTACGCATTGCTAGGAATCGTCAATGATCTAGTCTTTGGCATGGCATCGCAGAATACCTGGCGGGAACGGGTGCCAAAACTGTTCCGAGATTTAACGCGGGCTGGATTGGTCGCTGTGGGTGCCATGGTGATCTTTCACCGAGTGTGGGGTGGAGAGCTTCAAGGTGCATTGACGGCGCTCGGAGTAGGATCCGTCGTTATTGGATTAGCGCTTCAAGAACCGCTTGGCAACATCGTTTCGGGATTGATGCTTCTCTTTGAACGTCCGCTCAATGTCGGCGATTGGGTTACGGCCGATGGAGTGACAGGCAAGGTGATTGAAATCAATTGGCGGTCGGTTCATATCGAAACTCCCACCCTCGAATTGAGAGTGGTTCCCAATGTGTCGTTGTACAAAGGTGCCTTCAGCAATCTTTCGCGTCCATCCTTTGTGCGTACCGAAGTGATCGAGGTCGGTTTTGGTTACAACGATCCGCCGAACCGTGTGAAGGAATTGATGCTCGAATTGCTCACAACGACACCGGGGGTATTGTCAGACCCAGGTCCTGCCGTTCGGACCGTGAACTATGCCGATTTTGCCGTTACCTACCGTTTGATTTTTTGCGTCGCGCGACAAGAAGAACTCCCAGTGACGCGCGATCAAATCATGACGCGATTGTGGTATGTTGCGAAGCGCGGTGGACTCACTATCCCCTATCCAATCCACATGGAATACGGTCCGGGCGAATCACCAAATCCAGACCCTCCGACGTCACGAGAACTGCTTCGAAACCAGCCGAGATTTTTGCCTGCGCTTCGAGACGATAGCAATGCCGCCCCGCGCCTCATCGAGTTCGCTGCGGGAGAATTGCTGCATACGCCGGTGAGTCGCTTCGAAGGAGTCGGCCTCATTCTTAGTGGCTCGGCATCCATGTTAGCAGCCAATGGACGTGGGGAACTCGTCAGCGTTGGAGAGATCGATGCCGGGGAGTGTTTCGGCAGTCATTTGACAGCCGGATCGACGGGTGATGATGTGCAAATTCGAGCGAACACGGATGTGTCGGTGATGATCTTTGAAGAGAAGGCAATGGACATCTTGCTAAACCAATCGCCCAGTCTAGCAGCGGAGATTGGCGATACGATTGAAAGTCGTCGCCAAGCCATCTTGACGGCACGAAACATGAAATAGCTTCGAACATTGACGTGCGTCTGCGGACGCATGAATGGTCGATGGCAATCGGACTTGACGGGCCAGAGATCCGGTTGATTATGCGAAGCGTTCCCGACGCGGTTCGCCTTTACCAAGCTTGGTAATACACTCCCTCCTAGCTCCGATTTACCCTATCCAAAACACTTTGAGGTCATCGAGCGATGTGTAACGCCATCTTCAATGGGGCGATTCTCTTGATCGCGCTCGTTGCGATTCGTCTAATCGAAACCGAGGTGCTGGGGCAAGTCGCTCCGGACAATCCGGATCGTTTGACGGTGGAAAAATCCCAATCGGCCGAAGAGAGATTGACGGCCTACGGTTGGGGAGATCCAGAAAAAACGCATATCCAGTTTTATTCCGATGGAACCTATCTCCTCAAAGTGCACACCGATGTTCCGTTTGGAGGTTGTCCGGTGGGTGTTCCAAACTTTGAACGCAATGGGATTTGGCGACTCAAATGGTCCAAGGATCATGGCTTGGTTCAATGGGAAACAGGGGAGGCCTTGGCCGTCGCGTTTTCCGAAGAGGAATTGTTTCTTGGACTGCAAGGATGGCTCCCTTCCTTCCCGAAAATTCCCGCGAAGCCAGTCGATGGCAACGCAAAGGCATTGGGTGATCTTTCCTCAAACAGTCTGTATCAAATGATCGCCAATACTCGGTGGCGAAAGAGTGACCCATTCAACTTGTTCATGTATCCGACACAAATACACTTCGATGATGCGGGTCGATTCCACGCGGTGTACCGCAATGGAGAGTGTTCTTCGGATGGTTCGTGGTCTCTGACGCGTGGAGGCACAAAACTAGGACTCGTGCCGGATCCCAATGCGTGTGATCAGCGTGGCAACGGAACCGCATCGATTGGATCCAACGAAGAGACGCCCGCAATGCATGAAGGCATGTTGGTGTTCTATGGGGCCTCATACTTTCCAGAGGATGCTCCCGCCGATTCAGCTGCGTTTACGTTTGATGCATACTCCGGCACAGTTCGTCTTACCGGGAAGTACCAAGGTGCATTGAAAAAAGGGACTCCGACCTCGATCGAATGGGTCTTTACGGCAAACGGTACTTATCAACTGGAAAGCTTGAAGATCGAGCAATGGGGTGCGGTGATCGATGGCCAAAGTGTATCGACCGAAGGAGAGAGTACGGTTCTCTTGGAGATACCGCTCGATCGACAATTAACTTCCGAAGAACCGTACCGTGTGTCGAAATCCATTACTCCCACCTTGTCCGGCGACGTTTTCCTGACGTGCACGGTCCGATTCCGGAGTCCACAACAGCCCTTCGCGAGCTACAAGAACTTTTTCGTTCAAATCGCCCAATAGGCTGAGATCATTGCAACGCGAATGGATGGTCATCCCACGCAATGCGATCACTCTCCCAATTCGGGGAAATTTTCGCGGGACGCTTGGCGGGATATCAAACTGCGAGTCCGTGTAACAAAGTCGGACTTGTAATTGGCTACTTGCTGTTCTGAGATCTCCAATTGCTTTGCAGCATCCTTGTTGTTCACGCCAGCTACGAACAAGAGTTCGATGCATTTTAGCTTTTGGTAGTCACCCTTGGTCTTCCACTTCGAGATTTGGTCGGAGAGGGCGGTGGCCAAGGCATCTTCTTCCATATCCTTTTGTTCAACGGATCGCGCCATGCTACTGGCACCTCGTCCGCGGGCAGGAATGCTCTGGGCTGCATCGCTCGAATTCTCGTGACTGACCAATTGCGTCGAGTGCCTACGCCCCTCGCGTCGTAAATGATCCGTCAGTTTGTAAGCCGCGATCGAAAACAGGTAGCTTTCCAGCGGCCGCGCGCAATCGTAGTTCGGTAGGCTGTTGAGAAAGCCGATGAAGGTTTCTTGAACGATATCCTCTGCATGGGATCGATCCAAAAGCCGAGTTCCGACATAGGCCAGCAGACGCCCCTCGAATCGGTCGATGAATTGTTCCCAAGCATCCGTGCTGCCTGAACGGATGTTGTCCACCAAAATCTGATCCAAGGTTAATTCGGTCATGCAGAGGCTCGTTTCGCGCGAAGTCGCTGTTCCCGCCGAGCCAAAAGATTGGCGCCGCCGGATAGTCCTGATAACGCCGTCAGCCCCACCAAAGCGATCAGCCCGATATTGCGAGTTCGCTCACGAGTCACCTCGTTCCGCTCCCAGGACTTGATCTCTCGGAGTTCCTCAGGGCCGATCTGGACCAACTGATACAGTTGATGGTAGGTGCCGCTTGGGCGTTCCATTTCATTATCGAATTCTTGATCGGGTCGAAGCAAGTGGTCTTCGATATATTGTTTGGTCAACGGTTTGAGCTCGATATCCTCCGACGATCGAAGTACTTTTTCTTGGAGCGTTTGGTGGACTAGCAATACCAGACGATCCTTCAAATCCTCTCGGCATTCGGCCAGGGTCCAGTTGAGGGACGATGCGATAGGGAACCGAACCAACTCGTCGGAGATCACCGCTTCGCGTACCCACTTGGGAGCCTTTTCACTGAGGAAGGGCGAACTGGCCTCCAAATCAATCCGCAGAGTTCCGTTGGGGCTAGACGACGAACCATCGCCGAAGCTGCTGCTCGCGATGTCACCCGCAAGACTCTTCTTGACCGCACCCATTTTTACGTTCCGGCCGCTGTTCGGACCGTTCGTTGGTTCTGCTGCGTTGGGCGACGTAGATCCGCGGGTGGCCTCAGGAGCCAGTTCCGAGAGGATATCATGAATGGCGTCTTTGACATCCTTTTCGACATCTTCTTGAGTCGATTTCAAATCGATCTTTTCCGAGATGGCTTCGATCTTCGCAGCCATTCTTTGAAGCGATTGCGTCATCCAATTCAACGAACTGCGAGCGGACTGGGCTTGTTCGCTCGGGGTTGCGCCCGGGACAGAAGCGGACTGCGATGCATCTTGAGCCCAAGCCGAGCCGAGGCCGATCACGATCGCCATTCCCAGCAGCGACCAATGGGGTCGACACGTGCGATGGGTAACGAACTTTGTTGTTTTCATAGTAGTTTCAACCGCAATGGAACGGGGTCACGAGTCAATTGGAATATCGAACAGCGCACTCGCATGGGCTGCTCTTGCGATGCTCCACTTCTACGAAAGCGATCCGGTCGTTGGAGATGGCTGAGGATAGGGCGATGGCTCAAAATTGGGTGATGGCTGAGAATGAGGTTCAATCCAAGGGGATGCGATTTGGATAGCAAACGAGGTCAATCCAGCCATGAGGAGGCACCAGGGTGTTGGAAAGTAAAAGATCCCTTGGATGATGGCCGCGACCAAGACGCTCCAGAAGATGGGCCACAACGAGAAACGTTTGCGACGCAAGCTGTCCGATTGTTTCCACCAGCGGACGGCCCACAACAAGGTGCCAAAGTAGGCCATGTGCCCCGCAAGCATTGGGATGCCGTGCGAATCATAAAAGCCTTTCCAGCTTCGGTTCAGGGTTTTGCCAAAGCTATCCTCGAACGAGACGCCGATACGCACCCCTTCCCCTCGGGTGATTTCTCCCCATGGGACCAGCAAGTATTCGCTGAGTTGAAAACTGGCAGCCCCGAGGAGCAAACCAGCCACCATGAGAGCAAATCGAAATGCGATCGAATCTTCGGGCAGGGCTTCCCAGCGACGGCTCAGCGTCAGGACAGACCAACTCGTCAACCCGGACATGATCCCAAGCCAAGCCAATCCGCCCAAGCCATCCACTTGGCTTAATCGCTCGTTCGACAAGGCCAGATAGCCCCCGGCAGAAGTCAAAATCGCGACGACAAATCCTGAGACCGAAAGCGATCGGATCCACGCATGGAAGGCTGTCCAAGGCCCTCGATTGCGAAGAGCGGACCGTTGGCGATTTTGCCAGATTTTCAATGCTTCCCTGCTCGATAAAGGAGCAGGAGGGTTGACCACCGAGGCAGCAATAGGTTGTGGTGCGGCCTGGTTTCTATAGTGCACTGTTTCCTGGAATCCAAAGCCCGATTGCGAGTCCGTTGGAACCACGTTTCCATGAACATATTGAACACGGCCACGGGACTTTCGCGGTTTAGGTTCTCGAGCCCGAAAGGGTTGTCCGCGCGGAACGGGTTGCAAATCCTGTGGGCGAAACGCGTTCAAGAACCAAATGACGTAGTACACGGCATAGGACCAGGCTAATGGAAGAGCCGCCGCGGTTAAGACAGTTAAATTCAAGAACAAAGCGATGCAAACAAAGATCAGCACGAACTCGCGACCACCTTTGGGCATCGATTGGTATTTAAACTGCAGTTCATTCCAAGCCTTGATCAACCAGGATGCAATCGGTTCCCGTTCGATCATTCGCTGATGGCCGAGCAATCCGATGGAGAAGAAGGCAGACACGCGTGCCCCAAAATTCATTGTGTCGCTGTTGCTTGGATTGGCTGCCGCATTGCCGTTCAGTGGCATTTCGGTCCCACCCGCAGCATACGTCGCACGTTGCGACGCGGCATCGTATGAGGCTCGACCATAGGCGTCTTTTTGTTGTGCAGATCCAGCATAGGCATGGGCGGTTGCGGGAGCTGTCGACCAGACGTAGTCGAAGTCAGCGGCTTTCGTCGCCAGGCCGCCGACCGTCAGTTCGTATCCGAGGGCTTGCAACAGTTCGCGTCCGTCGCTGTAACGGCTGGCAGGATTTTTTGCCAAGGCTCGACCGATGACTTCGGCATAGCGAGGAGGGACACGGCTCAGATCGGGATCGGCCGTGAGATGCTTGAGCAAAATCTCTTGCGTGCTTTCTCCGTCGAAGGGGACATCGCCGGTCAGCATTTCGAACAGGATGATTCCGAGCGAGTAGATGTCGATCTCCTTGCCGTATTCTCCTTTACCAATTTCTGGGGCCATGTAGTGAAAGGTTCCGACACTTTCTGTTTGGCCACCGCGCCGGGAGGCGCTGATGTATTTGGACAAGCCATAGTCACCGATCTTGGCCATCTCATTCTCGATGAAGATATTGGCAGGCTTGAGATCTCGGTGGACGATGCCCTGGTCATGCAGATAGGTGACACCGGCCACGATCTGCGAGAACAGCGGCAAGATAGATTCGGCATGCATCCCCTGAGGCCATTGGTCCAACGTCTCGCGCAGGGATTCCCCTTCGATGAACTCCATCACGATCCAGCCTTGCTGGTCTTTATCAAAGCGAATGTCGTAGATGGCGACCAAGTTTGGATGGCGCAAGTTGAGGCAATGTCGAACGCCTCGCATTTCGACGTCCAGATTTTTCTGGATCCGTTTGAGGGCAACCTCTTTGCCCGAATCGCTTTCGGCGAAATAGACTTCGCCAAACCCCCCTACCCCGACCCCTCGTTTGATGGAGTAACCATCCAACGGGGTATCTCCGCTTCCGTACTGAAATCTCATGAACGCACCCATTGGTTGCTCACGCGCAGGCGTGTTTTTGGAAAAGGGGTTCGAGGACGCGGTTCGATCCGTAGGATTTTGCAACGTCGCAGGATCGCGACGCCCTTCGGATTCCGTGAATTCGGAGGAAGTTCGGCCTGCATTCTTGCCGGAGTCGCCGAGGACTTTCTTGCGAGGTTTGAGCAAGGAAAACATGTTTTGGATTCCGCTCCATGTACAAGATGTAATTGTGGCTGATCTCAAAGGTGTGTCGAGTTCCGTCGACCGGAAATCGAATCGATTCCGAGCGAGTTTCATTCGACTCTTGTTAGCTTTTCGCATTGAGCTGCAAAAGCTTGGACGAATCGGAGAGATCGCGAACTCAATTTTTCGAGCTTGCTTCCTCCGTCAGGCAAGGCTTCTTGGCCAACCTTGCTCGCGATCCCACTAGGAAATGGGCTGGTTGCTGGCATCGCTAACAGAAAGCCATCCTCGGCTCTCCCATGGTCGTTTGGCTCCGAGCCACGTCTCCCTTGCGACGCTTCTCCGGCCGTAATCGGGGCTCTAACATTCAAAAATCTCCCGTCGCCGGCATGGGCTACTCCTCGATCGAGAAAGCAAACCAAGCATTTCGGGTCAAGCCAAAAGCACCGAGACGCAACGGACTTGATCGAACGAGACAGTCACCCCAAGGTCATTGAAAATTCATCGCATTGGACTCTTTGGCCAGGAACCAACAAAAATGGGGCGCTGGTTGGTTTCCCGGCAACCGTCAAATTGTTGAACGAGGAGATTCGGCACATCCAACCTCCTTGATGCCGAAACAACACGACTTTGCCTGTCCAGTCGGGGCAAACCACATGAGAGTTCGAATCCGGTCCTAGGACGCAAGATTCACCGAGAAGTAGGGCTGCGGTCAGGAGAGGTTGCCACCGGTGAGGAGGGAGCAAGTCGAGCCTGGCGGTGCCACTGAGTTGGGTAGGACGTCGGTAACGCAGATCGACGCGGTTTCCGAGCGACAAAATGGAGCCGTCTCTCAACACGGCGGCCCGTTCGAGCGGTATCCCATCCAGCCGAACATTTTGAAATGGTTGAACCAAGTGGTCTTCGCCAGCACGCCGAAGCGCGAGGGCTCGGCGACTCAGATCACCGCGAATGCCCAGATCGACGTCATTCCCCGGGAAGGACTGGCCGATCGTGATCTCGTCGGAATCGCACATGGCATAACTACCGACCCCATCGATCCAAAGAACTTTCTGTTGGATCATGGCGGGCTCGGTAGAAGATGGCGAAAAAAGACGAGTGACATGGCGCATCATAGTGTGATCGACTCCCAGGGTTAAGGAACCGCCGTTCGGTCGTAGATGTTTTCAGCAGCCCGTCGATGCAGCGCACTCGATTCTTGCAAACGGTCCCTCGCCGACGCATCGGCGAAGGATCCAATCCACAAGCCCATCGGCGCCCGGTTTCACTGCATGATCCACCAAAACAGGGTGCTAACGCACTGCGGCTGATAGATTTTGACAGATACAACGGACAAAAATCGATTTTCGTTTTCATGAGCCTGAGGCGCGAGCCGATTTTTGCACGTCGAAAGAACTCGGCTAGCGCCTTTTGAAGTTGCGCTGTTCGAGCCTCTCCGAGCACCAATCGATGTTTTCGCGTGGTTTTTCGTACTCGTACTCGTACTCGTACTCAGCGTTAGCGGTACTCGTACTCGATACGGTATCTTCGAGTACGAGTACGAGTACCATTTCATTGAGTACGAGTACGATCGAAGCAAAAACAGCGCAACTTCAAAACTAGGGCCTCAGGCTCACTTTTGCGGGACATGTCTCTACTGCGGGTTCATTTGGTGACAGGCATTGACCAGTTCAGACATATTCCAGTTCATTAGCCGGAACGCATTAGCGTCCGGTTACCGGCAGGATCCATTTGGCTAGAACGCGTTAACGTTCGGATTGCCAATAAAAATCCAAAGAAACCAGGTGCTAACGCACTGCGGCTGACAAGGTTTGCTGGGATGGGATTTAAAAAAGAGGCAGCGGGAATGCACCCGCTGCCGTTGTTCTATCGACCGTACATCGACTGTCCGTCGAACCGTGAACGCTAGAGGCTGTTCGCATACACGGTGGTAGAAAATGCGTTCAACCAATCGTTAGAGGTGGTTGTCGGCGACATGAGCGACGTCGTCCGCTGTCTTGTCTCGATCGAAGTAGTTCGAAATTTGGTCCACTAAATCCGCTGGAGCCGAGTCCTCGTTGACTTGGATCGAACCCGCTTCGTCGAAACATTGCACCAATTTTTCGGCTACATCGATTCGTGTCGAAATCTCATCGATGGTTTGGCGAACATTGCTCAGCGCGCTGTCGTTGACCGCGAATTGACTTCCCGCTTGAGCGACTTCCACCATCGTTAGCCGGGCTTGCAAATTCTCAACTTGGACTTCCAGTTCGCGTTTAGCGGCCAACATTTCATCGAGCTTGCGGCGTGCAGCCACCAAATTGCGTTGACGGGCTTCCAGAATCTTATCCAGCTTGTCCGATGTTGCTTCCAGCGTTTGATGATGCTTGAAGCGTTCGCTCAAGTCCTGGCGGACTTGTTCCATGCTGTACTTCTTACCTTTGTAAGAAACATACTTGACGCCGCTTTCGACATCGTCCTTGAGTTTGAGGATCGCATCCTTCGATTTGGTGAGCGAAGCTTGCTTGGCGGCGACTTCGCGCTGAAGTTTGGCCACTTCGACTTCCTCGCGTGCGATCATTTTGAGGTTGTCAGCGATCTCAGGCTTGAGATCCGAGATCATATCCCGGGCTCGCTTGATTTCGACTTCGATAGGAATCTGTTCCTTGATCGAATCTCGGATCCCGTGGTATCCGGTTCTGACGTAACTGACGGCCGACGTTCCAAGCAGTAGCCCCGTACCGCCAATCGCCAACGCCGAGCCTAAAAACAATTTCTTCAACATGGCAACCACCCCTAAAAACTTGTGAAAGTGACGTGCTACTGACATGAGGGGATTCGAGGTACGCGGCGCAATCTTGCCACTTTGGGAAAAATTTTTGAATTTGGTTTCAGACAGTGTGTTCCAACAGTAGTTGACAGGTTTTGCATCAACCGCCACGCTAATCCAACGAGCTAGGGAATCTGTTTCTACGGCGAGCGCAATCCGTTCTGAATCCTGGGATTAGGGACATGGAAGGGAAGGCGATTCACGAGCGCCCTACTCTCCGAACTGGCATCTCCGAACCGGCATACCGAATTCACCCAAATACCTGGCCATCGGCAGGCCCCTTTCATCGACGGAAATCGAATCGGAACCTCTCCATGACGCAAATCCTTGTCCCCGCTGAATCGATCACTTCCGATTCCGAGGATTGGTTCGAAGCCGCTCTCCTTTCTTCCGAGCAGGTGCCAGCTCCCGCGCGATTGCCTGTTCGTAGTTCCTGGGGAGACGATGAAGAGGCAGAGGAAGAAGTCCCTTTGGAAGAGGAAGAATCCGAGGAGGAGGATGACGATCCCGATCCATTCGAAGATTTCGATGAAGATGATTTCGATGACGAATTCGATGACGACTTTGAAGAAGAACTCGAAGACGAATACGAAATCGAACCCGCCGACGACGGTATGCTCGAAGGCCATCCCGATGCCGAATCGAGCGACGACGACGAATTGGACGGAGACGTTCCTCCCGTCGAGTTCGCAGAATAATCACCGTCGTAGATCTGTCATCGCTTCAAGGCATCGCTGACGCATTATGTTTCGAGCTGTCAAAACCGACGTCAAATTCCCCAAGCAGGAAGAAGCGATTCTCGAATTCTGGAAACAGAATCGCATCTACGAAAAATCTTTGGAGCAGCGGCGCGATGGTCGCCCCTTCGTTTTCTATGAAGGACCACCCACGGCCAATGGATTGCCCCATCCCGGCCATTGCTTGACCCGAGCCATCAAAGATCTCTTCCCTCGCTACCGCACCATGCGAGGCTATTGGTGCAATCGAAAAGCGGGTTGGGACACGCACGGATTGCCGGTCGAGGTCGAAGTCTGCAAAGAGCTCGGCATTCACAGCAAAGAAGAGATCGAACAATTCGGTGTCGAAGCGTTCATCGCCAAGTGCCAACAAAGCGTTTGGCGCTACATGCAAGAATGGGAACGTGTCACCGAGCGACTGGGCTTTTGGATCGATCTGTCTCAAGCCTATGTCACGTACCACCAAAGCTACGTCGAAAGCGTATGGTGGTCTCTCAAAAATCTTTTCGACCGTGGACTCCTGTATCGAGGCCACAAAATTGTCTGGTGGTGGGCGCAAGGCGGTACCGCACTGAGCGCTGGCGAAGTCGGTCAGGGCTATCGCGAAGTCGCCGATCCGAGCGTGTATGTTCGTTTCCCATTGCTCGATCAACCGAACACTTCGCTCGTCGTTTGGACAACAACGCCTTGGACGTTGCCCTCGAACCAATTCGCAGCGGTGCACGAAGAGATCGAATACGCCTACTGCCGCGATGAAGCCAGTCAGGACACGATTGTCATCGCCGCCGGATTAGTGACCGCTCTAAGCGAAAAGATCAAGCGGCCTCTCGAAGTCATGAAGACAGTGCGCGGTAAAGAGCTCATAGGTCTTCGTTACGAACCTCCCTTCGACTATTACTCCGCAAAACAGGCGACAGAGGTCGGACAGCTCCGATCCGGAGATGCGATCGTCAAACAATGGCGAGTCGTCCATGCTCCTTTTGTGACGATCGATTCGGGAACGGGTATCGTTCATTTGGCTCCTGCCTTTGGCGAAGTCGACTACGAAGTGCTTATCGCGGAAATCGGAAATTTTGCTGTGGGCCAAGGCCCAAGTTTGATCTGTGCGGTAGGACCGGATGGAAAGTTCACCGACGAAGCGCCTGACTATGCAGGAGTCTGGGTCAAAGAAGCGGATCGGCCGATCACCCGCGCTTTGCGTGAACGGGGGCGACTATGGCATCAAGAACAATACGTCCACGATTACCCGTTCTGTTGGCGTGCAAGCGAAGATCCATTGATCCAGTACCCACGCGAAAGCTGGTTCATTCGCACCACGGCATTTAAAGACGCGATGCTGGAAAACAACCGTCAGATCGGTTGGCATCCAGAACATATCGGGCCCGGACGATTTGGAAACTTTCTCGAATCCAATGTCGACTGGGCATTGTCGCGCGAACGGTACTGGGGAACCCCCCTCCCGATTTGGGTTTGCCAATCGACTGGCAAGATGGAATCCATCTCTCGATACGATGAACTGTTGAGCAAACCGGGCGTTGCTGGTTTGGATGTTTGGACCAAGGCCAAAGCGGCCAACCCCGAACTCGCCGAGGATCTGAAGGTCCATAAGCCCTACATCGATGCCGTCACCTACGATTCCCCATTCGCATCGGGGGCAAGGATGGAACGGGTCACGGAAGTTATCGACTGCTGGTACGATTCGGGGGCGATGCCCTTTGCGCAGTGGGGGTACCCGCACACAGGTCGGGAGGACTTTGACTCGCAATTCCCCGCCGACTTCATCAGTGAAGCCATCGATCAAACGCGTGGTTGGTTCTATAGCCAATTGGCGATCAGCACCATGCTCTTTGGCCACAAGCCTGGTCAACAACATAGCGCTGATCATACGGTCGATTACCCACACCCCTTCAAAAATTGCATCGTCTTAGGGTTGATGCTGGCCGAATGGTATGAGAGCAAGGATGGCAAGCAACGTTTCTTGACCGAAGAGGATGCGCGGGCTGCACTCGGCGGTGATTTTGTCCAGAAAACGGGCAAGATGAGCAAGCAACTGCGCAACTATCGAAGCCCTCAAGAGATCTTCGATCGCTATGGCGCCGATGCGCTTCGATGGTACCTATTTGCCAATCAAGCACCCTGGAACTCGATCCTGTATTCGGAGCGTGCCATCCGAGACAGCATTCCGGAGTTCTTGCTGCGACTATGGAACGTGTTCAGCTTCTTTACGATCTACGCCGAAATCGATGGCTTCGTCGGACCAGGTGAGCTTCTGAGCGGTCTCGATCAATTGGACTCGGAGGAGTTAGCTCAAGCGAAGAGCTATCGGCCCATTCCTCTTCGGAGCGAACTGGATCGCTGGATCATGAGCGAATTGGCTGCGACCTGTCGTGACGTCGTGGAACGAATGGATCACTACGACAGTTATGGGGCTTGCCAATCCCTGCATGCCTTGGTCGATGCACTCAGCAACTGGTATGTGCGACGCAGCCGTTCGCGCTACTGGGCCTCGGAAAAAGATTCCGCGGATAAGTTGGATGCCTATTGGACCTTGTATGAGTCCCTGGTCGTGATAACCAAGTTGATCGCACCGTTTACGCCCTTTATGGCGGAAGCGTTGTGGCAAACGCTGGCGGCACCCCTGCCAGGGGTCCGTTCCAGCGTCCATTTGTGCGACTATCCTACGGGAGACTTTGCGCAAGCCGATCCTGTACTCAATCAGCGCATGGCACTGCTGCGTGAAATCGCATCGCTCGGCCGATCAGCGCGGATGGAGTCCAAGCTTAAGGTGAGGCAACCACTCAGTCGGGTCGAAGTCACACTGGCAGACGATTCACCTATCGATTGGCTATCGCAGCACGACGATATTGTTCGCGAGGAGCTGAACGTCAAAGAGATTCATTACACGAGCGGTTCAAGTCCATTCGTTTCGTATGCCGTACAGCCGAACTTTCGCAAGCTCGGACCGCGTGTCGGTCCGCTGCTGCCCAAGCTCAAGCATTTGCTCGGTGCAGCATCCGGCGCAGAACTCATGGAAGAGATGACCCGCAATGGCAAAATCGTGTTGGAAATTGAGGGCAAAACATTGGAACTGGATGGCGAAGACATCCAAGTCCGATTGTCGGCCAAGGAGGGTTGGGCGGCAGCTCAAGGCCGTTCATGTGTGGTAGCGCTCAATACGGCATTGACGCCAGCCCTCGTGCGTGAAGGGATCGCCAAAGATGCGATCCGATTGATTCAAGATTTGCGCAAACGCTGTCAATGCAACTTTACCGATCGCATTCGAGTGACCATCTACGTATCGAATCAAGAACTGTTTGAAGCGCTCGAAGAGAATCGTGAGTTCATCTCCGGGGAAACGCTGACCAATGAATTCAAAGTGGTCATGGGGGATCCCCCCGACGCTTCCGAGCCATTGGATTTGGGTGAAGAAAAGGTCGTGATCCAGTTGGAAGTGATCGAAAGCTGAGCGAATCCTTCCCATGCGATTTTCGAGCCTCTCGGAGTCCCACTCCATGTTTTCCCTGGCTTTTTCGTACTCGTGCTCCTGCTCGTAATCGTGCTCGACGATAGGCGTTCGATTACGAGCACGAGCACCATCCGCCTCGGCGGATTGAGCACGAGCACGAAATAAAGCCGAAATCGCAACTTCAAAACGATTTCCTTTGGGCCATCGCGTGCGCTGTTTAGATCAAGTCAATCGATAACTGCGTTGCGACAATCGCGCCACCGAAGCAACGTGCGACATCACTTCCCTCTTGTCGAGGTCGGAGTTGGTAGTTGCTCCGATAGATAATCTGCTCGGATGGGCTCGATGGGGAGTTTGGATCGCGGGCCGATCCTGATGCGTCGGATGATTCGAATTCGAAATGGAGCATCTGCGGTTCGGGGAGGCATTCGATCCTGTTCAGTTCTATCTCTCGATGATCAACAACCGGTAGATTGATGTTCCAGAACGCTCGGTCTGCTAATGGAATCGAACTCCATTGTTGAAAAGCAAAACGAGCCCTTTGGGCCGAGAGCCTCCAATCGCGCGCTCGGTCCCGCCGTAGATATTGGGAGATGGCCATCGATGGGACCCCGAGCAATCGGCCTTCGCGGGCACCCGCGACGGTTCCACTGTAATGAAGATCAACCCCGAGATTGCCCCCTTCGTTGACCCCCGACACGATCCAGTCGGGACGGATGTGCAGCCAACGCAGAGCCACACGCACGCAGTCCGCGGGTGTTCCGGAAACAGTCCACTCCCGGTTGCCCATTGGGTTCAATGTGAGTTCTTGGTGGGTGGTCACCGCATGGGAGCAACAACTGCGACCTTGATCGGGGGCGACGACGTAAACTTCTCCGATTTCGCGCATCGCTTCGGAGAAGGCCTGAAGTCCCTCCGCGTGGAATCCATCGTCATTGGTCAGAAGAATGATCAAGGCCGTAAACTCCGTTCACAGTACGCGGGCCGCAAACGCCGCCAATCGGAAAAGCAATCTACGCGATGGCCAAACTGCAAAGCAGATCGCGCGACGAGGTAAGAAGGTGTTCGTAGTCGTAGTCTTCGACATCCTCACCGAGAAGTTCGACTTCGTAATAGCCGTCATATCCATACTTTTCGATGGTGCGAATGATATCCGCGATAGGAACGTGGCCATGGCCCAAAAGGCATCGATTCTGGGAGCCCATGGGCTCGCTTTTGGCATCTCCACATTGGACGAGGCGAATGTAGGGGACGACCCCAGGTAGCCACTCCAGCACACTGCAATCCTGTGCCATGTGATAACAGTCAAACACAATTCCAAGGTTGCTGTTGTCGATTCCTGAAAGGATATGGAGGGTTTCGGGAATATCGGTCAGAAAGGTGAAGTCCTGAGCGCAGCCCGAGTGCATCGGCTCTATCGCCAGTTGCACGCCGAGCGCTTGGGCGCATTCCGCCAGTTCTTTAAGGGCGGTTGCAAACAGTCGTCGTGCGTGGTTTTTCGTATGGAATGCCCGAGAACCGGCCAGCACTGTCAAACAATCGGCTTGCAACTCCGAAGCAATCTGGATCGCATCAAACGCATCGTGAAGAGACTCGCGAAACGTACGACCGTCATGACCCGTAAAACCCCCCGCCCAATGCAGCGAAGAAACGTTCATCCCCAACTCGAGCAGTAGGTCCTTCCCTTTGGACTCTCCACAATCCGATAGCTTCGGTCGCCAAATCCCAATCGCTTCGTATCCATGTTCGCGATAGCGGATAGCGTCGTCCTCAAAACTCCACCGGAGCGTTGAGAGTTCCAGCACCGACAATCGCGACGTCCAAGGTTTGCGCATGAGAAACTCCAGCCAAGTCGACGAGGTGAGAAGAGATCGGGCCAGTATCTAGTTGCACCCACAGCAAGTAAAGCGGAGTTTTGGATTTGTCTCTCAGTAGCTAAGAAAACAACCAGCGGTTGCTCAAAAACCGCGCATGTGTCCAAGCGATGGCTAGGCGTTCCGTTGAGGGAGCGAGGCACGAAAAGGATTCATAAAAATAATTTCGGGCGATCAGGTGCCTTTGAACCGTACCTTGGGTGGCTGTAAACTCCATTACCTGGATTTCTGCTCGGTCCAATCCGTCGCGTTCGCCAATTCGAGAACGGTTTTGGCACAAGGAATGCAATCCATCAGCTTCCATTGGGGAGATGAAACAGAGTGCAGCAGACCTGACCCCATCAAAGAAAAATGAAGGCATCGCGGTGGACGCGGGATTGGCTGGAAGAGGGAGAGGACTTTCAGCTGGTTTCGAACATCGCGATGCCTTTTTTTATTGGACTCGTCTTTAGGTGGGACCGTTTTCCGTTTACGATCCCCGCATGAGTTTTCCAGCGAGTGCCAAGAATCCAAAGTCTCGTCCCCTTGGGCCGGAAAGCAACCCTGTCTCGCCCGACGCATCCGGACCGGGTTTGCCATCCTGGTGGAACCGTTTCCTTGGACGGTTGAACCAGCATAGAACACTTTGTTTTGCTTTCATTCTGGCATATTTTCTCGGCCAAGCACCTCTGCAATGGCCTCTTTTCGGCTGGATCGCTTGCTTGATCTTTTGCCAACTTGTGACTCGCCAGGATATCTATTCTCGGCGCGATTGGATCTGGGCGTGGATTGCTGCCAGCCTGATGTGGCTCCTTCTTTTGCAGGGTATTCGGCTGGCGTTTTGGCCGCTGGCGGCAGGATGGATCGCCTTGTCCCTTTACCTTGCGGTTTATTTTCCGTTGGCTATTGGGCTAGCCTCCCATCTGCATCGGACTTGGCGGTTTCCTCTCCCCTGGGCATGTGCGTCCGCCTGGACCACGACCGAATGGACGCGAGCTCATTTTCTAACCGGCTTCGCTGGGTGCGAACTAGTTCATTCGCAGACACCCTGGCCCGTCGTCCTAACGCTCGCTGCTCAATTGGGTGGGTATGGCGTTGGATTCATGATGATGCTGACTTGTGGCTGGATATGGGATCGGTTCTTTTGCCGCCAGCCAGCCGTCCTCAAGCCGGGCCTTATCGAGTCTTGGCCCAGCCGATGGGTCATGCGCATAACGCTGGTCGGTATTTGGTTCTGGCTCATCGGCAGTTTCGTATCCTTGCGAGTCCGCGACGCGAATCTCGCCAGCCTGCAACCGATCAAGCCGTTAGGCAAGTTTCTTTTGATTCAAGACCACATGCCTACCATGTTCGAGGCGACCCCCGAGTCGATCCAGCAAGGATGGATGCAATACGAAGTGACCACACGGAAGGCGGCCAAAGAGATCGTCGACCCCGAATCGATCGATGCAGTCGTTTGGCCTGAAAGCGTTTTTGCGGGAGGTGCTCCCTATCTCGATTGGGACGGTGCGATCAAGATCCCCGAGGATCTGGAAATTGATCGCGAGCAGTTTCAGATCATGACGACTCGTTTGAAAGAGTACCAACAAAGCAAGCTCAGCCGTCTTCGGGGCGCGTTTCCCAAAGGGCTACCGAATCTATTGGTAGGAACCGATGTGCTGAAAATTCACGATGGAAATCTCTCGCGCTTCAATGCGGCCTTGTGGATCGAGCGTGGGGACTCTCAAGTCGATTACTACGCGAAGAACCACCTCGTCATGTTCGGAGAGTACATTCCCATCGTATCGTGGTTCCCATCTATTCTTAAATCGATCGGTCTTGGCGAAATCGATGCGGGTACGGAACCCACCTCCTGGCGATTGAAATCAGGGCGACGCATCTCGCCCAATGTATGCTTTGAAGACTTTGTGCCCCATCTTATGCGATCGCATATCAAACGGTTGAATGATTCCGGACAGGCTCCCGATCTCCTCATCAACATTTCCAACGATGCGTGGTTCCGAGGATCGAGCATCTTGGATCATCATTTCAACTCGGCCATCGTCACGGCCGTAGAAAACAGAACACCGATTCTCATCGCTGCCAATACCGGGATTACGGCATGGGTCGATGGGGATGGTCGCGTCGTGAAGCGTCTGCCGAAAATGGAACCTGGTTGGTTACTTGCCGAACCCATTCCAGATGGCCGAATGGGTTTCTGGGTCCGATGGGGAGACCTGCCTGCTCGTATCGTTTCCAGCATTTGTTTCGCGCTCTGGAGCTGGAGTTTGGTTCGCCGATGGCGTCAGCGTTCATCGCCAATCCTACCCTCCGCATGAGCCTGAGGCGCTAGCCGATCCACGCGCAATCTTGTAGGGACGACAGTCTGGAAGACTATCCCACTGGCAATCCAACTCTCCGCATGAGCCTGAGGCGCTAGCCGATCCACGCGCAATCTTGCCTGGACGACAGTCTGGAAGACTATCCCACTGGCAATCCAACCCTCCGCATGAGCCTGAGGCGCTAGCCGATCCACTTGCAATCTTGCCTGGACGACAGTCTGGAAGACTATTCCACTGGCAATCCAACCCTCCGCATGAGCAAAGTGTTACACGGATCGTCAGAGCCCTAAGCGTCAGCGCCGGGCTGCGGCTGGCTGGAACCTGAATCGCCCGATGATTCTTAACGAACGCTTGTGCCGATCGCTGCCAGCCCACCGCAGCCGGTCGCTAACCGGCTTGTTGATTTAAAGGTATTTGATCGGGAGATTGGTGGT
>JBAWXH010000017.1:0-81659 GCA_037144155.1 Planctomycetota bacterium | reverse complement strand
TGCCAATGGAGTCGATTCGGATTGCTTCCGTTGCAGTCTGCTTGCATGAATCGCAACGGAGATAACGCTTGCGACTTGATCCAATGGTGCGCACCGAATAGCACTTCATCCGGCCAACGTGGCAACGCTCGCATCTGTCTAGGCTTCGCATGATTCATCCGTGAAAATGGAACGAGGGAGGTAGGCTAGAGCCTATGGAAAAGTAAACGCGAACGATTCGAACCGAGGCTGGTGTTAATCGCGTCAGAGGACCCCGCTTGATGGGGGAATCTCTGCTCCGCGCCGCGTACTTGGCTTCGCATGGGTTCATCCTTGAAGCGATGCATTGAGGCCGCGTTCAAGTTCAACATCATTGCTATCGAACTTGATTAAATCGAACGGAAAGAACCATTGTTCTCCGTCAATCGAAACAAGCGACCTAGTTCGGTTCACCTTGATAACCGTAGCCTTGCGTCCGCGAAGTCGTTCCGCCGAACAGCAAAAACTGATCGTTACGCCATCAGCTATTCCGACAAGTCGCAACAACGCTTGACGCTTATTCTCATTCCAAATCCTCTCTTGCAGTTTTCGGTATTCCTCCCTGTCCGTTTCGATTCGAACCCAAAGCAATTTCGCGCGTTCTTTCATCTGTTCTAAATCCATGCGATTACCCTTTACGTTTTTGAATGCTCCAACCCAAATTCATTTCGTCGCTTGCATTACAGAATTCTGTAACTTCTCGCTGTGTGTTACTCATTCGCGTTCACCTTGTTTGCTTTTCTGCACCCGCTGCACTCGCCGCACTTATAGCACTCGAAGTTCTCGTATCCATCGAAGGTTGGAACCGCTAGTTGTGAGCCACCGCATTTGGGACATGGTGATAGCGTCATAGAGCGGGACAGAACGGACAGAAGCGCCGCCTTGTGCGGTCTTGCTAGTTCAATTGCTTCCGATGGGATCGAAGGCAATGCCGACACAAGTTTGATTCCGCCGGGACCGTTGACCGAGATTTGGCATTCAAGGCTTGCCAACTTCGTGAGGATTTCCGCTGCTCTCACAATGCCACCTCCGAAACCCAGGACGCGCCTTCAGGGTGGGTTAGGTGGGTTAGGTTGGTTAGTTTTGACCCATCTTCACAATGGGATTCGGATTTTTCGCCTCGCGTAAGCTTAGGCTGAAACAAACCCACCAAACCAACCTCAACAACCCTCCAACGCATCACGCCTTTCCCTGCTGGTTGCTTTTCGAGTCGCTTTCGGTCTACCACCCTCCCCTCGATTGCTCGAAGTTTTGCAGAGAATCGCTTGGAAACAAAAAGACCACGGCAGATTTCCGATATGACCGCGACAAGCAAAGGACATTGCTCTGGAAACTTGGAAGCCGCCTCGATTTCTCGAACCGTCATTCCCTTCCCATCTCTGTCGGCTTCCTCGAACGCTGCGAAGATGCGTCTGACCAACTCTTTGCTGTCGTCGTTCTCTACTGCATCGACCCGCGACCGTAACGGATCGGCGCCGCCTGCAAACATGACCGCACCGCGAATGGCTTTAGTCCAACTCTCGAACGAACCCCACGATGTCTCATCGACAGGCTGGCCTGCCAGATAGAAAGCTCTAAGAATCGTCAACCCGTCAACCACTAGCTTGGCTCGGTTCTCGGATATCCATGCGATTAGATTCTTATGCTCGAAGTCAGTCCGGCTTTCGGGATCTTCGACCGCTGGACTCAACCTAATCGGGAGGACGCGCCTTGCTGTGTCTGAGCCGTACTGGATATTGTTTCCAGTGGCAATCCATATAGTCCTTGCTGGCATGTCTCCGGTCGATTTGGTGGAGCCTAGAAGCCTATCCTTCCATGATGTGCTCGTGATGACCGCATCTAGCGTCGCACCTCGTAGCGTCCTGTCCAAGTTATCAAAAACATGGCAAGGCTGGCCTTCGAAAAGAACAGTCGTAACAAACTTGCTCAACTCCTCCTCTTTGACCTGCATCTCTCGCTTGCTGACGGGATGACCGTAAGCAATTTGAGCAGCTGCATCTGCAAGCAATCCCTTCCCGGAACCAGGACAGGTTGCTGTGATGGCAAACAATGGAACGCACCCGCTAACGCAAGCTCTGCCAAGCATCGACAGGACCATTGCAACCCATCCAGCCTTGTCAGACTCATCGACGAAGGGAAAGTCACGCACAACGTCGAAAAGTGAAGCCAAAGCTTTCTTGGCGTCCTCCTTTGTCGGCTTGTCCGAAATCTTCTGGAACGCCACGTTGGGCCTGTAAAGCAGTCCCGTTTGCCTGTCGTATCCAGCATCCTGAAGTATGGAACCATCAGGTCTGATTGTTGGAGCCTGAATCACTCCAACCAGTGGATTAACCCGTCCGTCATACGTTCCGCGATGATGTATCGCATCTACCAGCCACTTTTCAGGACGAACGCCATGAATTGTGATGGTGCCATCGTTTTCTTCCTTCTCGATGACAAGCCTACAAGCCTGTGTGATTCGCTCACGAACCAACGCACTAGGAAGCTGCCGTATTTGCAACAGTCCGTTTGTGTTCGGGTCCTCACTTGGGAACGCCTGCACTAACAAACCGCCGCGAACGTACACCTTTACAGAATCCTGAATTCTACGAGGGAGCCAATCACTTGACCAACCAAGCTTTCCAAGATGGCGAACAACTTGATTCGCAACATACCCTTCGTTGAGACTTACCAGAACTTCCGGTTTAGTCGGCTTCTCTGGAACAGACTGCGAAAGTATTCTTGAAATATCAACGCCTTCCGTTCTAGGTATTTCTGCGTTCAATAGCCAGCCTGTATCTCTCTCGCACTTCGCGCCTTCTTGTAATTTGTGCTCTATGTCCTTATCCGACCAGGGAGGTTGACAACGCGGGTTATACTCTTGGACGAAAATACTTCTAGCTTCATCAATGGAAAGCTCGAATCCCTTCATCAATACGCATGCCACGTTAAACGCTGCATCGTGACCGTGTGAGCCTGAAATTGCTGGTGGCATCGTCGCAACATATTTGGAAGCTCGTTCCACGGCATTAGTCTTGACTGTTGGCGTCAAAACAACTGGCGCATACTCCTTCCTTCGCATGTTGTGCGTATCTGCGACCCAATCCAATGCTTCGTCAACGGCAACGATAGGAAGCTTATTTACGGCCTGTCCGGTCACCGCAAAGAATCGTTCACAGTCATAAACTTCGACTGCCGGTCGTTTGCTAATGCCATCATGTTCGCCAACTTTTACCTTGTGCTTGTGTTTCCACTTTGTATTCCGCTTCCCGAAAAACTTAAGTCCAGTTTGCGATGGCGAAACTTCGCAGTATGTATGGCATCGATCAAGGATGTCTTGCGCCCACGGAGTTATGGCACCAGTAGATGTATTTCTGCATCCATCAAGGTCGATACCGATTAGGTCATCGGTATCCGAGAAAACAAATCCCAGGCCTTCAAATCGCTCAACCGATGCCTTGCAATCTGAATAGGTTGACCAAGTTTGCGGGTCTGTTGAACTTGCTCTGTAACCAGTTGGATGATACGGAACTTTCGTTGGCTCTCCATCCTTCACGTCATACTTCCAGAGAACCCATTGATCTCGTTCACGCATCTCGGCGGGGATGACTTCGTTCATCATGCCACCTCGCCGCGATTGCGAATCTTGTAGCAAAGCATGTGCAAGGTGGCGAACGCGCTACCCTGTGAACTATCCATCTTGTGCCATTGCTCAACATCGAAGCCATGCTCAACCATGTGCTTTTGAGCCTGCGCGATTATCTGAACATCGTCCATAATCTCCTGCGCCAAAGCGTCGATATGCGCTAGTACTTCGGCGCGTGTTAACTTTCGCGTCTTGCTTGATTTTTTTGGCTTCGATGCCATACTTAGAGTGCTCCTTGCCGGGAGAGAAAACAGATTAGTGTGAGAACCAGAAAAAGCCCTTGGGTAGCCGCTCAAGGGTTTTTTCGTTGGCTAGACGTGCTGCGATCGAGCAACGATGAAGCGGTTCACCGATTGCTTACTGGTGACCCATTGGCGACCGATGCGAACCGCATCCAGTTTTACGCCACCGCACCCTTTCAGAATCCACCGCGTCAGGGTTGCCTTATCTGGCTTTTGGCCTGCGATGGCTTGGATCTCAGTTCTTGCCTGTGCGATTGTCAGTACGTCCTCAGATAAAACCCGCTGGACAATTTGTTCTACGCTTACTTTCATGATTTGCTCCGCTGGTGAATGAACGCAACGAGAGTATCTTGCCAAGCGCGTATGGAAGAACTGTGGAAGATTTATGGAATCCGCTTCCACACGGGGAAAAACTTACGCTCGCCTGAACGAGCAAGTTTGAAGCGGCGCGGAAACACTCATAGAGATTCCAATCTTGTCCTTCAATTGACTGTTGAAGTCTGATTGATGGGATCTGAGAGTTTCCACCTCCCAAAGGTTGTCATCGAAAACGCTCTCGCTAATCGCATCGAAAGACGCGCATTGTGCCGGGGAATTCCACACCAATCTGGCTAGCTTGAACGCTTTCGGCGTCAACTTGCAAGCGATCTCTTGTCCTTCATGAATCCACACATGCTGACTCACCGGACCATCGGTAGGAGGCGGACTTTTCGCGTCCAGCCTTCGAAGAACTTCGTTGATTTCTTCAACTGCGATACCCGCAAGCAAATTGTATTCCTCAGTAAAACCATGCGAAAGCCAGTTTTTTTCGGCTTTTCCCATAGCCTTTAACATGACGACCATTTGGAACCTTAGCGATACGGCGCCTTGTACGGCCGATGGATGGTCGGACCAACCAAATATCCCTGGGATCGGAACATTTCGTTTTGGTATGTGATGTGAAATCGAATCAATTCGATCGCTCATAGACTGCGTGGTATCAACAACATGTTGCAGAGATTCCATTGCAGTTTTGGTGCTCCCTCGCTTAACCAGAACAGGAAGAACAGCGACCCCCATATAAAGAGACTCAACGTCTTTTCGAAGTTGAATGAGCGACTTTGTGTCCATCGATAGATACCTCAGGTTTGATTGAAGTCGCTGCCATCCATCGCCACCAACCTGAGGATTGATGACGATGGACGGCGCGGGGTAGCTACTCCCCTGGCGACAAGTTTTGATTATCCAGTTTTTGAATGTGTTCGGTCAATCCATACCATCACTGGCTGTCGGATGACTGGTTTCCAAGCGTTGGCGCATGCTTTGCGGCTTCGATGGCTTGACGTTCGGTTGCCTTGGCATAGTGCATGGTCATATCAATCTTGCTGTGTCCTCCCATTGCCTGTGCGTACTCAGGACCGAGCGTGTCTCGAATCTGCGTTAGATTCAAGTGGCGTAGCTGATACGGATGCCATGTGGGGACTTTAGCCCGTTTTGCAGCTCGATCGATTGCCCGGCGATATGTCATTGCCGTATATCGTGCTCCTGGCTTGTTCTTTGGGTGTACGGCCTTTTTCTTATAGGAACCGTATCCTTTTCGCTCTGATCGCTGTTTCGCTCGAAACCACGCATCCGCTTCCGCTGGTGAGAAAAGATAGGATTCCGCTGGACGGTTCATATAATCCACGACCGCATCCATTGCGTCGCCAAGGATCGGGATTGCTCGTGTTTTCCCCTTGGACTTGTTTTTGTGGTGTGGAGGACGATAAACCCATACCTCGCCGCTTCGATCGATGTCGATGGGTCGCATGGAGCACAATTCCGATGGACGCATCCCGGTTGCAATTTGAACCCGTACCATCGCTTTGACGATAGGCGACAATTCTTTGACGGTCGCGCGAACGTGCTCGATGGGAACCGGCTTTATCGCATCCGTTTCCGGCGCAACTGTTTGCCCCTCTCGGAGTGCTGAAACTGATTTCAGTCGCGACCAAGTGCTCTCGTTAACCAGTTCCTCAGATACGGCCCATTTGAACATCCGAACCACACTGTTCGTCAGCCGATTGCAGTAGCTGCGAGCCTTGCCGGACTTCACCCACCTGTCCCGCTGCCGTTGGAGTGCTTTGGGGCCGTAGTCATCTGCGAGCATGTTTCCATCGTGCTCGTTCATTTCGTCGCATGTTTTGCCGACCCGGTATTCTTCCGCGTGACTGTTGGCATACCGAATCTTGACGTGCTCGCGATACGCTTCCGTGACGTGCTTGATGCGGATAGGCTCGTCGGCTTGATGCGTCGCCGCGATCGGGACAGAAAACCCCGCTGTCATCGCCTGGAGGGTTTGCGAAGTGATTTCCTCTGGAACTTTCAGTCCATTGGACTGGTATTCACGAATGAGGACAGCGTAACGAGCAAGAGATTCCGGCGAGCCATGCTTGCCAAGATAGTAGGTCGTGCCTGCGATCTGAACGATCGCCTGACCGGAAAGATGGAACTGGAGGGCCGGTACCTGTGCCTTTGGTCTTGCCATACGAACAACTCCCGTGGATGCCGCTCACACGGGGTTTTTCCGTATGAACGTCAGATTTGCGGGGTCGCTCGTCGATTTTCGACGGTACGCTCAAAGTGGCGTCCGACCTGGAAAAACATTGGTAAAAATCTTTAGTGGTCAGGGCCGGGATCGAACCGGCGACACATGGATTTTCAATCCATTGCTCTACCTACTGAGCTACCTGACCATCGGCAAGTCACTGCGAGAGAATCCCTAGAGGACGCTACTCCCTGTCACCGAAGAGTTTCGAAATGGTAAACCGGTTTCGACTTTTGTCAATTGAGTACCGTAAATCCCAAGTCTTTCCTTCGGTTTCTTGCCTATTTTGACGATTTGTCCACCTTCAACGGTATTTGCATTCGACACGGCCAGCAGCCAGGCTCTTGATTTAACGCGAAAACGCGTCGCAACCATTAGCTGACGGATGTTCGCCCCGGTTTTCGGAAAGGCAACCGCCGCTAACGCGGTGCAGCTGTGGAACGCAACAGCCTGAGCCGGGCAAGGCGTCAGTACACATCGGTCTTAGACATCGACTGCTCCAAGCGGTTTTGACGAAGGGATGCAATTGCCTTGATCCCCAGGTTTCAGTTGATAGCATCCCCGAGTTCCCTTCTCGTCCCAACAGTTTACGTGCAAACCGTGTGGTTATGGAGGTAAGGAACGGGTAAACTAGAGTTGGGTGTATTTCGCAAGCCTCCAACCGGTCATCCCGTCTCATGCTTGATCTCCGCATCAAAAGGGCATTTTCAATTCGGTCCATGCGCGGCTGGGTGCTCATGGCCACGGTTTGTTGGACACTGAGTGCAAAAGGACTGGCTGAAAACTATTACCCCGATCATCCCGTGGTCCGCGGTTTGGTGGAACGCGGGATCGGCTACCTGTCTAAAAGCGCGATCAAGGGACAATCTACTTTCCCTGAAATCGGCGTCGAAATGCTGGTTGGATACACGATCTACAAGGTCGAAGGAGATCCCGAGCATCCCGCTGTCGCCCGCGGAATTTCTGTCGCCAAAAATTACATCAACTCAATCACGGCTTCGCGCAACAACGCCGACAGCAAATCGGTCTACCACATTGCGATGGCCAGCATGCTCTTAGCAACCGTCGACGTCGACGGCTTCAGCGAACAGATCAACAAGGCGAGAGACTTTATCTTGCGAATCCAACAATCCCCAGGTGGGTTTGGCTACATCGATGGATCGCACAAGGACAACAGCGGCGACATCTCACAAACACAGTACATACTGTTGTCCCTTTGGACCATGAGCCAACTCGGGATCGAAGTCCCTGAGGATCGGATTCTTAAGGCACTGAGTTATCTCGCCGAAGCGCAAATCAAAAACGGGTCGTCTCAATCCTTTGGTGGATGGCCATATCAATACGAGCCCGGTGGCAACCATCCAGAAAACACGACGAATTCGCTGACCGCGGCTGGACTTTCCAGTGTCCTCATCGCGGGAGATATTCTTGGCTTATATCGCAACCGATTAGCCGAAGCCGATGAAGAAGACGGCCTGATTCCTCCTGCTTTCAAACGGGTCATTCCGGAATCTGAAAAACCCAAACGCGGCGGGAGTATCGATCGCGCTAAATTGGATGCGTTGGTGAACGCGGGCTTGGTCTACAACCAAAAGAATCCCTACAACCGCACTTCATGGCATTACTACTATCTTTACAGTTTGGAGCGATTCGAGTCGTTCCTTGAAATTGCTGCCCGCAAACAAAGCAAAAGCCCAGCTTGGTACAACTCGGAAGTCGACCGATTGAAGGCGGCACAATCTGGAGATGGTTCCTGGGGAGGGGACGGACCTGACTCAGACCTCATTCTCGGCCCGCAGGTGTCGACTTGCTTTGCGATCCTATTCTTGATTCGCAGCACTCAAAAGGCCATCGGTGAGATGAAGGAAGCGGTCGCTGTCGGTTGGCCCGAATTGCCCTCCGACCTATCGACGGTAACGATGGTCAATGGAAAGCCAGTATCCAAAACCGAAGCCACCAACATCGATGACGCGCTGAAGATGTTGGAAGATGATAAAAAATCCCAAGGGGAAGATCGCCTAGTCGCTGAGAAAATCATCTTCTCATCCGATCCATCGCGACGAAAAGACGAGTTGAATCGATTTGCAAGGCTTCTTCGGTCGAAAGATTGGAAGGCTCGGCGGATTGCTTCCAAGGTCCTCGGAAGAAGCGACGATTTGGAGATGGTTCCCGAATTGGTCTACGCGCTCACCGATCGAGATAACGTCGTCAGTCGCAATGCGGAGACATCGCTGCGTCTGATCTCAAGGCAATTGGATAAATACCACTTGCCCAAAGAAGGAGCGATCTCGGAACAGGATCGCGTTAAAGCGCAGCGAGAATGGAAACGATGGTTTCTCGAACTGCGACCCGATTACATCTTTGTCGAGTAAATTCCAATCCAATACCCGATCCCGGTTTTTTAAAGACTGCTGACTAAAGGAAACTCCTCATGAATAAAAAAGTGAGTCCCAAGACGACGCCGACCAAGATGGGGGATGGCAAGGGTGGAATCTTTAGTATCGATGAACAATCGATGCAGGCCAATAGTGCCGACGGCATTTCGAGTTTGCTGTTGACCATCGCGGTGATGCTTGGGGCGGCCGTGGCCATGTTGTTTATGCTCTTCCTGATGCAAATGGATTGGACGCGGCAAACGCAATCATTGACACTCGAAGTCGAACAGATTGCCGGTCGCGGTGACCACGCTGCCGGCTTCGAACGCGATTTTGATCCACCAGGAGCCGATGAAGTTGAGCAACTGACAGAGCCGGCCATGGAACAGACAATCCAAATGGTGACCGATGCCATCAGTTCGATCGCTGCATCTATGGACACGATTACGTCGGCGACATCCCTGAGTGGCGAGGGAACCGGAAAAGGGGACAGCCGCCCCCCGGGACCCGAAGGTGAAGGGGTCGACGGAGTGCACCGTGGAGAGCGTTGGGAATTGAAGTTCTCAGCACGCGATCGAAAAGCATATGCCACGCAATTGGAAGCCTTTGGCATCGAACTGGCGGCCATCGGTGGCGGAATCGCAACCATCGATTACGCCAGCAACTTGGGCAAAACCCCCACGCCACGTTCTGGGACACGCGATCAAGAAAAGCGATTGTTCTTCACGTACGTCACCAACAATGCGCTAATGCAATACGACAAAGCCCTACTTCAAGCCGCAGGCGTCAACATACGAGACCGCACGATCCTGAAGTTCATCCCGAAGAACATCGAAGATTCTTTGGCGTTGGCTGAAAAGGCCTATTATCTGGAAAAACGAAGCAAGGACTTCCGCGTTTCCGATATTGCCAAGACGATCTTTGAATGCCGTCCGGGCAAGAGTGGCAAATTCGAATGGGTCGTCGTCGATCAACGCTACCGAAACAAGAATCCCTCGGTGAAGTAGTGCCCCGCAAACGGGGCAGCCGACCATTACTGCATGTCTTTCGACACAGCCGAAAATGTCGATTTTCGTCTAAATGAGCCTGAGGCGCGAGCCGATTTTTGCACGTCGAAAGAATTTGGCTAAGATAACGTCCCTACCCCCCCTGCCCCCCCTCCTCGCTCCCAGTTTCCATCCCAGAAGCTTGAGTCTCTCAGGAGCAGACCTTGGTCGCAAAAACCATCTCGTACCATTCTTGTGGCATCGTACTTACCGCATTCAGTCACATTGCATTACTTCTTTTGTTATTGCAAACGAACACCTATGCAGCGGAACTGAGAGTACTGCCTGACACGCTGGATTTGACCGGACAGGATCCGATCCACGGAGTGGTGGTGTCGCTGGTTGATGACCAAGGCAAAGTGACCGATGTAACGCATCGCGTTTCCTTCGAGATGGATCGAACCGATTCGGTAACGGTGGATGACCACGGTGTAATGACGGCTCGATCGGATGGTCTCGCAAACCTCACGGTTCGATTGGATGGGCTCTCGGCGATCGTTCCGGTTCGGGTAGTTAACTTTGAAGGGAAACAGAATCCGTCGTTCAAGCAGGACGTCTTGCCAATCTTGACGCGCAGTGGTTGCAACACGGGAGGCTGTCATGGAAAGCTGGCGGGGCAGAATGGGTTTCGACTTTCGCTACGAGGTTATGCCCCCGAATGGGATCACGATTGGATCACCCAGGAGGTCAGCGGTCGTCGCATCGACCTGGGCTTCCCCGAAGAAAGTCTGATACTAACGAAGCCGTCGGGCGGAATTCCACACGAAGGGGGCGTTCGGTTTCGTTCCGATTCTCGGATGTGGCAAACGCTGAGAGATTGGATCGCAACCCGTGCCCCTGCACCGATCGCAGAGGAACCCAATGTCGTCCGTCTCGAAGTTCTTCCTGGAGATCGTGTCTTGGTTCCGGGTGAGACGCAGCGATTGTTGGTTCGTGCGCATTATGGCGACGGGCGTGTGCGCGATGTCACTTGGCTAGCACAATTCTTCTCGAACGATGAGACGACCGTGGCGGTCAAACCTACGGGAGTCGTGAAGGCGTTGCGGAGTGGCGAGGCAGGAGTGCGAGTCCATTTTCAAGGACTTGTTGCGGTCGTTGGTTTTACGATGCCCTTTCCATATGACGTTAGCCCCGATGCGTACACAGCGCAGCAGAATGCCATCGATGGCCCTTTGTTTCACAAGTTACAGCGACTACGTATTCCGCCGGCTGGGCCTTGCAGCGACGAAACATTTCTACGACGCCTCTACCTGGACGCGGCCGGGATTCTTCCGACGCCAGCGGAGGTGGTGTCGTTTCAAGAAGATACGAGAGCCGATAAGCGTGCCCGCGTGATCGATGACCTTCTACAACGTCCGGAGTTCATCGACTACTGGACACTGCAACTGGCCGATATGCTCCAAAATCGCAAAGAACGTGACCACGATGTTCGTGGCCAAAAAGGGGTAAAAGCCTTTCATGGGTGGCTACGCGAGCAGGTGGCTGCCAGTCGCTCCTGGAGTGACATTGCCAAGGACGTATTGTCGGCAAAAGGAGATGTCGTCAAGCATCCGCAAGCAGGTTACTTTGTCACGTTGGTAGGTGAGTTCAACCAAGTGGAACAGAGCGAGTTGCCCGACAGTGTGGCACAGTCGTTTCTGGGGACTCGGATCGGATGTGCTCGCTGTCACAATCACCCGCTCGAACGGTACACCCAGGATGACTTCTATCATTTTGCGGCGTGTTTTGCAAAAGTGAATCTCGACCGCCAGAACCCTCAGACCGGAGTCAGTGCGGTGACAACCATTGGCCGTGAGGAACGGGAGCAGTACAAGCGAATCGCCGAAGTGGCTAACAGGCTCGCCGAAGTTTGTCGCAACGAATCGCAAATCGACGAGAAAGCCGCGCGGATTGCTGACCAGCAACGCGAGCTCGATAACCAGACAAAGCGACTCGAAGAGATCCGACGCCGCTTGCCCGGTGTGAACCAACCGCGAACCGGCAAATTCATGGCGCCGCAGCCGTTGGATCGGATCGCACTCAACATTGAGCCCGGCAGCGACCCTCGCGTTCCCTTCGTAAACTGGGCCATCAATCACGAAAATTTCTCTGGCGCGATGGTGAACCGCCTTTGGAAACACTTTTTTGCCGTCGGACTTGTCGAGCCTGTCGATGACCTGCGCGCTAGTAATCCGCCAACGAATGCAGCGTTATGGAAGGTGCTCAACGATGAGTTTCGCAATCACCAGTACGATTTGCGGCACATCATTCGGTTGATACTAAATTCGCGCGCATGGCAATTGGACGCTTCAACCACACCCGAAAACGAAAACGATCAAAAGTACTTTTCTCACTACAATGCCAAGCGACTACCCGCGGAAGTTCTGCTGGATGCAATTGCCGCAGCTATCGATGTACCGAACCGCTTTCCAGGTTATCCCGTCGGCTTGCGAGCCACGCAAATTGCAGATCCTGGAATCGACTCTTATTTCCTCACCCTATTCGGTCGTAGCGATCGAGTCACGGCTTGTGCTTGCGAGCGCAAGGGAGAGGTGACCCTACCGCAACTGCTGCACATGAGCAATGACGAAGAGTTGGTCGCGAAAATCCGATCGCCTGAAGGGCGACTGGCAAGTCTGCTGCAGAATCCGGATCCCAATCGCATTACCCAGGACGTCTTTCGGGCAACACTCAGCCGTGTTCCTAGCGAGGCCGAGCGTTCGGCCATCGAAGTTGCTCTAACCACGGACGAACGTGATTTAGTGTTTGTCGATTTGTTTTGGGCGTTGCTGAACTCGAAAGAGTTTGCCTTCAACCACTGACTTTCCGAGTGTTGTGCCGCTCAAGGAGAATTCTGCGATGCTCGATGTTTCCATCAACCCCCGTCTCAGCCGCTGGTGCAATGGCGTTTCGCGACGAAACTTCCTTCGCGTTGGGGCGCTTGCGCCCTTGGGGCTGTCGCTGCCACAGTTGATGGCTTCGGACAGAGGTTCACACGAGGCGCGAGCCAAATCCGTGATTCTGATATTTCTCGGAGGGGGACTGTCGCATCATGATTCGTTCGATATGAAGCCCGAAGCGGTCGAGCAGATTCGGGGCAAGTACCAGAGTATCGCCACGACCGTTCCTGGCCTCAACATCTGTGAACTGCTCCCCAAAACGGCGCAGGTGATGAACAAGCTAACGCTGGTGCGCAGCGGGACACATGAGAACGATCATCACGAGACAGCGACAAACTGGGTTTTGTCAGGGCGATTCGGAACTCCCTTTGGAGACCATCCGTCGATCGGCGCGATTGTGGCACACGATACGGGTTTTTCCGGTGCGGTCCCTCCCTATGTGGCGGTTCCGAGGAATCCCTCGTTTACCTGGGAGTTGGGCAAGAGTGTGTGGCTAGGTGGACGCTGCGAATCGTTCAAGGCGGGTAATCCGAACGACGCCAATTACCGAGTGCGCGATCTTTCCAGCCCCGCCGGCTTAAGTTCTCGATCACTCGAACGACGCAAGACATTGCTCGCTGCGGTTGATCAACTAGCCGATAAAGTTAAGCAGAACGATCAGATTGCGACTTATGATGAGTTTAGTCGCAAGGCGGCTGAGATGGTCCTGTCCCCTCAAGCACAGGCTGCATTCGCGATCGATCGAGAAGAGGAAAAGACGCGAGATGAATATGGCCGATGCGAGTTCGGTCAGAGTGCTCTATTAGCCAGGCGATTGGTCGAAAACGGTGTTCGCTTTGTGACGATCAATTATGGCGGTTGGGACCATCATGACGCCATTTTCAAGTCCCTCGACAAGAAGCTGCCTGAGTTCGATCAGGGGTACAGCGCGTTGATCAATGACCTCGATCAACGTGGGCTATTGGACGACACGTTGGTCCTCACGATGGGAGAGTTTGGACGAACACCCACGGTCAATGGCAAAGCGGGTCGCGATCACTGGGGCCGCGCGGGTTCCATGCTGTGGGCCGGTGCGGGCGTCGCGCGTGGTCATGTGATCGGAGCGACCGATAAGAACGGCGCGTTTGTTACCGAACGCCCCGTGCGACCGGCCGACGTGGCGTGGACGGTCTATGAATCCCTGGGGATTGATCCCGCGAAAGAACTTCTCACGCCCGAGGGACGCCCTGTCTCGATCCTGGCCGAGGGTGCCACGGTTTCGGAGCTCTTTGCATGAGTGGAGTGTCACCGATCCTGATTCGAACGATTCTCGTCGTCGGTTGCATCATGGCCTCGTGCATGGAGTCGGGAGGTTGTGTGAATGCTCTCGCTCAAGACAAGAAGGATGAAGCCGCTCGAGTTATAGCCATAGAACCTTCCGTGATCATTCCGGGAACCAAGGTGGCTGTTAAGGTACGTGGCTTCCGGCTGAAAGAAGCCACGGAGATACGACTCCCTGTGGCGACGCAATCAAAAGCAGAGATCACCGAAAAGAAGGACGCAGGACAGCCAAAGGGTCTAGAGAATAAATTGGTCGGTGATACGCAAGTGCTGGCGGAGATAACACTCCCCGCAGATCATCCAGCGGGAATCCTCGAATACGTGATCGCAACACCCCATGGGGATGCGACAGGCAAGATCGCGGTGCTTGCGGCGGATGCAATCATCGATGAAACCGAGCCCAATAACGGGTTCCGCGAAGCCCAGAAGCTGCCGCCTGGGAAGTCCGTACGGGGTAGCATTCAAGCGGACAAAGACGTCGACGTTTACGCCTACTCGGTCGTTGCGGGGCGTCAGTACAAAGTGATGGTGACCAGTAGCGCCCCTTTGATCTTCGACGCCGACCTGCATTGCTATAACGCTCGAGGTCAATTTCTTGCGGCTGCCGATGATGTCGAGTCTCGCGATCCCGTCTTGACTTTAAAGTCTCCTGAGGAGGAAATCGTGTTCCTGTGTGTCAGCAGTGCGCATGATATTGGAGGTGAATGGCACAGCTATCTACTGACCGTGGAGGAGGTGAAATGAGAATCTTTTATTTTCATTCTTTTCTCCTGATCTCACTGTTCGCGTTCCCATCGTTGACCGTTGCAGACGATGAACCGGTTTCCTTCCATCGCGAAGTGCTCCCGATTTTTCGAATGAACTGCCTTGTTTGTCATAAGCCTGGCAAGGCTCGGGGTGGGCTGGATCTGACAACACACGCATCCGTGTTGAAAGGTGGTGAAGAAGGCCTGGCAGTCATGGCTGGAAATCCGGACGGCAGTCGGTTAATCCAAACGATTTGTGGCGATGAGCCTGAAATGCCAAAAGACGGTGAGCCGTTGATGCCACAAGAGATTGCGATTCTGAGTCGCTGGATTGCTCAAGGTGCCCTTGCCGACGATCCTGTCGATATCTACACACGGCGACCCTCTGAACCACCAATCTATCAGTCCTTGCCGTCGGTACGCTCCATCGCGTTTTCCCCTGACGGAACGATGTTCGCCGTTGCAGGGCGACATGAAATTCTATTGCGGCAGGTCAATGGTTTAGGAATCGTCGCGCGGTTGTTGGGTGATTCTCCACGGCTGGAGTCGGTCGCATTTTCGAAGGATGGTAGCCTGATTGTGGCCAGTGGCGGTGCCGTTTCGGAGTTTGGAGAGATTCAGATCTGGGAGACGGCGACACGCCAACTTCAACGTTCCATCAAAGCATCCAAAGATACATTCTTTGGCGTCTCTTTGTCCCCGGACAATCGCCAAGTGGCCGTCGGTTGCGCGGACAAACTCGTACGTGTGTTCAACGTCGCCGATGGCGCCGAAGCGATGCGATGCGACAACCATCTGGACTGGGTGTTCGGATCTGCTTTCACGAACGACGGTCTGCGTCTGGCTACCGTTAGTCGCGATAAAGCCGCAAAGCTAATTGATATTACCACGGGCCGTCTTATCGATGACATCAATCAGACGCGTGATCCGCTGATCTGCTTGACGCGACATCCCGTTGATGATCTTGTAGCTACCGGTGGAACCGAAGGCAAGATTCGACTGTTTCGTATGGAGCCACGCGGTGGACGGCTAGCCGAGGGGGACAACAAAGAAGAAAGTTTCGTTCGAGAATTCGAGCACATGGCATCCCCGATCCAATCCATTGCCTTTAGTCCGGATGGTACGACGATCGCCTGTAGTGCGTTGAATGGTCTGGTAAGACTTTTCAAAACCGAAAATGGACAACGCTTGATCGAGATCAAAGGTACTCACGGCCCCATCTTCGCCTTGAGCTTCACTGCAGACGGAAAGCAAATTGCTGCTGGGTGCCAGGATGGTCGCATTCGCTTTTACGATGTTGCCAGCGGTAACTTGGTAAACGAGTTCGATAGCGTTCCTGTCAGCACGGAAAAGTTACTCGGACAAAACTGACATTGGTGCACTCGTTTTGAAGTTGCGCTAGTTTGGCTTCTCTCGTACTCGTACTCAATGAAATGGTACTCGTACTCGTACTCGATGCGGTATTTTCGAGTACGAGTACCTCTAGCGCTGAGTACCAGTACGAATATGATAAATCCAGTGAAAACATGGATTGAGATGCCCAAACACTCAAGTATCGCACGTTCAAAATGCGTTAGGCGGGCAACACTTCGCGAAAGAATCGCAGCCAATTGCCATGGAACACATCCGCGACTTCTGGTTCCGTAAAGCCTCGTTGTTGTAACTTCGCGACCAACTTTTGAAGATCGCGATAACGCTCGAGGTCGGCTGGAGTTTGTTCGCACCCATAGCCACCATCCAGGTCGGTCCCCAGCCCCACATGCCGCAGGCTGCCACCTGCCAGGGATCGAACATGCTCGATTTGGTCGATCGCCCGATCGAGGGTTGCCGCGGGTTTGGTAATACCGCGCACGTAACCCTCTTGCAGCATGATCACATCCATGGAGAGCCCCAAGACGCCATCCCTTTCAATTACGACTCGGATTTGATCATCGCTAAATTGCCTTTGCCAATTGCAGATGGCCCGAGCGTTTTGGTGACTGGCATGAATCCTGCCCTGGAAGTGCTTGACGACTTGCCAAAAGGCCACATCGGACAGATGGGTCACGTCGATGGTGATGCCAAGTTTTTCGCAATGCTTCAAAAGATCGAGGGCCGTGAGAGTTAAACCAACTTCGCTGCGTGTACCACCTCCGTAACGATTGGTTCCGTAGTGAGTCAATCCCAGCGCGCGCAAGCCTGCTTCATGAAACTCGTAGATGGTATCGGGTGTTAAGATCGGATCCGCTCCCTCCATGGTCAGGATAAAGCCCAGTGGCGTCGAGTTCGGTTGTGAGCGGTACGCATCCCAGTGCGCATCCAATTCCGTGCGCGTTCGCAACAGACGAAGATACCCATCCCGTTGCATCGCGCGGTAATAGGCCAGATGCGCATGGGCCATGGCATAGCATGTTTGCGGCGAGGACCACCCAAAGGAGTGATTGATCGGCTGTTCCAAGCGCGCGAGCAAGGTTGACAAGCAGATGGCGACTTGAGATTCACGCAATTCCGGGAAGCTGAGGGTATTGGTTTGACGTCCTGGCTCGGTCATCTGCAGAGAGATTTCTTGCGAGCGGATGTCATCGACACTCTGACGCAGGTCCCGGTTCCAATCCACTCCGTTGAGTGCCAAGTCTAAATGCGCGTCAAAGATCCACATAGTCAGGCCTTTTTGAGAAGGAGTTGAATGAGAACATAGTTCGAAGCGTTTGGATTGAAGCGGAGCGCGGCGAAGCCTCATCATAGTCCTTGCGATCCAATCCTAAAGAGGCCCTGTCCACGCCATGAGCGATTGCCGTTACTATGATGTGACGTATGAGGTTTCTTTTTTGACGAGTTTTCAGAGCACGATCCATTCCAAGGCATGCCACCAGCATCAAACGCATCCAACATTCGTTACCTAGTCGCTTTAGCAAGTGTGCTGATGGCGTTCATGTTGTATTTGGATCGGGTATGTTTGGGTGAAATCGTCAAAAGCGAATCCTTTCGAGCAGACGTGGCGGCCTCCAAGCAGGAGATCGGACAAGTTCTCGGGGCCTTCTTCTTCACGTACGCCATCGCGCAAATTCCAGCCGGTTGGGCCAGCGATCGATGGGGCGCACGTCGCATGTTGACGATGTATATCCTCGGTTGGTCTTTGATGACGGCGTGGACGGGTTGGGTGCAAGGATTGATCGGACTTCTGATCGCCCGATTGGCCTGCGGATTAGCTCAAGCGGGGGCTTATCCGACTTCGGGCGGGGTCATTCGGAGATGGTTTCCACCGAGCCAGCGCGCGGCGGCCAGTTCATGGGTTAGTTTCGGTGGACGATTGGGAGGCATGCTAGCGCCGACGATCTCAGCACTGTTGATTTTGTTCACAGGCAATTGGCGCGTGGTGCTGGTCATCTACGGCGCGATTGGCGTCCTCGTTGCCATCTTTTATTGGTGGATTGTTCGGGATGCGCCAACAGAACACCCGGGCGTCAATGCATTGGAACTGGAGACCATAGCACCGACTCAATCCCAAACGGTCATCCTGTCCTCTTCGGACGAAGAACGGTTACCGATCTGGCCTGTTCTCGCGTTTTGCTGCACCAGTCGATCGCTGTGGCTGAGTTCGCTCGCCCAGTTCAGTATCAACGTAGGTTGGGCGTTTCTGATCACTTGGTTGCCATCGTATCTTACCGATGTTCAAAAAGTCGATCCGTTGGTGGGAGCGGCAATGGTTACAGGAGTGTTGGCTTGTGGTTTGCCAGGGATGTTGATCGGTGGATGGGCCAGCGATTATGCCGTCTCACGCTGGGGACTGCGGCGTGGTCGCATCAAACCTTTGACGGTAGCCACTGGCATCGCGGCCTGCGCGTACCTCGTCTGTCCATGGCTGCCATCGGTTTGGTTGATCGTCGCATGCTGTGGATTGGTGGCGATGATGACCGATCTTGGAAATCCGTCTTTTTGGGCGTTCATGCAGGACATTGGAGGACGGAACACGGCCACCATCTATGGTTGGGCCAACATGTGGGGGAACTTGGGTGCAACCCTCAGTTCGTTAATGGTCCCCTATCTCATGCGTTGGGGAGAATCGGGAGGGATTGGCCAAGCTCTCGTATTCTTTGTATGCAGCGGTTTCTTTTTCATCGCGTGCATTGCATCGCTCGGGGTCGATGCTTCGAAGCCACTTGGAAGGGAATCGGCGGCACGATTTGGATAGGTTTTCGCGGTTTGCGATCCTATAAGGCCCTCGGTTGCGCAGCTCCCGCTAGTTGTGATGCACTCTGTCGGCGGATAGACTTGGGTAATCTCGCCGTGCGAGGTTTCGCGGTGTTTTCTCCCTTCCTCCCATCCCGCAACATTCCGATGAAACTGTATTGTCTTGCTCTTTTGATTCTGTCGGGTTTGAGCCACTGCACGTCCGTTGCATTTGCCGAGAAGGTACGTTTGATCTTCGATACGGATATGGGGAATGACGTGGATGATGCATTAGCGCTGGGCGTCATCCACGCGCTCCAAACGCGCGGCGAATGCGAGTTGGTCGCGGTGACACTGACGAAGGATCACCCGCTTGCCGCTCCCTACGTCGATGCCGTCAATACATTTTACGGTCGCGGAGATATTCCAATCGGTGTCTGTCGAGGATCCGGCAAGACGACGGACGAGGGGAAATACAATTCGGTTGCGAAGATCAGAGACAACGGTCGCTACCGGTTCCCTCATGATCTCGAATCCGGGAATGATGCACCGCCAGCGGTAGAGGTCATCCGGCGGGTCTTATCGCAAGCCGACGATCGATCGATTGTGTTTGTTCAAGTTGGCTTTTCCACCAATCTCGACAATGTGCTTAAGTCTCCAGCCGATGCGATCAGTCCTCTTACGGGCCGGGAACTTTTTAAGAAGAAAGTCCGTTTGGTATCGATCATGGCAGGTGCGTTCCAACCAATTCGAAATGAAAAAGGAGAACTGGCACCCCATCGTGAGTACAACGTCGAACAGGATTTGGCGGCGATTCAATCGATGCTCGAACGATGCGACGTTCCCATCGTTTGGAGCGGATTTGAGATTGGTTTGGCGGTGACTTACCCGCATCAAAGTATTCTTCAAGACTATGGATACGTAACGCATCATCCGCTTCCGGAGGCATATATCGCCTACCTACCTCCTCCTCACGATCGTCCGACGTGGGATCTAACTAGCGTCTTGGTTGCGGTGCGACCTGAGCGAGGCTACTTTGCTCTTTCACAGCCAGGCAAAGTCCGCGTGACTGACAATGCGATTACACAGTTCGAAGAGGCTGCCGATGGGAAGAACCGATACTTGATCCTTCTCCCCGGTATGTTGGAGAAAACACGCGAGGCCTTGGTGCAGTTATCGAGCCAACCTCCAAACCTGCTAGCGCCGCAAGGGGATCGCTAGAAAGGCGTCAGCGAATGACCGCTTCTAACTCCCGACCAACTATCGTTGTTTGCGGATCAATCAACCTAGATCTCGTCGTGCGAGCGGATCGTCTCCCCATGCCAGGGGAAACCCGTCTTGCACATTCGCTTCACGAAGTCTCTGGCGGCAAAGGGGCCAATCAAGCGGTTGCGATCGCGCGTCTCGGAATGCATGTTGCGATGGCTGGACGTGTAGGTCAAGACGGGTTTGCCGATACACTCGTGACAAACCTGCGTGCCGAGGGGATCGATACGCAATGGATCGAGAGGACAGCCGGTCCCAGTGGAGTGGCCATCGTCACCGTCGATGATCAAGGTCAAAACGCAATCCTGGTCGTACCCGGCGCTAATGGTCAGCTAACGCCGCAGGATGTCGATCGATGTCAAGCCGCCTTTAGTACATGCGATTGGGTGGTTCTGCAGTTGGAAATACCGATGGAATCCGTAAAACATGCGACCGAATTGGCGAAGAGGCTTGGCAAACAGGTTCTTTTGAATCCCGCACCAGCACCTCGACCCTCGCAGCTCGACGAATTCGAGTCGGTTTTAGCGAACGTGGACTTGTTGTGCCCGAATCAATCGGAAGCCGAAAGTCTCTTGGGTCGTCCAATTCATGGACTTGATGATGCGCGCTTGGCCGCGTTCGATTTGAGAAAAAAGGGCCCCAAGTCCGTCGTGCTCACTCTGGGGCAGGATGGATGTGTGGTTGCCGATGCCGAAGGAGTGCATCATCTGCTCGCCGTGAATGTAACGGCGCGCGATACGACGGCCGCGGGTGATGCATTCATCGGTGCTTTGGTGGTGCGGAAGGCCTTGGGAGACTCACTCGTTGACGCATGTCGGTTCGCGTCTGCGGCGGCGGCATATTCGGTGACGGTTCCAGGCGCCCAACCTTCGCTTCCGAGACTGGAGCAAGTCCACGAAATGTTAAACCTTGCACGCAATGGATCATGAACGGACCAAATTTCGCCGACTTTTCCTTCCACGTAATTTCTGGATAACCTTGCATGTTCAAAACACTGGATCATGGAGTCCAACTCCTCCCACGGCGTAGGGCCTGGGTCCATTCCGCTTTGCTTTGGGTCATCCTTTTTGTTTGGATGTTGGGAGCCTGCGATCGTCCTAAAGACCAAGGGACAGAAGGGGATTTGTTCCTTAAGTCCATGAAGGAGCAATCGAAACCGAAGATCGCACTGATCATGAAGTCGTTGGCCAATGAATTCTTTTCTACCATGGCGGATGGAGCGCGAACGCATGAGTCGAGCCACCCTGATCAGTACGAGTTGATTTCGAACGGGATCAAAGACGAACGCGATCTGACGAGGCAGGCGGCGTTGGTCGACGAGATGATCGCTGCGGGCGTCGATGCGATTGTGATCGCGCCGGCCGATTCGAAAGCACTTGTTCCTGCGTTGCGCCGTGCAAAGAAAGCTGGAATCGTGGTCATCAATATCGACAACAAACTGGATGACGATGTTTTAGCCAGTGCGGGTATAACGATCCCTTTTGTTGGACCCAATAATTTCAAGGGAGCCAAAGGCGCGGGGGAGTTCCTGGCGAAGCGACTTCAGCACGGCGATCATGTCGCCATTCTCGAGGGGATTCGGACCAGTTTGAATGGTACGGAGCGGCGGCTTGGGTTCGAGGAAGCCATGAAGGATGCAGGAGCGACCGTCGTGGATAGCCAAAGCGCGCAATGGGAAACGAATCTCGCCAATACGATTACCGCTTCGATGATCAGCGAACATCCAGAATTGAAGGGGATTTTGGCAGCCAATGATTCGATGGCTCTGGGTGCGATCGCTGCCATCAAAGCTGCCAACAAGGGAGATCAAATCCAAGTCGTTGGGTTTGACAATATTAGTGCGGTAAGGGAGGCGATTCGGGATGGAAAAATTTTGGCAACCGTCGATCAGCACGGAGACATGCTCGCCGTGTTTGGGATCGAGGCAGCACTTCAAATACTGAGCGATCCCTCCAACACCGTGTCGGATCGAGAGACACCGGTCGATTTGATCACAGCTGCGGAATTGACCACGAAGCAATAGTGTGGCGGTCAATGTTGCGAATCCCCGATCCCCACTGCGAGCATCGATGCGATGGATACTTTGAGTGAGGAGCACCACACGTTGCTGAGTATCAACTCCCTCTGCAAAGTGTATTCAAGCCCCGTAGTGGATTCGGTCAGTATCGCTTTTGCCAAAGGTGAGATCCATGCATTGCTGGGGGCCAATGGTGCGGGCAAAAGTACCTTGTGCAAGATCATTGCCGGGCTAGTTCAGCCCACCAGCGGAACAATGAAGCTAGCCAATGAACGGTTCGAGCCCCGGTCGAAGTCACAAGCAGAAAGCGCCGGAATACAGATCGTCCAGCAGGAATTGAATTTGATTCCGACACTGGATGTCGCTCAGAACCTGTTTTTACATCGACTACCCAGCCGCTGGGGAATCCTTCAGATCAAGCAGATGCATTCCAAAGCGCGTGCATTACTGGATGCGTTCGGCCTGCAACGAATCGATACGCATGAGTTGGTTGGCAATCTGGGTATCGGCCAGCAACAGATGCTCGAAATTGCAAGCAATATGCATCGTACCTGCCGATTGTTGATTCTCGATGAACCCACGGCCGCTCTTTCATCACCGGAATCGGAATTGCTTTTTGAAAAGTTGGTTCGAGCGAAAGAAGAGGGATTGGCAATTATCTATATCAGCCACCGATTGGATGAAGTGGAACGACTGGCCGACCGAATTTCGATCCTGCGCGACGGAAAGCGAATGGGGACTTGGGAACGCGGGGAGATGGATCAGAATCAAATGGTCGAGCAAATGACGGGGGACGAGAATTCAGAGGTTCTATCGGGTCCGTCTCCGATACGAACAGAATCGACCGACCGGCAGCCACTAGATCGGCCTGTTTTGTCCATTCGAGGATTCGTGCGAGAGCCGTACGTCCGAGGAGTCGATTTGGACGTCAACGAAGGAATGATCTTGGGGATTGCTGGGCTTGTTGGATCAGGAAGAACCGAGTTGTTACGCTTGATGTATGGTGCTGATCGAGCGACCGGAGGTAGCTTGTGCTTTGCCGATGGATCGGTGCGTGGTCCTTTCCATTCGCCACAGGCTGCGGTAAAGGCTGGAATCGTGCTCGTCAGTGAGGATCGAAAAGCAGACGGTTTGCTCCTGAACCAGTCGATTGAGGACAACATTTTCCTACCAAGTTTCGCTGGGATATGGCAGAACGAACGATTCTCACTCCCCACCAATCGATGGGGAGGCTACTCGTCGTCCAAAGGACGAGCGGTAGCAAGCGATATTTGCGAACCACTCGACGTGCGTTACGAAAGTGTGGAGCAACTCGTCGGAACGCTAAGTGGTGGAAACCAACAAAAAGTTGTCATTGCGAAATGGTTGCTGCGTGGTGGAAATATTTATCTCTTCGATGAACCGACTCGGGGCATCGATGTTGCGGCGCGAGGGATCGTGCACCGCGTGCTGCGGAACCTGGCGGCGCAGGGCAAAGGGCTCGTGGTTGTGAGCAGTGATCTTGAGGAACTGATCGAAATTGCGGATCGAATCGCCGTTATGTCCAACGGTCGGATAACCGGGAGGTTTCAGGGGGCTGATTTTCCTCGAGGAGACATCCTGCAGGCCATGTTCGCAGGATATCAATCTAATAAGAACGAAAACGATGGAGTCGAGGTATGAATGTATCCCCAGGATTGAGGCGCGGGTTGCTGCAATATGCGGGAATGTTTTTCGCCTTATCGGTTTTGGTCCTGTTCTTTAGTTTGCGAACGAAGACGTTTTGGAGTGCAACCACACTCACAACGATCGCCAACAGCATTCCCGACCTCACGGTCGTAGCGGTTGGCATGACCCTTATATTGATTGTCGGTGGTATCGATTTGTCGGTTGGTTCGGTCATGGCGTGGAGTGGTTCCGTGATGGCCATGCTGATGGTGGATCAAGGTTGGCCGGTGGCAGGTTCCGTAGCTGCTGCATTGCTGGTTGGAACTGTCTGCGGTTGCATCAACGGTTGGATCAACTCGCATTTCCGCATACCCTCGTTTATTGTAACTTTGGGAATGCTCGAGATTGCACGGGGGGGAGCGTACCTCGCAACGCGCTCAGAGACCAAGTATCTGGGGCCGCGGTTGGAATGGCTGTCGGAGCCATGGCTTGGAATCGGTCTGAGTCCTGCCTTTTGGATCGCAATCGCCATCGTCGCGATCGCTCAATGGCTGTTGCATCGCACGGTGCTGGGGAGAATGGCCGTCGCGATCGGAACGAATTCCGAGACCGTTCGGATGTCCGGGCTTTCGACTATCCCGACGCAAGTTGCAATCTTTGGGTTGGGCGGGTTTTTATGTGGTATCGCTGCAACGATTCAATGCTCGCGGTTGTCCACCGCCGATCCGAATGCTGGAGCAGGGATGGAACTCTCAGCGATCGCGGCATGCGTGATCGGTGGAACGAGCCTTCGCGGAGGTATGGGATCGGTGATCAGTACCTTTTTCGGAGTTCTGATTGTTTCCGTATTACAAACTGGGCTTGCGCAAATGGGTGCATCGGATCCTATCAAACGGATCGTTACCGGTGCAGTGATCGTGCTGGCTGTACTGCTAGATTCCTGGCGATCCCGCAGGAGTTAATACGTGGGATACTCAAGACGAATCCTTATCGTCTGTCCAATAAGAACCCGATACGGGCGATCAATCACGGGATTCGTGAAGGGTCAGACGTCATGAGGAACTTTTGGAATCGGACGAACTGCTTTTGGAGGAACGGCGATTGGCCAACCCGACCAATTCCAACAGCTTGAGCGCGTTTGTCGTGGGGGTGACGCCAGGGCGCATGACGTAGTCAAAGCGCATGACCTCAGTCCCATCGCGCGTTTCAAAGAACTCGCGGAAGTGGACGACTTGTGCAATGTCGACAAGGGATGCACTTTTGGCCAGATCGAGATCGTGCGTGCTGGCCACGACAATGGCCTCCAATGCGATCAGTTGGCCTAGGACTTGTTCAACGGCAATTTGCCGCTCGCGGGAGTTTGTTCCCTGAAGGATCTCATCAAGAAGGACCAACGTGGATCTTCCGTGCTGATCCAGTTGAGTTTCTGTGAAGTCGACAATCGACCGGAGCCGTTTGAGTTCGGCCATGAAGAAGGAGACACCATCTTGAAGGCTGTCCTGCACCCGAATGCTCGACGCAACTTCGAGGTTAGGACCGTTCCAAGCTCGGCAAGCCACAGGGGAACCAGTCCGCGCGAGGATGGTGTTGATGCCAAGGGATCGGAGCAACGTGGACTTGCCCGCCATATTGCTTCCCGTTACCAGAAGAAGCGGATGCGATCGATCGATACTCACGTCGTTGCATACGCGGGATGAATCCTTGAGCAGAGGGTGCCCCAGTGTTTGAATCTGAAGAGTTCGATTGCGATTGTCGAACCAAGTGGGGTAAGCCCAATCGGGATTCTCGTCCGCGATCGTGGCGGCGCTATTCAAGGCTTCGATGGTTCCTAACCCTTGGATCCATCGAGCGATTTGATTTCCGAATTCCTTTTTCCATCCCTCCAATCGCTCCAGGACGCGGATATCCCAAAGGAGAATCAGTTGCAAAATCCAGTAGGGAATGAAGAAAAGTGGATTGCGCTGGATTCCTGCGAACGACATCGTGCGACGCAGCTGCCCAATGGCTTGCGTCGACGACGTGGGGTGACCGATCAAGTCGGATCGAATCTCGTTCAAAAGTTCGGATTTGGGTTGAAGTTCCTCGACGAGCGAGAACAGCGTAGAGAGGGACTGAAGTTCCCGGTTGGCGGTACCGACTCGAACGAAGACATCGTGGACCGAGCCCATGATGGTAATCGTGAGAAGCAAATTGATTGCGATACCAACGAGGAACAGGACCAGTCCAACATTGAATAGAATTGGAAGCGAGGCAAGGATGCCTACCAGACCACCGATCAGACCGAGAATCGCCAAGCAAGGACCGACCCAAGTCGCGAATTTCACGAGGGACCGCGATTGAAAAAGGGGGGGCTCGGCTCCCCACTGAGCAATCTTTTCAGGCGAAGAATCCATGCCACGAAAACCGATCGCAGCATCCCAGAAGGACTGTCGCCATGGGTGCAACTCAGCCAGTTCCCGAACCGATGTTTGGCGGCGGAGCACTTCGGTCGTAGGTACCCATTGCATCATCCATTGGCCTAGCGTCGCTGCGCCGGAGTCGGTCACCGCCAACGAAGCCCATCGAAAGAGGGACCGGTCGCCAAACAGATCCAGATCTCTCGAGAGATCGGAGGTCAACGATGTTGCCGCCGGTTCGCTAGGTAGTGGAGGCAGCTCGGTCCATGTGCGATCGCATCGCGCTAACAAACGGCGGTAAAAGGCTCGCTGTTGAATCCACCACTCGATTCGATCCCGAAGATTTTCATGCCATGTTGCCAAGGCGAGAAAACCGATTAGCAGCAGCGTTCCGAATTGCCAAATGCCTGAAGGGATGCGAGGTTCGAAGAAATTGGCGGCGATCATCACGATCCCCGGCAACGCGACGGCAATGCGAGCAACTCCAAGTTTTTGGCTCTGGAGGTGACCTTGCGCAATGTCCGCGTCCAGTTTTTCTACACGTTGTCGATAACGGTCAGCAACCACATCAATTCATTTGCGAAAGGAGGCAAGTGGAGAACAAATAAACAAACTGTTGCACCTAAGTCACGCCGGAGTGAGCACCGCATCCAATGGCACAACTACGAAGGTTTCAATTGAGAGCTTGGTAGACTTCGAGAGTATAGCGCAGCTGGAGAGGATTGCCTACCGGAAGTAGCGGATGGGGGATACGTACGATCTCTTTCTTGGGGCATCGAGAACCGACACCGCCGACAAACATGAGCCTGAGGCGCTCTTTTTGATGTTGCGCTATTCGAGCCGCTTGAAGCCCCAATCCATGTTTTCCGAGGTTTTTTCCTACTCGTACTCGTACTCAGCGTTAGCGGTACTCGTACTCGATGCGGTATCCTCGAGTACGAGAGCAGCCACACCCGCGAAACTTCAAAAGGCGGTAGCCGAGTTCCTTCGACGCGCAAAAATCGGCTAGCGCCTCAGGCTCATGAAAACGAAAATTGACCTTTGTCGGCTGCGATTCCAATCGATTGGTTTCATCGGGGCAGATTACCGTTATCGCGCGGTCCAGCCACCGTCGACCGCGAGCATGCTTCCTGTGACATAGCTGCTGGCAAGGCTGGCGAGAAAGATGGCCGCCCCTTGGATCTCCCTCAATTCCCCCCATCGATTGAGGGCGGTGGCGCCGACGATATGCGTTTTTGCTTCTTGGGAATCGGCGATGGGAAGATTCATTTCGGTCAAGAAAGGGCCAGGGCAGATGGCGTTGCAGGTGATGCCCCAGGGCGCGAATTCCAATGCCATCGTGCGCGTGAGTTGCACGAGTGCTCCTTTGCTCGCGGTATAGGGTGTTCGATTGGCGAGACCGATTAGCCCCAGGGCGCTGGCGATATGGATGATGCGACCATAGCCTCGTTCCTTCATGGCTGGGAGGAAAGCGCGGGTCATCAGCCAAGGTCCGCGCACATTGGTCGATTGCACTTGGTCGAATTCTTCAATACTCAATTCGTCGATGGGGCCGCGGATATTGATACCAGCGCTGTTGATCAGGATCGAAGGGGAGTCCATTGCGTCTTGGCACTCGATGACCAGGCGCTCGCAATCGAACGGTGACGTTACATCCCCTTCCAAGCCCACGCAGTCTACGTTGTATTCTCGATGCAATGCTTCGGCAGCATCACGAGCTTCGGCGATCGTTCGGCTGACCAGGACCAAGTTTGCGCCTGCGCTGGCAAGCCCTGCTGCCATGGCCAATCCTAGTCCCTTGGAACCCCCTGTAATCAATGCGATTTGGCCGTCTAAACGAAATTGCTGGATGCCGGGCAACGATGATGACAAAGGGGTTTTGCTCATGATGAGACTAGTACCGTGTGTTCGGTCGAGAGGATTGGACAAGTCTGCGCGTGGGCTGCCGCCGAAAACTCATGAAGCGCCCAGGATAAATCATTTCCGGGTAACAAGTACCTAGGTCCAACCAAGGATGTAAGTCCGGGGGCAGGCGTTAACCCCATGGCCTTCGCCCAGGGGGCGCTAAAGTCCTCCCATTGAATGGTTTCCGGATCCGGTGTTTCCACGCACATGATCAACAGCTTGGCGCTGCTCATTTTGGATAAATTAGACAGTTCGTTCGGATGCGGGCAATGCTCGACTGCAGCCCGAAAGGAGTGGGTGGTTGCGGGGACGTGTAGTGCTTCTTCGATACGTGACTTGAGGCTGCCGGTATTGCAAACGACGAGTAGATCCAATGGAGGTTGGACAAGCAAATGGTTTCGAAGTTGGGAAATGGTCCACCCGGTAACCGGATCGATCAGGTCGGATGCGATTTCCGACGCGGGAATCAAAACGAAGGAACGCATGCACATGCGCGGATGTGGGACCTTGAGATGCGGAGTCCACACTTTTTCGGAGTGATTCAGCAAGAGGTCGATGTCGATGCGACGTGCTTCCCAGCGGTGCTGACGTTGCCTTCCCAATTCCGATTCGACGCGCTTAATCGATTCCCAAATTTCCCAACAGGACTTTTGCGAGTCCAGCGCGACCACGGCATTGAGGAAATCCGACTGTCCCGTTGGACCGCCGATGGGAGGGGTGCGGTAGAGATGGCTGAAGGTCAATTGGCCGTCCGCGAACTCTTCTTCCAACAAGCGTCCGGCCGATCGCATTGTCTCAAGCACATTGCCGAGATTCGCACCAAGACTGATTAGCGACCTCATGGCAACCCAGGCCCCTGCAGAAGCGTTCGATCTAAGGTCGCTCGGCCCGTGAAGCTAATAGGCACTTGCGTTTGGGCGTTCTATTTTACGGATTCGATGGAATCGACATACCATCGAACTTCATCCTTGACATCGAATTTAGTTGCGTTCTTGCGAGCATAGATCCGATAGGAGGGGGGATTTGTTTGACCCTCGTCGCGGAATTTCAATTTGTACGAATATCCTGAGGTTCCAATCGATTCGGCTTCCAAGGATTCATAGACCCATTTCGAGGGAGTACGTCTGGACCGAATCTCCACGTGGGCTGGATCGACATTCAATCGTTTCTTGGCGCGATCTAACTCGGTTAAATCCTCGTTTTGGGTTTGCGGTGAAGTGCCCTGGAATTGGAAACCCACCAGATAATAGACGGTTTCGAGATCTTCTTTGGACAACGAGTCGAGATAGAGTTGCGCAACTTTTTTCGCTTGTTCCAGGTCGTAGGAGGTGTTTAGCTGTCGCTCAAACCAGCCCCAAGAGAATACCGAGGTTCCAATCACGACCGCGAGAAAGCCCATTGCCCTCGAAAACCAACTCAGGTTCGAACGCTTGGCAGTCCAAAGGGTAAAAGCGCCCAGCAATGTTCCAATCAATGACAATGGCATCGTATGGATGTAGTTGATGGAGAATATCCCGACGAGCGACAGCAGCAAGCCAACCAAGGCGACCGCGGAAAAGGACTTGGAATCCGCGACTTCGTCGGATTCCTGCGACATCTGTGTCTCGTTCATACGTGCGTGGCCAACTTGTTCCAGTGTGCGAATCCCCCAAGCTTTCCTGGGGAAGGGATTAGTATTAAATTTTCGAATAGCGTGTCGCCCGAGGTTACGAGGTCATACGTGGACAGGGAGGGTTTGGTTCGTCGCGAGTTGCATGCGATCGGAGAATGATGCCGCTGGGCGAAATGGAGGTTGCAGGGATTGTTGTGGATGCCAATGGACTATCCTCCTTTCTGGCGACGGTTTCTGTCCTTGCGATGGCTAAACACTGCCCACAAAAGTCGGTTTTCACTTCCATGAGCCTGAGGCGCTAGCCGATTTCTGGACGTCGAAAGAACTCGGCTAGCGCCTCAGGCTCACTTTTCTCGGCTGTGTCGGATCAGCCGTCTTGGGTGGGATTCCGGCGGGAATGGATGCAGCGAACCATCGATTGGGCGAGTGTTGCTGAGGAGGCGGCCAGGACTTGTCCCTCCCAAATGTCAAATTGAGTGCCATCGTGGCGACAGATGTGTGCGCCAGCTTCAACGGCCACGAGTGCCCCGGCTGCGATATCCCATGCATGGAGTCTGCTTCCCCAATATCCGTCGAGGCGGCCGGCGCCGACATAGCACAAATTGAGGGCGGCCGATCCCAGCCTTCGAATGCTTTGGCATTCCACCAGGATGTTGAGGAATTGGCGAATCTCGGGCGATTCTTGTTGGAGTTTGGGAGGGAAGCTTGCGGCGACGAGGGCACGCCCCAATTCGACGCAACGGCTGCACGCCAATGGCTTGCCATTGAGCCAAGCGCCCCGGCCTTCCAAAGCGGAATAGAGCTCATCGGCCATTGGATCGTAGACAACACCGAGGACCGTCCGTCCGTGATGCGTCAGTGCGATGCTTGTGGCGAAATTATGGAGGCCGTGTGCATAGTTGGTTGTTCCATCGAGCGGATCGACAACCCACTGCCAGGGGATCGCCACTCGGTTTTCCCGAGTGGTCGACGCGTGGGTGGCATCTTCTTCGCCGACAAAGTCGTGCTCTGGAAAGGCCTGCAATAGAACCCCGTGGATGGCGGATTGAGCCGCGATATCAGCGTCGGTGACGAGATCGTTTTGTCCTTTTTCACGCACGACGGCGATCGGCAGCATGCGACGAAGAATTTCACCCGCTTGGTGGGCTGCCTTCGTGGCCATTTCCAACGCGTGTTGCATGTTCAATTCGGATTGCCTCATCACCCCAACTCGATCTATTGGATACTCTTGGATGGATTGTCGATCCGGGTGGACAGGCCGTCCCCGGGCTTGAGGACCACAATACCTGCCCCGATTTCCGATGACAACGCTATATTTGTACGAATGAAATCGCGGAGTGCAGGAGAGAAGGCTGATGCAAGAACCTCGCGGATGCTCGAATTCGATGCGCTCGCTCAAACGCTGAAAGGTATGACATGTCCTGGAAACATTCTGCGAGCCACGCACAATACGCTGCCGGTACCGGCCGGCTCAACGTCGAGCTTGGTGCTCCCCTCCGCATTCATGTGGAATCAGACGACCGAAAGCCTGAACATTCCTTCGCAGATCTGATGCTGTTCCCCAAAGAGGCGATGGCGGTTGATGCGTCCCCTGTCTCCGTTCACGATGCATTCGTTCGACAAGAGGATCTGATTGCCAGCTACCCGCAAGAATATCCATGGCCATTTGGTTGGCAGGTGGATTTTCGGTTTCATGCATCTCCCTTTTCCGATTTGCATCTCATGGAGCTATGGTTAAGCGTTCAGACATCGCAGTGGGAATGCAACCCTCAGTTATGGTGGAGGCCGGGGCACTCTTCCGCTGCATGGCAGGACGCTGCTCCGAGCATCGTCTCTCCGGAAGGGCACGCGGCATTGCTGATCCATCCGCTGGACCGTATCGATTGCAAGGTCGTATGCGCAGAGGATCGTGCTGTCGAACATATTGAGGTTTTCGGTGGACAGATGGAGAAGGGAGTTATCCGTCGGGCCCGATTTCTGTTGGCTTGGAGTCGATCCCGCATTCCAACGGAGCATTTAAGCAGGCTCTATGATTTGTTCGCTGATAGCCCTCTTCCTTTGACTGCCTAGCAAAACTCAGGAACCCATCGCCCCATCTCGTGTCCGTTTTTTCTTTTTCTCTTTTCTGCCGAATGCAACTCGAAATCACATCGGAAATGAGCCATATGGAGGGCGATCAAGAGAGTTATGAAGACAGAGCCGACGACGGTCGGCTTTCGTTTCAATGAGCCTGAGGCGCTAGCCGATTTCTTTCGACGTACAGAAATCGGCTAGCGCCTCAGGCTCAATTTTTTCGGCGGCATCTACAAACAGAAGCGATGGAGTTGCGAACCGAGTTGTGATTTGCAACACTTTGCCCAAGTACAAAAAACATTTTTCAAACCTAGACGAACACGACTGGCACCACACCAGCCAGAACCAAGGAGCCTTCATTGACAACACAATCTTCGCATTCCAGTTCGAAGGGAAGCAAATCAGCGGCAACCCGTAAGCCAATTTCCAAGCATGAAGGAAAGGCTGTTGTTCCGAAGACAGTCGAAGAGACCAACATGTCATGGTACGAGCACCCGGAATGGTATGAACTTGGGTTCTTGAAAGGGACACGCAAAGAAGGCAAGTTTCTGGAGCAAGTGTATGAGAAGTATGTCAAGTTTCCGGTGACCCGTATCTTGGAATTGGGATGTGGCTCAGGTCGTTTGGTCCGAGAAATGGCGCGACGTGGCTACGATATCACCGGCTTGGATCTCAGCGACGAAGCGCTGCGATACTGTCAAGAACGACTAGAAGCGGCCGGACATTCCGCGCATTTGGTCCGAGGTGATATGACCGAATTTTCTTTCGATGAGCCCTTCGATGCCGCGTTCAATGCGATCAATACCTTTCGACATCTTGAGACCGAAGGTGCCGCACTCAAGCACTTGAAATGCGTTGCTAAACACCTCAAACCGGGGGGCGTGTTCGTGTTGTCGCTCCATCTTTTGCCGCATGATGGCGAATTGATGGGAACAGAGCGTTGGTCAGCGAAAACTCCCGACTTGGGCATACGATACGCGTTGACGGTGATCGAATCGGATCTGAAGAAGCGGATCGAGCGGTTGCGTGTTTCGATGCAGGTCACCCAAGGCGAAAAGCAATTTCTGCTCACGGATGAAATTCGATTGAGGCTCTATGATTTGCCACAACTGCAAGACTTGCTGGCGAAAGTCAAAACGCTCAAACTGGTCGGAGTGTATGACTTTTGGTTTGAGATTGATCAGCGTCGCCGATTAACAAAGAATTCCTGCGATGTGGTTCTGGTCTTGCAAAAGGTGGGGTAGCAACACGTTTCGCGAGGCGAACGGTCGTGACTACAGGTCGATCGGTTCCGGAGCATTCGGTTCCGGCGCATTCGGGGCCGATCGTTTATTGGCTTCGAACGATTTGAATGCAGCTTGGCTGATGGCGTCGATGGCCAAGTAAAGGGCTGCGGCAGTGGCGCCACCTATCGGTCCGCCTGCGACCGAACCCGCCATCGTAGCCGTAGCGACACCGGCTGATTTTCCAATGCGCTCGGCATGCTTGTGCTCGATGCCGCCACAGCGGGACACGATGTAGGCCGAGTGCCGTGCTGCTTCTCCGACGAGCGTGGAAATGCCCGCCGGCTTGGTCATCAGAATGCGAGGCAAGCCAGCGATTGCGACCTCCGACGCAACCCGGGTCGAGGTGGTGACCAATCCTGCCATGACGGCTCGCAGGACACCTCGTACTAGTCGGTCGGATTGATGGCTGGCGTGATTGCCCGATTTGCAATGCCGGGCGAAATGTTCACAATTGCCTACCACCAAGTGATAGTAGGTAGTACCGACGGAGTTCAGGGCTTGTGCGACCACCGATTCCGGAGGCAAACAGTCTGAAACCGTTTCCACCGTCGGCATCTTGCCTCCAGAAAATTCAGCCAGCGTGACGCGTTGCACCTGCATGGTTGATCGCGCGTTCGGGACAGTTGCTAAATGGACGACGGTCCCGTCGCCGATATCAATACCGAAGTGGCGATACGGGATCACTCCCCAGATGCAGGGAATCGAAAGCAAGTCCCCTCGGGCCATGTTCTACTCTCCGTGTGCATGAAAGGCTTTTCGCCGATCATGTTGTAGTCGCCGAATGCACCCCAAGAGGTCGTTCGGCAGAATGGTCTTTCGTGTTTCGTTTGTTTGCTCATTGCCTGCTTGGCAGGCGCTGCAAAAGAAGATGCACTTTCAGGACCAAGAATTCCGTTCTCACGGCATCATTCCAGAAAAAGAGCCAGAGTTCCATAGGAACCCTGGCTCAAAAGTCTTTGGCCGTACACAGAATTATTGTTTCGCTTGGAAGCGAATCGACTGCATTCGGTAGCAAGTGAGACTACTGGAAGGATTTTCCGCAGCCGCAGGATTTGACTGCGTTCGGATTGTCGAAGGTAAATCCTTGACGTTCCAAACTGCTGAACCAACCCAGGGTTGTGCCGTCCAAAAGCAAAGCACTCTTCTTATCGACAACAACGGCGATGCCGTTTTGGTCTGAGCGTGTGTCCTTCCCTTCATCGAATTTGTCATCGAAATTGAGGGAATACTCGAATCCGCTGCAGCCGCCTGCGACGACTCCGACACGGACAAAGGTTTCTTCGCCGAATTGCCCGTCGACATGCGCTCGCTTGAGTTTATCTGCAGCCTCGGGAGTAACCGTGATTGCCATACGCAACCTCTATCAAGAATTTTGGAAATGTGACCGACAAACTACCTTATCCTCCCCAGCGGAAGAACAGGGTGCCCCCGAGAACATGAAGAAGCTAGGAAGCCCCGCTGCTCTCTCTGGCTATAGTATGCAAAGCACCTAGGACATGACAAGTCAAAATTCCCTTTCCAGAGGCGAGGACTCCTGCTATCTTATGGGCCCTCTCAAGGCCGGAGGTAGGACGAATGCGGCCCGAATTTTTGTATTTCCCTGAAAAATCATGACAAAGCCTCACCGAAAACTGAAAAAAGCCAACCATGGTCAACGTGCCGCCAATAGCAAGGCACGCAAGGCAAAGCGCCGAAAGGTTCGCACCTAGACGTAGGCTGCAACTTCCTGGCCAATCCCTATCGTTAGCGTTGTTTTGCGGCGCAATGGGTTCTGGCTGCAACTTGTTTTGCTCGGAATGATCCTGTGGGCGTCAAAGATTTCATCGTGGATCCGGATACCATCGACTTCGACCGAGTCGTCGCCGACATCCATGAAATCCGCAAATTCAATCCGCAACGCTTCGAAATGGAGCAGTTGACCGCGATTGTCTACGAAGATCCTGTGCGCGTCGCCTGTGTTGGCTACAAAGACGTCACGGACCAAGAGTTCTGGGTGCGCGGTCACATGCCAGGCATGCCGTTGATGCCTGGTGTGGTCATGCTTGAAGCAGTCGCCCAGGTCTGCTGCTATTGCTCGCACAAGTACAAGCTTCTCGGGGATTCGATGGTCGGCTTTGGAGGTCTCGAAGAAGTCCGCTTCCGAGAACCGGTCGTTCCCGGCAATCGATTGATCGTGATGTGCGAATTGCTCAAACTTCGGAAGCCCTATCTGCTGGTATGTCGTTTCCAAGGAATCGTCGGTCGCAACGTCGTGGTCGATGGGCAACTCAAAGGGATCCCGATACCGGTCAGCGCGATCAAAGAGCAAACGACGAATTAGTTTTTGTCGGAAACTGCGTTGGCTTTTTTCGCTCGCTTCCTTGCCATGCTCGTCGAATGACGGTCTCTTTTTTAAGTATCTCCTTTTTCTAGTCCTCTCCTTTGGAGATTGGTCATGCCCTCCCCACGGACGCGTTTCTATTCGATCTCGGCGCGATGGCTGATGGGTTGTATCCAGCTAGGGGCGTTCGTTTCTGTGGCAAGCATCCACGTTCTGTCGACGCACGCCCAGGAAAAAGGAGGCTCCGATCTCGAACGAGCGGAACTTCGTATCCCGGCATTTACGGCCTATGTCCTCCCCAATCCGCAGGGTGCACGTATCCGCGATCCGCAAGGCATCACTCTTTGGAAGGATCCTTCGCAGCGTGTGGTTTGGTATGGTCAATTCGCAAAGACAGGCCCAATGCAGGTATGTGTTGCCATCGAGCCTAAGGGTGGTTCCGTTCCCTCGCTCAAAATGCGAGTCGCAGGCCAATCGCGATCCGGAGAGTCAGGCCCGATCGAGAACGGCATTTCGATCGTGAACTTTGGGACATGGGAATTGTCCGAGACGGGTTATGTTCCTTTGGAGTTGGAACGGGATTCAGAGGGAAGCGAACCTGATTTTCGTGTCGTGGATTTGAGGCTGGCGGGAGGTGCCGTTGAAGGTGCGCACTTCAATCTCAAGGAACGACGCAATGCTGCTTCGGTTCATTTAATGTATCCCATCACTTCGGGAACGGAGATCGAAGCCTTCTACGGGGAAGTCACCGCTGTCGAAGACCCCATCGGCACGTTTTATATGACCTGCGGTTGGCACCGCGGTTACTTTGGAATGCAAGTCAATAGTCCCAATGAGCGACGGATCATCTTTAGCGTGTGGGACAGCGGCAACGAAGGGATCGATCGCAACAAAGTCGCATCCGAGAACCGCGTGCAACTCATCGACAAAGGCAAAGACGTTTTCTCGGGTGATTTTGGCAACGAAGGAACCGGCGGTCATAGTCACCTTAAAACCATGTGGGAAACAGGTTCGACGCAACGCTTCCTCGTGACGGCTACCCCCGTCGACGCCACGCACACAATCTTTGCCGGCTACTGGTTTAACCCAATCGACGAACGCTGGATGCTCATCTCGGCATGGAATGCGCCCAAGGAAGGAGGCCGATTGCGTGGCTTGCATAGCTTCAGTGAAAACTTCATCGGCGAAAACGGGCATCTGCAGCGTAAAGCCCTTTACGGGAATTCCTGGTACCGCACCAGCGACGGTGTTTGGCATGAAATCATTCAGGCTCGATTCAGTCATGATCCTACAGGCAAAGAGGATCGCTTCGATCGATTCATGGGAATCGAAAAAAATCAGTTCTTCTTGAGCCATGGTGGATTCGTGCCTGGTTTCACCAAATACGGGGAATCCTTCGAACGCGAACCCGTTGGAAAACCACCCAACGACCTGGATCTACCTGCACTCCCTGTCGAAAAAGCAGACGCAAAGTAATCCTCGAACTATCCCCACCATTCCTTCTTCAAAAGTAGGGCGATTGCGTAACCTCAAAAGGCACTAGCCGATGCCAAGGTGACGGGCTTGGTGCCGACTGGTGGGCTGGATGCCACCACCGTTCTCAGTCGGGACGACTCGCTGCGAGGGCTCACCCTGAGTCGGCAATAACCGCTAGTATTGCGATTGCGCACGACCGGATGTGAATCGTCGAGTATTGAGTTCCTAGCGAGAGTGGCCATGGCCGAAAAGACACAAGTGGACATCGGTGCCTTGCTCCCTTCTATCGCCGACGAACGGGATGCGTGTATACGGCGTCTCAATGACTGCCTGATCACCAAGGAGGGAATTTTAGCGGCACACTACGAAGAAGATCCTTCCGGTAAGATTTGCATCCATTTCGATCCGGACCGACTCTCGCTAAGTGACGTACTCGAGTTGGCCCACCGCGCTGGCGCCGACATTGAAAAGCGCTATGGGCATTTGCTTCTTAAGACGCCGCTCACGAATACCGGGCACGCAAACGTCATCGAATCGAGAGCAAAACGGGTTGAAGGTGTACTCGAGGCTTCCGTCGCGTTGACTGGAATGCTGCGCATTGAATTTGATCGACAAATCACCGATGAAGCGACGCTTCGAGAGGAACTTCGAAAAAACGGTGTTTTCGACGACGACGTTGATGACGATGTCACGACGCATGAGCATGTTGTTGCAGTAGACGCGCGCACAAGTAATTCCCAAAAGAACGAGAAACAACATCACGACCATTCGCATGGGAGTGGGCACAGTGGCAACACGGAATTGATCGTTTCGGGCATCGCTGGACTGTGTCTGCTGGTGGGATGGCTTGCCTCGTGGAGCAGCATCACCCCTTGGTTTCCATGGGCTTGTTATTTCACTGCGACCATCTTAGGTGGATTCTTCGCATTTTGGGAAGCGATTGAGAGCGTTGCAGAAGGACACTTCGAAATTGACTTCCTGATGCTGGTTGCGGCGTTAGGCGCTGCGATCCTTGGGCACTGGTTTGAAGGTGCGCTATTGTTGTTTCTATTCAGCATTGGCCATGCACTTGAGAACTATGCGATGGGACGTGCAAAACATGCGATCGAATCGATGGCCGAACTAGCGCCGAAAACGGCTTTGGTGAAACGTGGCGATCAGATAGAAGAAGTGCCGATCGATCGAATACAAAGAGGCGACACGCTGATTGTAAAACCGAACGAGCGACTTGCCGCGGATGGATTTGTGGTCAAAGGCCAAGGGTTCATCAACCAGGCGCCCATCACGGGTGAAAGCCTTCCTGCCGAAAAATGGGCTGTCGAGGACATTCAGGTTGCTGCTGCAAATCCTGACCATCTCGATTCGCGGCACCGGGTGTTTGCAGGGACCATCAATGGCCCGGATCTCTTCGAAATGCAGGTTACCAAAGAGGCCAGAGATTCGACATTGGCACGCGTGATCCAACTGGTGAATGAAGCCGAAACGAAAAAGTCTCCAACACAACTTTTGACGAACAAATTCGAGCGCTACTTCGTTCCGATAATTTTAGTTTCCGTGATTCTCATCCTAGGTGGTGGGCTCCTGTTGGGAGAGTCCTGGACGACTTCGTTCTATCGTGCGATGGCTGTCTTGGTTGCGGCCAGTCCCTGCGCCTTAGCGATCTCGACACCCAGTGCCGTATTGAGTGGCATCGCTTGCGCGGCTCGCGGTGGTGTGCTTGTCAAAGGGGGTGGCCCCCTTGAGAACCTTGGGAAAGTGCGGACGATCGCATTCGACAAGACTGGAACCTTGACGGAAGGAAAACCTCGATTAACCGATGTCGTGAATGCCGACGGAGTCTCTGAAGAAGAACTGCTCGAAGTGGCGGTCGCTGTCGAGAAGCTTTGTGACCATCCGTTGGCGTCGGCGGTTGTGAAGGGGGGCAGCGAAAGGCTCCAGCGCATGATCCCTCTTCAAGCCCACGACGTGCAGAGTATTACCGGGCGTGGTGTTCGCGCGGTCGTGGATAACCAAAGTGTTTACCTTGGTAACGAAGTGTTATTCGACGAGGTCGAGGGCCAACCGTTGCCGGCGATTCTCCGGGCTCAGAATCGGGAGCTGAAAGCAAGTGGAAGAACCACCATCATCGTTCGAAAAGGAGACCGATATCTTGGATTCCTCGGCTTGATGGATGCTCCGCGATCTTCTGCAAGAAGCGTTATCGATCGGCTTCGAAACATGGGCATTGAACGGGTGATCATGCTTTCCGGAGATAATCAGCATGTCGCAAATGCAGTCGCAAGAGAGGTGGGAATCGATGAAGCGATGGGCGACCTGTTGCCAGAGGGCAAGGTCGAAGCGATTGGAAAGTTAGCGAACGAGTACGGCGTGGCGATGATTGGCGATGGCGTCAATGATGCCCCTGCCATGGCCAATGCTACGGTCGGCGTGGCGATGGGAGCCGCGGGTTCGGACGTAGCGCTCGAGACTGCGGATGTGGCGTTGATGGGAGACGACTTGAGCAAATTGCCGTTTGCGGTCGGCCTGAGTCGTCAAACCAGTCGCATCATTCGCCAAAACCTCTGGATCAGCCTCGGGATGATTGCCTTTCTTGTGCCAGCCACGATCTTTGGACTGTCGATTGGGCCTGCGGTTGTACTTCATGAAGGGACCACCGTCCTGGTGGTTTTCAATGCCCTGAGATTGCTTGCGTACCGAGTGGACTAGAGATTCGAGTATCGCTAGGTAGACATTAGGCCGCACGTCGTTCGGAACGTGAAGAACTGGGCATTGGAATGGATTGAAGCGTTTCGCTCATTGATTCACGGGCCGATTCAACCCGTGCAGTCAAACGGTGGACCCAGGAGCGATCTCGGACACCTAATACCCATCCCAATCGTTCCGCAGCGAGCTTGGGGTTCATCAGGCCAGTTGCCAAGTGTCCTAGTCGCTTGACGAGTGGTTCCACTTCGACGCCAGAATGAGGGATCTCGCCATAGGCGCATGCCAACATGCCACATCCCTTGCCGACTTCGAAAGACGTGTTGGGATGAACAAGTGTCCGTTTTGTCGCGGTCAATCGTGGTTGATCCAACGCGACGCATGGAATGTCCAATAGATTGCACAGGATCGCCAATTCGACATCCAGCAATTCGGAGGGAATCGATTCGCACCATCCGCCGATCTTTATCAACGTGCGACGGCGCATCATCGTACCGGCCAAGATCGGTGCACCGCACTGTTCTGTTCCCCTGGCCATCCGACGATGAGGAATCTCGTCCGCCTTGAGACCGAACGTCGTATCTCCCGAGTTCGCGTCTTGAATAGGAAGGGAAACGATTTCGATCGAACGATCCTGAAATACTTCCAGCGCCTCGTCTGCCCACCCGCGTTGGACTACGGTTCCGGGAAGCAGAATTTGAACCGTCGGCGAACATGCAGTTGCGACTGCCTGATTGAGTTGCTCGGCGAGCGAATCCGTTGGGTTGGCTTCCAACACGATCGCTTCATCGCCATCGAGTTGGTATGGGTCTGAAAAATCACCCGCATGGACGATGATGAGTTCATCGTCACCTGTTCGTGATTCCAGAGCGGACAGAAGTGTTTCTTCCAACGCCAATTCATCGCGTTGGAATGGGACGATCATCGACAGTCGCGGCACGAGAATGGCCTCCGGCGAATCGTTTTATGAGCGATAAGCATCGCAATGACTTTCGAAAGATCGACCGGCAGACACGACAAATTCAGCCAATTCGAGCTTTGCCAGATAGTCAAAACAGGGAAACTTTACCGACTGGGGAGGGGGCGGACTCGCCAAGTTGATTCCAAAGGCCATAATAGAGATGTTCTTCGGCAGACTTCGGATGAAACTGGCTCCCACGCGACCGTGGCGAGTCTAAGTCGAATTCCACCCACCCTACCGCATGTTGCGGTCCGCCGGGGAAGTTCAATACCTCCCTCCCATCTCGGTTCCCGCATGAGCGTCATCGCTATGGACTCGTGGCATATTGCTCGACAGCACGAAAGCAGGAGCCGTTTGGCGACCGGCTGCAACGGAATTCTGCCCGTAGGGATCGTTGTTTGGCTGTGCTGTCTGCTAGCGATCCCTGGATTCAGTTCCGATATCGATTTCAATCGAGACATCCGCCCCATCTTGTCCGAGCAATGCTTCTATTGTCATGGTCAAGACGCCAACAAACGCGAGGGGAGCTTGCGTCTCGATCAGCGGGATGCAGCCATAGAGTCGGGTGCAATCCAGCCGGGAGACTTGGAGGCGAGTGAATTGATTGCCCGTATCGTGTCGGAAGATCCCGACACGATGATGCCTCCACCCAAGTCGAATCGTCGACTGACTCCGGCACAAAAGGAAGCTTTGAAGGAGTGGATTGCGTCCGGTGCCAGTTACAGCAAACATTGGGCGTTTGACACACCGCGCCGTCCGAACATACCTGGCATGCACTCAAACCCCTGGGCACAGCATCCGATCGATGCGTTTGTCAACGAAGGGCACGGGAGCCATGGACTGCAACCGAATCCCGTAGCCGATCGCACGACCTTGATCAAGCGATTGTATGCCGACTTGATCGGTATCCCCCCCGAACCAGAAGAAGTCGACAGGTTTGTTCAGGATACGGATCCACTCGCTTACGAACGCTTGGTGGATCGCTTGCTGGCAGACCCTGCGTACGGACAACGCATGTCGTTGTCCTGGCTCGATGCCGCCCGTTACGCTGACAGCAACGGATTTCAGCAAGATGGGGATACGTGGCAGTGGCTATGGCGAGATTGGGTTGTTCGAGCCATGAATACGAACTTGTCTTTCGATGAATTTACGATTTGGCAGATTGCTGGAGATCTTTTGCCCGACGCAACCACGGACCAGAAGATCGCTAGTGGTTTCAATCGAAATCACTTGCTCAATGGCGAGGGGGGGGCGATCGCGGAAGAGCAGCGCTTTGTCATCTTGTTCGATCGCATCGACACCACTGCGACGACTTGGTTGGGGCTGACCATGGCTTGTGCTCAGTGCCATGATCATAAATACGATCCGATCACCATGCGCGACTACTATGGTTTGATGGATGCATTTAATCGTGTCCCCGAAAGTGGCGTACCGCAGTATTTTTCCAGTCGCATCCGAGTCGCACCTCCTTTGCTCGAATTGCCCACCGAAGAAAATCAGCGCCGCATCGCGGAGTTGGAATCGCGTATCGGAAATCTGGACAAGGAATCCCAACCCTTGTTGGACGCTGCCTATCAGGGTTGGCGATTGAGCATTGCGGCCACGAGTGAAGGATTGCCAGCCATCCTTGCGGAACTTTTGAAGAAACCCGAACGCTCCGACGAAGAGAAAAAGGCATTGGAGGAGGGGCTTCGAAAGCACTTCAATGAAAAGTCGGTTCCGGCGCTGCAGGGAAAAATCGCTGTGTTAGGTGAGTTGCAAGGGGTGCGGAACGAATTGAACGCCTACCGAGCCGATCAAATTCCACGTCCAATGGTAATGAGTGACGCACAACCGCGCGAGACGTTCATGCTGGAACGGGGTGAATATCTGAAGCCGCGCGACAAGATCACCTTCAACACACCCGCGTTCCTTCCGCCGTTGCCGGACGACGCACCGAGGAATCGATTGGGGTTGGCGCGATGGTTGGTATCCCCTGAGCATCCACTGACAGCTCGCGTTCATGTCAATCGAATGTGGCAACACTTCTTTGGAACGGGGATCATCAAAACCGTGGAGGACTTCGGCGTCCAAAGCGAGTATCCGTACCACGGCAAGCTGCTTGATTACTTGGCAGTCGAGTTCCGGGATTCGGGTTGGAATACCAAATGGATCCAAAAGAATATTACGAGCAGCGCTACTTACCAACAATCGAGCCGCGCGACGCCTGAGAAACTTCAGGCGGACCCAGAGAACCGTTGGTTCGCCCGCGCGAGCCGATTTCGTTTGCCCTCGTTGGTGCTACGCGATTGGGCCCTGTCGGCTGCATCGCTCTTGGATACAAGAATGGGAGGAGCGCCCGTTTACCCGTACCAACCGGAAGGGATTTGGGATCCGTTGGCGATCACCAAGGAACGGGATTTCAGTTATCCCGCATCCAGCGGAGCAAACCTTTATCGCAAGAGTCTTTATACCTTTTGGCGAAGAACCGTCGGACCGGCCAATATGTTCGACGCTTCGAATCGACAAGCTTGCCGCGTCCGCGCCTCGCAAACCAGTACTCCTCTTCATGCCTTGACGACCCTGAATGACCCCACTTGGGTTGAGGCCGCAAAAGTGCTGGCGCAAAACTGCATCCTGATATCCCAGGAACCTCAATCGCAATTGCGAATGGCCTTCCGACGCATCGTCGCTCGTGAACCGAATGAAAAGGAAATGGAGTTGCTAGGCCGAGCCTTTCAACACCAGCTTGCGATCTACCAAGCGGATCCGGGGAACGCGATGCTATTGCTTGAGACCGGAGCCATGCAGCGCCTTCCAAATCTCGATCCCGCCACCCATGCAGCCTTGTGCAATGTTTGCCTGGCGTTATTCAACCTCGACGAATCGCTTTGCAGGGAATAATCATTATGGAAAACGATCCTCTTGGGCTCCAAGCAAAGCGTGCTACACGGAGAAGTCTGTTTGGTTCGGCTGCCAGCGGAGTTGGTCTTGTTGCCCTCGCGTCGCTCCTGCAAAAGGAGAGTCGCGCCGCCCATGAAGTTCCCTCTTCCGAAAAGGGATTGCCCGATCTTCCTCACCATCCTGCCACGGCCAAGCGGGTGGTCATGCTCTGGCAAGGAGGAGGACCGTCGCACATCGATCTGTTTGACGATAAACCTCAAATGGTCGAGCACTTCATGAAGGATATTCCCGAATCGGTGCGAGGCTCGACGAGGTTTTCCACAATGTCCAGCGGTAACGCCAAATGGCCCTGTTTACCCGCGATTAAACCCTTTCAGTCGTACGGGCAAAGCGGGATGCGGTTGAGCAGCATGCTTCCCAACGTCGGTAGTATTGCCGATGAGATCACACTGGTACGTTCCATGTACACCGAGGCCGTCAATCATGCTCCGGGCGTGACTTTTTTTCTGACGGGTTCTCAAGTCCCCGGACGTCCAAGCATGGGGGCGTGGTTGTCGTATGGATTGGGGAGCGAAACCGATAACTTACCGACGTTCGTCGTCATGACATCGAGCGACCGCGGAAAAACCTGCGGTCAATTGTTCTTCGATTATTATTGGGGAAGTGGCTTTCTCCCCAGTCGCTATCAAGGCGTCCGGTTTCGCAGTACGGGTGACCCTGTGCCCTATCTGGTGAACCCCAAAGGGGTCAGTCGCGAGACGCGCCGAGCCATGCTGGACGACATCGCGGCTCTAAACGCAATCCACTTGCAAGATTTTGGTGACCCAGAAATCGATACACGCATCGCGCAGTACGAAATGTCTTACCGCATGCAAGCCAGTGTGCCTGAACTCCTCGATTTTTCGGATGAATCAGCGGCCACGATCGAACGTTACGGGCCCGACGCCCTCAACAAGGGATCGTTTGCAAACAATTGTCTGATCGCGCGTCGATTGCTGGAACGCGGAGTTCGATTTGTTCAATTGATGCATGCTGGATGGGATCAACACGGAAACCTTCACACGCAATTGGAGGAACAGTGCAAGGACACCGAGGGTCCTGCTGCAGCGCTCGTGAAGGACTTGAAGGACCGTGGCCTGCTGGACGATACGCTGGTTGTCTGGGCGGGTGAATTCGGCCGAACTCCATTCGGCCAGGGAGATCCGAACAAGCCCACAGGTCGAGACCATTTCGGCAAAGCCTTTAGTTGGTGGATGGCCGGTGGCGGGGTGAAGGGTGGACATGTCGTCGGCGCAACCGATGACTTTGGATGGAACATTACCGAAAACCCGGTCCATGTGCATGACATGCAAGCCACCATCATGCATCTGTGCGGCATCGATCACGAACGGTTGACCTATCGCTATCAAGGTCGACAGTATCGGCTAACCGATGTTCACGGACATGTTGTGCGAGATATCTTAAAGGCGTAGTTTGGTAGAGTGTTTTCTTGCGCTCCTCGGAAATGGATTGAAGAGTGAGTCCCCTTTTGCGGAGCAAGTGGGGATATTGAAGAAGAAATATTTTCCTTCGGCTGCTCCCGAGCGAGAGGTAATATTTGCTGGGAAACGCTAGGTCAGATTCTCGACCTCAAAGCCTTTGCGGTACGATCTTCGCAACAAAGCATTCGCCTGATCGTGATTCGGAATGACGATGCGTCCTGAATCCCATGCCAAATGACTTCCGGGGAAGCGATTGGCTATCGTTCCTAGCAAGACAGCTTCGGTCAACGGGCCGGCATAGCCGAAATGAGCTGTCGTTGGTGCGCCCCCCAAACATGCATCGACAAACAGATGGTAGTGATTTCCATCGGGAGCGGCCTCGATCTTGTAGTCTGCAAAATTCTTGAGTGGCAACAGCAAGGGCATCGCTACATGCGGTAAGAGAATAGCCCCTTTCTCACCGATAAAAATAGAGCCTTGATCGGGCAATCCGAGCGGCTTGCCGTCAGGACCTTCGAGCGGCCATTCCGATGTATCGGGCATCTTGCCTCCATCGCTCCACGTCAACAAGAACTCGGACGTTGTGAAGGAGGATGCTGGGAACGAGTACCGGGTATGGTTTTGCATCCCAAAAGATTTTTTGGGTGCGTCCGAACTGCTGGAGAGGATTTGCAAGGGTGCACCTAATTGCAATGCGGTGAAGACAGGATCGAGAATATGGATTGCCATATCTCCCATCGTTCCACAACCAAAGTCATACCAACGACGCCAATTCCCTGGATGGAAATGTCCTTGGGAGAAGGGCCGTTCCGCCGCTGTCCCTAACCAAAGATCCCAATCCAAAGACGCTGGGATCGGACTTGGCTCTGGATCGGGGCCTTCGTATCCCCAAGTCTTATTGCTCCAAGAATGGGTCTCGCGAATCTTGCCGATGACGCCGCTTTGAACCAGCTTGACTGCGGTGCGGTAGGGGCTGGCACTGTGGATTTGCGTCCCCATCTGCGTGACTAGCTTGTCCTTCTCGGCGACCGACTTCAATTGTCGTGATTCGTAGACATCATGGGTCAGCGGTTTTTGGCAGTAGACATGTTTGCCATGGTTCATCGCGGTCATCGCGGCAGCGGCATGGGTGTGGTCCGGAGTCGATACGCTGACCGCATCGATCTCATCCGCCATCGCATCAAACATCCTGCGAAAATCGGTGAACCGTTTGGCCTTGGGATGCCGCTCTCCTGCTGCAGCCAAGTTGTTCGCATCAACATCGCACAAGGCAACGACATCCACCAGCGCGTGGGAACTTAGCGATCCTAAATCCGATGCCCCCATCCCGCCGACACCGATACTGGCCAGTCGCAATCGATCGCCTGCTACGGTTGTGCCGCGAGACACACCTGCGCACGCCGTGGCCGCGATTATCGCGCTGCTGCTTTGAATTAAGAAATTTCGTCGAGAAGAACTTGGTCGCGTCATGGATTGGCTCTCGTTTTGGACGTAAGAGGAGGTGGCTTCAGTCAAAGAGGTCATGGAGGGATCGATCCAAACGGAAGGGCAATACTCGTCAGGCTCAATCCAACTTCGAGCAGATGGATGGATGCAATCCGATAACGCCGAGTTGAATCGGAGACAAAGGAAAGTTTAGCCCAACGCCGACTGGAAGGGGGCTATTGGGCGGTTCTTTTTTAGCGCGAACGGGGGGAGGTGTGATATTGGTAGTGCGTCACAGCGAATCGACTTTAGCCTGAGAGCCAGCCGACTCTGAACCACGATTGCGGCATTCAATAATGATATCTTGGATCGCTTAGCGCCTTTTGATTTTGCGCTATTCGAGCCTCTCGGGGCCCCAATCCATGTTTTGCCTTGATTATTCGTGCTCGTGCTCCTGCTCGTAATCGTGCTCGAAAAAGCCCATTCGATTACGAGCACGAGCACCATCCGCCTCGGCGGATTGAGCACGAGCACGGGAAAAAGTCGAAACTTGCAACTTCATGTCTTGCCAGGGATCGGCCTCGTCTTTCGATGGAGTGTCACCTCATGGCTCGACTCGCTCGCGCAGAAGTCTTTGATCCGTCTGAAGTTGCCGTCGTGCACGTTATGGCTCGCACGGTACGACGTTGCTATCTCTTGGGGTTCGATCCCATATCCGAAAAAGATTTCGATCACCGAAAATTCTGGATCGAATGCAAATTGCAGCAATTGGCTGCCCACATGGGAATCGATCTCCTCGCCTTTACTCTGATGTCCAATCATTTGCATCTGATACTGCGATCGAGGCCAGATGTGGTCGCTTCGTGGAACGACGACACCGTCGCTCGCCGCTGGTTGCTCCTGTGCCCACTTCGAAAGATCCGCATCACCCAAGACGGCATAAGTCAGTCCGCCGCTGCCGAACCCAACGAAGCTGAACTCAATTCGATACGATGCAATCCCACGCGTTTGGCTCGAATTCGCGGTCGCTTAAGCGACATCAGTTGGTGGATGCGATTGCTCAGCCAGCACATCGCCCAGCGAGCCAATCGCGAAGAAGGTGGCGGGTTGGGAAAATTCTGGCAATCTCGATTCAAAGCAGTCCGAATTCTCGATGAAGCCACGCTGCTAGCTTGTGCGGCATACGTGGATGTCAATCCGATCCGCGCAGCCCTTGCGGAAACGCTTGAAACCAGCCATCACACGTCAGTCCAGCGCCGCATTCAAACCCTAGTACAACCAAACGAACCACAACCCCAAGACGATACAACTCCAGCAAGGGATAGTTTCCTAGCACCCGTTGCAATCGATGAAGCCATGGATCCGGTGGGACCTCATCCGAGCCAACTATCGACCCGCTGCAGCGACAAAGGATTTTTGCCAATGAGCAGCGTCCAGTACCTACAACTGCTGGATTGGGCGGCCCGTCAAGTTCATCCGGGGAAACGAGGCATCACGCCCCATGACCATCCCCCAATCCTGGATCGTTTGGGCTTGGATGCGGAGATGTTTTGCCAACAAGTCCGATATTTTGGTCGGATGTTCAGCGCAGCGGCAGGGCAACCCCGCACCCTATGCAGCGCTCGCAGCCTCCGATCCCATCGGCAATTCTACGTTCGTCCGTTAGCGCGGAAGGTATTCGCGCGTAGCGGTTAACGGCCGCGCCGGCTTACTTTCCATAAGTACCTCCCCATTGTGCTAGGAACATACTCTTCGGCGCCATCACCGCCGACTCAGCAACGCGTTGTATGAATTCCTGCTTGGCAAATCCTTACTTCTTGCCAATTCTCAATCTTTTGGGACGGAATTCTACTCGAGTACGGTTGAAGCATTCAACTGCCGCACTCGAACGAATGCATCCAAATCTTGGCTAGCTCCTGTAAGTCTGTGCTAACGAAACATCGTTTCGCAACGTCCCGACTGCAGAGTGTGTGTCCCCGCTCGCCCTTGTCCGCTCGCCCTTGGCTCGCAATCAGTTCAATGGTAGGGAGGGCGACGCTCCCGCGGAGCCTGAACAGCCAAAGCTCGGCAGGAGCCTCCCCCTCCCTTTATGTTCTAGACGGTTCTGCGTCCTGGAGGATGTTTAGACCTGTGGCCTCACCCTCCCTTGTGTTTTTCGTGCGGTTTGTTTTGCAAGGAACCGCAATGTCTGGCCTTGTTTTTTATCAATGGCCCATTTGCTTGCATCTGCTGAGCCAACCGCAGCATCGAAGGCGAACCGTCCATCGCAACCATTCGTTGGTTTTCCCCAAATCGACGACTCGGGCCACCCGACACCATGTAAGCAAGATGTAGGCAGAATCGATATGATGCATAGTGCCTGATCGGAATCGATATATCCTATTTTCCCCGACCATCGATCATGAAAACCGATTCGCCCCAACCGGTTCCATCGACCGCAAACATCCCTGATGGATTTCTTGAGTTACTCCAAGAGACCTGGGGGTTCGATCGGCTTCGTCCGTCGCAAACGGAAGCCATCGCTTCGATCCTCTCCGGTCAAGATACGCTGGTGGTCATGCCAACCGGCGGAGGCAAGTCCCTGTGCTACCAAGCACCCGCCCTCTTTCGAGGTGGCATGACGATTGTCGTTTCTCCTCTGCTGGCTTTGATGAAAGATCAAGTCGACTCGCTCACCCAAGTTGGGGTGAACGCGATTCGCATCGACAGCACTCTCTCGCCATCGGAAAAACGGGATACGGCGGAACAAATTCGTTCCGGCGATGTGCGATTGCTTTTTGTCTCCCCCGAGCGCCTTGCCAACCCAGACTTTATTCGCTTCCTCGAAGGGAACGACATCCACACAATTGCAATCGATGAAGCTCACTGTGTATCCCAATGGGGCCATGATTTTCGACCCGAGTATCGTCAACTCAGCTCGCTTCGTACGGCATTCCCAAATGCTGCAATGCACGCATTGACCGCGACAGCTACGGAAAAAGTTCGATTGGATATTATCGAGCAACTCCAACTAAAAACCCCTCGGGTCTTGGTAAGTTCATTCGACCGCCCGAATTTGACGTACCGCGTTCTACCCCAACTCGATCTCCATCAACAGATTCATGAGATCTGCGAACGCCATCGAGGTTCCGGTGGAATCGTGTATTGCCTACGTCGAAATGACGTTGAGATCATCACGGAGTACCTTCAAAAGAAGGGCTTTTCTGCAGTCGGCTATCATGCGGGTATGTCACACGAGGAACGCAAACGAGCACAAGAAGCCTTCCTGACCGAAGCTGTGGATGTCGCGGTTGCTACCGTCGCTTTCGGAATGGGAATCGACCGCTCCAATGTCCGGTTCATTATCCATGCGTCGATCCCAAAATCGATCGAGCACTATCAACAAGAAACTGGACGGGCCGGTCGCGATGGCTTGCCAGCCGAATGCGTTTTGCTCCATAGCATCGGCGACGTCGTGACCTTGAAAAAGATTACCGAAGGCAGCCTCAAAGAGGCCAATGCACCCGAAGAAATTATCGCTTCGTCAAGAAACCAAATCGAAGAGATGTCTCGCTATTGTCGCACTCCGCTTTGTCGACACCGTGCCTTGGTGGAGTACTTCGGCCAAACCTACGAATCCGATTCCTGCGGGGCATGCGATGTCTGTCTGGGAGATACGGACGAAGTTCCCGATGCAAAAATCCTAGCCCAGAAAATATTGTCCTGTGTCTTTCGCGTTCAAGAACGCTTTGGAATCAATCATGTTGTCGATGTTTTGCTCGGAGCAAGAACACAAAACGTTTCACAACGCGGGCACGATAAGCTCAGCACCTATGGCTTGCTAAAAGAAATCCCCAAAGCCCAGCTGCGGGATTGGGTCTACCAATTGATCGGTCAAGGATCGCTGGATTTAGACGGTACGGAGTATCCTATTCTCAAACTCAATGCGAACTCGCGAGAAATCCTATTTGGTGAAGCTCAACCGCGGCTGATTCGGACGGCATCCAAAGTCAAAGAACGCAGAAATGCCAACGCCAGCGAGGCAGAAGCGCACTCCGATAGTGGATTGTTCGAGAAGCTTCGTTCGCTACGACGACGACTGGCTCAAGAACAAAACGTTCCACCTTTCGTAGTCTTTGCTGACAGCGTCTTGTTGGAAATGAGCGCCACCCGACCCTCGACCCTCGAACAAATGCTGACCGTTTCTGGCATTGGAAAAAGGAAACTCAACTCCTACGGTGCAATATTTCTTGAAATGATTACAGAACATTGCCAGGCCACCGGACTCGATATGGATGTCCCGTGGAAATCAAAACTTAAGAACACAGAGCCTGCCGCAAGAACATTGCGAAGCAGCCCGGCCGGCAAGAAACACGTGACCTTCCCAATGCTTCGCGAAGGACGATCATTCGAGGAGATCGCACAGCGAACGGAAGTGACCATTGGCACGGTGGCGGGTCACTTGCTCGACCTAATCCAAGAAGAACCCGTTCCCACCATCGATGCGTGGGTCGCAACGGACCTTCAGAAAAAGGTCATCCAAGCTGCGGACACGGTCGGTCGCGATCGACTCAAACCAATCTTTGAACACCTTCAACAAAGCATCGGATACGAAACCATACGACTGGTATTGGCTTTCGAACGGCAGCAAAGCGCTGTTTGAATCGTAACGCGGCAGTTCATGTGTTGCAGGGTGCCAACAGGGCCGCTAAACCCAGTCTTGATATTGTGCTACGTACGTTTTCCGTCGGTCGCTTTAACCACGCCGAAGTCGATCACTTTCGGCACCGATTTGTCCTCTTAGGAGTTCAGGAGGAAAGGAGCTCCTCCCAGGATTCGTTCCGTTTCTCCCATCGCGTTCTTCGATGAGATATCATCCATCCTATGGGGTAGCGTCCTTAGCATCCGCAATCTTAGGATCGGGGATTATTGCGATCTCCAAATTCCTTTCATTCCTGCTGCTCATAAAATAAACTCTTCTCAACGCATCGGAAATTGCAACATGGCAGCGAATTCATTGCATCTCAACCAGCGTCCGGTGGGTTCGGTTCGGTACGATCATTCCGATCGCGTGGTTCTGGTGACCGGTGGAATGCACGGAATCGGTCGAGCGATCTGCGAAGGTTTTGCTGCCGCTGGAGCGACGGTGGTTTGCGGTGACATCGATGCATCGGCAGCCAATTCGCTTCCCAGCAATTGCCATTTTCACGCGTTGGACGTCGCCAAGGAATCGGATTGCGAGCGTATTGTCGCATGGACGGCGGACCAGTTTGGCGGATTGGATGTTCTCATTAACAACGCAGCTATTCAACCCCCTTCGTCGTATGTACGCGTCGAAGATGTTCAACTCGGCGATGCCCAGCGCATGGTCTCTGTGAATTTTCTCGGTTATCTGAACATGGCCAAGCATGCTTTGAAGGTCATGCGTCAGCAGCAATCGGGAGTGGTCGTGAACATTGCCAGTGGCCAAGCCCATCGCACGGCACGCGGCGTTCCCGTATACGGACCGATCAAAGCAGCAAGTGTCCTTCAAGCCATGCAATGGGGAGTCGAGTATGCACGCGAAGGCGTTCGCGTCGTCAGTGTCTCACCCGGCGCAATCGATACGCCCTTGGTGCGAGCGAGCCTCGAAGCCCAAGGGGGCGCCGCAGAACTTGCCAACCGACATCCATTGGGACGGATCGGTCAACCGGAAGAAATCGCGCATGCTGTCCTCTGGCTCACCAGCAGCGCCGCCTCGTTCATTACAGCCACTGACCTTTCGGTCGATGGTGGATTGCAAGCCTTCGGGGCGTTTGCGGAGCCTTATCCAAAGGACAACGGATAGTTCAATCATGAGAGCATTCGGTGGACTATACCGAAAGTAGTTCGTGCACGACTCGGCATGGTTCGACGCCGGTCAAGCGACTATCGAGACCTTGGAATTTGACGCTGAAACGCTGATGATCGATTCCCAGTTGATGGAGTAACGTCGCATGCACATCGTGTACGGAGACACGATTCTCGACTGCGTGATAACCGAATTCATCGGTCGCTCCAAAATGAAACCCTGGCTTGAATCCACCACCTGCAAACCACATAGTAAACCCGGCCAAGTGATGATCGCGGCCATCCCCTTGGGCCATCGGGGTTCGTCCAAACTCCGATCCAAAAACGAGGATCGTGTCACGCAGCATATCACGCTGCTTGAGATCCGCGATCAGTGCCGCGACACCTTGATCGACTTCTTTTGCGGTTCCGGCCGAATGGTCTTTGACCGCGCCGTGATGATCCCAATCGCGATGGTACAACTGGATAAAGCGAACGCCTCGCTCGGCCAGTCGCCGCGCTAACAAGCAGTTGGATGCAAAGGAACCGTCACCCCCTTTGGTGCCATACAAGTCGAAGATGTGCTGAGGTTCCTCGGCGACATCCATCAGTTCTGGGACGCTCGTTTGCATGCGAAATGCCAACTCGTATTGCTGGATCCGCGTTGCAATTTCGGGGTCGGACAGTCGCGTATCCGCCAATCCGTTGAGCGATTGAATTCCACTGACGATCTGCCTTTGCTGCATGGCAGATACCCCCTTGGGATTGCCCACATACAAAACGGGATCGCCTGTGCCTCGGAATTCCACTCCCTGAAATTTGCCAGGGAGAAATCCCGAATGCCATTGCCGAGCAGCGATGGGTTGCTTTTGGCCGAACTTGCCCGTCGAAACCATAACGACAAACCCTGGTAAGTTGTCGCTCTCCGCACCCAGACCATAGAGCAACCAAGAACCCATTGCGGGCCGCCCGTTGATCATGGAACCTGTATTCATGAATGTGTGCGCTGGATCGTGATTGATGGCCTCTGTCGAAAGGGAGCGAACGATGCAAATATCATCAGCGCATTTGGATGCCAATTGGGGAAAGATCTCGGATATCCATTGCCCTGATTGACCCCATTGCTTGAACGTATGCTGCGGCGCAAAGCAATTGAGCTTTTGTCCCTGCAACTGCGCGATCTGTTGACCTTGGGTGATCGATTCAGGCATCGGCTGACCATGCAGTTCGGCCAGCTTTGGCTTAGGATCGAAGGTTTCGAGGTGCGTCATTCCTCCAGCCATATAAAGCCAAATAATACGTTTGGCCCGGGGGGCATGATGCAATGGATTGAGAATCCCATTGGATGCGAGATTGGATTCCTCGCCTGGCATCGCGCCAGTCCGTCCCAATCCCGAGCGTTGCAGCAGCGTACCGAGAGCCATCGTCCCAAGGCTGATTCCGGGGCGCTGGAGAAAGGTCCGACGACCGATCTCATGGGAGTTGGATTGCATGTCAAAATTCCTTGAACGAACGGGCGCAATGTCTGGGGGAAGCAGCGAGAGTTGCGGAAACTTAGTAGCGAGTCATGGTCTCATGCAAATTTAGAATCACACGAGCTACGGCCGTCCATGCAGCCAATTCGATCGAATCCAAATCGCTTGGTATCGGTCGGGCACCTGTGGATAGCAATGCCTTGGCTGCTTCTGGTTGCTGCCGATATTCTGCTCGCTGGGCGTTGAGTATCGGCAAAAGGATCGCCGACTCAGGATCGGCAATGGAACGCGACAGAGCCTTTTGGAAGGCCAGGTCCAAACGCTTTGTATCGTCCGGCGCCGAACGCAAGATCCATTCCGCGAATGCACGCGCGGCTTCGACATACGTCGGATCGTTGAGCATTGCCAGAGATTGCAGGGGAGTGTTCGATCGGGGACGATCCGCGGTGCACTCTTCGCGGCTTGGGGCATCGAAGACGAGCAAGCTGGGATGGAGATATTGCCGCTGCCAATGGGTGTAGAGACCTCGTCGATAAAGCTCTTCGCCCGTTCCGTTTTGCCATTCACGAGTTGGAAAATTCAAATAGGCCCAATAGCCAGCAGGTTGATAGGGTCGCACACTCTTGCCACCAATCTTTTGCACCAGCAAGCCACTGATCGCTAAGGCATTGTCACGAACCATTTCGGAGTCGATTCGGAATCTTCCTTGGTGGGATAGCGAACGATTGTAGGGATCCCGTTCGATCGCCTCGGCCGACGGCAACGATGCTTGTCGGTACGTTTTGGACATGACCACCGTCTTGATCCATCGCTGGATATTCCAGTCGACATCCACCATACGCTGAGCCAGCTCATCGAGCAGTTCGGGGTGGCTAGGCCATTCCCCTTGAGCACCCAGATCATCCAGTTTGCGAGACAATCCGCTACCAAACAAAAGCTTCCACAAACGATTCGTTAGAACGCGTGCGGTCAACGGGTGGTCTTTTCGAACAAGCCATTGAGCCAAGTCCATACGAGTCAATCGGCGCTGTGTAGGGGTGGCTTGCCCATCCAGTGTCGCCATTTGGCGATTCAAAGATTCTGGGAAATCGGGCTCAACCATTTCGCCCGATTCGTCCATCCAGTTGCCGCGCGCAAGAATGCGGACCGTTCGCGGGGGGACCGATTCGGCGACCAGCGTCGATGGTATCGTGGCCTCGAGGTTAGCGATTTCCTTTTCAAGCTGTGCAATGGCAACGCGCTTCGGTTCCAACTGAGGTGCGATCGAGCGATAGTGGGCGAGCAACTGATCCTGCTGTTCAGCGGTTCGAGTTTGCTTCGGGATCGCCAAAATGTCAGCGATGGCGGAAGGGGGTGACGATGCTGCAGAGACAGGACGTGGGGTCGTCGTCACCGACACGCGAAATCGACCGAGGGTGTGTTTGGGATTGTCCAAATTCTGCCAAAGTCCAATGACTAAGGAATCTCCATCGGGCACATTCAGATCCTCTGCGGTCTGAAAAATTGCGAAGTGAGGTTTGCCGACTTGTTCCATCACAGCCCACCCCCATGCACGCCCTTTCGCGTCGCCATCGATGGCTGCGGCGATCGCCCATTTTCCGTAGGGGTTCTTGTCTGCTGCGCCGGTTTGTTCGTAACTGGCCGAGGGATCTTTCAAGGGGATGGATTGGGTGTCACCTGTCGCAGGTCGATGGTGGGCTACGAATTCGGTCAGGACGAAATTCCCGTTGCCCGCTCGTCCAGGGCCTTGTTGTGGGAACGAGGGGTGGGGAAGGACTTCCAAACGCAGGGCCGTGATGGCTGGTGGGAGTGAACGGAAGGTCAGCAAGTAGGTGTCGTTGTCCGGATTCTTGCCGCTGGCCAGGACGGATCCATCTTCGAGTTGCTGCAGAGTGACCCCTTCAAGGGAGACCGTGGATTCCGGGCGCAACGTCGTCCATCGCACTTGAGAATCCTCCCATGCATCGAGTGCTGTCAGCAACTCGGGGGTGGTCTTTGACAGATCGGTCCGCGCCGCTTGCAGTTCTTGTTGCAATTGAGCTTGCTGCGTTTCCTGCTGGGCATTAGGTACCTTGATAAAGGATCCCCAGTTACCATCGGAATTCGCACCGGAATAGAGTCCACGCTCTTTGATATCGGCGAAGAATGATCCAAAGCGATAAAAGTCCCGCGCCGTGAGAGGATCGAATTTATGATCATGGCATTCCGCGCAACCGAGCGTGATCCCCATCCAGGTTCCAGATGCATTGCGAACGCGCTCCGACATGTATTTGGCCAAGTATTCCTTGTCCTGCACGCCCCCCTCGGCACTCATCATCCCCAAGCGATTGTATCCCGATGCAACCAATTGCTCTCGCGTCGGGGAAGGGATCAAGTCTCCTGCCAATTGCTCGATCGTAAAACGGTCGAATGGTTTGTTGGTGTTGAAAGAAGAGATCACATAATCGCGAAAGGGGGAAACGCTCATTTCCTGGTCGCCATGGTAACCGACGGTATCGGCGTAACGGACCAAATCCATCCACCACATGGCCATCCGTTCGCCATAGTGTGGCGACGCGAGCAACCGATCCACGACGCGCTCGTAGGCGTTTCGAGATTCATCGGCCAAGAATTCCTTCACCTCTTGCGGACTCGGTGGGAGTCCGGTCAAGTCAAACGACAATCGTCGTAGCAATGTGATTTTGTCCGCCTCAGGAGCAAGGGATAACTGTTGTCTATCAAGCTCGCTTTGGATCCAGCCATCGATCCGACGTGTTATTGCTTCATCGTTCGCGTCGCGAGCTATTCCAGACTCGCTGGTGCGCCTCGGTAGGAAGGACCAATGCCCTTCGAATTTGCCCCCTTCCGCAATCCATTGCTGGATCCGTTTGATTTCAGCGGGTGTGAGGGACTTGCCGCTGTCCGGGGGAGGCATCCGCACATCCGGATCAGCAGATACCATGCGCTGCAGTAGCAGGCTGTCCTCGGGTTTGCCAGGAACCAAAGCGCCTTGGGAACCTTCCGGGCCATGCAATCCTTCTTGGGTATCCAGTCTTAGATCGGCTTGACGATGTTTGCGGTCGGGACCGTGGCAATAGAAACAATTGTCGGAAAGGATCGGGCGAATGTCCCGGTTAAAAACGATCGGGTCGTCCGCGTGGGAGGATGGCACTCCCACTACGGCGGCGATTGCCAGAACTGATAGCCATTTTGTCCATGAGGCTAAACCGGGGCACGTTGCCAGCGATCGATTCAAGTCAAGATTCATGTCGATGGATTGCGTTGAGAGGGGGAAGCTCATTCGCGAGGACGAGCGGCGGGAAGACTCTATATTAAACGAAATACCGTTTCCACGGAAACTGAATCAGACCAACGCAGCGTTTCTTTGGTCGGTTTCACGAGCGATGGCATTTCTACGAGGTTCGGACGGGAGTTACCACGCCGTTGACGACATTCCGAAGTGCTTCCCCACGATAAGCTCGGAGAATTTCCAACGCACCCTTGGTTCGGAACTCGGCGCATCCTTCTTCGCAATGGAATGCGGTATGGGGATTGAGGAGCAATCGATCGTGTGCAGGGTGGTTTGGATCTCGCCATGCCTTGATGATTGGGGAGTCGGCAGGAGGAGGCTCCGCTTCGAGAACATCGATCCCAGCTCCTGCAAGTTTGCCACTTTCTAAAGCAGCGATGACAGCATGCGTATCCACTATGCCACCGCGAGCCGTATTGATCAAATAACTTCCCTGCGGCATGCGTTCGATCGCTTTGCCATCGATCATGCCTCGTGTTTCGGCGGTCAGTGGGCAATGGATACTGACGATGTACGATGTTTCAAGCAGTTCCTGCAACGACTCGATCCGCGAGATACCGAGCGACTTGTCCAGTCCATCGCTTTGGTAAGGGTCAAAAAAGGCCACGTCGAACCCAAAGGCTTTGGCGCGCAGGGCCGCAGCCGCTCCGATACGTCCGCAGCCGACGATACCAAATCGACGTCCGCGCAGGCGAGCGATCGGTTGGGCTTGATCGACATTCCAATGTCCGATGCCACGTTTCAGGCGACTGTTCAGGAAGTGGCTACCACGTGCCAAACAAATGGCCATTCCGAGTGCTGAGTCAGCAACTTCTTCGGTCCCGTAGTCCGGGACGTTACAAACAGGAATGCCCCGTTCGCGGGCGGCAGCGATATCGACCCCATCGTATCCTACTCCAGGTCGCACGATGACGCGGCACTGAGTTAAGCGATCGATGGTCTGTTTGGTCAAGTGGAAATAGTGATAGACCATGATTGCATCGGCATCCTCGATCTTCCCCACTAGGTCCTTTTCGGACGAAGCATCCAGCGCGATCACATCGGCCATGTCTTGGAGGACGCGTCGTTCGTGGTTCAGGGGTTCGACAATCAAGTCGGTGATGACGACTTTCCATCGTTTGGGTGTGTCGAGAATGTTTGGCGACGAGATGGGCATGATAAAGGCTCAGGCGAATGAGTCAGGGGATGGAGAAGCTTCGCGCGGATGACCTGCCAAGGTGAGTTTGGTTGCCATGTCGAGAATCTAAACCAAGTTCTGGATTATTCCTCGCTTCCGCTTCGCATTCATCGCTAAATTAGCAGTTCCTCGCCTCCGATAGACTCGGGACGTTGATTTTGGATACAATAATGTCTGAGCGAGCAGCATCGCTCCCCACCTCCCTTCCCCGCCGCAAGGTCTCGATCGCAGAGTGTCATCGACGCGTTCTCTCGTTTCCTTCCTTCCTATTTTCCGCTCCATTCCGCCATGCAATCTGCTTTATGCCGGAAGCAAAGACTGTCGATGGAACGCCCAACGAATCTTCTCGTTGCGGCGGGTTCGGCATTCCTGGTCGTAGCGCTGTCAGGTCCGCTGGCTATCGTTGCCGCTGGAATGAACGATCCCAGCGCCACTTCAGAAAACGCACCTGTCAGCTTGGTCAATGACGTGATGCCGATCTTGACCAAATCGGGGTGCAACGCGGGGACGTGCCATGCCAAAGCCGCGAACGGACAGAATGGGTTTCAATTATCGCTGTTGGGATTTGAGCCTAATGAGGATTATTCCCATCTGGTGCTCGAAGCGCGAGGTCGGCGGATCTCATTGGCGGCTCCCGAACAAAGCTTGTTCCTGCTGAAGGCTTCCGGAACCGTTCCACACCGTGGTGGTGCTCGCATCCCTATCGATTCCGAACAGTACCGAGTTTTGACGCAGTGGATTCGACAAGGTGCTCGCTCCGATCTTGCGAGCGCCCCAAAGCTAACGGCCCTGGAAGTTCAGCCAGCCCGCGGCGTAGTCCAGCGTGGTGGTCAGCAGCAGCTAACAGCAATTGCGACTTATTCGGATGGCTCCATCCGTCAAGTGACTTCGTTGGCCCTCTTTGAGTCGAACGACTCGGCGATGGCGACCGTGGATGAATCGGGACATGTGACCGTCCGTGACATCCCCGGAAAAGTTTCTGTGATGGTGCGCTATCAAGGTCTCGTTTCCGTCTTCCATGCATCGATTCCACAAGGTTCACCTGTCGACGCAATTCCTGAGAGCAGGAATTTTGTTGACGACCATGTCTTCGCGAATTTGAGGGCTCTTGGTATCCCCCCATCACCGATGAGTGATGATGCGACCTTTCTCCGACGCTTGTCGCTCGACGTGGCGGGGCGTTTGCCCAGCGAAACCGAACTCGCGGCTTTCCTTCAGGACCCATCGCCCACCAAGCGGGATGCAGCCATCGATCGATTGCTTCAAAGTGGTGAGTATGCCGATTTCTTCGCGAACAAGTGGACCGCGATGCTCAAAAATCGACGTGATGATGCCAGTGACATTACGTCGAATTTTGCTTTTTACTCTTGGGTCCGAGATGGATTATTGGCGAACAAGCCATACGATCAGATGGTTCGAGAGATACTGGCTGCGACGGGAACGGTGATTGCTAATCCGCCGGTGGCTTGGTACAAGCGGGTCAAAGAACCAAAACAACAATTGGAAGATGTAGCGCAGCTATTTCTCGGTGTGCGCATGCAGTGCGCCCAATGCCATCACCATCCTTTTGAGCGATGGAGCCAAGACGATTACTACAGTCTGGCCGCCTACTTTAGCCAAGTCGGGAGGAAACCGACAGCAACCCGCGGCGAAGATATGATTTTTCACAAGCGAGGGTTGGCAGGCGTTCCGAATATCAAGACGGGAGTCGTGAGGCGACCGGCGTCACCAGGGGAAGCGGTTCAACCCATCTCTGCCGATGACGATCCTCGTCTCAAGTTAGCCGATTGGATGGCGCGGCCGAACAATCCGTTCTTTGCCAAGGCACTCGTCAATCGATACTGGAAGCACTTTTTTCGGCGCGGTTTGATCGAACCCGAAGATGACATCCGAGATTCGAATCCTCCGACCAATCCTGAGCTTCTCGCAGCACTTGAAAAGCAGTTCATCGAATCGGGTTTCGATTTAAAAGCACTGGTGCGGACCATCGTCCAGTCCAATGCCTATCAACTCAGTTCGGTCCCCAACGAATACAACGTGGCGGACAATCAAAACTATTCCCATTATTATCCACGGCGCTTGCAAGCCGAAGTATTGCTCGACGCGATCGATGATATCACCGGTGTACGAACCGATTTTCCAAATCTACCGACCGGTACTCGAGCCATCGCTCTTCCCGATAACAGCTACAACAACGCATCTCCTTTTCTCAAGGTCTTTGGACGTCCGGAAAACGAAAGCGTGTGCGAATGCGAGCGGATTCAGACTTCGAGTTTGGCACAAAGCCTTCATCTGATGAACGCTGGGGATGTGAAAGGCAAATTAGCGAATGGCAATGGACGCGCCGAACTGTTGGCTCGCGCTGAGAGCCCCATGCAAGATCGTATTGGCGAACTGTATCGAATCGCTTTTTCTCGTGCTCCCACCACCGAAGAATTGGCGAATGCCATGGCTTACATGAATGAGCCTCGCGTCGACACGGCCGGAAATCCCATCGATCCTGGTCGTGTATTGCGAGAAAACCTGCAGGACCTTTTATGGGTTTTGATCAACACCAAAGAGTTCCAGTTCAATCATTGATCTTCTTCCCAAATCGAGCGCTCCATGAATCGGCAAAACTTCGAATTTAGGGGTCGATCCTCATCGCCTTCGTTCTTCATAGCGACGCTTTGTTGTCTCTTGGCCATATGGACGGTATCGTCATCAGTATCGGCGCAGTCGGTCTGCCTTCCGCTGCCGAGACTACTCTCCCTCATGCCTATGGGGGGGACCCATGGGACCAGTTTTGAAGTGAACGTGACAGGGGAAAACCTTGAAGATTCGGGCGAGTTGCTATTTCAGAATCCGGGGGTAACGGCGGCCCCAAAGAAAGATGCGAATGGAAAACTAGAGCCGAACAAATACATAGTGACGATCGCTCCCGACGTTCCCCCGGGATTGATTGAAGCTCGTATTACCAGTCGACTTGGGATTTCCTCGGCTCGGATTTTTCAAGTCGGACATTTGCCGGAATTGATTTGTAACGCACCCAATACGTCTTTGGCAACGGCCCTACCGTTGCCGATAAATTCCGTATGCAATGCGGTGGTCACCGCCAAAGCCATTGATCACTACGCTTTCGATGCGGTGGCTGGGCAACGGTACATCGTTCATTGTCAATCGCGCGGCATCGATTCCAAACTGGATCCCGTCGTCATCGTTGCCGATAGCACTGGACGGGACCTGGTAGTGGAACGACGCGGAGACACGTTGGACTTTCGCCCTACCGCTACGGGCAAGCATATCATCAAAGTTCATGAACTCACATTCAAGGGAGGACCTGGTTACTTCTATCGATTGAGTTTGCAAGAAATCCCTACTGATGGTCTGGTACCAACGTTTCCGAGTACCCAGAGTGTGAGCGCGTTCTCATGGCCACCGACCGGTCTGGCTGCCAACGCGTCAACGTCGGAAGAGGAATCGATCGAGGTCCAACGGATCGCGTTGCCATGCGATATTTCTGGCAGATTCTACCCTGCTGCGGACGTCGATACGTTTGAGTTCAGCGCAAACCAAGGGGAGGTGTGGTGGGTCGAAGTCGCCTCCGAACGATTGGGACGTCCGACCGATCCAGCCATTGTGATCCAACGACAGACGGTCGCTGGCACGGATGCGACGTGGGCGGATGTAGCAGAGTTAAATGATATCGCGAGTCCGATGAGGCCATCGAGCAACGGGTATGCTTACGATGGACCTCCCTTTGATGGGGGCTCGACCGATATTCTTGGCAAGCTTGAGATTAAAGAAACTGGTATCTACCGCATTCTTCTCAGCGATTTGTTTGGAGGAACGCGCCGGGATCCTCGCAATCAGTATCGTTTGATCGTTCGCAAGGCTGAACCTGATTTTGCAGCCGTGGCTTGGGGGTTGCACATGGAGTTGCGAAACGGGGATCGCAACGCGTTGTCCAAGCCACTCGCATTGCGGGCCGGTTCGACCGTAGCGTTGGAAGTCGTTGCGGTACGACGCGATGGATTCGACGGCGAAATCCGATTGGCGATGGATGGACTTCCCGAAGGTGTTGTTGCTCACGATCTCAAAATCGCGGCTGGCAAGATGCGTGGGGTTCTTCTCCTGACGGCTCGAGGGGATGCCCCGCAAGGAATGACACAAGCGAAACTGACCGCTCATTCCGTTATCGATGGCCGCGACGTTTCGCATCCAGTGCGTATTGCTCAGATGGCTTGGCCCATCCCCGATGCGTGGAGTGAAATTCCCTACCCGCGGTTGGTTGAGGGTATTCCTGTTTCGGTGACGCAATCCGAACAAGCTCCTGTGACCATTGCTCCGGTCGAATCCAAAGTCTGGGATGTGAAGCAGGGAAGTAGCGCCAAGATCCCGCTGCAATTGACCAGAAGAAGTGAGTTTTCAGGTTCGGTCTTGCAATTGAAAACCTTTGGACATGCGTTTGAGGGCAATCCACCATTCGACGTGTCCCTGGCCACCGACCAATCCGATGCCGTCCTTCAGTTAACCGCGATTCAGCCGGCCCCGGGCGAATACCGTATTGCATTTTATGGAAGTGCGGTTGCGAAATACCGATACAATCCCATAGCCATTGGATCGGTCGAAGCTGAGGTGAAGCGCGCCGAACAGGAAGTCGTGCGCATTGCCGAAGAATTGCAGAAGGCAACGCAGTCCCTGGCCGCTGCACCGGCTGATAAGAAAAGCGAAGCGGAAGCAATGCTTGCCGATTGGAACGCAAAGAAAACCGTTGCCGACACTGCGGTCTCAGCCGCCAAAGCCAAGCTCAAAACGGTTACGGACCAAGCCGCTCCGAGGGATACAGCTGAAATCGTGATTTCCGAACCTATGACTATTCGCATCCTTCCCAAGGATCCATCATGAACCCGCTTTCGCAAAATGATTTTGATGCGGCACATTATGCTTCGTCATCCCATGGAAATTGTTCGCAGGGAACGTGTTGCGGTCCCAATGGCTTTGGACGCGCCGGGCGACGAGGTTTCCTGCGCATGGGACTAGGTGGTTTTGCCAGCCTCAGTCTGCCGGGTCTGCTCCGATTGCAATCCGCTTTCGGTGGAGAAAGCTCCTCGCAGAGTCGAGAAAAAACGGCCGTTATCATGGTATGGAAACCAGGTGGTTGTTCGCATATCGACACCTATGACCCCAAGCCCGAAGCAACCAGCGATTATCGCGGGCCCTTCAGCACCATCGCGACTAAAGTCCCCGGCTTGAACTTCACAGAGTTGCTTCCTCGCCAAGCAGCCATCGCTGACAAATTCACTGTCCTCCGCTCCATGCGACAGACTGCACCTGGACATCCAGCAGGTTCCATGCAGATGCTTTCGGGAGATCCAGACACGCGCGACAAACCGAAGCCAAAATATCCGGATTGGATGACGGTTACCAATTACTTGCGATCGCAGCAAGAAGAGCGGATCAATCCATTGCCTCGATATGTTGGAATCAATCCACCTCTCGAGTACAACGGCCCCGCTTATTTGGGTGACATGTACTCCCCGTTTACCGTGTCGGGAGATCCTAACGCCCCGAATTTTTCGGTCCCCAATATCGGATTGAACGATTCCAATGAAGTGCTGCGGATCAATCGACGTTCTACGTTGCGTCAGAAGCTCGATACGTTGACTCGTGCCGCCGATCGCGCGGGAGAATTAGGAGCGCTGGATCAATTCGAACAGCAAGCGATCGCCCTCCTGACGAGCCCGCAAACCAAAGAAGCCTTTGATCTCAGCAAAGAGGACGATCGCACACGCGACCGTTACGGCCGAAATGCTTGGGGGCAGCAGCTGCTGTTAGCGAGGCGTCTGGTCGAAGCGGGAGTCGAAGTTCTTACGACCAGCCTCAGTGGACAGCTGTGCGGGCGCGTCGGGAACTGGGATGATCACGCCGTCAATCATCATGTGTTCGATGCATTAAGATTCCGCGCCGCGGCCTACGATCAAGCGGTTGCGGCTCTGATCGAGGATATCTATGAACGGGGACTCGACAAACGGGTCTTGGTCGTGGTCACGGGTGAGTTCGGCCGAACTCCGAAAATCGAATATTCGCCGAGCACCGGCGAAGGGAACGCCAGCGCTCCGGCAGGAACCATTCAGCCTGGACGCGATCACTGGCCACGCGCTTTTTCCAACCTCTGGGCAGGAGGTGGCATTCGAACCGGTCAGGTCATCGGTGCCACGGATAAACGGGGTGAAGATCCGATCGAACGCGCCTGTTCGGCAGGTGATATTTTGGCGACCGTCTATCACCATTTAGGCATCGATGCCGCCACGACTTTTATCAAGGACTTCAATGGTCGACCAACACCGATCGTCGATCATGGCAGGCCGATCCCAGAACTGATTCGAGCATGATTTGCGGATTCGAACCCCCTGTTCCTAGGGAATGAAACGACCGATCAAAACATGTTCTCACCCGTCTTGTCCCTTCGATGCGTCGATCGACGGGAGGGCGACGCTCCTGCGGAGCCATTGTGTGATTAGCTCGGCAGGAGCCTCGCTCCACCGCTCTAAACATCTTTTCATCGGCCTTGCCCAATCAAATCATTGGTAGGGAGGGCGACCATTGGTAGGGAGGGCGACCATTGGTAGGGAGGGCGACGCTCCTGCGGAGCCTGAACAGCCAAAGCTCGGCAGGAGCCTCGCCCTCCCTTTGTGTTCTAGACGGTTCAAAGTCCTGCAGGATGTTTAGAGCTGTGGCCTCGCTCTCCCATTGAAACGATGGTTAGAGCGGTGGGGTGCGGTTCCCCGGTTCGATGTCGTTGCTATAGGATTCCAATGCCGAGGCTAGCATCAGCAATTGTACCAATTGCCCGATAGGAAGCTCATCAGCGCTCGGCAGGATCACATCGAGCGACGGAACTCCCGATTTGCGCAACCGGGCGGAAGTCCCTTCTCGAATTTGTTGCAACATTTCTGGGATGGTGGCATTAGACGGTTCATTGGACGTATCGCTGTCATGATTCGAATGGATTGCATTTCGTCCATTAGTCGCCGTCATCGCATCGAACCGGACAGAATCGACGCAGATATTTTGAACGAGAAATCTGTGCGATTGGTTGGGACGCGTATTGTTGGTTTTCGCATTCTCTATCGGATTCACTGATTGTGCGTAATTACCACAAACGGAGCTTTGTTGGACAATGCCACAAGCGTGAATACGATTCAATCTTTGATGCAGTTGTGCGTACCAATTACCCAAGGATCGAAGACTCTCATTCCATACGTTCAAGACGCGCCGTTCGATCCCGCATTGAATATTCAGAAGTCGATTCGCAGCCACGAATCTAAGGACCAGATTCTCTTCGATGGGCGCCGTTACAAAATGTTTCGTCATCCATGAGGCACCTTCAAGAAGCTCGATAACATTGATCCCTACGAGCGCAGCGGGAAAGAGACCCGCAGGGGTCAAGAGGGAATGTGGTCCATCGATGGGGGAAGGGATCGGGAATGGATCAGGTAGTCCGAGCTCCTCGACGCGATGGTGCAACGAACTTTCCAAATGAGTCGCCGTGAAAAACAGTTCCCGGAGACATGCTTCGTCATTGCGCAAACTGGCCCTTAGGGGACCCAGGAATTGCTCCATAGCTATGAGTGGTTCGCAATCCTCCCCCTGGGCGTCGATCACGATGCATCCCCAGCGATCGGCTTCGTTGGTCGCTACCGCTTGATGATGGACTCCGAGCAGATACAGAAGCGCTTGCATGGAATCGTTATCAAGGTTTTCGGCTGCAAAATATAGGCGAGGTTTGCTCCCTCGATCGGCGCGCGAGAGCTCATTCCAATAGGGTTGCGAACATGCTTCCACAATGGCTCTTGGTCCGATCGACACAGCGGCCGATCCGAGGACAATCGCGCGATCGGCTAAGGCATGGAATCGATTGGCACGGCGAAAGATCGTTCCCAGTAAGCTCTGTTGGCGGCGAATGAGATATTCCTCTAACAATCGCTCGGGAAGGTGAATCCAGGACGGAACCGCCCGTCCATGCGTGGATGATTCATCGAAAGAGGTTGGATCAAGGGGACCCTTCATCATTTGGTCGCGAACATCCGCCAATTCAAGGGTCTGCTCGCGCAAAGCGTTGGCATCCAATCCTTTTTGGGATCCGAAGATCCCGGCCAGCTCGAGTCGAATCGGCTTGAGTTTATTTTTGCGAAGTTTCATTCGGGCGGAGAATGCAGATCAAGCGGGATGCGGATTGCAGGCATTTGTTGTGCGAGGTTTATGTAGCGATGTGGCTGATTCGGATTCAAACCATTGCAACGGAACTTGGGTTGCAAAGGTACCGAGTTCCCGGAACGCGTTGTCATGGGACGTTTCGGTTTCGCTTCCGCAGCATTGTAACAACGATTTTCCTGAAAAAAGTCCAACAGAAAGGGCTGCAACAACGACTCTTATCTGACCTATCGACAGTGCTATGGACGTACTTCGAGGCAACCCGTTATGTTTCCCTCGGAAAAGAACACCGACGGCTTCCATCTGGGTACCACGGACAGAAAATCCACATGCAACATCGCTTTGAATTCGGCCCGGAAAAAGCCTGGGCTCGCATGACTATCCGCACCGAGTTCGGTATTGCAAACGATGCGCCTTGGTTTGCAATGGCTGTTTCTGGTTCACCAAGTGATTCCGAATCCTCCCTCGCCATTTCACGGCAGCCATGGACGGCGCAACCTCGAGCCGTCTCAGCATGGATATGCGATATCGCATGGCATCTGAGGCACGCGCAGTTTGGATCGCTGGTATTCGCGGGCTCAGCGTCAGAAAAAACGAGGAAGCTGGACAAATGGAGTGCCCTGAGCACGCTCGTGGGAACCTGGTACATCCCAACCGCAAAAGATGAGCTATGGACCTGGATGCTCGCCGCCGACGGTTGGATTCTTCTGGGAGAGACTCCCCTGGACGAAGCCATCGGAGAGGTTGCGGCCGAAATTGGTCTTCCGGTTTTACACCTTTGTCCTGGCCCAGCGGATTCCTCCGAATTCGTACATCAAATCCTGGATCCCAGTGGACAGACAGCCCTATCGACGATGGGTTGGACCGACGAACAAGCCGAATGCTGGCAAAACCGACTGGCGATTGCCAGTGGATATTTCCCTCACAGCCAAGTCATGAAAAACCAGAATTGGCAACGGGTGGCATGACCGACCGCACAAGTTACAGCGAATTGGGAGTTCGGTTTATGACGAGCTGGACTCTTTTACTGATTGTCGGATAGCACTGCATTCGATGTACGCTCGTAAGACACGATTAGGGGTCATGGTGGATACCGGGATCGAGTCTCTTTCTGAAGGTAATGGAGTACGAGATCAATGAGTCGAGTCGGTAAAAACATGTGGCGTTCAGCAGTTTTGGGTTGCGGGCTGTCGGTAATCTTTTTGCCGACAACTTTCGGACAGCAACCGACTCCCCCCGCAACTGGCCCCGCAACCAGTCCGACCACACCGGTTGGGAGTGGAACGGTGGTCCAACCGGTCGCGCGGGTCTCCAAGAATGATCTAGGCCCAGCGATCAATGCGGCTCCCATTGCGGCACCTCATCCCTTGGATCCAGCCTTAGAACTGGCACGTCAATCTCTCGGACTGATGCATGCCCAAGTCAATGACTACACAGCTGTTTTGGTCAAGCGTGAACGGATCAATGACGAACTCGGCGACAACGAGTTCATGTTCGTGAAAGTTCGCAATCGCAAGATTGAAGACAACAAAGTGGTGGTCCCATTCTCTGTTTATTTGGCTTTCCTCAAGCCCGCCGCAGTGAAGGGACGTGAGGTCCTCTATGTCGAAAACCAGAACGATGGCAAGTTGATCGCGCACGAAGGAGGAATGAAGCGAATGCTTGGTACCCACTTCCTCGAACCCAACGGTTACCTCGCGATGGCCGGTCAAAAGTATCCTTTGACCGATATCGGCTTGGAAAACCTAGTCGTGAAACTGATCGAAAAAGGGGAACGCGACAGGAACTACGGTCATTGCCAAGTCGAATTCATCCGCGATCAAGGGATCAAGGTCAGCGGTCGGACTTGTTCGATTCTGCAGGTGACCCACCCAGAGCAAAAGCCACACTACGAATTTCACATGGCTCAAGTCTTCATGGACGACGAGTGGAAGATTCCTGTCCGTTATGCCGCCTATGGCTGGCCGAACAAAGCTGGTGGTGAAATGGACGTAATCGAAGAGTACACCTACCAAAACATCAAAATTAACGTCGGCCTCACCGACAAAGACTTTGATATCGCCAACGCCGATTACAACTTTCACAAGCGATAATCGATCGGATCTCGCCACGGGTCGACCGCCAAACGGACTGCAGTGCGCGACCCAACAATCCTCAAAAGGCCGTATCGGACTCCGATGCGGCCTTTTTGCATGGTGAACCATTCGCGGCAAATCGCGGTCCAAACTATCAGCAGATCAATTCCAGGATGCTCTCGATGGCTTTCGGAGGGAAGGTTTGCCTCGCGAGATAACGTGCTCTCCGACACGATAAATCAGTCGCTTCCAGAGGTCGTGCGGATCGGAGAAAAGATCCTCGAACGCGATATCGGATCGCAACCAACAACCCGTCTCGAATTCTTCTTCCAGTTGTCCAGGTCCCCATCCTGCAAATCCATCGATCAAGCGAAAAGTGGCATCCGGGTTGGCGATCACTTCCTGGATGTGGTGGGCGTCGCTGCTAAGGAAAATATCTTCGGCAACCGATAGATCGGATGCGTCCGGTTGATCGTGAATCAACACCAATGGTCCATCGACGGGCCCACCTCGAAAGAGGGGAGATTGGCAATCCAGATCGATGTCGAGCATCGATTTGATCACTTGCTGGATGCGAACCGACGAAGGGCGATTGATTACCAGCCCAATCGCATCTTCGGGCGTATGCCGAACCATGTAGACGACAGATTGAGAAAAATTTGGGTCGTCCATGGATGGTGCGGCAAGGATAGATTGGCCCTCGAAACTAATGTGCAGTTCACTCATCACAGTACACCGCGATCGGGTTCTCCGTTTGTAAACGAACCATTTGCTGATAGATTCCTGTCTCTGCCAATAATTCTTCGTGAGTTCCGCGTTGAACAATGGACCCCGAATCCATAACCAAGATCTGATCCGCGTTCTTGATGGTGCTCAATCGGTGTGCGATCACAAACGAAGTACGATGTCGAAGTAGCCGAGCCAAGCTCTGCTGAATCAATTGTTCGCTTTCGCTATCCAAGTTGCTAGTGGCTTCATCCAGAATTAGGATTTTCGGATCGGCCAGAATCGCTCTGGCGATGGCGATGCGCTGACGCTGTCCACCGCTGAGTTTATAACCTCTCTCCCCGATCCGCGTGTTGTACCCTTTCGGGGATGCAAGGATGAAGTCATGGGCTGCTGCCGCCTTCGCAGCTTCTTCGATTTCATCCTGCGTGGCATTCCGGTTTCCGTACGCGATGTTCTCTGCAATCGTGCCGTCAAATAAGAAGACGTCCTGTTCTACCATCCCGAGTAAATGCCGGTAACTGTTGAGATCCAGATCGCGGAGAGGAACCCCGTCGAGCAAAATGGTGCCCGTCTCGGGTTCAAAAAATCTCGCTACTAAATTACACAGTGTTGTCTTGCCCGCTCCACTGCGACCAACAATAGCGATCGTTTCCCCGGACCGAGCCGTAAACGAGATATCGGACAGGACCCGTTTCTCGGTGTCGGGATAACGGAACGCAACCGATTCGAAAACGATATCCCCCCGAACCGCGTCGCGGTCGACGGGTCGGATGGGTCCCGTCTCCCCTGCCAATCTTCGGGCATTGGCAATCGTACTGACCTCGGTATCGGTATTGAGCAAGTCTAGGATGCGATCTAAGCCGGCCAGGTTGTTCTGGAACTGCACCGCACTTCCCGTGAGCGTGGCAATCGGTCCCAACAACATGGCCAGATAGACTAGGAACATCATCAAACCCCCGAGCGTCAGTTGTCCTTGCAAGATCTGCCAACCCCCGTAGAGAAGAAGCAATGTCGATGCAAGCGGAATGATGACTTCCCAAATCGATTCGATCATCCGAGTTCGCCACCAGACCAAGAAAGTTTGTCGCACCGAATAATGATTGCCTCGGACATAGCGACGTGTTTCACTCTTTTGCCTCGCAAACGTGCGCACGACACGGATACCAGAAAACGTTTCCGTCGAATTCGAATCAATCCGCTGCCGCGTGGATCGCAGATCGCGATACAAGGGCCGAATGCGATGAATCCAAGTGCGATGCGTGAAATAGACCACCGGCAAGAGCAGCAATCCGGCGGCCAGCAATCTCCAATCGACGAGTACCAATACCAGGAAACTGCCGATCAACTGCACGATGGCTTGCCAAGGATTGTAGATCATGCTGAAAATCAAATCGGCGATGCCACCCGCGTCCTCACGAAGCAGGCTGGCCGATCCTCCACTCTTGAGCTGTTGCACTTTGTGAAGGGGCATATCGAGCATGTGTTCAAAGACCCGCTTGCGAATCGATGTCTGAACGCGGTTGACCGCTTTGGTGCACTCCCAGCGGCCCCAAAGATGGAACACGATTCGGATCAGTGTGACCGCGGAGACTACGATGGTTATCCCCAACAAAATGGCAAACGGATTCGGCGATCCGATCCGATCGGAGATCCATGCAGGCAACGGTGCAGGGGGTTGGGTTAACGCGCTATCGATGGCGAACTTGGTTCCTAAAGGTGGCACGAGGCTCAACAACGTGGATACCGTCAAGGTCCCTAATCCGAGCAAGACCTGAGCACGGTGCCCCGCGACCAACTTCCAAAATTCCCGAAACAGCACCCAAAAGGAGCGGTGACTGCGAGAGACCAACGAGTCTTTTTCTTTGCGACTCATGGTGGAATGGAAGGAGTCATATTCCGAGTCCGAGGACTTACCCCGAGTTGCCTGCAATTGCTTGAGATATTCGGCAAACTCGAATCGGCTGGTTGGCATGGCGGTCAGGAGCTTTTGGTTAGGGCGTCATGTGTGTTCGTTCGAGTTGATTCTAACCATCTCGCCCGTTCGATGAAGGTCTAAGAGTACAGTGCAGGTCCGGGGGCGCTCCGATTCATCAACGATTGGTATCGATTCCGTCGATTGACAAGGACCGGGAATGCCCCTTTCCCACAGCATTTTGTTTACAATAAACCGGTTCGGCGAATCGAAGGACGCAGAACGAGGATTCGGGGCCAACGTCTATTTTGCGAGTTTGGATTCCCAGATTCACTCGAATGTCAGTGGAATTGGAGGGGAAGTTCCGGAGTGCTCGAAACCCTGCCTGGGGCGAGTTTCCTCCTAGCTCGGAGATCACGCACCTCCCACAAACCTCCATTGGCGCTCGTTCGGGCTGATTCAACCCCCTTCCTTATTCCAACCTCGATCGTTCAGCCAATTCCTTGCCGATTTATCCCTCCAAGACACTTGCTGAGATTCTCACCTATGCATCGACGTCACTTTCTTGAAAGCAGTTCGGTTGCGATGATCGCTACCCAACAGATGACTTCCGCACTCGCTGCACAAAGTTCGACAGACGATCCGATTAGCAATGCACCTCCCATCACCGTCGGTATTATGGGTTTCAGCCGCGGGCGTGATCTGGCCGAAGAAGTTCTCAAAATACCGGGAGTATCGATCACCTATATCTGCGAAACCGATCGCAAGCGAGGTGAAAGTGGCGTGCAGCGCGTGGCTCAAGCGGGGGGCAAGGCGCAGCATGTGACCGACCTGAGACGCATGCTCGATGACCCAAAATTGGATGCTGTTTTTTGTGCTGCTCCCAATCATTGGCACGGACCGGCGACCATTCTGGGCTGCAAAGCCGGAAAACATGTTTACGTGGAAAAGCCTGCTTGTCATAACCCTCAAGAAGGAGAGTGGATGATCGAAGCGGCCAACAAGTTTCAGCGCTGTGTCCAAGTCGGCAATCAAAGGCGCAGCAGTCCGGGATTTCAATCTGCCATCGCCAAGCTCCATGCGGGGGCGATCGGCAAGGTCTATTTAGCCCGCGCCTTCTTCAATCGCATGCGCGGTCCTATCGGTGTCAAAACCGACTCGAACCCTCCTGGAGAACTCGATTACGATTTGTGGCAAGGGCCCGCACCACGTCGCCCCTTTCGGGAAAACGTCGTCCATTACAACTGGCATTGGTTCTGGCATTGGGGAAACGGCGAATTAGGAAACAACGGTGTCCATTCGCTCGATGTTTGCCGCTGGGGATTGCAAGCCGACTACCCGATTCGGACCACGTCGCTGGGTGGACGCTATCGCCATTTCGATGACCAAGAAACTCCGGATACACAATCCGTAGCCTGGGAATTCGAAGGGGGCCGTCAGATCCATTACGAAGGGTTGTCTTGCGTCAAGCGGAGCAACGGTCCCTTCGTTTCGTTCTACGGATACGATGGATATATGGAAATCGATTCGGATGGGGGCTTTGAGATCTACGATGCGAACGACAAATCGGTCGAATCGTCTCCCAAAACAGGTTGGGGGCAAAGCGAACACGTTGCCAATTTCATCGATGCAGCCCGACACAACGACCCCAGCCGTCTGAACCAACCGATCCAAAGCGGGCATCAAAGCACCCTGCTCTGCCATCTCGGAAACATCGCCTACCGTACAGGTCGTGTGATTCCAACGCGGCCAACCGATGGACACTTAATCGATACCGATCTCCCTCCGGGGCTTTGGCGACGGGAATACGATCCCAACTGGGAAGGCTTGATTAGCAACATATAGTGAAGCATCCTAGGTTTCTGACCCATTCGCGGCGGTACCCATGGTGTCCGTGTGTACCTTTGAACGACGATAGATTCCTTCCATATTACGAGTCGACATGACGTCCCATCCATCCAGTCCTCTAACGACAAACCGTGAGACGGCCACAATTCCACCGGCGAACTTGCCCGCAGCACCCCTCGGACCCTTGCCACCCCTGGCAGAAGTCCCGATCGATTCCATTTTGTTTGTGTCCTTTGGCGGCCCCGAAGGACCTGATGACGTTCTACCATTTCTTGAAAACGTGCTGCGAGGAAAAAACGTTCCGCGCGAACGGATGCTGGAAGTCGCCGAGCATTATCAACATTTCGGTGGCATCAGCCCGATCAACGAACATTGCCGCGCATTGATCGCGGCCGTCACGACGGAATGCCAACGGCGCGGGCTTAACTTGCCTATCTATTGGGGAAACCGCAATTGGCATCCCCTCCTGCCCGGCACTCTCCGCACCATGGCGCAAGATGGCCGAAAGCGGGCTATCGCGTTCTTTACCTCGATGTTCAGCTGCTACAGCGGTTGCCGACAGTATCGCGAGAATATCGCCGCTGCGATGGCTGAGGTAGGTGACGCCTCGCCGCTGGTTGAAAAAGTTCGGATGGGCTTCAACCACCCAGGCTTCATCACAGCTCAAAAGGATTGTTTGTTGGAAGCTCTCGAGAAGATACCGGAGGATGCCCGCGCATCGAGCAAGATTCTCTTTACTGCCCACAGCATTCCCAAATCGATGGCGGACAATTCCCGATACGAAGAGCAATTGCGTGAAGCATGCCGTCTGATTTGTGACGCTGCGGGACAGCACAATTGGGAATTGGTCTTTCAAAGTCGCTCTGGCCCTCCCCAACAGCCCTGGCTCGAACCGGATGTATGCGATCGCATCGAGCAACTCGCTAAGGAATCGCCGGTCATCCCCGTCGTCGTCCAGCCTGTAGGGTTCATCTCCGATCATATGGAGGTGCTTTTCGACCTTGATCACGAAGCGGCCGACACAGCACGCGAACATGGCCTTCCGTTTGTGCGAGCAGCAAGTATCGGAACCCATCCCGCGTTCGTGTCCATGATCGTGGACTTGATTGAGGAACGATTGGCGATCAACACTTCGAGGCCAACCATTGGGACGTATGGCCCGAGTCATGATCTGTGCCCAGCCAATTGTTGTTTGTATCCGCAAACAGGTCGACCTTCTGGCCGACCAGCATCCTCGCAACCGACCGCTTGATACGGACTGCATTGGATCACACGTTCCGATGCTACGTGAAAGCGTGAATCAACGCGACGATTCTTCTGCTGGTAGTAATTCCCCCCTCGCCTTCAATTCTTGGAGAGCGGGGCGAAAGGAGAGCATCACAGGCAACAAGAAAAGATTCACTGCCGTGGCGGCTCCTAATCCAGCCAGGATGACTAAAGCCATCGGATACTCGATCTCCTGCCCAGGCAGGTTGCCAGTCCACACCAAGGGGACTAAAGCCAGCGCGGCAGTTAATGCCGTCATCAAGATAGGAGCAAGACGCTCTTCGGCACCTTGAACAATCAATTCTCTACCCAATGGCACCGCCTCTTCGCAGTGCAAATGACGGTAGTGGGAAATCAACATGATCGCGTTGCGGGCAGCGATTCCAATCACGGTCACGAAACCGACGAGGGAGCCGAGCGACACGATACCGCCACCCGCAAACACCCCTAATACTCCTCCCAAGATTGCTAATGGCAAAGCGATCAACATCACGAGTACCAGCTTCCACGATTTAAAGTCGATGTACAGGATGGTGGCAATCATCACGACCACGATGCCCGACAGCAGTAACATCCGCTGTCGAGACGCTTTGGCTTCGGCATATTCACCGAGGAATTCGGGGTAGTAGCCTTGGCGAAAGGATACGTTGGCTTGAACTGCCTTTTCGATCTCGGTGGCTACGGATGCAAGATCGCGTCCGGCCACATTGCAAGTGACGTCGATACGGCGCGAAGCCCCTTCCCGTTTGATCTCGTTGGCTGCGGGTACGATCGATACATCGGCCACGGTCTTCAGTGGCACTTGCGCACCCGAGGGGGTGTCGACCATGATCTCGCCGATGGACGTGGGGTCTTTCTGGATTCGGTACGGACCACGTACTAAGACGGGAAAGATCGCTTGTCCGTCGTACACTTCCCCGACCTGTGTGCCGTTGACGAGCGCTTGCACGCTTCGCGATAGGGATGCGGGTGTGACTCCGAATTGTGCGGCGGGCTCGGGACGCAGCTTGATCGCGATCTGTGGTATTAGGACTTGCGGTTCTACTTTGAGTGTCGTGACTCCATCGATCGATTTAACCTGTGCCGCGACCTCGGCTGCCTTGATCCTCAATTCGGACATTTCGGAACCATAAATCCGTACCACGATGGCCGCGCTTGTTCCGGTCAGTACCTCTTTGATCCGCTCCTTGAGATAGGTCAACAGATCTCGATACAATCCAGGATAGCCGTCGACCACGGATTGGACCTGGGCTACCGTGGCATCGTAATCGACGTGTTCGTCCACACTAATCCATAGCTCCGTAAAATTCGGTCCGACGACTTCATCTGCGACCGTCGCTCGACCGATGTGCGATCCAAAGTTCCGCACTCCTGGTATGCCCATCAGTTCTTCGCTCGCCCGGGTCGTGATTCGATCCATCGCATCGATCCCAATCCCAGGCTTTTCGACCCAATGCATGAGAAAGTCGGTCTCTTTGAAGTTGGGCATGAGTTCCTCGCCGAGACGAGGAATCGTCGACGCCGCGAGAGCGAACAACACACACGCCGAAGCAAGAACAGCAACGCGAAATCGCAACAACCAGGAAAGAATCGGTCGGTACAAGGCTTTTAGCCAGCGAACGAGAGGTCCATCGCCACGATGCAATTTTGCGGTCGCAGGCAACAGGATCAAACTCATGGCCGGCGTGACCGTTAACGCGACAAATAAAGAAGCCAGAATGGCCAGGATGTATGAGGCCGCCAGAGGCCGAAAGAAGGCTCCTGATAGCCCATCCAAAAAGAAAACGGGCAAGAATGCCAAAACCACAATAATGGTGGCATAGACCACCGCACTTCGCACTTCAAGAGATGCATCGAGAACGACCCTTGCCGCTGATTTCGGGGATTCTAAAAGCGCGTTTTGCTTCAGCCTTCGCAGGATATTCTCCACATCGATAATCGCATCATCGACGACTTCTCCTAACGCGATCACGAGCCCTGCCAAGACCATCGTATTGATAGCCTCCCCACGAAACGACAAACTGAGTACGGCCGCGATCAGTGAAAGCGGGATGGCGACGGCGCTGATCAAGGCCGAACGCCAATCGTAAAGAAACAGGATGAGCACGACGATCACCAATCCACAGCCCAGCAACATGGAATGGCTTAAGTTCTCAATCGATCTCTCGATGTACGTAGCCGGCCGAAAAATGGAAGTGTCAAATTGAACGCTCCCCATGGCGGGTTTCAATTCCTCCATCGCCTTTTCCACGTGCCGTGTCACGTCGAGCGTGTTGGCCCACGGTTGCTTCTCAACAATCAACAGAAGGCCAGGACGATTATTGATGATCGCATCTCCAATCGGTGGTGCGTGATCAAATCGCACCTCCGCCACATCGCTAATGCGAATGGGTGTTCCGCCATTGGAACCATCTGGACCGCCGCTGTTGGGGGAACGGTAGACTACGACGATTTCTCCCAATTGCTCCGGTGTATAGACGGGTGGCACATTGCGAATCGCCAATCGTTGATTGGGGGTGTCTACGAATCCACCTGCACCAACAGCCGTCGCATCGCGCACGGCCTGCGTGAGTTGATCCAACGTCAGGGCGTTAGCACGCAACCGATCGGGGTCCGCGATAACTTGGAGCTGCGGCTCTTTCTCTCCCCATACGGCAACGTTGGCCACTCCTGGAATCGACATCAGGCGTGGGCGAACCGTCCACTTGGTCAGGACCGTCATCTGCTCTTGGTTTTGATCTTCGGACCAGAGCCCTATCTTCATGCAGCGACTGAGGGAGGATAAGGGTGGCAAGATCACAGGGCTTCGCGCGACCAACGGCAATTGCGCTGCCACGATGGCTAGTCGTTCCTGCACCAACTGCCGAGCGGTCAACAGATTTGTTCCGGGCGCGAAAATCAACCGGACGCTCGACAATCCCAACACCGACTTCGATCGCACCGCTTTCACAAACGGAATCCCGTTGATCCCGTTTTCGATGGGAATGGTCACCAATCGCTCGACATCTTCTGTCGAGATCCCTGGGGCTTCGGTTTGTATTTCGACGAGCGGAGGTGCAAACTCGGGAAAGACATCTAGGGGAATCGAACCTGCGGAACGAATCCCGACGATGATCAGGGCAATTGCGAGCAAGAGGACTAGAAGTCGCAACCGCAATGAAATCTCAACAAGCCAACTCATAGTGCGCCTATTTGCCTGGACCGAATTCAGTTCCAAACAATTCCGCAGCTCCGTCGGTCACCACTTTCCAATCACTGGCCAATCGATCCTCGACGACCACCACCTCTCCTTCAAACCAGAGAGGATTGACGCGGGCGCGTTGAAATTTGTTCGAAGCGGTTTGTACATAGACCCATGCTCCACCGTGGTAGTCATACAAAATGGTCTGGGCAGGTAATACGACCGCAGTGATCTGTTGATCCACTGGGATCGATACTCCTACCCGTTGCCCCGGTCTCAAATGAAGCATGTCGTTGGGCACTTCGTAGTAGATGTCGGCCGAAGAGGTTACCGCCAGTGCGCTGGGTGGCGCGTCCGCAGGCATCGCAGTGAACTGAAACTCCTTCCCACTGGTGGGGTGGATCATCGGAGAACCATCCAGCTTGACAATGTTGGCCGGGGCCTCTGTTTCCAACGTTGAAAGAAGATCGACAAAGATGGAGACTCGAACCCAGACCGAAGCCAAATCGATCACTTCAAAGAGGGGGGCACCGGACACGACCGGTTGCAGTTGGGAAATGTTGACGTTGCGAATGACTCCATCCAGAGGTGACTTGATTTCGATCGTCATGGCTTGTGCCACTTCTCCGGGAGGGGCATCGATTTTCTGAAGTAGCGATGTCAGTTCTTCATAGCGATTGCGAGCGGCCGTTAGGTTCGCGTCGGCAACTTTGAAGAATGCAACGGCATCATCGACGGCCCGTTGACTACCCGCGCGGTCCGCCAACAGTTTTTTGGCTCGGTCGACGTTTATATTGGCCGCCGCAACGTCCGCAGCGCTTTTTTCCGCATCTCCCATCGCAGTGACTTGGGCGGCGACCAAGGTGGCGCGGGCACCGGCCATCTGGACTTGTTCCGCTGGGGTCGGTACGTCCCGTTCGGGCGACAGGAGAGGTGCCAGCGTCAATAACGCTTGGCCACGAGTGACTTGCAATCCACTCCGCGGAAAAGAGCGTGCTTCGGATTCGATCAATCTTCCGCCGATCGGCGCGGTGACTTGAATCGATCTCCCCGGGGGAATGATCACTTCACCGCCGAAGGTTCGACGCTGCTGAACGGCTTTGCGTTCGATCGCAACCGTTTGGATACCAAGCCGTTTAACCGCATCCTCAGTGAGAGTCAACGATGCTAGCTCCGACTCGCGAGGGAGTAGTTCCACTTTTGCAGGAGGACTGCTCTTTGCGTCCGATTTGATTTTCCCACTGCATCCCGAAAAGATCGTTAGCAACCCAACGATCAAGATGCACAGGCGAGCGAAACGAATAAGCATTACGACGGGGGGTTCGAGGGGAATCAAGGGTCGCTGAACATACAATACGATAATAATAGTCTGAATTCGGCCTCGAACTGACGCTACTCGGCTAACAAAGAAATTCTCATGGGTTCTTAGACTCGATCGTTCGATCGGTTTCTGTGGAAATCGCTTCCAGATCACGATTCTGAGAAGTGGTTTTCAACTCGTTGAGTGATGGGACCAGCGGTGATTCGGAAAGAGATCGGGAAATACTCCGTTCCAATTCGGCTCGAGCCCGTTGCCGATTGGCTCTTTCGATCAAGGCTCGGCTACGAGCATCCAAATACTGGGTGGTTGTTTGAAGGACGAGCAAATAGTCGGTGCCACCGTCGGCAAAGCCTCTTTCCGCAATCGCGATGGCTTCGGTCAATTTGGGAAGCATTTCCCGCTCGATGACGGCGAGATTTTCTTCCGCCTGTTCGAACTGCTGCATCGATACGCGAACTTCTTGTTGAATTTGATCGCTGACCGCATCTTGATTGTGTTGCGCAGCGTTTAACTCCCAGTCCGCGCGGACTATGCCACCCTGATTGCGATTGAAAATGGGAAGATCCAACCGCAAACCAGTCCCGGTCCTTTGGTAGCCTTGACCCAATCGCGAGTCGAAGCCGAAGTCGATTCGCCAAAACAATCGACGAGCCAAGATCTGGCGTTCCTGTGCGGCAGCGACTTGCCATTTGGCCGCTTCCAAGTCAGGGCGGCAAGCGAGCGCGATAGCAATCAGTTCCGATTCTTCGAATTCCATGACCGGGAAATTCTTTAGGCCTTCAGGAAGTAAATCTTCCTGGACTGACGGGATTCCCATCCATGTTACCAGCCGCGCTCGAGCGATATTTACGTTGTGTTGCTCGGCAGCAATCATTGCCCCAGCGTTCAACGCATCGACGCGAGACGTAATCGTTTCCAATTCGCTAATGTCGCCATTCTTAAAACGATTGTTGGTCAAATCGGCAATGTCGTTTCGAATGCGGCTGGCATCTTGTGCCAGTTGAAAGCGTTCGATCGCCAATGCGTAGTCAGCATACGCAAGCCGCACGTCGCGAGCCACATTCAGCCCGTTTTGGACGAGTGTGTCACCGATCCGATGATAATCGCGGTTCGCAATACGCATGCGCGTCGGACGGAGCAGGTACGATTCAATGGGTGCATAAAGAGTGGCTTGTCCTTCCTTTGCACCTGTCGGGAAATAGACGAGGAGTTGTGGATTGGCTATCAAGCTGGCTTGGATCGCATCTCCTCCCGCCATTCCAAGCTGAGCCAAGGAGGCTTGAAAGGCAGAGTTATTAGCGAGCGCGATATCGACCGCTTCAAATTCGCTCAGCCCGTCATCTAGGGCCACGTTTGCTGGAATAACCTCGCGACAGGGAGGGATTTCCTGCGGCAGTATTCCAATGCTATTGGCAATTCTGTCTCGCACATAGTGGCGATCGAGGCACAAGGGCGGATTGCAACAGCCAGTGAGTGCGAGAGTGATGGCAAGCATGGGCAATGCAAGTCCGCATCGTCGTGCACCGAGCGTTTTCTTTGGATTGATTGGACAACAAACCATTCGGAAAATTCCGATCGATGGATACAAGCGCTCACGTTTACCATATTCAATCTTCGGGAGTTGAGATCGTTACAATGGATCTTTCTTGCCCAGCCGCTCAACTCCTACCTTTCCGGCAAAGTTCAGTGTTGAATAGGCTAGCATTTTCGTGTCCCGCACTCCTGGCAGGCCATTTCGGCGAGCGGACCTCCGCGAGCCGAATCCATCAACGACGCAGTCTGGTTCGATCCACCATGCTTTATCCACGAGGATCTCGATCCTCAATCACATAGGGGATTGCGATACTGCATTCACTGTCCGATCGAATGCCAGTCGTTCGCTTATCCGTCGGAAACCGCGCGATGAGATCCGCTTCGGAGTGAATTAAGTTCCTTCTAGGAATCCCTAAAGGGTTGGACGTGCGAGGCGAAAATGAAATCAGATTCACAGCTACAGAACGATGTCTTGTTTGAACTGCGGAGCGAACCCAGTTTGCATATCATCGATATCAAAGTGCAAACGCACTTGGGAACCGTCACCTTGAGCGGTACGGTAAAGCACTTTGCAGACAAGTTTGCTGCAGAACGGGCGACACAGCGTGTCGCGGGGGTTCGGGCGATCGCCCAACATCTGATCGTTTCCCCTTCAGGCGTCTATGTTCTTTCCGACACGGATATTGCTGAAACGGTGGTGCGTGCGCTGAGGCTGCACGTTTTGGTTCCCGAAGTCGTGCAGGCCATCGTCGAAGATAGTTGGGTCACCCTATCCGGAAATGTCAGCTGGGCGTACCAACGCGATGCTGCCGAAGACGCGATTCGCTATTTGCCAGGAATCAAGGGTATCTACAACAGCATTGAGTTGTCGCCCTCGCTTTCCGCGAGCGAGATCTGCGGCGAAATACTCGATGCGCTGCATCGGAATGCTCAAGTCGACTCTTCCCAGATTTCGGTCACCCACAACGACCATGTCGTGTTCTTGCGAGGAACGGTTCACTCATGGGCTGAACGAAGGGAAGCCTGCACGGTTGCGTGGAAGTCCCCTGGCGTTCGATCCGTACAAAATGAGCTAGAAGTCGTTAGTTAAAAATGTGCTCGTGCCTTCGTATCGAAGCGTAGTTCCTTGCCAGGAATGGATTGGCATTTCCAACGATTCTTAGAATCGATGACCGCGCACTCAAACCCGCACCGTACGTCGAAACCGACAAAAGTCGTTTTTCGTTTTTATGAGCCTGAGGCGCTAGCCGATCCTCGATGCCGCAGGTTCTCGGCTAGCGCCTCAGGCTCACTCTTATCGGTCGTTTCCAGACGGCCTTCCGCCGAGCTTACCTCGGCGGAGGCGACAATTGGTAGCTACGAGTATCTGTTTCGCTTCAGCTCTTTTCTAAGAGAAGTCGCTTTTCGTTTTTATGAGCCTGAGGCGCTAGCCGATCCTCGATGCCGCAGGTTCTCG